>NZ_JBITHV010000033.1:0-1122 GCF_044458365.1 Kribbella sp. NPDC050470 | reverse complement strand
CTAGTGTCGCGGTAACGAAATAGCTTTACCTCGTGGGATCATGGGTTATGGCGTTGACTGTGCCCGTGGATGTTCCGGCCGAGGATCGCAGGGTGTTGGAGTCGTGGACGCGTTCGCCGTCGATGCGGGCGGGTCTGGCGCAGCGGGCGCGGATCGTGCTGCTGGCGGCCGATGGGGTGTCGGTGAAGGACATCGTGGCGCGGGTCGGGGTGTCCAAGCCGACGGTGATCGGGTGGAAGAAGCGTTACGCGGCCGAGGGCCTGGGTGGGCTGGACGACCGGCCGAAGCCGGGCCGGCCGGCCATGGTCGATGAGGTCGCGGTGGTGTTGGCGACGTTGGAGCCGCCGCCGGAACGCCTCGGCGTGACGCACTGGTCGTCGCGGCTGCTGGCCGACCACCTGGGCGGGATCTCGCATGTGTGGGTCGGCAAGATCTGGAAGAGGTGGGGCCTGCAGCCGTGGCGGGTCGAGACGTTCAAGTTCTCCACCGACCCCGAACTGGAGGCCAAGGTCCGCGATGTTGTCGGCCTGTACCTGAACCCGCCCGATAACGCGATCGTGTTGTCGATCGACGAGAAATCCCAGATCCAGGCGTTGGACCGGACCGCGCCCATCCTGCCGTTGCGTCCCGGGCTGCCAGAGAAGCGCAGCCACGACTACCGTCGCAACGGCACCACCACACTGTTCGCCGCGCTCGAGATCGCCACCGGCAGAGTCGTCGACGCGTGCATGCCCAGGCACCGCCACCAAGAGTTCCTGCGGTTCCTCAAGCAGGTTGCGAAGGCCTACCCACGCAAGAAGCTGCACATCGTGGTCGACAACTACGGCAGCCACAAGCACCCCAAGGTCCAGGCCTGGCTGGCGAAGAATCCGCGGATCCAGCTGCACTTCACCCCGACCAGCGGCTCGTGGCTCAACATGGTCGAGATCTTCTTCGGCATCATCACCCGCCAAGCCATCCGGCGCGGCACCTTCACCTCGGTCCGCGACCTGACCGACGCCATCCGAGCCTTCATCGACGGCTGGAACGACCGCTGCCAACCCTTCATCTGGACCAAAACCGCCGACGACCTACTCGACCACTGCAAACCCGGTCAAAGAACATCGTTTACGCGAAACTAGG
>NZ_JBITHV010000032.1:0-1292 GCF_044458365.1 Kribbella sp. NPDC050470 | reverse complement strand
GGGAGTCTGCACCGTGCCTGGGCGTTGGAGTTGGAGCGTCGCTATCCGGGGGCGGTGCGGTTGTTCGCGCCGTCGGAGACCAAGGCTGCGCGGGTGCAGTTGGGATCGGGCCGGTTCAAGACCGACGACCGAGATTGTGCGGCGTTGACGTATCTGGCCCGCCAGGGCGCGGGCCGGGTGCTGGTGGATGAAGTGGAGGTGGAGGCGTTACGGGCGGTGGTGCGGCACCGGCGCGGGTTGGTCGCGGATCGCAAGGTGGCTCAGCAGCGTCTGCACGATCAACTGAACAACCTGGTTCCGGGGTTGTCCGCGCCGGCCGGGCACGGCCGGAGCCTGGCGGTTGAACGCCCCTCGGGGCAGGCGGTGCTGGCCTGTGCTGCGGCGTTTGCCGGCCGAGCGCCGTCGGTGCGGTCGCTGCTCGCGCGCTCACCCGGACGTCTCACCAAGGCAGACGCGCAGTACTGGGTGCAGCGGTGGCGAGGATGCCTGGCGCCACCAGCCGATGCCGAGCACCGGGCCCAGCGGCTGGCCAAAGACCTTGCCCGCTTCCGGATGCTGTGCGCGGACATCGCCGCGCTGGACGGCGAGATCGCCCAGCTGCTGGCCGGCACCGACGGGCAGATCCTGACGAGCTTGCCCGGGGTCGCGGTTGTGCGTGCGGCCGCGTTCGCGGCGCACAGCCTGCCGATCGAGCGGTTTCCCGATGCCGAGCATTTGTACTCCGCGACCGGTCTGGCACCCGCGCTCTACCAGTCTGCGACTCTGCACCGCCGTGGCCGGATCTCTCGCCAGGGCCTGGCCGAGCACCGCGACGCGCTGATGGGGATCGCCTGGGGACTGTCGGTGTTCTCGCCGTCGTTCGCGCAACGCGACCGCGAGTACCGTGCCCGCGGCATGCGACCCATCCAGGCCCGGGTCGCGCTGGCCCGGCACGCCTGCCGGCTCACCTACCGGATGCTCAAGACCCAACAACCTTTCGATGAACAGGCGTATTGTCGAGGAAGGCTCAGCCGCGGACGGTGACGGCCGTGTCGGCTATGCCGCACGCCTCAGAACGTGACGGCGCAAGCTAGCTTGCCGCCCGCCCGCGCTGGGCCGCCTACGCACGGCGCACACGAAAGCCTGCGGCACGACCGCGACTGATCAGCCTGCCGGCCAACGGCGGCCCCACTGCGGCCAAACCCCTACACACCGCCTCTTCATCACGCACCAGACCCCGTCCGAACCGCCAAGACGCCGGACGGCACTCACGCCTGCCCACACTCACCCTTGACTCCCAGCGCGAAAGCTAG
>NZ_JBITHV010000031.1:0-1407 GCF_044458365.1 Kribbella sp. NPDC050470 | reverse complement strand
AGTTGAGTCCCCGATAGTGGTGTAGCGCGGTCGCCGAGCTCGTCGACGAGGAAGCGGTCACCGCGTGATCCTTCGAGTCAACCTTCCACAGAATCCTCGAGGACCATCACGATGACCGCACCACACATTGTCGACCCTGCCAGCCTGCTTGGCGAAGCGCTCGCCGAGGCGAGCCCTGATCTGATGCGTTCGCTGCTGCAGTCGATCATCAACGCCCTGCTGTCCGCCGATGCCGATGCTGTGGTCGGTGCGGAGTGGGGACGACCTTCCCCGGGCCGTACGACGCAGCGCAACGGCTACCGTCACCGCGATCTCGACACCCGGGTCGGGACCGTCGACGTCGCGATCCCCAAGCTCAGGAAGGGCACCTACTTCCCCGAGTGGCTGCTGGAGCGCCGCAAGCGCGCCGAGTCGGCCCTGATCACCGTTGTGGCGGACTGCTACCTCGCCGGAGTCTCCACCCGGCGGATGGACAAGCTGGTGAAGACTCTTGGCATCGACTCGCTGTCGAAGTCCCAGGTGAGCAGGATGGCCGCCGACCTCGATGCGACCGTGGAGGACTTCCGGCATCGGCCTCTGGACGCCGCTGGCCCGTTCACGTTCGTGGCCGCCGACGCGTTGACGATGAAGGTCCGCGAAGGCGGCCGCGTGGTCAACGCCGTCGTGCTGCTCGCGACCGGCGTGAACGGTGACGGCCACCGCGAGGTCCTCGGCCTGCGCGTGGCCACCAGCGAAACCGGGGCGGCCTGGAACGAGTTCTTCGCCGACCTGGTCGCTCGCGGCCTCGCCGGAGTGCGCCTGGTCACCTCCGACGCGCACGCCGGCCTACGCGAAGCGATCGCCGCCAACCTGCCCGGAGCCGGATGGCAGCGCTGCCGCACCCACTACGCCGCGAACCTGATGTCGATCTGCCCCAAGAGCATGTGGCCGGCGGTGAAGGCGATGCTGCACTCGGTCTACGACCAACCCGACGCCGACGCCGTGGCAGCGCAGTTCGACCGGCTGCTCGACTACGTCGGCGAGAAACTCCCGGCCGTCGCCGACCACCTCGCCGCGGCCCGTGAAGACGTCCTGGCGTTCACGACGTTCCCCAAGGACATCTGGACGCAGATCTGGTCGAATAACCCCGCCGAACGGCTCAACAAGGAGATCCGGCGCCGCACCGACGCGGTCGGGATCTTCCCCAACCGCGACGCCATCGTCCGCCTCGTCGGCGCAGTCCTGGCCGAACAAACCGACGAATGGGCCGAAGGACGCCGCTACCTCGGACTCGACGTCCTCGCCCGCTCACGCCTAACCACCCACACCAACACCCAAACCGAGATCGAAACCGACGACCTACCCGCACTCACCGCCTAACCTCACCCCAGGATCACGCAGCACTACACCACTTCCAGGGGCTTGACC
>NZ_JBITHV010000030.1:0-1705 GCF_044458365.1 Kribbella sp. NPDC050470 | reverse complement strand
AGCCTCGATCCACCGATCGGCTTGGCGTGAGGCGGTGATTCCGGATTGGCTTGGTGCTGGGCTATGTGGGCGTGGTGGGGTGTCCCGCCTCGCTGCGGGGGTGTTCCACTGGGGTTTGTCTGGGCGGGCCGTGGTTCGGCGTGGTGGTCAGGGCGTGGCGGTGGTGGGTGGTCCGCAGACTTGGCTGAACAGCGCGGTCCAGTGGTGTTGCCAGGGCCAGCCGAGCGGTAGGTGGAGGGTGATGCGGCGGGCCGACGATGCGATCCGGGCAGCGATGTTGATGAGTTTGCGGCGGATGGTGCCGGTGGTGGACTTGGCGAGTTCGGTGCCGGTGAGTGTGGCGGCGGCGCGGGTGAGATTGAACGCCATCACCGCGAGCACCAGCCAGGCGGCGTTCGCGGCGAACACCCCGGACGGCAGGTGCGCCAGCGCTGAGTCCTTCAGGTCGGCGTTGACTTGTTCGATGATCGCGTGCCCGCGGTGAATCTTGTCGACGGTGATGGTGTCCATCGCCTCGGTGCCGACGGTGGTGAAGAAGGCGTGGAACCGCCACACGTCGAACAGCGCGTCCTGCTGCCCGGCCGTCTTGTTCTTGCCGGTGTTGAGGTCCGGGATCCGGCGGACCACAAGCCGGCCCGGCACCCGCTCTTTCTTGGCCCGGGAGGCGAACGCGGTGAACGGGATCTCGGCGACCTCGGCGCGGGAGACCCATTGGCCGGTGGGTTCGTCGTAGATCGCGTCGGTGTACTCGATCGGCGTCCAGGCGTCGTCTGCGATGGTGGCGATCGTGGCCTTGATCCGCTTGTCGAGGCGGACGGTGACCGAGACCTCGGCGCCGGCGCGGACCGCGGCCAGCACCAGGCCGCGTCCGTAGAACGCCGAGTCGGCCCGCACCAGCAGCCCGCCGGGTGATACTCCACGCAGCCCGCGCGCGGTCTTCAACGCGTCGGTGACCAGGCGTTTGGCGCCGCGCGGCGAGCCGCACGATCCCTTCCGCAGCCGCTGCGCCACGATCACCGGCGCGGTGCCGGCAGTGGTGACCGTGGCCAGCAGCGCGTTCAGGCCACGCACCCCGGAGTACCCGAACCCCGCGCCCTGCTTGGCATAGCCGTGCACCTCGACGATCGTGTCATCGACATCGACCAGCACGAACTCACCATCACCGGCCGCGCCGGCCTGGCCGACCAGCGGTGTCCGGTCGGCCAGCCCGGTCAGGAACCGCGACGCGACCGCGTCGAGCTGGCGGACGTGGCCGAAGGTGAAACTGCGCAGGAACGATCCCAGCGTCGACGGCGCGTAGGCGCGGCCGAACACCCGGCCCATTCCGCCGTGCCGAAGCTGCGCCATATCGTCGATGGAGTCCGCGCCGGCCACCATCCCCGCGACCAGCGAGGCGACCTTCAGTCCCGCATTCGCGCCCTTGTCCGTCGGCACACTTAACCACTCATCGGCAAGCTCCCGCAGCCTTGCCGACTCCGCCAACGCCATCCCCGGAACCAGACCAGCCGACGACACCAGATTCGGATCATCGAACGTCGCGCGAACGGCCCGCGGCCTGTGAGACAGTTGCACTCGACGGATGCCCTTCGTGCTCGGCGATCTGGAACCCTAGACAAGTCCCAATCTCCCAGCCCGCAAGGGCATCCTCGCGTTACGGCACGCACACCCCACCCAACTCACCTCAAACCATCGGTGGATCCAGGCT
>NZ_JBITHV010000029.1:0-2202 GCF_044458365.1 Kribbella sp. NPDC050470 | reverse complement strand
TGTCGACGGCAGCTGAAAACTGACCAGTGGGCGGCAACTGAAAATTGACCAGCTTCCCGGAGAGATCCTGGCTTGAACCGAGCCGGGGAGGGAGCAGGTGTTGAGCGTGGAGGACTGGGCGGAGATCCGGCGGTTGCGGGTGTCGGAGGGGGTATCGATCTCGGAGATCGCGCGGGTGTTGGCGGTCTCGAGGAACACGGTGAAGGCGGCGTTGGCCAGCGACGGGCCGCCGCGGTATCGCCGCAGGGCGGCGGGTTCGGTGGTGGATGGGTTCGAGCCACGGATCCGGGAGTTGTTGCAGGCGTTTCCCACGATGCCGGCGACGGTGATCGGCGAGCGGATCGGGTGGCCGTACTCGATCCGCACGTTGAGTGGGCGGGTGGCGGAGTTGCGGCCGGTGTATCTGCCGCCGGACCCGGCCAGCCGGACCAGCTATGCCGCCGGTGAGATCGCGCAGTGCGACTTCTGGTTTCCCGACATCGAGCTGCCGGTGGGATTCGGCCAGACCCGGACGGCGAAGCAGTTGCCGGTGCTGACGATGGTGACTGGCTATGCCCGGTGGGACTCGGCGGTGCTGATCCCGTCCCGTTACGCCGAGGACTTGTTCGCCGGCTGGTGGCAGCTGATCGCCGCGTTGGGCGCGGTCCCGCGGGTGCTGGTCTGGGACGGCGAGGGCGCGATCGGCAGGTGGCGCGGCCGCCGCAGCGAACTCACCGTCGAGTGTCAGGGGTTCCGCGGCACCCTGGCGGCCAAGGTGGTGATCTGCCGGCCCGCCGACCCCGAGGCCAAGGGGCTGGTCGAACGACTGCACGACTACCTGGAACGCTCCTTCCTGCCCGGCCGAACCTTCACCGGTCCCGGCGACTTCAACAACCAACTCCAAGGGTTCCTGGTCCGGGCGAACACCCGCCAGCACCGCGCACTGGGCTGCCGGCCGGCGGACCGGATCGAGGCCGACCGGGCCGCGATGCTCACCCTGCCGCCGGTCCCGCCCACAGTGGGGTGGCGGTCGTCGACCCGGCTGGCCCGGGATCACTACATCCGCCTCGACGGCAACGACTACTCCGTCCACCCCGGCGTGATCGGCCGCCGCATCGACATCTACGCCGACCTCGCCAAGGTGCAGGTGTTCTGCGACGGGCGCCAGGTCGCCGACCATGAACGGGTCTGGGCCAAACACCAAACCATCTCGGCTCCCGACCATCTCGCCGCGGCCCGGGCGTTGCGCCGCGACCGCCTGGAGATCCTGCGGCCCACCCGCGAGCCAGTAGTCGAGCAGCGGCAGCTGACCGACTACGACACCGCACTCGGTCTGACCGATGGTGGAGTGGCGTGATGGCCACCGCCCGCTCAGCGACCAGCCCAGGCAACCGTGATCTGACCGCCGAGGTCGCGTTCCTGACCCGCGCGTTGAAGGCACCCACCCTGCGCGAATCCGTGCCCCGGCTGGCCGACCGGGCCCGGGCCGAGTCGTGGTCGCACGAGGAGTTCCTGGTCGCCTGCCTGCAACGCGAGGTCGCCGCCCGGGAGTCTCACGGCGGCGAGGGCCGGATCCGCGCCGCCAGGTTCCCGGCCCGCAAGAGCATCGAGGAGTTCGACTTCGACCACGCCCGCGGACTGAAACGCGACACCATCGCCCACCTCGCCACGCTGGACTTCATCACCGCCAAGGACAACGTCGTGTTCCTCGGCCCACCCGGCACCGGCAAGACCCACCTGGCCACCGGGCTCGCGATCCGCGCCTGCCAAGCCGGCCACCGCGTCCAGTTCGCCACCGCCTCGCAATGGGTCGCCCGGCTCGCCGACGCACACACCACCGGCACCCTCCAAACCGAACTCGTCCGGCTCGGCCGCTACCCACTGCTCGTCGTCGACGAGGTCGGCTACATCCCGTTCGAACCCGAAGCCGCGAACCTGTTCTTCCAACTCGTCTCGTCCCGCTACGAACGCGCCAGCCTGATCGTCACCAGCAACAAACCCTTCGGCCGCTGGGGCGAAGTGTTCGGCGACGACGTCGTCGCCGCCGCGATGATCGACCGCCTCGTCCACCACGCCGAAGTCATCGCCCTCAAAGGCGACAGCTACCGCCTCAAAGACCGAAACCTCGGCCGCGTCCCCACCGCCCCGACCGACGAACCATGAACCAGAAGATGGTCAACATTCAGTTGCCGCAAGCTGGTCAGTTTTCGGCTGCCGTTGACA
>NZ_JBITHV010000028.1:3386-5177 GCF_044458365.1 Kribbella sp. NPDC050470 | reverse complement strand
CGCGGTGTGCGTCCGATTCTTGAGAACTCAACAGCGTGCCGAAAGTCAATGCCGAAAGATGCATTAACCCCGTTCACAGGCATTGGGCGATTTTCCTGCCCCTGGTCGTTTCGACTGTGGGTTTGGGTTGTCTGTTGTTCTGTGGCGGATTCCTTTGAAACATTTTGATTCAAGTCAGTTTGATTGTTTCTGATTCAGAGGATCAACTTTGGTTGTCGACTCCCAGTTTACTGGTTGTCATATTTTTCAACGGAGAGTTTGATCCTGGCTCAGGACGAACGCTGGCGGCGTGCTTAACACATGCAAGTCGAGCGGTAAGGCCCCTTCGGGGGTACACGAGCGGCGAACGGGTGAGTAACACGTGAGCAACCTACCCTCAACTTCGGGATAAGCCTCGGAAACGGGGTCTAATACCGGATATCACCACTTTCCTCATGGTTTGTGGTTGAAAGTTCTGGCGGTTGGGGATGGGCTCGCGGCCTATCAGCTTGTTGGTGGGGTAATGGCCTACCAAGGCGTCGACGGGTAGCCGGCCTGAGAGGGCGACCGGCCACACTGGGACTGAGACACGGCCCAGACTCCTACGGGAGGCAGCAGTGGGGAATATTGCGCAATGGACGAAAGTCTGACGCAGCAACGCCGCGTGAGGGATGACGGCCTTCGGGTTGTAAACCTCTTTCAGCAGGGACGAAGCGAGAGTGACGGTACCTGCAGAAGAAGGACCGGCCAACTACGTGCCAGCAGCCGCGGTAATACGTAGGGTCCGAGCGTTGTCCGGAATTATTGGGCGTAAAGGGCTCGTAGGCGGTTCGTCACGTCGGGAGTGAAAACTCGGAGCTTAACTCCGAGCCTGCTTCCGATACGGGCAGACTAGAGGTAGGCAGGGGAGAGCGGAACTCCTGGTGTAGCGGTGGAATGCGCAGATATCAGGAAGAACACCGGTGGCGAAGGCGGCTCTCTGGGCCTTACCTGACGCTGAGGAGCGAAAGCGTGGGTAGCGAACAGGATTAGATACCCTGGTAGTCCACGCCGTAAACGTTGGGCGCTAGGTGTGGGGGACATTCCACGTCCTCCGTGCCGCAGCTAACGCATTAAGCGCCCCGCCTGGGGAGTACGGCCGCAAGGCTAAAACTCAAAGGAATTGACGGGGGCCCGCACAAGCGGCGGAGCATGCGGATTAATTCGATGCAACGCGAAGAACCTTACCTGGGTTTGACATATAGGGAAATCCTCCAGAGATGGGGGGTCCGTAAGGGTCCTATACAGGTGGTGCATGGCTGTCGTCAGCTCGTGTCGTGAGATGTTGGGTTAAGTCCCGCAACGAGCGCAACCCTCGTCCTATGTTGCCAGCACGTTATGGTGGGGACTCATAGGAGACTGCCGGGGTCAACTCGGAGGAAGGTGGGGATGACGTCAAGTCATCATGCCCCTTATGTCCAGGGCTTCACGCATGCTACAATGGCCGGTACAAAGGGCTGCGAAACTGTAAGGTGGAGCGAATCCCAAAAAGCCGGTCTCAGTTCGGATTGGGGTCTGCAACTCGACCCCATGAAGTCGGAGTCGCTAGTAATCGCAGATCAGCAACGCTGCGGTGAATACGTTCCCGGGCCTTGTACACACCGCCCGTCACGTCATGAAAGTCGGCAACACCCGAAGCCGGTGGCCTAACCCTTGTGGAGGGAGCCGTCGAAGGTGGGGCTGGCGATTAGGACGAAGTCGTAACAAGGTAGCCGTACCGGAAGGTGCGGCTGGATCACCTCCTTTCTAAGGAGCACTTGGCAACCCGCTTAG
>NZ_JBITHV010000028.1:1673-3290 GCF_044458365.1 Kribbella sp. NPDC050470 | reverse complement strand
CTGGTGTTCCTGCCCGTATTTTGAGAACTGTATAGTGGACGCGAGCATCTCTTTGTAGCGATTTTGTTTGTTTTGTTGTTGTGACAAGCTACTAAGGGCAATCGGTGGATGTCTTGGTACCAAGAGCCGATGAAGGACGTTGGAGCCTGCGATAAGCCCCGGGGAGTTGGCAACCGAGCTGTGATCCGGGGGTGTCCGAATGGGGAAACCCAGCTGGCATTCTAAAGCCAGTTACCAGTGCCTGAACACATAGGGTTCTGGAGGGAACGCGGGGAAGTGAAACATCTCAGTACCCGCAGGAAGAGAAAACAATTGTGATTCCGTGAGTAGTGGCGAGCGAAAGCGGATGAGGCTAAACCATGTGCGTGTGATAGCCGGCGTGTGTTGCGTACATGGGGTTGTGGGAGCATTCAGACCTCAATGCCGTGGGGTCGGGGAGTTATAAATCACTGTTGAAGTCGAATCTTCTGGAATGTTGAGCCGTAGTGGGTTATGGCCCCGTAGGCGTAAGACAGTGACTTCCGAGTGTTTTCCCAAGTAGCACGGGACTCTTGAAATCCCGTGTGAATCTGGCGGGACCACCCGCTAAGCCTAAATACTTCTTGGTGACCGATAGCGGACTAGTACCGTGAGGGAAAGATGAAAAGTACCCCGGGAGGGGAGTGAAATAGTACCTGAAACCGATTGCCTACAATCCGTCGGAGCATCCTTCGGGGTGTGACGGCGTGCCTTTTGAAGAATGAGCCTGCGAGTTAGTGGTGTGTGGCGAGGTTAACCCGTGTGGGGTAGCCGTAGCGAAAGCGAGTCTGAATAGGGCGTTTGAGTCGCATGCTCTAGACCCGAAGCGGAGTGATCTATCCATGGGCAGGTTGAAGCGTGGGTAAGACCGCGTGGAGGACCGAACCCACCAGGGTTGAAAACCTGGGGGATGACCTGTGGATAGGGGTGAAAGGCCAATCAAACTCCGTGATAGCTGGTTCTCCCCGAAATGCATATAGGTGCAGCGTCGTGTGTTTCTTACCGGAGGTAGAGCACTGGATGGTCTAGGGGGCTTACCGGCTTACCGAAATCAGCCAAACTCCGAATGCCGGTAAGTGAGAGCGCGGCAGTGAGACTGCGGGGGATAAGCTCCGTAGTCGAGAGGGAAACAGCCCAGATCACCAGCTAAGGCCCCTAAGCGATTGCTAAGTGGAAAAGGATGTGGAGTTGCCCAGACAACCAGGAGGTTGGCTTAGAAGCAGCCACCCTTGAAAGAGTGCGTAATAGCTCACTGGTCAAGTGATTCCGCGCCGACAATGTAGCGGGGCTCAAGCAATCCGCCGAAGCTGTGGCATTCACACTCGTACCCGGCTGCACCTTTGGGTGTGGTCCAGGTGTGTGGATGGGTAGGGGAGCGTCGTGCAGCGTGTGAAGCAGCCTAGTGATGGAGTTGTGGATGCTGCACGAGTGAGAATGCAGGCATGAGTAGCGAATGACGGGTGAGAAACCCGTCCGCCGGATGATCAAGGGTTCCAGGGTCAAGCTAATCTGCCCTGGGTAAGTCGGGACCTAAGGCGAGGCCGACAGGCGTAGTCGATGGACAACGGGTTGATATTCCCGTACCGGCATTAACACGCC
>NZ_JBITHV010000028.1:0-1576 GCF_044458365.1 Kribbella sp. NPDC050470 | reverse complement strand
TCGCTGATGCTAAGAACCAGAATCCACAAGGCCTTCGGGCTGCGTGGTGGATGGTTTGACCCGAGGTGGTAGTAGGTGCATTGAGGAGTGACGCAGGAGGGTAGTCCAACCGCGGCGATGGTAGGCGTAAGCTGATCCGCGGGCAAGGTGGTAGGGCGAGGCATAGGCAAATCCGTGTCTCATTGTGCCTGAGAGCCGAGGCGGACCCGTTCAGGGGAAGTGGATGATCCCATGCTGCCGAGAAAAACTTCGCAGTGAGTGTTAGAGCCGCCCGTACCCCAAACCGACACAGGTGATCAGGTAGAGAATACCAAGGCGATCGAGTGAACCATGGTTAAGGAACTCGGCAAAATGCCCCCGTAACTTCGGGAGAAGGGGGACCGGATCCGTTACATCCTTCTCGGGTGGAAGCGGTGATGGTCGCAGAGACCAGGCCCAAGCGACTGTTTACTAAAAACACAGGTCCGTGCGAAGAAGTAATTCGATGTATACGGACTGACGCCTGCCCGGTGCTGGAACGTTAAGGGGACAGGTTAGCTGGTTTCGGCCGGCGAAGCTTTGAACTTAAGCGCCAGTAAACGGCGGTGGTAACTATAACCATCCTAAGGTAGCGAAATTCCTTGTCGGGTAAGTTCCGACCTGCACGAATGGCGTAACGACTTGGGCGCTGTCTCAACCATGGACTCGGCGAAATTGCATTACGAGTAAAGATGCTCGTTACGCGCAGCAGGACGGAAAGACCCCGGGACCTTTACTACAACTTGGTATTGGTGGTCGGTACAACTTGTGTAGGATAGGTGGGAGACTGTGAAGCTCGGACGCCAGTTCGGGTGGAGTCATCGTTGAAATACCACTCTGGTTGTTCTGGCTGTCTAACTTTGGTCCGTTATCCGGATCAGGGACAGTGCCTGGTGGGTAGTTTGACTGGGGCGGTCGCCTCCTAAAAGGTAACGGAGGCGCTCAAAGGTTCCCTCAGCCTGGTTGGCAATCAGGTGTCGAGTGTAAGTGCACAAGGGAGCTTGACTGTGAGACAGACATGTCGAGCAGGGACGAAAGTCGGAACTAGTGATCCGGCGGTGGCATGTGGGAGCACCGTCGCTCAACGGATAAAAGGTACCCCGGGGATAACAGGCTGATCTTCCCCAAGAGTCCATATCGACGGGATGGTTTGGCACCTCGATGTCGGCTCGTCGCATCCTGGGGCTGGAGTAGGTCCCAAGGGTTGGGCTGTTCGCCCATTAAAGCGGCACGCGAGCTGGGTTTAGAACGTCGTGAGACAGTTCGGTCCCTATCCGCTGCGCGCGCAGGAGACTTGAGAAGGGCTGCCCCTAGTACGAGAGGACCGGGGTGGACGAACCTCTGGTGTGCCAGTTGTTCCGCCAGGAGCACGGCTGGTTGGCTACGTTCGGGAGTGATAACCGCTGAAAGCATCTAAGCGGGAAGCACGCTTCAAGATGAGGTCTCCCACCGGGTTAACCGGGTAAGGCCCCCAGTAGACCACTGGGTTGATAGGCCAGAAGTGGAAGCACGGCAACGTGTGGAGCTGACTGGTACTAATAGGCCGAGGGCTTGTCAC
>NZ_JBITHV010000027.1:0-39203 GCF_044458365.1 Kribbella sp. NPDC050470 | reverse complement strand
CGACCGCTGCCAACCCTTCATCTGGACCAAAACCGCCGACGACCTACTCGACCACTGCAAACCCGGTCAAAGAACATCGTTTACGCGAAACTAGGAGACGGCCGGCTTCCCGAACTCCCAGTGCCACGGCTCCTCCCGCGAGCCGCCCTGGTCGGCCCACGACGGGTGCACCCAGCCGTACTGCGAGGCGTGCCGCTTCATCCACTGGTACTGCGCGGTGCCAAAGCGATCCACGCCGCCACAGAGGTCGACTGCGACACCCCACCCGTGGTTGGACGTGCCAGGCAGGGCAGCCAGCGACGGCTTGCGGGCGTAGAGGCTGACCTGGGAGGAGTACGAGCGGTAGGAGTCCGTGATGCACAGCGTCTTGCCGAACTGGGCACGGTAGGCCCGAGCCAGCTGCAGGTACGCCGCTGCGGCGTCGCAGCGCAGCATGTGACCGGAGCCCAGCCCACACAGCTTGCTCGCCGGGATCATGCCGTTGCTGTAGCCGCCCCAGCCGATCGTGGCGCTACCGGTCGCGAGGAACGGCATCGGGTTCACCGGGTCGCCACCGAGGCGGACCTCGAAGTGCAGGTGCGGGCCGGTCGAGTTCCCCTCCGAGCCCACAGCGCCGATCCGCTGCCCAGCGGTGACCTGCGCGCCGTCGGCCACATCGATCGAGCTCAGGTGCGCGTACAGCGTCTCCAGCCCGTTGCCGTGGTCGATCCGCACCAGGTTGCCCGCCCAGGCCGGATGCTCGACCCGGACGGTCCCGGACGTCACCGCGCGCACCGGCGTCCCGACAGCGGCCGGGAAGTCCTGGCCGGTGTGGTAGCCGGTTGTCCACAGTGCCCCGGCCTGGCCGAACGACGTACCGATCTCGTACGTCCCATCGGCCAACGGCCACGTCCAGTCGCCGGAGCCGACGTTGTACGACGTCGCGGTGTTGCCGCACCGGAACGCGTAGGCCTCGGAGGTCGCGACCGGGGCGACCTGAGGCTTGGCCGGCGGGCCGAGGGTCGGGCGCAGGGCGGCGTACAGGTTGTCCGGGACCCGGGTGACGACGACCGAGCCCCTGGCCTCGTCGGCGGCGATCATCTCGCCGTTGTCGAGGGCGACCCCGATGTGGACCAGGCCGAGCGACTTGCTGCCCATCACGAGCAGATCGCCGGGCTGGACCTGAGACGCCTTGACGGCCTGGTAGTTCGGGTAGACCTTGCCGACCAGGTTCGGCAGGGTCGTGTACGGCTGCCACGCGACCCGGGCGGCACCGAGGCAGCCGTACTTGTCCGGGCCGGTCGCGGCGACGCCGTACGGCTTCCCGAGCAGGCTGAACGCCTGGTTCACCGCCCGGATCGTCTCGGCCGACAACACCTTGATCGTCCGTGTGCCCTGGACCACAGCGGCCGCGCCGGCGACCGGAGCACCAGCGGCCGTCAGCGGCTGCAGGCCGGCCGGCAGCTTGGCCGGGTTCTTCAGTACGGCGGCAGCCGGCGGCTTGATCTTGGACGTCGCCAGCTCGGTCAGGTACGCCTGCCAGCGCGCCAGCGCCTGCTGGTTCCGGGCGAGCTGCAGCTGCTTCGACAACTCGGACGCACCGTCCAGATCGGCGTACTGGCTCTCGGCCATCAGCGCGGAGTCGGCCGCCTTCTGCTGCACCTCCTGCGCGAGCTGCTTGGCCTTGGCGGCCGCCTCGTTGGCGGCGGCACGCTTGCTGGTCGCCTCGGCCTTCGCCTTGCCTGCCTCGTTCTCGGCCGTCATCGCGGTCTGGTACTGCGTGACCTGCGTGCTGCCGAGCTGCTGGATCGCGGTCTGCCGGTCGGCGATCTCCTGCAGGTTCTCCGCGACCGGGGCGAGCGACCACAGCATCGACTCCGCGCCGAGCACGGTCGGGATGCCGGTCTGGTACGCCTGCGCGGTCAGCAGCCCGAGCCGGCGGCGCTCCTCGTCCGCCTTGCCCTTCGACGCGGTCGCCGACGTCTCCGCGGCCTTCGCCGCGGCCTCGGCGGTCTGGGCGGCCTTCAGCGCGGTCGTGTAGGCGATCGTCGCCTTCGCGAAGTCGGCCTGGACGGCGGCCGCCTCGGCCTGGAGCTGCTCGAGCGACTTGTTCACGTCCGTGACCGACGCCGGCGGCGGAGGCGTGGGGGTGTTGTCGGCGTACGCGGGCACCGCGAACACCGCGAGCAGTGTGCCGAGCGCCGCGAACCGCAGCCCCCGACGGCTCCCCACAACCATCAGGCCCCCATCCTCGTATGCCTCACGCGCGCAGAGGGTAGCGGCCCCGCGCCAACCCAGCCTAGGCGGCGATCGGCCCACGCGAAAGTCCACTCACGGGCTGTGACGACCATCCACCGGTCGGGACGGCTGGCGCGACCTACTAAAGTTCACTTCATGGCCTCGCACTTTGACGTTGTTGTCCTCGGCGCAGGTCCGGGTGGGTACGTCGCGGCGATCCGCGCCGCCCAGCTCGGGCTCAAGACCGCCATCATCGAGAAGAAGTACTGGGGCGGTGTCTGCCTGAACGTGGGCTGCATCCCGTCCAAGGCGCTGCTGCGCAACGCCGAGCTCGCGCACATCTTCCGCGCGGACGCCAAGACCTTCGGCATCAGCGGCGAGGTCAGCTTCGACTTCCCGACCGCGGTCCAGCGCAGCCGCAAGGTCGCCGACGGCCGGGTCAAGGGCGTCCACTTCCTGATGAAGAAGAACAACATCACCGAGTTCGACGGCTGGGGCAGCTTCGTCGACGCGAACACCCTCGACGTCAGCCTGAACGGCGGCAGCTCCGAGACCGTCACCTTCGACCACTGCATCATCGCCACCGGCGCCACCACCAAGCTTCTCCCCGGCACCCAGCTGAGCGAGCGGGTGGTGACCTACGAGGAGCAGATCCTCACCGAGGAGCTGCCGGGCTCGATCATCGTCGCCGGCGCCGGCGCGATCGGCGTCGAGTTCGCCTACGTGCTGGCCAACTACGGCGTGAAGGTCACCATCGTCGAGTTCCTGGACCGGATGGTGCCGCTCGAGGACGCCGAGGTGTCCAAGGAGCTGGCCAGGGCCTACAAGAAGCTCGGCGTCGACGTGCTCACCTCCACCCGGGTCGACGCGATCGACGACTCCGGCGACACGGTGAAGGTCACCGTCACCGGCAAGGACGGCAGCCAGCAGACGCTGGAGGCCGACAAGGTGCTGCAGGCGATCGGCTTCCAGCCGCGCGTGGACGGCTACGGCCTGGACAAGATCGGCGTCAAGCTGACCGAGCGCGGCGCGATCGAGGCCGACGGCTTCCTGCGCACCAACGTGCCGAACATCTTCGCCATCGGCGACGTGAACGCGAAGCTGATGCTCGCGCACGCGGCCGAGGCCCAGGGCGTGATCGCGGCCGAGACCATCGCCGGCGTCGAGACGATGGAGCTCGACCACGTGATGATCCCGCGCGCCACCTTCTGCCAGCCGCAGGTGGCCAGCTTCGGCTACACCGAGGAGCAGGCCCGGGAGAAGGGGTACGACGTCAAGGTCGCCAAGTTCCCGTTCACCGCGAACGGCAAGGCGCACGGCCTCGGCGACCCGACCGGCTTCGTCAAGGTGATCAGCGACGCCAAGTACGGCGAGCTGCTCGGCGCGCACCTGATCGGTCCCGAGGTCACCGAGCTGCTGCCCGAGCTGACCCTGGCCCAGAAGTGGGACCTGACCACCAAGGAGCTGGCCCGCAACGTGCACGCCCACCCGACCCTGAGCGAGGCGCTGCAGGAGGCCTTCCACGGTCTCGAAGGGCACATGATCAACTTCTGACCCACCGGCACCGTCCGACGGCAGATCCCGCACGGGGGTCTGCCGTCGTTTCGTTACCGCGTCCGGCGTGGGATTGTCTGACCCCTCACGTACGCTTGGGCTCGTGGCCGAGAAGAGGGGTCCCGACCGCACTGATCACAACATCACGCTGGACGCTCAGGACGACCGGTGGGAGTGGCGGCGGCGGATACGGGCGGATCCGAAGAAGCACCTGATCTACCGGATCGGTGTGGGTGTGGTGGGCGGCGTGCTGATCATTGCGGCGCCGTTGACCGGGTGGCTGCCCGGGCCCGGCGGCATCCCGTTGTTCATCGCGGGTCTGGCGATCCTGGCCAGCGAGTTCGAGTGGGCGCAACGCCTGCTCTACCGGGTGAAGGACTGGGTCAAGGACCTCACCGCCTGGACCGGCAAGCAGCCGGGCTGGCTGAAGGCGCTCGGCACCCTCGCGCTGTTCCTCTGCGTGCTGGTCGTGGTCTGGCTCTACCTGGCCGTGCTCGGTGTCCCTGGGTGGTTCCCCGACTCCTGGGAGTCATTCCTGCACAAGCTCCCCCTGCTGAACTGAATAGTTGCGCAGCTCAACCAGGTTGCTGACCTTCTCGCCCAGCTCGAGCATCCGGTTCAGCAGGAATGGTTGCGAGAGCAACCGATTACGGGCGGCGATGCCGAACCGGGTGCCTGGGGCAAGGAACTTGCCGGTCCGGTTGCCGCCGCCCTGCGTCTTCGACACGGGCTTGCGCAGCTGCGCCTCGTAACGCCCGAACGCCGACCGGTAGTCACCGCCGGACGTCGCCAGCTCCCCCGCCAGGACGTACGCCGCGACCACCGCCGTACTCGTCCCCATGCCGCCGACCGTGGCGCCGTACCCGGCGTCGCCGAGCAGCACGACCCGGCCACTGGACCATCGATCGACGTCAACCCGGCTGATCGAGTCGAAGTACAGGTCCGTTGCCGCGGGCAACCCCTCGAGCAGCGCCGGGACGTGCCAGCCCAGGCCGGAGAACGCGGTGGCGAGAATCGCCTTCTGCTGCTCCTCGTCCCGCCGGTCGTAGGGCAGCGCCGGTGACTTGAACAGCACCATCGCCCCGGCCATCGTGGGATCGCGCCGGTCCGCGGCGACACTCGCCATCCGTCCCGGCACGTTGTACATCAACGCATCCCCCGAGATTCCGAGCGTGTTCGGTAGATCCCAGCACGCGATGTAGTACCCGAGGTGGCGCACGTAGTCCCGCTCCGGCCCGAACGCCAGCCGCCGCACGGCCGAGTGCAGCCCGTCCGCCCCGATCACCAGGTCGTACGTCTCCTCGATCCCGCTCTCGAACACCACGTCGACCCCGCCGACCCGCTCGGTCAGCTCCGCGATCGAGTCCCCGAACCGGTACGTCGCCTTGTCGCGGGAGTGCTCGTACAACACCCGGGACAAATCCGACCGCAGCACCTCAAGCTCTCCCCCGGCGAACTCGCCAGGCAGCCGCATCAGCTGCCGGCCCGCCGCGTCCACGAACCGCATCGGACTGCCACCGGTCTGCCGCGCCCGCAGGTCGTCGAGCACGCCCATCCGGGCCAGCACCTCCCGGTTCACCGGCCCGCGGAAGTCGACCGCGTAGCCGCCCTCGCGCAGCGCCGGCGCGATCTCGACCACGGTCACGTCGTACCCGTACCGCCCGAGCCAGTGCGCCACCGAGGGACCGGCCACACTCGCCCCCGACACCAGAATCTTCATCGATCTCCTCCGTCATCGTAACTGTGTCCGTCGGACACAATAAAGTGTATGATAGACACAGTTCAAGCGATCAGGCCAGTCATCATTGGGAGGGGCGGCGATGACGGAACTGCTCTGGGGCGGCCAGCCACAGCGCAGCCGCGGCCCCAAGCCGGCGATCACGCTGGCCGGCATCGCCGAGGCCGGGATCCGGATCGCCGACACCGAGGGCCTGGACGCCGTCTCCATGCAACGCGTGGCCGACGACCTGCCGGTCACGAAGATGGCGCTCTACCGGCACGTCCCCGGCAAGAGCGAGCTGGTCGCCGTCATGAGCGACCTCGCCTTCGGCCCGCCTCCGGACCACGACGCGATGCCGTGGCGGGACGCACTGAAGACCTGGGCCCTCGACCTGTACGCCGCCTTCGCCAAGCACCCGTGGCTGCTGCAGTCCACGGTGGGACGCCGCCTGCTCGGCCCGAACGAGCTCGCCTGGATGGATCGCGGCGTCGAGAAGCTGGCCGGTTCCGGACTCGACGGTGGCGAGCAGCTCGACTCGATCCTGGTCCTCAGCAGCCACGTCCGGAACCTCGCCCAGCAGACCCTCACGACGGGTCTGACCGAGGACTACATCAACCAGGCACTGGCCGGGATCCTGAGCACCGAGGCCGCCCGGTTCCCGCACCTGGCCGCGGCGATGCAGACCGCCGCAGGCGGCGAGAACCAGGGCCTGGAGTTCGGCCTCGACCGCATCCTCGACGGCCTCGAGGTCCTGATCAGCGCACGGAAGGGCTGAGCCGCCGGGTGTTGAAACGTTGCCGATAGGCGGACGCGCTCAACCCGTAGTGCGACTTGAACCGCCGGGCGAAGTAGTTCTGGTCCGGCCAGCCGACCGACTCCCCGATCCGGCTGATCGGCAGGTCGGTGTGCAGCAGCCGGTCGGCCGCGAGCTCGACCCGATGCCGCGACAGGTACGCCATCGGCGGCAACCCGGTCGCCGACTTGAACAGCCGGACCAGGTATCCCGGCGCCAGGTGCAACGCCTGCGCCAGGTCGGTCAGCGTCCACTGCCGCGCCGGATCCGCCTCCATCATCCGCATCGCATCCAGTACGGCGGGATGCGTCTGCTCACCGCGGTCGTCGTGCTGGGCGACTGTCCGCGCCAAGCAGCTCAGGTACAGCGACAGCCAGCCGACGAGGTCGCCACGATGCCGGCTGAGTGACAGCCTCCGGAGTTTGCGCAGCTCTTCCAGATGCTCGAGGCCTTCCTTGAAGGCCGCCGGGTCGAGGCGCGTGGTCAGCATGCCGCGGCGCTGGGCGGAGAACGGTCCAGTCCACAACAGGTATCCCAGCAAGGGGTCCTCGCGGGTCCAGGCCAGCTCGCGTTGCACCAGGTCGGCCGAGAAGCAGCAGTTGTAGACCTGCAGTGCACGGCACTCGTCGTACTGGTGCCAGACTCCCGGGCGGAGCAGGATCACGTCGCCGACCTCGAGCTGCTGGCGGCCGGCCAGGCTGTGGTGGACACCCTGGCCGCCGGTCACCAGAGCGATCTCGAAGAAGCTGTGCGTGTGCAGCGGATGAACGTTCTGGTGCAGGTGTGGACCCGCGTGCACCACCGTCCCCTCGACGAAGTGCAGCAGCGTCCCGGAATGTGTCACCGGCTCGTCGGCCATGCCTCACGATAGGGGCCGAGGTGCGTTTTGTGCTACCACGAGTGCACTTCGGGCTAGTCCCCGGCGATTACCACCTTCAGGATCGGGGGACAGGCGAAACGTCCTCGCCATCCATCCGAAACAGACCGAGGCCGTTTGCCACAGCAGTCACTGAATCGTTTCACTCGTCGGTTCCTCGTCGGTTGGAGTCACATGTCGAACCTCGCCGCACCCACCGCTCTCCGCTTCGAACATCGCACCGACGCCGGGCCCGTGCTGGGCATCGGCACCGCGACGCCCCGGCTGTCGTGGCAGATCCCGACCGCTGACGCCGGGTACACGCAGGCGGCGTACGAAGTCGAGATCAGCCACTTGGGTGGTGGGGCGGGGAAGGAATCCAGCCCCGTGACGGCTCGTCAGGTGTTCACCGTGCAGTCACCCGATCAGATCCTCGTCCCGTGGCCGGGCGACCCGCTGAAGTCGCGCGAGTCGGCCGAGGTCCGGGTCCGCGTGCGCAGCAACGACGACTGGAGTGACTGGAGCGAGCCCGCGACCGTCGAGGCGGGTCTGCTCAGCGCCTCCGACTGGTCGGCCCAGTTCGTCGGCCCGCGCGGCCACAGCTACGGCTCCCCCGCTCCCCTGGTGGCCGGCGTGGCCGAGCTGCCCGCCGACATCGTGAAGGCCCGCCTCTACTCCACCGCGCACGGCGTCAACGTACCCGAGCTCAACGGCCAACGCGTCGGCGACGAGGAGCTCGCGCCCGGCTGGACGGCGTACCAGGCCCGGCTGCGCTACCAGACGTACGACGTGACCGGCCTGGTCCGGCCCGGTGAGAACCGGCTCGAGTTCCTGCTCGGCAACGGCTGGTACCGCGGCCGGCTCGGCTTCCACGGCCGCAACTCCCTGTACGGCGACCACGTCGCAGTCCTCGCCCAGCTCGAGGTCACCACCGCCGACGGCCAGGTCCACACGTTCGCCAGCGACGACACCTGGACCTCCCGCGAGAGCGCGATCACCGCCGACGACATCTACGACGGCCAGAGCACGGACCTGCGGCGCACCCCTGGTGAGGCGACGCCGGTCGAGGTCGTCGAAGCCGACCTCAGCCTGCTCGTCGCACCCGACGGACCGCCGGTCCGCATCACCGAGGTTGTGCCCGCGGTCGAGATCAGCACGTCGCCGTCCGGCAAGACACTGGTCGACTTCGGCCAGAACGTCGTCGGCCGGGTCCGGCTGAAGGTCCGCGGCGGCGCCGACGGCGACGAGGTCGTCGTACGGCATGCCGAGGTGCTGGAGAACGGCGAGCTCGGGGTCCGCCCGCTGCGGACCGCGAAGGCGACCGACACCTACGTGCTGGCCGGCGCGGACGAGGTCACGCTCGACTCGGAGCTGACCTTCCACGGCTTCCGCTACGCCGAGGTGACCGGGGTCGACGACCTGCAGGTCGGGGACCTCGAGGCCGTCGTGGTCGGCAGCGACCTGCGCCGGACCGGCTGGTTCGAGTCGTCGCACGAGTTGCTCAACCGGTTCCACGAGAACGTCGTGTGGGGTATGCGCGGCAACTTCGTCGACGTGCCGACCGACTGCCCGCAGCGCGACGAGCGCCTCGGCTGGACCGGGGACATCCAGGTCTTCTCCCCCACCGCGAGCTTCCTGTTCGACACCGCCGGGTTCCTGACCAACTGGTTGGCCGACCTGGCGGCCGAGCAGCAGAAGGACGGCTCGGTGCCGTTCGTCGTACCGGATATCCTCAAGCACACCGGTCCGGCCACGGCCGCATGGGGTGACGCGGCAACGATCGTGCCGTGGGTGATCTACGAGCGCACCGGCGACGCCGCGCTGCTCGCTCGGCAACTGCCGAGCATGCGTGCCTGGGTGGACCGGATGGCCGAGCTGGCCGGCGAGAACCTGTTGTGGTCCGGCGGGTTCCAGTTCGGTGACTGGCTCGACCCGACCGCGCCGCCGGACAACCCGTTCCGCGCGAAGGCCGACCCGGACGTGCTCGCGACCGCACACCTGGCCCGGTCGGCCGAGGTGGTCGCCCAGGCCGCCGAGGTCGTCGGCGACGCCGAGCTCGCCCGCGAGTACGCCGACCTGGCCGACCGGGTCCGCAAGGCGTTCGCGGCCGAGTACACGACCGAGGGAGGCCGCGTACTGAGTGATGCGGCAACGAACTACGCGCTGGCCCTGCAGTGGGCGCTGCTGCCGACCGAGAACCAGCGCAAGCGCGCCGCCGAGCGGCTCGCCGACCTGGTCCGTACGGCGGGCTTCCGGATCAGCACCGGATTCGTCGGGACACCGCTGATGGCCGACGCGCTGGCCGATTCCGGACATCCTGCCCTCGCGTACCGGCTCCTGCTAGAGACAGGCTGCCCCTCGTGGCTGTACGCAGTGACGATGGGCGCGACGACGGTCTGGGAACGCTGGGACAGCATGCTGCCCGACGGCAGCATCAACCCCGGCCAGATGACGTCGTTCAACCACTACGCGCTCGGTGCGGTCGCGGACTGGATGCACCGCCGCGTCGCCGGCCTGGCGGCGGGCGATCCCGGCTATCGCACGATCGTCGTCCGTCCGCTCTACACGGCGCACCTCACGAGTGCATCGGCCAAGCACCTCACGCCGTACGGCGAGGCCGCGGTGTCGTGGACGCGGTCCGACGGCCAGGTGCGGCTCAGCGTGACCGTCCCGGTCGGTTCGCGGGCGCAGGTCGAAGTACCGGGTGAAGGTGCACCGGTCGAGGTCGGTCACGGCACGCACGAGTGGACCTGCGACGACCCGGCCGCCGAGACGCCGGCGCTGCCCGCGGATCCGAGCATCCGGCAACTGATGGACCACGAGCCCAGCTGGGCCACGATCGTTGCCGCAGCCAAGGAAACCGAGGTCGCCACCGACGACGCCGAGCTCGCGGCCCGGCTGGAGCGGTACCTCGACCAGCCGGCCACCCAACTGGTCGAGGCGATCAGCCCGCGCGGTTTCACCCCTAGCGCCGAAGCCCTGCAGGCCAAGCTCGACGCCGTCCTCGACAACAACTGACCACACCCGACACCGACCCCCGCCCCGACGCCAACGCCCTGAAGTAACACCCTTGGAGGTCATGATGACGTTCCGCCCAGGTACGAGAGGAGTGGCCGTGCTCGCGGTCTGCTCGCTCGCCTTGACCGCGTGCAGCGCGGGTAGTCTCGGCTCGAGTGACGACGCGGGAGGTGGTGGCTCGGTCGAGATCACCTACCTGATCGGCAACCAGGAGCAGGATCTCAAGGAAGCCCAGCAGCTCAGCAAGGACTTCACCGCCAAGAATCCCGGCATCAAAGTCAACCTGGAGACCCGGCCGGCCGGCAGCGAGGGCGACAACATCGTCAAGACCCGGTTGTCCACCGGCGACATGACCGACGTGTTCGCCTACAACACCGGGTCGCTGTTCCAGGCGATCGCCCCGGACAAGAACCTCACCTCGATCAACGATGAGCCTTACATCGGCGACCTGGACGAGAACTTCAAGAAGACGGTGGCGTCGGGCGACAAGGTCTACGGCGTACCGTCCGGCGGGTTCATGGGCGGGGCAGTCCTGTACAACATCCCGATCTACACCAAGCTCGGGCTGCAGGTGCCGAAGACCTGGGCGGAGTTCATGGCGAACAACGCCAAGATCAAGGCGGCCGGGGGCGGGGTCGCGCCGGTGATCCAGACCTACGGCGAGACCTGGACGTCACAGCTGTTCGTCCTCGGCGACTTCCACAACGTGGCCGCCGCCGAGCCGGACTTCGCCGACAAGTACACCAAGAACCAGGCGAAGTACGCGACCTCGCCGGCCGCCCTGAAGGGTTTCGAGCACACCCAGCAGGTGCACGACCTCGGCTACGAGAACAAGGACTTCGCCTCGGCGAAGCTGCCGGACGGCCTGAAGATGCTTGCCACCGGCAAGGGTGCGCACTACCCGATCCTGTCCGGGGTGGTCAACGACATGGTCGCGACCAACCCGAGCGCTGCCAAGGACGTCGGTCTGTTCGCGCTGCCTGGTGACGACGCGAGCAAGAACGGCCTGACCGTCTGGACCCCGGGCGGCATCTACATCCCGACCACCACGACGGGCGACAAGCTGGAGGCGGCGAAGAAGTTCCTCGCGTTCGTGGCCAGCCCGGACGGGTGCAAGTCGCTGGCGAGCGCCGGCGTGCCGACCGGGCCGTACGCGGTCAAGGGTTGTGAGCTGCCGGCCGACGTACCGCAGTCGATCAAGGACATGCAGCCGTACCTCGACAAGGAAGGCGGGTCCAGCCTGGCGCTGGAGTTCGTCTCGCCGGTGAAGGGCCCGTCGCTGGAGCAGATCACCGTCGAGGTCGGCTCCGGGATCCGTAAGGCCAAGGACGGCGCGGCGCGGTACGACGAGGATGTGAAGAAGCAGGCGCAGCAACTCGGACTGGCGGGCTGGTGAGGCCTCGTGACCATCACCTCGGCCCGTCCGAAGTCCCGCGCTGAAATCCCGGCCGCCTCGGCGGCCGGGAGGAAGGTCTACTCGCCGTACTCGTTCTGGTTCTACCTGCCGACCGCGCTGCTCTACAGCGTGCTGTTCCTGATCCCGACGTTCGCGTCCTTCTACTACAGCCTGACCCGGTGGACGCTGTTCGACTCGAAGTTCATCGGGCTGGACAACTTCGTGATGTTCTTCCAGGAGCCGGCCCTGGTCAAAGGCTTCACCAACACGCTGGTCTTTGCGGTCGTGACGTCCGGATCGAAGGTGGTGCTCGGGCTGCTGCTCGCCGTACTGCTGACGTCGCGGATCGTCGGCCGCGGCTACCTGCGGTCGGTGGTCTTCTTCCCGGTCCTGGTCAGCACGATCGGCGTCGGCATCACCTTCACCGTCCTGATGAATCCCGAGCGCGGCATCATCAACGGCGCGCTGAGCGTGGTCGGGATCGACGGGCCCGGGTGGCTGACCGATCCCAAGTGGGCGCTGATGTCGATCGCGCTGGTCGACGTGTGGAAGGGCGTGGGCCTGGCGACACTGATCTACATCGCCGGGATCGTCTCGATCCCCCGGGAGTACATGGAGGCGGCCCGGGTCGACGGGGCCGGGTCGTGGGAGACGTTCCGGCGGATCGTGCTGCCGTTGTGCAAGCCGGCCACGGTGACCGTGATCATCCTGTCGCTGATCGGGGGCCTGCGGTCGTTCGAGCTGATCTGGGCGATGACCCGGGGTGGTCCCGGGTTCACCTCGGACGTGATCGCGTCGGTGATCTACAAGCAGTACCAGGCCGGGTTCTACGGCCTGTCGACCGCCGGCAACGTGATCCTGTTCCTGGTGGTCACCGCGATCGTCCTGCCGCTGAACTGGTTCCTGAACCGCAAGGAGGTGGACCTGTGAGCACCGCGGAGCTCGTCAACCACAAGCCGGGCCGCAGCTACCTGCTGAGCGCGGTCGCGATCGTGTCCTCGATCGTGGTGTTCGTCATCCCGTTCGCCTTCATCGCGCTGACCGCGATCAAGGACCGGCAGCAGGCCGCGGACCTGGACTTCTCCTGGCCGCACCAGTTCCGGATCGTGCAGAACTTCGTCGAGGTGGTGAAGGCCCGCGACTTCATGCTGGTGATCGCCTTCATCAACTCGACGATCCTGACCGTGGCCAGCGTGGCCGGCATGGTGGTGCTGGCGGCAATGGCCGGCTTCGTGCTGCAGCGGCGCAAGAGCCGGTGGAACCCGTTCATCAACTTCCTGGTGCTGTCCGGGCTGATCATCCCGCCGGCCGTGGTGCCGACGATCTGGGTGCTGCAGAAGCTCGGGCTGTTCCGGACCATGCCGGGGCTGATCCTGATCGAGATCGCGTTCGGGCTCTCGTTCTGCATCCTGTTGTTCCGGGCGTTCGTCGCGACGATCCCCCGGGAGCTGGACGAGGCCGCGATCATCGACGGGGCCGGGCCGTTGCGGCTGTTCTTCCGGGTGATCTTCCCGCTGCTGCGGTCCGTCATCATCACCGTGGTGGTGGTCCAGTCGGTGAACGTGTTCAACGACTTCGTGAACCCGCTGTACTTCCTGCCCGGCGACAAGAACGCGACCGTCCAGCTGACCCTGTACAACTTCCAGAGTCAGTTCAGCACGCAGTACAACCTGCTGTTCATGAACATCCTCCTGATCACGATCCCACCCCTGATCATGTTCCTCTTCTTCAACCGCCAAATAGTCGCCGGCATGACCTCCGGCGCCATCAAGGGGTGACGTGGCGCGGGTGGGGCGTCGAGTCGTGGAAATCGGCTGACTCATCGGACCCGATCCGAACGAGAATCCACGACTCGACGGCGCGGGCGGCCAAGATCCCGGGATGTGGCCAGATCCGTCCGTATAGCGGACTCCGGCGCCAAACACCCGGCCGTGGCCACCGTCGCGGGACCGTGAACAGGTTATTGATTGTTCACGGTCCCCAGATGGTGTTCACGGCCCCACACCTGACCGACTCCAGGCCCCGAACCACCCTCGCCCCCACAGCCGACCGACCCCGCCGCCCCGGGTCCACGCCCACCCACCGGGATCAGCTGATCGGGCTAGAGCTCCCCGCGGCAACCACGACCCGTCTTACCCCGCGAGCACTGTCGGCAGCCGCTCGGCCAGTTGCTCGTAGTCGTGCGGCGCGTTGTAGGCGTGCGCGGAGAGCCGGATGAAGCCGCGGCCGTCGAAGCCGGTCAGGGTGATCTCGGCCTTCAGCTCCCGCGACACCCGCGCCTTCAACGCCTCTCCGTTGGTCAGGTCGACCGAGGACGGCAGCTCGACGAGCCGCATCGTGGCCGCCGGGCGCGCGATCTCGGCGACCCCGGTCGCCAGGGCCTTGGCGATCACGCGGGCGCCTTCCTCGACCAGGTCGCCCAGCTGCGAACGCCGTACCGGCCAGTCGAGCTCGGCCAGGACGCGCAGCGACTCGGGGGCTGCGATCCAGGGCACGTAGTCGTACGTCCCCTGGAAGTCGAAGCGCTCCGGGAGGCGCTCGTCGTACTCGGACCAGGAGACGATCAGCGGCCGGGCCGCCGTACGCCACTTCTCGGCCACCACCAGACCGGCGGTCGCGCGCGGCGCGGCCGGCCACTTGTGGAAGTTGCCGGTCCAGAAGTCGGCGCCATCCTCGGCCGGCGCGTCGATCAGGGCGGGCGCGTGCGCGCCGTCCACCACGATCGGGACGCCGCGCTCCCGGCAGGCCGCGACCAGGTCGCCGATCGGGAACACCATCGCGGTCGCCGAGCTGATCTGGTCCACAACCAGTACGGCGGCATCGTCCAAGGCGGCCGCGATCAGCGACACGACGGTCTCGTCGTCGGCCTCCAGCGGTACGTCGACGATCGCGATCTCGGCCTGGTTCGCCCGGGCGAACCGCTCGGCGGCGTACCGCACGGCGCCGTACGTGTGGTTCGTCAGGACGATCCGGCTGCCGGCCGGGATCGGCAGTGTCGCGAGGGCGACCGTCACCCCGGCGCTGGCGTTCGGGACCAGCGCGAAGCCGTCGGGATCGGTCTGCAGGTACGACGCCAACTCGAGGCGGCTCGTGGTCAGCCGGGCGGCGACCGAGCGGAACCACAGCATCGGGTTGGCCTCGGCTTCGGCGCGCAAGGCGGCCATCACGTCCTGGGTCCGGCGCGGCACACCGCCGTACGAACCATGGTTGAGGTGCAGGACGCCGGGGTCGAGGGTCCACAGGTCGGGGCGGGGGCTGAGTACCGTCACCACCCAAACGGTACATACTTTCCGACGTGTACCCCTACCTCGACCACGACGGGCCGATCGCGATGGCCCACCGTGGCGGCGCGCTGCACCCGGACAACCTCGGCTACGAGAACTCGCTGCGCGCCTTCGAGCACGCGGTGAAACTCGGCTACCGCTACCTGGAGACCGACCTGCACGCGACCAGCGACGGGGTGGTGATCGCGTTCCACGACAGCCGGCTGGACCGGGTCACCGACCGCACCGGCGTGGTCGCGGAGCTGCCGTGGTCCGAGGTGAGCAAGGCCAAGATCAATGGGCACGAGCCGATCCCCCGGCTCGACGAGTTGCTCGAGGCCTTCCCGCAGACCAAGTTCAACCTCGACATCAAGGCCGAGAACGGGCTCGCCCCGGCGGCCGACGTGCTGCGGGCCGCGAACGCGATCGACCGGGTCTGCGTCTCGTCGTTCTCCCAGTCCCGGGTCCGGCGGATCCGCCGCGAGCTCGGCCCCCGGCTCTGCACCGGGTACGGCGACTGGGAGACCGCGCTGATCCGGTTCCTGCCGTTCGCGCTGAAGTCGGGTGGGGCCTGCCTGCAGATCCCCGAGCGGTACGGCCCACTCCGGGTGCTGACCCCGGGACTGATCCGGCGAGCGCATGCCGCGGGCAAGCAAGTGCACGTCTGGACCGTCGACGACCCGGCCGCGATGCGGCGGATGCTGGACGCGGGGATCGATGGCCTGATCACCGACCGGACCGACATCCTCCGCGAGGTCCTGATCGAACGGGGTGAGTGGCATTAATCGGGCACTGAAGTGTTATCCGCCGGTACGCCGCTTCGTACCCGCGACCTGACACACTCCTGCGCATGGGACTTCTCTCCGCCCCGGCGGCGGTCGACAAACGGGAGTACTGGGGGTTCAGCCTCTACGACTGGGCCAACTCCGGTTACGTCACCACCGTCGGCACGGTGCTGTTCGCGCCGTACCTGACCTCGGTCGCCGAGACCGCCGCCTGCGGGTACGTCGGTACGGCGGACAAGCCGTGCGACACCAACCTGGACGTGCTCGGACTGGGCATCTCCCCCGGCTCGCTCGCCTTCTACGTCGTCACTGTGGCGACCTTGGTGTCGGCGCTGTTCCTGCCCGTGGTGGGTGCGATCGCGGACCGGCTGGAGCGCAAGAAGCTGCTGATGTGCGGCTTCGCCTGGACCGGCGCGCTGGCCGCTTCCTGCATGGTGTTCGTCGGCGGTGGTCGCTGGGAGCTCGGCGCGCTGCTGTTGTTCATCGGCAACCTGTGTCTGGGGTCGTCGCTGGTCGTCTACGACTCGATCCTGATCGACATCACCGGGCCGGACGACCGCGACGACGTCTCGTCCCGCGCCTGGGCGTTCGGTTACCTGGGCGGATTCATCCTGCTCACGATCAACCTGGCCGTGGTCACCGCCCACGATGCGCTCGGCATGAGCCAAGGTACGGCGGTCCGCCTCAGCCTGCTGTCCGCCGGGCTCTGGTGGGGCGCGTTCACGTTCGTCCCATTCGTGAAGCTGCGGAACCGGCCGCCGACGCACGTCGTCCAGGTGCGCAGCGGGAGCCTGGTCCGGCAGAGCTTCGGCCAGCTCGCGGCGACGCTGAAGCACATGCGGACCTATCCGATGACGCTGCTGTTCCTGGTCGCGTACCTGTTTTTCAACGACGGCATCCAGACCGTCATCTCGGTGTCGTCGACGTACGGCGAGAAGCAGCTCGGGTTCGAGACGCAGATCCTGATCGCGACCATCCTGCTGGTCCAGTTCGTGGCGTTCTTCGGGGCGCTCGCGTTCGGGCGGTTCGCGCGCCGGTTCGGCACCAAGCGCACGATCATGGGCGGGCTGGTGTTCTGGATCCTGATCGTGATCGCCGGCTTCATGCTGCCGGCCAAGCAGATCGTGCCGTTCCTCGCGATGGGTGTGGCGATCGGCGTCGTCCTGGGCGGCACCCAGGCGCTGTCCCGGTCCGCGTTCAGCCAGCTGATCCCGGAGGGCCGCGAAGCCGAGTACTTCTCGCTCTACCAGGCCGGTGAGCGCGGCACCTCCTGGCTGGGCACCCTCGTGTTCGGCCTGGTCCACCAGATTACCGGCTCCTACCGGCCGGCGATCGTTGCCCTCGGCCTGTTCTTCGTGGTCGGCCTGGTGCTGCTGTCCCGCGTCGACATGCGCCGGGGCATCCGCGAGGCCGGCAACGCTCAGCCCACGCTCATCTGAACCGGCCGGCGAGGACGCAGAACTCGTTCCCCTCCGGGTCGGCCAGGGTCACCCAGCTCTCCTCGCCGGTCTGGCCCACATCGGCGTGCCGTGCGCCCAGGTCGAGCAGGCGACGAACCTCGTCGTCCTGATCCCGGTCGGTCGCGTTCACGTCGATGTGGAGCCGGTTCTTCACGATCTTGCCCTCGGGCACCGGCGCGAAGGTCAGCGTCGGCGGCACCGGACCGGGCCGCTTCTTGCCCTCTGGCACCAATGGGGAGCCGATCGTGATCACTCCGCCTTCTTCCTCGTTCTGCACCACATAGTCGAGGACCGCGCACCAGAACTGCGCGAGACCACGGGGGTCGGCACAGTCGATCGCAAGCTCGGTGAACTTACTGGCCATGCCGACCACCCTACAAACGATCAACGCGACGGCGTGGCACCTGGGCTGCGGAAGCCACCACTCGGGAAGGCGGTGCCTTGGCGGACCGTGGTCGCGGTGATCGTTCCGTCGGTGTTCTGGCCGCTGACCACGACCTGCTCACCGGTCTTCAGGTCGGCAGCGGTGCCCTGCTTGGAGATGTCGTACATCGTCTCGCCGGTCAGCTTGACCGTGACATCGCCGTTCTGAGTCTTCACCACCAACTGCGAGCCGCTCGCCGACACCACGGTGCCGATCGTCGCGTTGCCCTGCCCGCCAGGACCTTGACCGTTCTGCCCGCGGAAGCCGCCGTACCCGCCGCCGTTGAGACCACGGCCCGCCTGCTGCGGCGTCGTACTGTCCGAGGCGAAGGCCGCATGCAGTCCGGCGCCACCCGCCAGGCCGACGGCCAGTACGACGACGCCGGCCAGGATCGCGGTCGCCAGCGGCAGGCTGAGGCTCTTCTTCGGCTTCAGCGCCGCGTCGACCTCTTCGTCGGACCCGATCTGGGCGAACTCGTCGGGCGTCTGGTTGCTCATCAGGTCGTGCCTCTCACTCGTGTCGTAGTGCGTCGATGGGACGAAGACCGGCCGCCCGGTGCGCGGGCATGCTGCCGAAGAACAGGCCGACCGCGGCGGACACCCCGAGGGCGAGCGCGATCGACGACGGGACGAGCACCGGCGCGACGCCGGCCAGCTGGAACTGGGTGATCACCAGCGCCGTGGCCACGCCGACCGCGCCGCCGATCAGGCTCAGCAGCGTCGCCTCGATCAGGAACTGGCCGAGGATCGTCCGTCGCCGCGCCCCGAGCGCCTTGCGGATCCCGATCTCGCGGGTCCGCTCGGTGACCGTGACGAGCATGATGTTCGTGACGCCGATCCCGCCGACGACCAGGCTGATCGCGGCCACGGTCGCCAGGAGTGCGGTGAAGGTCGCCGCGGTGTCCTGACTGGTCTGCAGGATCTGCGCCGAGTTGGTGATCCGGAACGGCGACGTCTGGTTGGCCGGCACCTCGTGGCGCGCGGTCAGCAACTGCGTGACCTCGGCCTGCGCGACGTCGACCCGGTCCTTGTCCGCGGCCTGGACGACGATCTGGCTCAAGGCGCCGTACCCGGCCTGGGTCGCGCGCAGCGTGCTGATCGGCACGACCGCGGTCGCGTTCGGGTCCGAGAACCCGGTGCTGTCCTTGCTCGCCAGCACCCCGAGTACGACGAAGTCGACGGCGCCGAGCTTGATCGTCTGGCCGACCGCGGTCCCAGGCCGCCCGAACAGCTCGGTGGCGGCCGTTTGGCCGAGCAGGATCACGCGCTGCGAGGTGTCGATGTCCTGCTGGGTGAACGACCGGCCGGTCTCGACCGGGGTGTTGGTGGCCGGCAGATACTCGGGCGTCGTACCGATCACCTGGTTGACCGTGTAACTGGTGTCGCCGTTGGTCGCCGTACCGGAGCTGGTCATCACCGGAGCGACCGAGGCGATGTCGGGTGCCAGATTCTTGTCGGCGAGCGCCTCGGCGTCGTCGAGCGACAGGCTGTACTGCTGGGCCGACGGGCCGGCCTGACCGCGCTGGAAGCCGCCACCACCGCCGGTGGTCGAGACAGTGAGCAGGTTGGTGCCCATCGCCTCCAGCCGGTCTTGGACGGCCCTGCCGGAGCCGTTGCCGACTGCAACGAGCACGATGACGGCGCCGACGCCGATGGACACGCCGAGGACGGTCAGCAGCGAGCGCAGCTTGTTCGCGCTGAGGCCGCGCAGGGCGGCTCCGAACAGGTCGCGGGGTGACATCAGCGGGTCACCTCGTCGGCAACGATCCGGCCGTCCGCGACCTGGATCAGGCGGCGGGCCCGGGCCGCGACCTCGTTCTCGTGGGTGATCACCACAACCGTGCGGCCGTCGGCGTTCAGCTGGTCGAACATGCCGAGCACTTCCTCGGTCGAATGCGCGTCGAGGTTGCCGGTCGGCTCGTCGGCGAGCAGGATCCGCGGGCCGGTCGCCAGTGCGCGGGCGATCGCGACGCGCTGCTGCTGGCCGCCGGACAGCTGGTTCGGCCGGTGGCCGGCGCGGTCCGACAGGCCGACCAGCTCCAGCGCTCGGGCAGCCCTCCTGCGGCGTTCGGCGCGGCGAAGGTGGGCGTAGGTCAGGGGCAGCTCGACGTTGGCGATCGCCGTGGTGCGCGGGATCAGGTTGAACGACTGGAAGATGAAGCCGATCTTGCGGCCGCGGACGAGCGCCTGCTGGTCCTCGGACAGCCGGGCCACGTTGCGGCCGTCCAGCCAGTACTCACCTCGGCTCGGGACGTCGAGGCAGCCGAGGATGTTCATCAGCGTCGACTTGCCGGATCCGGATGAGCCCATCACCGCGACGTACTCGCCGGACTCGACCCGCAGCGACACGCCCCGGAGCGCGTGCACGGCCGTCTCCCCCGCGCCGTACGTCTTGGTGACGTCCCGGATCTCGATCAGGGCGTCAGCGGCCACGGTTGCCCCCGGCTCCGGTGCCCGCTCCGGGGAACTGGCCGCCGCCGGGGAGCTGGCCCTGACCGAACTGACCCTGCCGGCCCTGGCCGTTCTGGTTGGCCGTCGTGCCGATGGAGCCCTGGAGCAGCTCGATCCGCTCCCCCTCGTCCAGGCCGGAGGTGATCTGGGTGTAGCTGTCGCCGCGGACGCCGACCTGCACCTCGCGGGTCCCGCCGCCGTCGGCCATCGTCACCGTGTACGTCGCACCGCTGGTGGCGATCGCGGTGCTCGGGACGTAGAGGGCGTTGGCGGCCTTGGCGGTCTGCACGGTGACGTTCGCGGTCTGGCCGATCCGGGCGTTCGCCGGGATCTTCGTCAGCGAGAAGGTGGCCGAGTACGAGACGACGCCGTTGGTGGTCGTCGGGGTCGGCGAGACGGAGGCGAGGGAGGCGGTCAGCGTCGTACCGGGTTCGGCGTTGAGGGTGACGGTGGCGGACTGGCCGGCCTTGATCTTGATCGCGTCGGCCTCGGCGAAGGCGGCGACCACCTGGAGCGACTTGAGGTCGGCGAGGTCGACGAAACCTGTACCTGAGGTTGTGGTCGTCGTGGTTCCGGTGGAGGCTGAACCTTGACCTGAGGTCGAGCCTGTTCCGCCTGAACCAGTCCCTGAGCTGGACCCTCCGGTGACGGAGCCGACGGAGCCGTTGATCGCGGTGATGGTGCCGGCGATCGGGGCCTTCAGCGTGGTCGCGGCGACCGCGGCCTCAGCGGCCTCGACGTCCTGGTCGGCCTGCTCCTTGTCCGCCTTCGCCCGGGCCAGGCTGGCCTCGGCGTTGCTGACGGCGACCTCGGGGCTCTGGCCCTGGCTGCTCTGGGTCTGGCTGGCTTGGGTCTGGCTGTTCTGGGTCTGCTGGCCGTCGGTCGGGGTCGGGGTCGGCGATTCCGAGGCTTCCTCCGCCGCTTCGAGGGCCTCCTGCGCGTCGGTCAGCGACTCCTCGGCGGCGTCGACCGAGTTCGCCGCGGCGATCTGGTTCTGCTCGGCGATCCGGCGCTGGCGCTCGGCCGCGGACGGGTCGATCTTCGCGATCGCCGTACCCTTGGCCACCACCTGGCCGACCTTGACCATGATCTGCGTCACGGTCCCGGAGGTCTCGAACTGCGGTGAGGCCGTCCGGGAGCTCTGCAGAGTGCCGCTGGAGCCGACACTCGCAGTCACCTCGCCGCGGGCGACGGCCACGGTCGGGCGGGCGGCGGCAGCGGTCGGCTGGTCCTTGCGGAAGAAGAGGAAGTACGCCGTCACGGCGATGGCCAGGACGATGGCCACCAGGGCCACATTTAGCAGGCTGAGGCCACGGAGCTTGTGGCGGGGTAGCACCATGGACGGTGACGCTAGGGACGTTTGCTGAGGAATCGATCCTCGAAACCTGGCAACTCGCTGTGAACCTGACGCGTCTGATCAGCGGTCGGCCGCGACACACCGTGATGTGTGAACGCCTGATGACAGGCGGTCACGACGGTGCTGTCAGGTGCGTACATATGGCTCGGGCATGCCAAAATGGGAATGATCCGGGCCGGCCGACCGTTGGCACGGATGACGATCTCGGAGGTTTGACATGTCTAATCGCGTACTGCGTGGTTCGGGGCTGGGTGGGGTCAGCTTCGAGGATGACCGTGGTGTCGAGTTCGCGCCGCGCCAGATGATCACGTACGACTGCCCCCGCGGTCACGTGGTCGAGGTGACGATGGCGCACGACGCCGAGGTGCCCGCGGTCTGGGAGTGCCCGCACTGCGGCAGCGAGGCCGCACGGTCGACCGGTGAGAAGCCGGAGCCGAAGCAGGAGAAGCCCGCCCGTACGCACTGGGACATGCTGCGCGAGCGCCGCAGCATCTCGGAGCTGGAAGAGCTCCTGGCCGAGCGCGTCGAGCTCCTCCGCAAGGGCGAGATCGGCCCGGCTCACCTGCACCGCACCAAGCGCACCGCCTGACACAGGCTCGACGGGCCCTTCACCGCAACGACGCGGCGAAGGGCCCGTTTCTTGTGCCCAGAATCACACCTGACTGCGGTCTGCCAGAGCCTCGAGCAGGCTGGTGGACCAGGCGGTGATGGTGGCGGGGGTGAAGAGGTCGGTGGAGTACTCGATGTCGAGGGTGAAGCTGGTTTCGGTGAGGGTGAAGACGACGTAGAGCTCTCGGCGGGCGAGGTCCGGCGAGGGCAGCGCACGGACCGGGTAGCTGCCCGTCGGGAGGGTCAGGGTGGCCGGCGGGGTCGTGATGACCGTGAAGAGGATGGCTTGGGTCTGGTCTGGGAGGACCTGGCGGAGGATCTCCGCAAACGGCAGGGCCTCGTGGTCGAGCGCTGAGTAGAGGGCGCGGGCGGTTTCGGCGAGCAGGTCGTGCGTGTCGAGCCTGATCCGGACCGGGACGGCTTCTCCGATGAACCCGATGATCCCCTCGTGGCCGGACTGGCGCCGACGTGCGCTGGACACCGGCAGGACGACCTCGTCGTACCCGCAGAGGGCACCGAGCCACTCGGCGAAGGCGGCGGCGATGAGCACGTACGGCGTGGTCCCGGCGGACGCGGCCGCCGTACGGACTTCTTTGGCCAGGCTCTCCGGGAGCTCCACGTGATGTGTCGCACCGCGGCCGGACAGCGTCGCCGGGCGCGGGTGATCGACGGGCAGAGCTGGCTCGACGGTCGCGCCGGCGAGCTCGGCACGCCAGAAACCGTCCAGTTCCCCACGGGTGGGCCCGCTGAGGGTCCCGTGTTCCCAACGGGCGTAATCGGTGTACTGCGCGGTCGGTGGTGCCAGCTCGGCGTCGCCGTACAAGGCAGACAGTTCGTCCCAGAACAGCCGCGCCGACCAGCCGTCGAAGATGATGTGGTGAATTGCGACGACCAGCACCCAGCGGTTGGCCGACACCCGTCCGAGGCGGGCGCGCCAGAGCGGGGCCTGACTGGGCTCGAGTGCGGGTCGGGCGGTCGCGACACACCAGGCGTGGATGTGGTCCTCGTCATCCGGCAGGTCCTCGACTGGCAGTGCGACCTCGACCGACGCCAGCACCTCCTGCCGGTCTTCGAGGACCCTGGTCCGCAGGGCGCTGTGGCGCTGGACCAGGCGCTCCAGAGCGCGCCGGAGTCGTTCCGGATCCAGGGGCTCGTGGATGTCGACGCGTGCTGGCGTGTTGTAGATCGACGCGTCCGCGCGACGCCGTACCAGCTCCAGACACCGCCGTTGGGCGACCGTCACCGGCGCGACCTCGCTCCCGCCTGCGACTCCGCGGATCGTCGGCGAGCGGAAGAACTCGGACAGCGTCAGCTCGATGCTCGTGGCATCCCGCAGCCGGTTCAGCAGGCGTACGGCGAGGAGCGAGTGCCCACCCAGATCGAAGAACGAATCGGTCACCCCGATCTCGGCCCGCTCCAGGACCTCACACCACACCGCATGGACCGCACTCTCCAGCGGCGTCGCCGGCGGAACATTCGCCTCGACGGCAACCGGCGCCGGTAGCGCGGCCTGGTCGAGCTTCCCCGTGGTTGTCAGCGGCAACCGTTCGAGCGAGACCCAGCGCCGCGGCACCAGGTACCTGGGCAGCCGCGCCGCGAGGTACTCCATCAGTTCCTCAGGATTGACGGCGCCGACCGTGTATCCGACCAGTTCACCATCGAGTACGACGACCGCGGCCTCGGTCACCGCCGGATGCCCCTGTACGGCGGCGCGGACCTCGCCCGGCTCGACCCGGACACCACGCAACTGGACCTGATCGTCGATCCGGCCGAGGTACTCCAGCGCTCCGTCGGCCCGCCAGCGCCCGAGATCGCCGCTTGCGTACCAGCCGGGCTCGTAGAACGCTTTGGCCGTCTCCTCGGGCCTGTTCAGGTACCCGTTCGCCACGCAGACACCGCCGATGCAGATCTCACCGACCGCTCCGACCGGCACCGGCCGACGATCCGGATCGAGGAGGCGGATCCGCACTCCCGGGAGCGGCCTGCCGATCGGCGGCACTTTCTCCCCCGGCTCGACCGGGTGGTCCGTCACCCCGATCGACGTCTCGGTCGGGCCGTACCCGTTGTAGAGAACGCAGTCCGGGTGCGCCGCGAGGAATGCGTGCTCGACCGCGGTAGGGGTCGTGGCCTCGCCCGCGGAGCAGATCACCCGCAGCGAGGGCAGCTCCGGCCGCGTCGCCAGCAGTGCGTGGACGGCGCTGAACGGCATCACGATCCGCTGGATCCCGTGCTCGCGAATCCGGCGCGCCAGCTGTTCCGCGTCGTACCGGCTGCTGTCCTCGATCAGGATCAGGGTCTGACCGGTGATGAACGTCGTGAACGTCTCGTGCAGGCTCATGTCGAACATCGACGAGGCCCATTGCAGCGTCGTCAGCGGATGGGTGGCGAAGCCGAGCAGGTTGTTGACCGGACCCCGGTGCGGCATCAGCACGCCCTTGGGGGTCCCGCTGGATCCGGAGGTGTAGAAGCAGTAGGCCAGGTCATCGGGCGTCACCTTGACATGCGGCCGGTCCGCGGCGACCGGGTCGAGATGGTCGACGACGATCGTCGGCAGGTCGCCGAGGTCCGGCATCCCTTCGCCGGTGACCAGCACGGTCGCCCCGGAGTCGTTCAACTGGAACCGCAGCCGCTCGATCGGCACTGCTGGATCCAGGGCCAGGTAGCCGGCGCCGGACTTGAGCACTCCGAGCACGACCGCGAGCTGGTCGACACCGCGAGGCAGGCAGCTCCCGACGAGGTCACCGCGCCGTACGCCGTGGGACAGCAGCTCGATCGCTATCCGGTTGGCGCGGCGGTCCAACTCGTCGTACGTCACCTGCCCGAAGTCGCCATCGATCGCGATGGCGTCCGGGTGGAGATCGACGCGCTGCTCGAACAACTCGTGCAGGCACGCGGTGGACTCTGGACCGGGCTCGCCCTCGAAGCGGGCGAGCCGCTGCTCGTCCTTCGCGGTCAGCTCGGAGAGTGCTGTGAGTGGGACGCTCGGCGCGGCGGTCGCGACCTCCAGCGTCAGCTCCAGGTAGTCGAGGAGTCGCTGGACCGTGGACTCGTCGTACAGGTCGCTGTTGTACTCGACCACGCACCGGACACCTGATGGCGTGTAGCTCAGGTACAGCAGGAGGTCGACCGGCGCGCGGTTACTCGGCAGGTCGCGGAGGTTGACCGAGACCGTCGGAGCGAAGTCGATCTCGTCGACCGCGTTCTCAAACTCGACCGCCACCCCGAACAGCGGGTTGCGTCCGGTGGACCGGTCCGGGTTGAGCTCGGCGACGATGTCCTCGAACGGTACGTCGCCGTGGTCGATCGCATCCATCAGGGACAGGCCGAGACTGCGGGCCAGCGCCGGGAAGTCGGCGTCGTCGGCCAGCCGGACCCGGAGCGGGTACGTGTCGACGAACATGCCGACGGACTCCGCGGCGGACCTGCTGCGGCCGGAGACGCCGGTGCCGATGACGAAGTCACGCTGGCCGCTGAACCGGGACAGCACCAGGCCGAGTCCCGCCAGCAGCAGGCTGAAGACCGTCACACCGGAGCTTGCGGCGAATTCGCCGAGCCGGTTGGTGTTCAGCTCGTGGGTGAGTGAGCGGCCGGTGCCGCTCCAGGTGGGCGGCCGCGGCCGATCGGTGGGCAGCCGCAGCTCCGGGGCGTCGGCCAGCTCGTCGAGCCAGAAGTCACGATCCATTGCGGTCGAGTCGGGCCGCATGCCGTTGTGGGCCGGTGGCAAGCCGTCGGCAGCCGGTGGCAGGCCGGGGTCGGCCGGCCAGGCGCGGTAGTAGGCGCCGAGGTCGCGGACGACGATCGGCGTCGAGGCCGAGTCGAAGATGATGTGGTGGCCGACCAGTAGCAAGACATGGTGATCGTCGGCCAGCCGAACCAAGCGGGCGCGCAGCAGCGGGGCGGTGTCCAGATCCAGAGCACCGAGCCGTACGTCGTGCAGCAGCGACTCGATGTCGTTGCCCTCAGCATCAACCACCGGGCACTCGACCCGGACCGCTGTCCGGACGAACGCCCGCGGCTCCCCGTCGACCTCCCGGAACTCGGTCCGGAGCGCAGGATGCCGGTCAACGACCCGCTGCAGGGCGCCTTGCAGCGCCACCGGATCCAGCGGACCGCGAAGCTCGATCGCCTTCGGTTCGTGGTACGTGTTCGCCCCGGGGTTCAGCTGCTCGAGGAACCAGATCCGCTTCTCCGGCGGCGTGAGAGCGCGATCCGCTGGCCTTTCGGTGGCGACGTACTCCGCTCGCAGCTCGTCGACCGCGGCCAGGCTCCGCATCACCTCGTCGGGGCCGAGTCCGAAGTCGACGAAGCAGGCGAGCTCGTTCGCGCCGATCGCGATCAGCTGGTCGACGATCGGGCGGCAGGTCTCCGGCGTACCGATCAGCGCGCGGGTTTCGCAGTACCGGCGATAGGCCTGGCCCAGCAGGAAGTCGACGTCGTCCGGGGCGGTCTTCTCCAGGTCGATCTGGAAGCCGAGGCTGTTCGTCACCTGCCCGAACAGCGACAGCGACGAGCGGAGATAGTCGCAGAACGGCTGGTACGCCTCGGCCCGGACGGTCTCGAGGTCGTCGCCGACGTACGTGTGCAGCAGGACGACCACGCGACCGGCGTCCGGGTCGAGCCCGTGCTCGGCGCGGGTCGCGCGGTAGAGGGCGATGTTCGCCGCCAGGTCCTCGACGGACTGCGCCATCAGGTTGGTGACGACGCCGAGACCGTTGCGGGCAGCCAGCTTGTACGACTCCGGGTTCCCCACGACGGCTGTGAACAGCGGAGGCTCGTCCTGCAACGGGCTCGGGTGCAGCCGTACCTCGGTCGGCTCGCCGTTCCCGGCCGTCGCGGTGATCGCCTCACCGGCCCAGAGTTTTCTGACTGTGTCGAGCCGGTCGTACATCTCCGTCCGGTGGTTGCCGTAGGCATCAGGCGCGAGAACGAAGTCCCGTGCGTGCCAGCCGCTGGCGACACAGAGCCCGACCCGCCCGCCGGACAGGTTGTCCACCACCGACCACTCCTCGGCAACCCGAATCGGATGATGCAGCGGTAACACCACCGACCCCGCATTGAGCCGAATCCGCTCGGTCCGCGTAGCCAGCGCCGCAGCAAGCACCGAAGGATTCGGGAACAACGCCCCGAACGAGTGAAAATGCCGCTCAGGCAACCAAACCGAGTGAAACCCCCGCCGATCCCCAAACTCAACCGCCCCAAGAATCAACCCGTACTTGTCCTCCGCCGCCGAATCCGGATAATCCCCAAAAAAATACAAACTGAAATCACACCCAACCCCCCGCCCACCCACCCCTGCCCCACCCGGCCCAGCCACCCCCTGCACCCGCGCACCCTGCACAGGCGCCCCCTGCACAGGCGCCGCCTGCACCCGCGCGCCCTGCACGGACACGCCCTGCCCTGACCCGACCTCCGCCGACGCAACTCCCCCCGAGGCGACCGGTCCTGCCGCGACCTCCCCCGAGGCGACCGGTCCTGCCGCGACCTCCCCCGACGCGACCTGTGCGGGGGGCGACAGTCGCGTGCCTGAGTCGGATGCACCGCCGAGCACCGCCAACTGCTCAGACATGAGATTGCTGACGCGATCCATCATCCGCTCAACCACCTGCAACTGACGCTCCACAACCTCCTGCAGCCCCCCAGCCACCGAAGCCCCGGCCGCCACCTGCGACGACGCACCTGCCGGACCGGATATCGGCGCTGGAATCGGCACCACACCAACACCCGACACACCCGGCGCGACGCCAGCCGCCGGAGCAGCCGGTACGACGCCAGCACCCGACGCACCCGGTACGACGCCAGCCGCCGGCGCGCTCGGTACGACAGCTGCGGCCGGTGGAGCCAGTACGACGCCAGCCGCCGGTGCATCCGGCACGGCGGCTGTGGCTGGTGGAGGTGTGTTGTTGGGCTGTGGTTGGGGTGGTGTCGCGGTTGAGTTGGCGATGAGGTCGGCGAGCTTGGCGGGGGTATCGACGTTGCTGAAGAGACTGCGAACGGACACGGTGACGCCGAAGGTATCGGTCAGATCGCCGACCAGGCGCATGAGCGAAAGCGAGTCCGCCCCAAGGCGGAGGAACGGAGCGTCCGCCGGTATCTCATCCGGCACCATCCCAAGCGCCGGCGCGATCAACTCCCGCACCGTCCCCAGAACCCCTTCCCCCGCAGCCACCGGCGAGGCGCCAGCACCTCCAGGCGCGGGCATGTCCACAGCTCCACCGGAACCCGACACCACCCCAACCCCACCAGGGATATGCCCGACCCCGCCCCCACGGGGGGCGGCCGGGATGACAGCCCCGCCGGAAGCCGGCACCACCCCAGCCTCACCATGAGCCTGCCCGACCGCGGCTCCGCCGGGAGCAGACAGCACCCCAGCACCACCGGGAACCGGCACCGTCGCGCCACCACCAGGATTCGGCGCGGCAGCGGTCTCGGCGGGAGCTGGCACGACCGCGGCTCTGGCGGGAGCCGGCATGACTGCAGCAGCTGCGGAAGCTGATGCGGCCTCGGTCAGGGCTGGCGGGAGGTCAGTTGGTTCGGAAGGGGGTGGGGTGGTGGTTCGTGAGGTGAGGGGTACAGCGGGGTGGGTGGGGATGGGGCGTTTGGTTAGGGGGTGGCCTGGTAGGGGGATTCGGTGGCCGGTAAATAAGGGGTGCCAGGTCAGGGTGGTGCCGGTGCGGTAGAGGGTGGCTACGGTTTCAGGGAACTGGGTGGTGGAGTCGCGGCGTTGGGTGGGCAGCCAGGTGGTGCCGGGGGCGGCTCGGCGGCCTAGTGGGGTGAGGACGGTGTCGGGGCCTAGCTCAAGGAAGCGGGTGGCGCCGAGTTCGGCGGCAGCGGTGGTCGCCAGGTCGAAGCGCACTGGGCGGCGTGCGTGGTCCACGACGTACTGGCTGGTGATGTGGGTCAGGAGTGAGCCGTCGAGCCCGCTGAAGAAGGGCAGCTGAAGGGGCTGGAAGGTGGCGGAGTCGGCGGCGGCTGCGCGGAGGTCGTCGAGCACTGGCTCGACCATGACGGAGTGGAACGCCCGGTCGACCGGCATGCGTCGCCAACTCACCCCGAGGCGATCGAGTACCTCCGTCGCGCCGGCCACAGCATCCTCGGACCCGGCCAGCACGAACCGGTCAGGACCGTTGACGGCAGCAACTTCCAGTCCGCACTCGGCGGCGAGCTTGTCCGCCGTTGCCAGGTCCGCCGCGACCGCGATCATCGCGCCGGGCTGCATCCGCGTCCGCATCAGCTCGCCACGCCGTACCGTGAGCCGCACGCCGTCGGTGAGCGACAGCGCGCCTGCTGCGTACAGGGCGGCGTACTCGCCGACACTGTGCCCGATGACCACGTCCGGCCGGACGCCCAGCGCCCGCCAGACCTCGGTCCACGCCACCTGGTTGGCGAACAGGCTCACCTGGGCGAGTTCCTCCCCCGGCATGTCCACGATCTCCGCGCCGAGCACGTCCGTCACTTCGGCGAACACCTTCCGCGCCGCCTCGAAGCGTGCGGCAAGCCAGCCGGACATTCCTGGGTACGACGCTCCCTGCCCGGAGTACGCGAACGCCAGCGGACTCGGCTTCCCTGGTTCGGTGGGTGTCGCCTGGACGAGGGCGGCGGCAAGCGAGCTCGCATCGGTGCCGACCACCGCGATCCGATGCTGGTGGTGCCGACGGCCGAGGGCGAGTGTGGTGGCGACATCTGATGCCGCAAGCCCGGGGCGGGCCACGAGCCGCTCACGCAAAGAGCCAACCAACTCCTCAAGCGCGGCCGGCGACGTCGCCGAAACCGGCACCACCACCGGCTCAGGCGCAACGCCGTCCCCAGCAGCCCGCCCGCGAGACGACGCCACCGAGCCGTACTGCGCTGCCGGCCGGGCACCCTCGGACGACTCCGTCATGCCGGTTGCCCGGTCAGCCAGCGGTTCCGTCACGCTGGCTGGCACGGCTGCCGACGGCTCCGTCGCACCGGGTGCCACAGCGGCGGGTGGGGGTTCTTCGAGGATTAGGTGGGCGTTGGTGCCGCCTACTCCTAGGGCGGTTACGCCGGCGCGGCGGGGGGCGGCGGTGCGGGGCCAGGGGCGGGTTGTGGTGATGAGTTCGAAGGGGCTTTGCTCGATGTGCAGGTCTGGGTGGGGGCTTGTCAGGTTGAGGGTTGGGACTAGGTGGGCGTGGCTCAGCATGAGGATTGTTTTGATCAGGCCGGCCATGCCGGCGCAGGAGTCGAGGTGGCCGACGTTTGCCTTGACCGAGCCGAGGCCGCAATTCGCCGTACGGTCGTCTGGTGAGCCGAAGACCTGGGAGAGCGCCGCGAACTCGATGGGGTCGCCTAGCGCGGTCCCGGTCCCGTGCGCCTCGACGTACGAGATGGTGTCGGCGCCGACGCCGGACCGCTCCAGGGCCCGACGGACCACGTCTGCCTGACCAGAAACACTCGGCGCGGTGAAACCGACCTTGCTCGTGCCGTCGTTGTTGACCGCGCTGCCGAGGATCACCGCGTGAATCGTGTCGCCGTCGGCCAGGGCGCGGTCCAGACGCTTCAACAGGACTGCTGCCACGCCGTTGCCCCCGACGGTGCCGTCCGCTTCGGCGTCGAACGGGCGACAGCGTCCAGTCCGGGACAGGATCGAGCCGGGCACGTACTGGTACCCGGCGTCCTGCGGGAGACGAACCGCGGCAGCGCCCGCGATGGCCAGATCGGTGTCCGACGCGAGCAGCGCCTGGACGGCCAGATGTACGGCGACCAGCGACGTCGAGCATGCGGTCTGGACCCCGATCGCGGGCCCAGTCAGCCCGAGCCGGTACGCGGCCCGGCTGGCAAGAAAGTCCGGCGCGGCGCCAATCGTCGCCTGCATCGCGGTCGCCACGTCGCCAGCCCGACCGCCAACCCGATCGCCAAGCCGGTCGCCAGGCCCGCCGCCGAGCCGGTCGCCAAGCTGATCGCCGGCCCGGTTGCCCGACCGGTCGCCAACCGCGTCGCCGGGCTGGACGTTGGATCGGTCGCCAACCGCGGCGGCGGGCTGGTTGCTGGAGGCGGGGGGCAGTAGGTCCTGGTGGCCGTAGAGGTTCATGCCGGAGCCGGCGTAGACGCCGGTTCGTAGGGCGGATGAGCCGGGTCCTGCGTAGCCGCCGTGTTCCAGGGCTTGGTGCGCGACCTCGAGGAACTGTCGGTGGGCCGGCTCGGTGAGCGCGGCCTCCTTCGGCGACATCCCGAAGAACTCCGTGTCGAAAGCCTCAGGATCGTCGAGCACCCCACCCGCACGAACCCATCCATCCGCACCGGGGCCAGTGGACACGCTGTCGACTCCCCGGCACAGGTTCGCCCAGAACTCGTCGACCGTCCGCGCCCCCGGAAAACGGGCGGCCATACCGACCACAGCCACCCGCCGATCCGTACCGTCGGCATCCGCATCGTCGGGGTCTGCGACGACCGCCACGATGGGCTGTACCCGCTGGGCCTCGGTCAGCCAGGCGGCGAGCGCAGCCGCGGTCGGGTGCTCGAACGGCGCCGTCGCCGGCACCTCGATCCCGAATTCTTCTGACAGCATCGCCCGAAGCCGCGTGATCTTGATCGACGTCAGACCCAATTCATAGAACGGTACGTCGTCAGCCGTCGGCTGACCCGCCAACTCCGCAACAAACCTGCTCACCTCGGCCGCTACCGCACGGACCGACGGCCCCGGCGAATCCGGCGACTCCCCCAAGACCGTTCGAGCCGTCGAAGGCATCCGAGGGACCGCGGTCGCCTGGGGCGCAGCAGTTGGCGTGGTCGCGGTGTTGGGGGCGCCGTACTGACCGGTCAGGTATCGCTGTCGTAGCTCGTTTCGGCGGATTTTGCCGCTGGGTGTCCGTGGGAAGTCCCCGGCCGGTACGACGACCACCTCGGCGGTCAGCCTGAGGCGCTCGAAGATCAGCGCCTTCACTGCCGGCGCGACCGCGTCGTCTGCCTCGACGAAGACCACTAGATCCTCGGTCCCGGTCGCGGCGTTCGGGACGCCGCACGCGCCGACCGCGTGGAAGTCGACACCGCCAACCTCGGCGGCGACGCCTTCGATCTCGTGGCAGAACACCGTGTTCCCGTTGACCACCACCGTGTCCCCCTCGCGGCCGGTGATCACCACCTGCCCGCCGGAGACGAACGCCAGATCGCCGGTCCGCAACCACTTGCCGTCCGGCAGCGCGGACGCGGTTGCCGAGGCGTTGTTCACGTATCCGGCGGTCACCCGGTTGGATCGCACCTGCAACCGCCCGATCCGAAGCTCAGGAAGCACCTCGTCGTTCTCGCCGACCACGCGGATCGAGGCACCCGGCGCCGGCGAGCCGACCGCGACGAAGGTCAGACAGTCCGAGTCCGGCCCCGCCGTCACCAGGTCGCTGTCCAACGTGGACTTGAGCACCCGGACAACGCTGCCCTCATCAGTCAGCCGGCCGAAGGTGATCGCAGTCGTCGTCTCCGCCATGCCCCACGCCGGCCGCAAGCACGCACGATCAAGACCCGACCCGGCGGTTGCCGCAAAGAACCGGTCCAGGACCGGCAATACGATCTGCTCGCCACCGCACACCAAAGACCGCACATGCCCCAGGTCGAGCGACACTCCAGCAGATAGCGCATCAGCAACCAGCTGCAGCCCGAACGTAGGCGACCAGGTGTGCTGTACCTCGTGCCTCTCGACCTCCCGCAACCAGAACAGCGGATCCGCAAGTACGTCGGCAGTCGGCAAGTGCACGCCCGTTGCCCCAACAAACACCGGCAGCACGTGATACAGCAGCAGCGCCCCGCTGTGGTCCACCGGCAACCAATTGAGCATGCTCTCGCCGGGCCGAAGATCGAGCAGCACCCGCGATCCGGCAGCGAACTCGGCGAGCGCCTGGTGCGTAAGCGCTGCGGCCTTCGGCGCGCCGGTGCTCCCCGAGGACAACATCACGACAGCCACCTCAGCCGGGTCCGGCTGATACAACTCCTCCGCCGGATCCAGCCGGCCAAGATCCTCGATCGCCACCGCGGGCAGTTCCAGGTCGGCCCGATCGGTCAGGATCAGTGGCGAATCGAGCAGCTCCCATGTATGCCGAAGCCGTTCGCTCGCGGCCGGGTCGGAGATGACGGCCGGCCGCATCCCACCCAGGAGGCAGGCCCAGAACGCCGGGAAGAACGCATCCAGCGCAAGCCCGTGCAGGATCACGTGGTGACCGCTCGCGGCTCCGCGCGTACGAAGACCGGTCAGGATCCGGCGCGCCCGGTCGAGTAGCTCCGGATAGGTCAGCAAGCCCGCGGGCGTCCGTACACCGGCCGAGGGGAACTCGGCGGCCGCCCGCAGCAGCGCCTGGACCGCGTCCCGCGAGTCAGCCGCGGTCGGCGCCGGCTGGGGACCGTGGATCATCGACGTTCTCGGCATGATGCCTCCTCGAAAGCGACAGAAAGACCAGTACGCCGACCACCGCGACGCCGTGCAGCCCGGCGACCACCGGCAGCGGCGGCAGCACGTCGAGCAGGCCGCCGGCGAGCAGCATCCCGCCGGCGAAAGCAGAGTTCTCCACGCTCGCGGAGAACCCGAAGAGCCGGGTCCGCTGGTGCTCGGGCCGGGTTTGCAGCGTGGACAGGTAGCCGATCTCGCTCACCCCGTCGGCGATCCCGGCGAGGAGCGAGACGGCGATCAGGCCGGCCGCGGGCAGCCCAGTGAAGGCGAGCACGAACGACACCGACATGGCACAGGTCGCCACAGCGAACGCCCGGTGGTCGAGCTGCTTCAGGAACCGGCTGACCAACTGGTGGGCGCTGACGCTGCCGATCGCCCACGCGGTCAGGAACTGGGTGCTGACTGCGGCCGGGTTGTCCGGCGCGGTCAGAGTGGCGTAGATCGGGAGCGCGACGTTGTGGCCGGCCGAGGCGAGCGCGTCGATCCCGCGCACCGCGATCATGCCGACGATCAACGCAGGAAGGTAATGCCACGGCCACCGGCGCCCAACGCCCCCAGACGCCTGCGAGCTGGGTGCTGCCTCCGTGCCCCGCGACGGCCAGGTCACGAAGGCCTGTGCCGTCGCCGAGACCACGAACGATGCGGCGTTCAGCAGGAATGCCGCGTCGTATCCACCGAGGTCGATCACCAGCGCGGCGGTGCCGAATCCCAGCACGCTGGCCAGCGAACGCGCCGTCACCAGGCGCCCGTTCGCCCGCGTCCGCTGATCCGCACCAACCAGCTCCGGTATCCCGCTGCGCAGCGCGACTACCACCGTGGTGTTGCAGACCCCGAGGACCAGCGCGACCAGCACGAGTACGGCGAGACTCGGCGCCATCACCAGCACCACCATCACCGCGGCCTGCAGCAGATCGAGTCCGATCAGCAACGGCCGGCGCCGTACCCGAAGCAGAACCCGGCCGGACACCAGCCCAGCCACGAACCCGGCGCCGAGCCGGATCGCCATCACTGCACCGGTCGCCCATGTGCTCTGCGTCCAGTGGAAGCTGAACAGCCCGAGCGCGACCAGGTTCAGGTAGTTCCCGTACGACGAGACCGCGTAGCCGCTGAGCAGCAGCCAGAGTGCGCGCGCAGGCGGCATCCCCGGCTCCCTCCTGCCCGGGTTGGGCGGGCACCCGGGTGGCTGGAAGCTTAGGCACATTCCGGTCAGGTGGCTACGAATATCGGTGAGTCCTCGATACTGGGGCGATGCAGAACTGGATCACCACCCCCGTGACCGACGGCCTGCTGCGTGGCGCGCTGGACCTGGAGCGGACGCCGGCAGGGGTGCTGCCGCATCGGTTGCCGGCTTGGGCTCGGGCGCAGTACGACGATCCGCAGCTGGAGATGGTGGAGTCGCAGCCGTCAGGAGTCCGGTTGTTGTTTCAAACGCGTGCTACGGCGATCGAGCTCGACACGCTGCCGACCAAGCGCGTCTACACCGGCGCACCGCGTACGCCGGATGGAGTGTACGACGTGCTCGTCGACGGCAAGCTGGTCGACCAGGCGACCGTGCCAGGCGGGAACGTACTGACCATCGACCTCACCACCGGGGCCACCGACACGCAGCCCGGCGACCCCGGAACCGTCCGCGTGACCGGCCTGAGCGACGAGTCGAAGACTGTCGAGATCTGGCTCCCGCACACCGAAACCACCGCACTCGTTGCCCTCCGCACCAATGCGCCGGTCGAACCCGCTCCGCCAACCGGCCGCCGGACCTGGCTGCACCACGGGAGCTCGATCAGCCACGGCTCGAACGCGACCAGCCCGACCGGCACGTGGGCGACCCGCGCCGCTTCGCTGGCCGGTCTGGAGCTGACCAACCTGGGCTTCGGCGGCAGCGCGCTGCTCCAGCCGTTCGTGGCCCGCACCATGCGGGACACACCCGCCGACCTGATCAGCGTCAAGATCGGCATCAACGTGGTGAACGCCGACGTGATGCGGCGACGTGCATTCGGCCCCGCCGTACACGGTTTCCTGGACACCATTCGCGACGGCCATCCGACCACGCCGCTGCTGGTCGTCTCCCCCATCCTTTGTCCGATGCACGAGGACACGCCCGGCCCGACGATGTGGGACCTTGAAGCGCTGAGCCGGGGCGAGCTGCGGTTCCAGGCCACCGGTGACCCGGCCGACGTACCGATGGGGAAGCTGACGCTCGGCGTGATCCGGGAGGAACTGGCCCGGATCGTCGCGCAACGGTCCGCCGACGACCCGAACCTGCGCTACCTCGACGGCCGCGAGCTGTACGGCGAGGCCGACAACGCCGAGCTTCCCCTGCCCGACGACCTGCACCCTGACGGCCCCACCCACCAACGGATGGCCGAACGCTTCGCCAAACTCGCGTTCAACTAGCTTCGAACGTCAGGCGGTAGCTTCGAACGTCAGGCGGCGGATCAGGTCGAAGCGGATCAGCAACTTGCTCATCGGCGTCATCCCGAACGGGACCGCCCCCGGACCCGCGACCTCTTGCCGCTTCCGCAACCATGTCTGCACCCGCTCGCGCTCAACAGTGAGCTCGACCGGGTCGAGCGCGGCAAGGGCACTGAAGAGCGTGGCCGGCGGGCTCGACGGCAACCCGGCCGACACCTGGGCGAGACGGCTTGCGAGGTACGGCGTACCTTCGTGCAGCGCTGCCATGAAACACGTGGCCATCCGCTCCGTCGGCTGGTCGCCGTCCGCCGACAACGGTGGTGCCATCGCGAGCAGCAGCTGGCAGATGTTCACGAAGCGCTTGACCCGGCGCGGAGTCCCGCCGATCAGCGGGGCGAGCGACTCGACGAAGGCGAGCTCGTCCACAGTCAGCGCAAGCGGCCTGGCATCGAGGTCGAGCAAGCTGCCGAAATCCGTCAGCATCGCGCGCACGAGCTCTTCCTCTCGCTTGCCGACGTTCAGAGTTCTCATTCCACCGCCACCCGCATTGGTCGGCTGCGCCGCCACCGAAGGCAGCAGCAGGCCGCGCAGCAGGCGTCGCCGGGCGTCGTCGTCGAGGGTCTCCACCCAGAAGGGGATCTGGAAGATCTTCTCCACGTAGTCCATCGCCTTCGGCTGATCTCCGGCCTCACCGAGCCTCGCGTCGAGCGCGGGCAACGCTTCGTGCAGCGCCGATCTGAGCCATCTGGTGTCCACCGCGACGACCACGACGAACAGCGGGAACGAGAGCAGCAGGTGCACCGCCTCGAGGACCTCGACCACCTTCTTCGGCGGGCACCGATCCAGGTCGTCGATGTACAGCACGATCCGGTTCGGCGGACCGCCTACCGACCGCCGTGTCTCCTTGTTGAAGTCGGCCGTCAGGTCGGCGAGATCCTGCAGATCCTCATGAACCTTGCTGATCAGGCCGAGGTGGCTGCGGTAGTCGTCACTGGCCTTGCGATCGGCCAGGAACTCGACGTACGTGTTCCCGACCGTCAGGGCGTCGCTCTTCCGCTTCAGCTCCGCCTGCTCGTCGCGAGCCTTGCCCGCCGCCGCCTCGGCCTCGGTCAAGGCTTCTCGCGTTGCCGCGAGCTCGTTGTTGGCCGTGGTGAGGCCCTCCTTGACGTCATTGACGGCCTTGGTGAGCTGTGCGTCGATCTTCTCCTCTGCTTGCACCAAGGCTTCCTGCTGGCTCGCGGCGAAGCTTGCCGCCGCCCTGAGCGCAAGCGCCGCCAACGGGATCAGAGGCGCGAGGCTCGCCACCACACTCGTGATCGGCGGAGCCGACAGCAGGTCCATGACATACGCAACCAGTGGTACGGCGATCGCCGCCAGCGCGACGTAGACGATGCGCTTGACCGTCCAGAAGCGCTGCTGCAGCCATGGACTGGTTCGAGTCGCCAGCGCGGCACGTCGTACCTCGGCGACTGCTTCAGCTACCTCGTCACCGAGCTCTTCCTTGCCGATAGCAACCGCCGTCTCGACCAGCGCGGCTCGGGCACCGGCCTCGAGCTCACGGGTGATCAGGCTGTCCCGGAGCTGGGCGGTGGTGCGCTCCACCGCATCGAGGTGCTCTTGCTTTTTCTGGACGACATCGGCGGCCTTGGCCTCGGTGGCCTGCAGGGTCTCCAGCGCTGCTTCCGCCTCGACGACGTCCTGCTGCTTGGCGTCCAGTTTCGCCAGGATCGCCTGCCGCCGCCGATCCGAAAGCTTCTGCCGCGCGACCGGATCCAGTTCGTCGAAGATCTTGTCCAGCAGCGAGGCCCAGAGGTTGGTCTCGACGTACTCCCAGGCGTTGAACTCGATGTGCGCGACGTTCGGCCAGACTGCGAGGTTGGCCTGGTCGCTGGTCCGGGCCAAGCTGCTGATCTGCTCGATCCGGTGCCGGATCTTCGCCATCAGGAAGCTCTTGCCGCTCCCCCACTGACCGAACAGCCCGATCGCGAGCGGCGGCACCAGCGTGCGGGACGAGATCAGGTAGGCGAACGCATCCGCCTCGACGCTGATGTCGATGAAGTCGGCCGTCGGGTCCACCACGTCACTGCTGAACGCCGCCAGGCTGGCCGGCCGCCGTGGAAAGTTCTCCGTCAGCCACTCACCAAGCTTCTTCCCCGCAACCTCGTTCTGCGGGTCGAGATCCCGGAGGAAGGTCCCGTACCGATCGGCGAGTACGCCGACCGAGAGCCCGGACCGATCCATCGACCGTTGGAGAGCTTGCCTGAAGAACGTCGACTCGCTCAGCAGGGCGCCGACGACATCGGCGAGGATCGTCGGCCGACTGCCACCCGACAGCCGATCCGCCGTGGACAAGATCTGGTTGACTCGCTGATCCAGGCTGGAGGTGCTCTGCGCCCCGACCGTGGCAGCCGCCTGCCGCAGGCTCTCCAACGTCACCTTCGGAAAGTCATCTGGCAGCAGATCGCGCGCGGTCAACCCGAAGTACCCGATCAGCCGCCGCATCTCCCCATCCGCATCAGGATGAGCCAGCAGGGTCCCCAGAAACAGATCCGCCTCCCCACCACTTGCCCCACCCCACGCAACGCCGCCGAAGCCTCCCCCCACCGCAAGGCCTCCCCCACCGACCCCGACCACGCACCCGACGCCTGTGCCATACCCCACCCCCAAACAGGACGATACGGCGCTGGCGACCCCGGGAGCACCCCCTCAGCAACGGGACCCGCCGACTTACCAGTCCGAATCGATTCCGTGGTACGTCACTCGATGCCGATGGCATGCAGCAGCCATTGCTCGATCCGCTGCTTCGAGCTCGGACTTGTCGATAATCATGACCTCTGCGAAGTGCCGGAATCCGGGAGGGCGCCGGTCGGCCCGTGAGTCGATCAGAAGGTAGGGGAACGGGCCGCCTGAATGTGGACCCAATGCCCACATGACCTGACGCGCCCACCGTTGAAACAGAACGTGCCGAAGATCCGACCACGGCACCGCGTCTCGCGGCTCACCCCGGTACATCCACACCAGAGCACCGTCACGATCCGCCAGCTGGCTCGTGGAACAAACCCGCGCCCACCAGATCGCGCGCAACGTTGCAACGAGCGCAAACCCCAAACCGGCCAGACTCAGGCCCACCGAAGCGACAACGATGCCTACACCAACGAAGCTCAGTCCAGCAGTACCTGGCAACACGGCGCCGCGCCACGCTCCGCGGGTCGAGGCCTGGACCAGCACCACCCCAGTCGTGTCAGCCGTCCCACCTTCACCCACGAGACTCACTATCAGTGAAGCGCGCACGCTTTCGCTAGCTCGAGGTACCACGCGAGGCCGAGGCCACCGGTAGCCGGGCGGGCCTAGCGCCCCGCGTGGCGGGCGCTGTGGCGGCCCCTGCTGGATGTTTCGCGCCTTAGCCTCGATCCACCGATCGGCTTGGCGTGAGGCGGTGATTCCGGATTGGCTTGGTGCTGGGCTATGTGGGCGTGGTGGGGTGTCCCGCCTCGCTG
>NZ_JBITHV010000026.1:45444-47963 GCF_044458365.1 Kribbella sp. NPDC050470 | reverse complement strand
CCCGACGCACATCACGCAAGGCATAGTATCGAGTTGTGACGAGAGCCCGCATGTACCTGCGCATCTCCAACGACCGAGAAGGCCGCGAGATAGGCGTCGGCAGACAAGAGGAGACCTGCCGCGAACTCGCATCACGACTGAAGGCCGAGCTCGTCGAACCACCCTACGTGGACAACGACGCTGGAGCCTCGACGCTCAGTAAAGCATCAAGACCGGACTACGACCGCCTCCTGCAGGACGCAGAAGACGACCCGGGCAGCCTGATCCTGGCCTACTCGAACTCCCGCCTCACCCGCCGCCCCTTCGAGTGGGAACACCTCATCAGGCTCCACGAACGGGCACGGGTAACGGTCCACACCTGGGCGTCAGGCACTGCGGACCTGTCCAAAGCAGACGGGCGAGCAGTAGCGCGGACGATCGCGGCCTGGGACGCAGCGGAAGCAGAACGAACCGGAGAGCGGGTGAAAGAAGACGTGGAACGCAGAGCCAAAGCGGGACTGTTCCATGGCGGCGGGAGATCGTTCGGGTGGACCGTCGACCACGAGCTCGAACCAGGAGAGGCGGCGATCCTCGAGGATTGGGTAGACAGGTTGATCGCCGGCGAGGACGTGCGTTCCCTGTCCAGGGAGGCGATCGACAAGGGGATCCCCACGGTCCGCGGGGGAACGTGGAGACCGTCGATCATCCGCCAGATGGTGATCAACCCGCGCATCGCTGGATTGCGCGCCCTGAAGGGCGAGATCAAAGGCAAGGCTGTGTGGCCGGCGATCGTGCCCCGGGAGAAGTGGGAGCAGGTCGTCCGCATCCTCGAAGACCCAGCCCGGAGGGCGAACCACTCCACCACCTATCGGGTACACCTGCTGACCGGTCTCGCGCTGTGCGACCAATGCGACGTCACCGTGGGATCGAACGTCACCTCCAGCAAGAAGAACGGCCGCCGGGTCGCGTACATCTGCTGGCAGTGCGGCATGTCCAGGGACATCAAAGCAATCGACCTGTACGCGGAGACCACGATCACAGCTCTGCTCGAGCACTACGAGGAGAAACCCCCGGGAGTGGACCCGAAGCAACTCCAGGCGGTCCAGGCGCTGCGGGACCGGATCGAGGCCGTGAAGGAGGACTTCGCCACCGACGACACAGCCGACCCCGCAGACCTGCGGGAGACGCTGCGGCTCCTGCGCGGCCGGCTCAAGACCGAGGAGGCGAAGATCGCGCCGCGACGGCAGGATCAGGTCGTGAAGGGCGTCACCGGGGACCAGGCCGCAGGTGCATGGCGATCGCTGCCGTTGTCGCGGAAACGGGCGATCATCGATGCCTTGGTCGAGGTGCGGTTGCGACGTGGGCCGAAGGGCCGTGTGCCATTCGACCCGGAGACTGTGCAGATCGTTCCACGGTGACCCCAGGGCAGGGCGCCCAGGATCACCAGTTCTTGGTACGTGCAGCTTCGGTGGCGAGTATCGCCAGCATCCTCCGTGATCCAGGCGATAGGCGCGGCCAAGCGTTCACCACAGCGGTGAGATCAGGGTCCTCTACAGGTCCAACCCGGACAGGACCCGCTCCACCGACCCCGCACGCCACCCCAGAGCGTCCTCCAGCCTCGCCAACGTGGCTGGATCGTACGAGGACTTCCTGGCGTGCTCGATGCTGTCCAGCGTCGTACGGGACATCCCTGACGCGGCAGCGAACGCCGCAAGACTCCGGTGCCCCTGGTGCAGCCGACCGGCAGTTACCAGATGCCCCAGACGTACCCACCGATCGGCCACTCGCGTGAGTGTGTCGGTAGCCCGGGGCTACCGTCGCGCATACACCACCGCCGCGCTCCACAATGAACACGGAACTGTTCACGATCGACCGCGCGGCAAGCACAGCTTCACCCCCAGGAGGTCCACCACGCACGCCGCAGCCGGCAGGGTCGAGGTCTTAGGCAGGGTCGGGGTCACGGTCTCGGTGAGGGACGGGGACGCCGTTTCAGACGGCGTCGGGGTCGGTGTCGCCTGAGGCACCTTGGTCCTGGCCGGCGTCTTCCGTGGAGTGGCCACGGGGGTGCTGCTCCTACCCAGGGTCCGCAAAGGTGAGGTTCTCGGCGGACTCGGCTTCACGGTCGGCTTCACGGTCGGCTTCACCGCTGGCTTCGTCGAGGGACTGACGGCGGCCGGAGGACGGATCCCCTCAGGTGGGTCCGACCCTGGCGAGCCGGGATCCTCGGAGACCGCGGCGCCGGCGCCAATCACGGCAGCAGCGAGCCCGACAGCGATCTTCCGCGGGTCGACCAGCCACTCCACGCCGGCCCAGATCGCTCCCCCGATTCCCCCACCCTTGATCAGCCTGAGATTCCTCTTGCGTCTCCCCCGTTCTTCTTGTTTCAGGAGCCGTTCGAGTTCCTCGGCTGCCTGAACTCCCTCCTGGATCCGTTTTCGCAGTAAATCGATGTCCTTCTCTGGCATGCTACTAACGGTTACAACGTTGTGACGTAAAAGTGAAGAGTCTGTGGCCTAGACGTTTTGGGTTCCTACCCCCGT
>NZ_JBITHV010000026.1:0-45348 GCF_044458365.1 Kribbella sp. NPDC050470 | reverse complement strand
GCCCTAATGTGGCTCACATGCAGCTCAACACCGAAGCTCTCAAGGCGCTCCGCACAACCGGCGGGGACTCGCAGAAGTCGCTCGCCGAACGCGCCGGGATCAGTGAGTACGCGCTGAACCAGATCGAGCTCGGCAAGTCGAAGCCGCGGGATTCAACGATCAAGAAGCTCGCCGACGCGCTGAGCGTCCCTGTCGGCGCTCTCTCCTACGCAGACGAGAGGGAGGCGTCCTGATGGGTGTCTTCAACCTTGGCCGGAAGAACTCGAGTCCGAGCCCGAAGCCTCAGAACCCCAAGCAGCCGAAGGGCGGATCCAAGGGGGGCAACACCGGCGGTGGCCGCAAGCAAGGGAAGCCGCCGAAGTGAACGCCACGGAACGCGCCCGCATCGCAGACCTCGGCCGCCGGCGAGCTGAGGAACTCCTAGCGACCGGACTGCTGGAACGGAAGGCGGGGGCACTCGCTGCCCTCGGCTGGCCTGAAGCAGTCCGGCAGGCGCGCAGCAAGAGGCGCGCCTCCTAGCCCGGGTCGCCGACCGGTCAGTGTCTGGACCACCCCTGTTCCAGACCGACCGAAGGTTCACCCCCCGGACCGGGAAGTCCCGGCCGGTGACCCGGCTCCAAGAACTTCACAGCACCAAAGAACAAGCGGCTCCCAAGTACGCCGCCGACCAAGGACAGACGCACAAGGGAGCCACCTACTACAAGGGGAGATGTTAGCAGTGGGGATCTTCAGCAAGAAGCCAAACGCAGGCAAGATCCACGCCGCGAAGGCCGGGCGGTTCCTGGCCGACGTGCAGCGTGAGTCCGCGAAGAAGAACAAGCAGGACGAGGTCGCCAAGCAGCGCGCGAAGAAGCAGCGGGGCAAGCGATGAGCCCGCAGGGGGGACGCGGAGAAACCGCGAACGTCTACTACGCGAGCCACGAACTGTTCGCCGAGCGCCTCGCCGAGGCCGCCGCTCTGTTCATCCAGTTCCCGAAGGTGCAGGCGACTTCGCTGGAGATCCGCAACGGCCGCATCGAGATCCAGGCCGAGGGTGTCGCCGGGGTCCTGAAGTCGTGGGCACACGCGGTACCCGACCACAAGTTGCGTGAGTCGCTGGTGCCGACGTCGTACGGCGCCGACGAGGCCGACGTCATCGAGTCCGACCACATCCGCGTCGTGGTCCGCCGGCCGCTCGTAGGCCCGGGGGGTGTGTCCGTGTGATCACCATCACCGACAAGGCGGTGAGGAGGGCCGCGCGGGCTCTCTACCTGTCGCGTAGCCACGGCGACCCGTGCTGCGCCATGTGTGTTGACCACTTCGTGCACGACACGACCGATGCGAGGTCGGCCGCGCTGGCCGATGCGCGTGTCGCCCTGGAGGCGGCTCTTCCGCATCTGGAGGAGTCATGACCGCGGCCCTGTTCACGCTTCACCGCTACGAGGACAAGTCCGGGGTGTCCGGTACAGGCTCGGTTGCCGAAGGCGTCGAGTTCTCCGACGGCTCCGTGGCGCTTCGCTGGCCAGGTGAGCACCCCTCGACAGCTGTGTGGCCGGACATCCGCGACGTGGAAGCGATACACGGACACGGAGGGCTGACCGTCGTCGAGTACGCGGACCAGCGGCGGCTGGTGCGGGCGTATCAGCAGGTCGTGTTCTGGCTGGTCAGGGAGATGACCCCGGAGCGTCTGCCGTTGTCAGTGGCTCCTCACCCGGACTGGCCTGATCGTCTCCTGGTGCGCCTGCGCCCAACTTCGATCGCGTTCTGGGTGGCTCTGCTGGACGGCTCGATGCACGCCGCGACCTACGAGCAGGTGAAGGGCGAGATCGTCACGACCTGGGTTCACCCGTCGGGTGACTTGTGGTTGGAGTGCCGAGAACCCGGCACCTACGAAGACCTGCTCGCCAACGAGCGATACCCACTCGAAACCTTTGATCGGGAGGACCGATGACCGAGCACGTGAACCCACCGGAGCCGAAGGGACTTGGCGCGGTCATCGTGACCCGCCGCGGCCTGATGGTCCGCTACGCCGTTGGGTCGCTCGCGCCGTGGATCGCGGTTGATGGCGGCGAGAACATGCACCGGCCGTTCCGCTACTACGACGACCAGACGGTGATCGACGTGATCAGTGAGGGGGTCCGGCTGTGAAGTTCGCACCTGTTGAGACCGAGAAGACCGCCGCTGACAAGGCAGCCGAGGTGCTGATCGCTGTTGGCTGGTTGGCCTTCTTCATCCTGCTCGCCGTCACCCCGGTGGTTGTGTGGGCGATCTGGAAGGCGCTGCTATGACCTCCGCAACCCTGAAAGCCACCAGAGCCAGGCTGAAGGCTGCCCGGAAGGGTGAGCCTGTGGAGTCTCCCGCGGCTCACGCGGACCGCCTGGTGGCGCTGCTTGTTCCTGCCGCAGAGGGTGACCCGGCGCCGCAGTCGACGGCGTACCGGCAGTGGGTGGAGGCGTCGTTCTCGGACCGCTTCCTCGAGTTGTGCTCCAGGTACCCAGCGAGGGTGAGGCGGCCATGACCGGTCTTCAGGGGTTCTGCCTCGGCAACGCATTCGGCCTGCTCGTCGGTGCTGTCTTGATGTGGCGCATGAACGAGCGCTGGTACCGCAGGGCCCGTGAAGTTGCCGAGGACATCACGAACAACTTCACGTCCGTGCTTCGGGCCGCCGCGAACCACATCCCTGACAAGGAGATCTCGGACGCGCTGCGTGCTGAGGCCGACAAGGCTGACGAGGTGTGGCGATGAGGACCGTTCTGGAGCGGCTGGCGGCTGCTGCTTTCGTCGGCATCCTCGTACTGCTGGCCGGCTGCACTGACTCCGTCCGCGTCACATTCGAGTCCTGCCAGGAGGCCGAAGCGGCGGGCGTGATGTTGCCGCTCACTCCGGGCGACGTCGGCTGGAACAAGGCGCTGGACGACGACGGCGACGGACTGGGGTGCGAGTGATGGCCGGCCAAATCCTGGGGTTCCTGTGGACCGTCGGTGCCCTGTTCTTCCTGCTGTCGGCGTTCGTCTTTCCGGTCGTTTTCGTGCGATGGAAGCGGCGCGAGAAGGCAGACGCGGAAGCGACCGAGAAGGCGCTGGAGCGCTGCAAGGCCGACACCACCAACCTGCACATCTTCGACGGAGCCTGACGTGAACCTCGCTGAGAAGTACGACGTCGACCCGGTGTTCCTGTCGCTGCTGATGGATCGCCTGTGGCAGGTCCGGGCCCAGCGCATCACAGCCCCTGAGCAGGACGCCGTGGATGCCTGCCTGGCCGCGGTCCGTGAACTGACGGGAGCCGGCCAGTGATCCGGGCGGTCGGCTACCTGCTGGCCGAGGTGTTCTGGGGCCTGGTGGATCGTGTCGCGCCTCGCCAGTTCCCTGTGGATCCGGATCCGGAGTCGACGGCAGCGGATGTAGCTGCCCGCACGAAATGGATCCGCGAGAACCGCCCCGAGAGGAGGTGAGTGCGATGAGCCGCGTGTGGGACTGGTGATGCCCGAGGCAACTAAATATGGCAGACAAGATCGCCCGCCCCGCCCCATCTGGGGAACGGCGGGGCCTAGCACCAAGGGGATACAGCGATGAGCGAGTGGCTTGGACACCGCGATCTGTGTACCCGCCAGTGGCGGCAGGGGGTCTGCGACTGCCCGTGCAGTGACCCGGACTGCCCCGGGATCGACGCCTGTAAGGACCGGGGGTGCCCGGTGCTCGCCGAAACGGAGGTCGGCGAGACAGAAGAGGGAGGGACCGAATGAGTCTCGATTCACATTGGCCTGAGTGGATGCGTGATGCGGCCTGCCGCGAGATCGGGACGCTCGCGTTCTACCTCGAGCCTGGCGCTGCGCATGAGGACTGGGACTACCTGCGGAACGTGTGCAAGACCCGCTGTCCGGTGCTTCAGGAGTGCCGCGACCGGGTGATGCGTATGGAGCTCGGTGAGTGCTACAAGACCCGCTTCGGGGTGTCTGCGGGCATGTCGCCGTTGGAGCGGAAGAAGTACGAGCCGCAGTGGCTGGCTGAGCAGGAGCCGGCGGCATGAAGCGCACACCGATGGCTAAGCAAGCCTGCGCCCGCCCGGACTGTGATCAGCCGAGGCGCCAGTGGGGGTTCTGCGTGAACCACGCGGCGCTGTTCCGGCGCAACGGGGTCCCTTACCGACAGGACGAAATCGAAGACATGCCCGATGACTCACGTACACCGATTCCGCGGCAGACGAAGCAGGAGACCCCGTACACGCGGGAGATGGACCGGCTCCTTGCTGCTGAACCTCCGGTGATCCAGTGGGTGTTCTGCCAGAGGAGGCGCGTCATGGTCGCAAAGGCAGTCCACGACCCCCACACCAAGAATCCGAGGAGGGTGGCGTGACCGCTGAGCGCATTGCCCGATCCATCAGGGTCGACCCTGAATCCGGGTGCTGGCTGTGGCTCGACGCTGTAGACACATCCGGCTACGGGATCCTTCGATTCCGAGGCGCGTACTGGAAGGCTCATCGGCTCTCTTACTCCGTGCATGTGGGCCCTATTCCTGACGGGCTTGTCATCGACCACCTCTGCAGGGTCCGGCGTTGCGTCAACCCAGAGCACATGGTGACAGTGACCAGTCGCGAGAACACTAGGCGTGGTCTAAGTGGCGTGCTGCGCACGCACTGCAAGAGGGGTCACGAAGTCACGCCAGAGAACTCGTATGTCCGCAAGGACGGCTCCATATTCTGTCGCCCCTGCGCACTCGAAAGCGCCCGAAGGCATTACCGGAAACACCATCCCGAGCAGCCGGCGAAGACCCACTGCCCGCAAGGCCACGAGAAGACGCCCGAGAACACACGACCCTACGGCGACTGCCGCGTCTGCAATCGCATCCGAGCTCGCGAGGCGTACCGCGAGAAGGCACGCAAGAGAAGGGAGTCCGCCGCATGACCGAGCAGCCGACCATCTACGCCGCCTTCAGTGCTGCCATGGAAGAGGTTCAGGCAGTCCGCAAGGAAGGCTTCAACGACTCGCAGCGGTACAACTTCCGCGGTATCGACCAGGTAGTGAACGCGGTGGGCCCGATCTTCCGGAAACACAAGATCATCCCCATGCCGCACAAGTGCGTGGCCGAGTACCGGGATGTGCTGACGTCCACGGGGAAGCCAACGCGTGAGGTCACCACGACCTGCACGTACCGCTTCTACGGTCCAGCCGGCGACTACATCGAGGCCTTGGTGCCTGGGGAAAGCCTGGACAGTGGCGATAAGGGCACCGCCAAGGCCATGTCGGTGGCGTACCGGATCGTGCTGCTGCAGTCGTTGTGCATCCCCACGGACGACAAGGACCCGGACCAGGACTCGTACGAGCGTGCTGTCGCTGTGCCGCCGGATCCGCTGGTTGAGGCCCGTGTCGCTGTCGCTGATGCCTGGCAGGCAAACCATCCCGGCGAGTTGGACCCCGAGGCGGTGCAGGTCGACTTCACCGACTGGACGAACGGCGAGCACTTCCTGGAGGCACCCGCTGCCCGCCTCTTGGAGTACGCAGACCACCTGAAGCAGGAGCAGAGCGCATGAGCGACGCAGACGCCACTATGGACGACGTAATCCTGGCGTGGGTTGCCTTCAATACCGAGCATGGCAAGTCCCCCACCGTCGAAGAAGCCGACGCGTATCGCCGCGAGTTCCGCGAGATCCTGCGGAACTGGCTTGCTGACCAGCTCGACTCCTTGGCCTACGAAGCCGACTGGACGCATAACCCGGTCACCTATCTGAAGCAGTACGCACACAAGCTTCGGACCGGACAGGCGACCTCATGACTGCCGAGTTGGTGGATCCGTTCCAGCCGGCCATCACCCCTCTCGAAGAGGGCGAGGCTGACCGTATCGCGGCCGCCGTACGAAGCGAGGCGTGGGATGACCCTTCCCGCTACCCGGAGGGGTTCTGGATGTTGTTCGCGATCATGCGGTCGATCGCGGAGCCGGGGGGTTCGCGTGACTGGACCCAACGGGAGGCGGTCCGGGTGTTGCGTCGTGTTCAGCGTCGTGTCGTGGACGGCGAACACCAGGCAGAGGTGAACCGCCATGGCTAACCCGGAGTTCACTCCCAAGGATCCACCGGTCGTGCTGTGCAGGAGCACCCACCTCGGTGAGGGTTGCGGCCACCCCACCACCGACCACATCGAACCGACACCGAACACCGATTGCTGCTGCTGCACCCGCCTGCAGAATGTGATGAGTCACGTCGATGGCTGCTTGGACTGCGCGATCAAGCACGCCAAGCGACAGTGCAGGATCCGCAGAATCTCCCAGACGCCAACCACGGCTGAGTGTGAGCCGTTCATCCCAGAGGCGCTGCGGCCTGCGTTCTGGGAGCGGTATGTCGGCAAGTACTTCGACCAGGAATCGGGGGCGTGATGGCTCTTCGTTGCGGCTGCGAGAACGAAGCCGACGACATCGTCTTCGGCGCGAGGCATCCCTGCTCTGCGGACCCCAAGCCGCCGGCGGACCTTCCTCGTCTGGTTCCCAGTTCAGCGTTCGTTGTTCCCGGTCTGCTGGATCCCGCCGAGTCCGTACACGCCGCGAACATTAAGGCCGAGCTGGACCGCCTGGAACCCCTGTACCGCCACGTGCTGGCACCCGACGAGCTGGAGGCGTGATGCGCACCTTCGAGGAGATGGACCGCGACGCGCGCGAGGGCTCTCCGTTCAGCAACGGCACCGAGGGAGAGTGCTGGACCGCCAACTGGTGCGACCGCTGCGTCCACGACAAAGCATTCCGTGAAGGCAAGGCCAGTACAGGCTGCGATCTGCTGCTCATCGCGCTCTGCGGTAAGACGCCGATCGAGTGGATGCTTCAGGACCGGTTGCGCCTCGGGGACCAGTACCACTGCATCGAGTTCCGCGACGAGCGAGAGGGACCGAAGGACCCGCCGAAGCCACCACCGAAGATCCCCGGTCAGGGCGTGCTGTTCGACGCTGAGCCCTACGAAGGCGTGCGCATGTTTGCCGATGTCGTGGACGAGATCCGCAGGGTCGAGGTGGGCTCGTGACGAGTGTTCTTGACCAGTTGCAGTCGATCTCCCGTGACCTCGACCCAGCCATCCGCGACCTTTCCCGCCTCGAACAGAACGCCGCCGAGGCCGAGTCCGCGTACCGGGTAGCGAAAGCACAGGCGTTCCTGAAAGCAACCGGCGCCGTACAGACCCGCGAACACGAAGCTGTCCTGGAGACGCAGCGGCAACTCGTGGAACGCGACAAAACCGCCGCTTTGGTGCGTGTACAGCGCGAGTACATCAAGTCGCTGCATGCCCGCATCGACGTTGGGCGCACCATCGTGGCTACCGAGCGGACGCTCGCGGGGGTGAGTATCTGATGCCGAAAGCCACCAAGTCGGTCAAGGATGCCGCTAGACGGATCGTGCGCCGGCGGGACGACGACCACTGCCAGATGTGCGGCAAACCGCTCTGGGACGGCGACAAGAGCGTCCACCACCGCCTGAACCGTGGCCGCGGCGGCAGCGCCCTGCTCGAGCGCGCCTCGATCCTCATCACCGCCTGCGGAGACGGCGTACGCGGCTGCCACGGTCTCGTCACACAGAACCCAGCCTGGGCTGAGTCGATCGGCTGGTTGCTGCCGCGGAACAACCCCGACATCGACCCAGAGCAGGAACGCATCCTCACTATCCACGGCTGGGTCCTTCTGACCGATAGCGGGGAGCGTTTGCCCTACACCGGGGAAGGTGCCGCATGACCATTGGCCAACTCGAGCTCCCCCTGTTCCCCACCACAGGCGAGCCATGTCCGGTGTTCAGTGTCGGCCAGCGGTGCCGGTACTACCTGAACCACCGCGGCGATCACACGTTCGGTGGCGGTCTCGGCGACCCGGTCCACCTGAGGCGCTGCCCGGTACCTGAAGAGCACCCGGCTCACGCCCGGGAGGACGGGCTGTGGGCGTGTTCGGGGAGGCCTCTGTGACGGACCCCATGGCGAACCCTGGCCGGCGCCTCTTCGAGCAGGCGAGGCGTCTTCAGCGCGCTAAGCGGCAGATGCTGCTGCGTCGTGGTGTCACCGCTGTCCCAAGGGAAGCGACAGTCCTGCAGTTCCCCAACGTGAAGGAGGTGGCAGATGGCGCGAACATTCGCCCATGTGAAGACAGCGATCTGGGGTGAGGACCACTTCCGCGAACTGACCGGAGACGCGCAACTGCTGTACTTCATGCTGAAGACCGCGCCGGTCCTGTCGTACTGCGGCGTGACCGATTGGAGGCCTTCAAGGATCGCCGCCAACAACGCCGACTGGACCGCCGAGCGCGTCGTCTCAGCCGGCCTTGAGCTCCACCAAGAGCTGTTCATCGTGGTGGACGAGGCGACCGAGGAGGTGATGATCCGGACGTTCGTGAAGCACGACGGCTTCATGGAGTCCCCGAACATCGCTGCGGCGATGGTGCGTGAGTACGCGTCGATCGCTTCGAAGCATCTGCGAGCTGTGCTGGTTCACGAACTGGTCCGGTTGCACGATTCGGAACCGGAGTTGAAGGGTTGGAAGAAGGCTTCGGTTCTGCTTTCGAACCCTTCGGTGAACCCTTCCACAAACCCTTCCGGTTGGGGTTCCGGAAACCCTTCCGAAGTGGTTACCGAAACCCTTCAGGAAACCCCTCGGGTAACACCCCCCTCACTCCCTCTCCCTCTTCCCTCTCCCTCTTCCCTCTCCCCTTCGGTACCGCGCGTGCCGCGCAACAACGGCAAGGGGACGAGGATCCCGGAGCCGTTCACGGTCGACGAGGCAATGAAGGATTGGGCGAGAGAACGCAACATGCAGCCGCAGTGGGTGATGCGACAGACCGAACGCTTCATCAACTACTGGTCGGCTGCCGCCGGCGCTAAGGGCGTGAAGACGGATTGGCGCGCGACGTGGCGCAACTGGCTGTTGAAGGCTCAGGACGATTCCCCTGCCGCGGCTTCCCCTGTGTCGCGGAACGGGTACGCCCCTGACGATGTGAGGGCGAGGTTCCAGTGAATCCCTACTACGAAGACGAGTCGGTCACGCTCTACCACGGCGACTGCCGCGAATTGCTCCCACATCTTGACGACAACTGCCTAGATCTAGTCCTGACCGATCCACCTTATGGCGTTGGCAAGGCCGAATGGGACAAGCAGTTCCCGATCTTCTGGATGGAGGATGCTGCTCGTGTTGCCCCCACCTTGGGGCTCATGCCTGGCATCTGGAACCTCGGGAAGTGCCCTCATGTCATTGGTCGTCTTGCGTATCGGTGGACGCTTGCGGCTCATCTTCGCAACGGGCAGACGCGAGGTGCTTTGGGGTTGGCTGACTGGATCCCCTGCATGGTCTATATGGCAGACGAGGCGCCCCAGTGGTGCGCAGCGTTCGCGGACTGGTGCGAAGCAAACGGGGTGACCCGCAGCCGCTTGGACCGCATTGTGGGCACGTCGGACATGGGCGGCTGGTGGATGAGCCGACTCCCACACCGCTGCCAGGTGCCCACGGCTGATGCATGGGCCAAGATACGTGCCGAGTTGGACCCACCTGCAGAACTCGACGCCTGGGTCCACGCATCCGATCCATTCCGAGACTCAGGCAGTACAAGTAAGGCGTTTCTCATTGGCCGCGAACCAATGGCGAAGCATCCATCCCCCAAGCCCCTCGACATCACGACTTGGTTCATGAGCCGAATGCCCGGATACGACCTAGGGCGCGGAGTTCTCGACCCATTCGCTGGAAGCGGCACGACGCTTGTGGCAGCGAAACTGCTCGGACGTAAGGCAATCGGCGTAGAGGCCGAGGAACGTTACTGTGAGGTGGCGGCTCAGCGCCTCTCTCAAGGCGTCCTCGACTTCGGGGAGGCAGGGTGAACGACGATCTCGCTGAGCAGTCGGTCCTGTCCTGCTGCTACCAGTCACCCCTCGCTCTGGAGCGGGCGGCAGGGATCCTCACGGCGGCGGATTTCGCGAACCTGGACCATCAGCGGCTGTGGGCCGTTCTGCGGGACCTGAAGGCCGAGGGTAAGCCCACGGACGCATTGACCGTCCAAACGGCCCTGAACGGCAACAAGCGGCTGATGAGCGTGCATCTGGCGATCGTCACCAACCCCGCCATCCCGGATTCGGTGGAACACCACGCCTCCACGGTGCACGGGTTCTCCCGCCGGCGGGAGGTGATCGCTCAGGCGATCCGGATGCGACAGAGAGCCGAAGACCTGGAGACCGACCCGCAGTTGCTTGTGTCGGAGACCGTCAACGCTTTGACGAGGATCCGCGACCTGGGCGCACCGGACATCGAGACCGTCAGCCTGGGCGAACTCATGTCGAAACCGGACGATCCGTACGACTGGGTCATCCCGAACCTGCTCGAGCGGATGGACAGGTTGGTGATCACTGGCGAGGAAGGTCTCGGGAAGAGCGTGTTCCTGCGGCAACTCGCGCTCATGGGCGCCGCTGGGATCCACCCGTTCACGCGGGGGCCGATGGAGCCGATCCGGTCGCACATCATCGACCTGGAAAACACGGAACGGCACGTGAAGCGCCAACTCCGCGGCATGTATCTGCAGGCCAAGACACAGGGCAAGGACCCTTCGGCGCGAGTGTCAATCGACTGCCGCCCGGGCGGGATCGACATCTGCAAGGACAAGGACCTGTCGTGGGTGAACCGTGTCCTGGATGCGACCCAGCCGGATCTGCTGGTGATCGGCCCGCTGTACAAGATGGCTCCGCGCGCCCTGCAGACCGACGACCACGTGGCACCCGTGATTGCTGCGTTGGACTCGCTGAGGGCTCGGGGGATCACGTTGGTGATGGAGGCGCACGCCGGCCACGCCGAAGGCAACGACGGCCGCAAGATGCGCCCCCGCGGTTCCGCTGCACTGATGGGGTGGCCCGAGTTCGGCTACGGCCTCCGCTGGAACGAGGTCGGCGACGTGGACATGGTCGCGTGGCGCGGCGACCGCGACGAACGCAACTGGCCACTGCGCATCAAACGCGGCGGGTTGTGGCCGTGGACGCCGATCGACCCGCGGGCAAGCGACGAGGACTGGCAACGACAGCAAAGGGAGTTCGCATGACCGCCGCTGACTACGCAGGCCCATACACCGAGGAGAACGAATGAGCGCGATTCGCAAACTGTGGCTGAACCTGACGACCTGCCGCGCGCCCTCCGGCCACCCGAACAGCTACTCACACTGGTACTGCCAGAAGCGCCGCTGGCACACCCTGCACGTCCCCAGGACTGTGCATGTCTCCAAGGCCAAGGTCCATCGCTTCAACAACTACGTCTGGGTGGACGGCCAGTACCCGGTGTATTCGCCGCTTCCGATCGACGTCGCCTTCAGTGGCTCTCGCAGGTCGCTCACGCCACGCAAACGGAAGCCTGGCGAGTTTGCCGGCCCATACACCGAACAGGAGACAACCCAACCGTGAGCGAAACCTGCATCTGCCCGGATCCTTGGTGCCCCACGCACGCCCGCTGCGGAGGCTGCGGCGGCGAGGTGATCATCATCGAGGACGACCCCGCATTCTGCCCCTCATGCGGCCATGACGTGATGCCTGCTGGCGCTTGCCGTGTCGTGAACCCGCCGAACGAGGCGTCTCGTGACTGAGTACCGCGAAGAGCACGAACGCGCGCGTGATGCGGGGCTTGGTGCCCGGCATGAGACCAGGCTGCGCCACACGTCACCTGTGCCCGCGGAGGCGATCGAGGCGGCTTGTGACCGGTCGTACGGCGGCCAGCAACTCACCGCATCCCACGCCCGGTATGTGCTGGAGGCCGCGTACCCGGTGATCAGACACGAGATAGCCGAAGAGATCGCGGCCTACCTCGACGCCGCAGTTGAGGCGGCTAGCGACAAGATCGAGTGGGTGACCCTCAGGTTCGCCGCACGCGCCGCTCGTGAGATCGGTTCCAAGGGAGGTAGCGATGACTGACCAAGAACTGCGCGAGCGCGCCAAGCGGCAGCGGCGGATCTGGTTCCACCGCCCGCAGATGCCATGGCGCGGGTGGGCCAGTTGGAGGCTCTGGTGGCGCAGCAGCGACGAGTACGGCCGCCGCACGCTGGTCATCGGACCAGACGTCACCGGCTCGGTGGTCGTTGCCTACAAGGTATGCGATTGCGAGATCTGCGTGATCTCTCGTCGGCAAACCGCGCACTTCGAAGCTGAGGAGGCGGCTCGTGGCTGAGTCTGGGAGCACCGACATGGACATCCCTGGTGAGGCCGTAGAGGCGGCGGCGCGCGCTCTGGCCTACGTCTCGATAGCGCCACACTCTCCGGACCTCACCTCTGACGCACACTCGATCCTCGCTGCCGCGTTCCCCCACTTGCGTCCCTTGTTCCAGCACGCCGCTGAGGTTGGCCGCGAACTCGGACGCAGAGAAGCGCTGAACGAGCTCTACGACGAAGTGAGCATGGCCGAAGAGTGGCAGGTGGACGATCCACGCATCAGCTACGTGGATGTGCAGATCGACAAGAGCCTGTACCTGCGCATCATGGCCTCCCGCGCCTCTGGTGCCTCCTCTGAGCCCCTAACAGGTGCTCCCACGGCTACGGGTGACACCGAGGAGGCGAAATGACCGCAGAACGGCTCACTGCGGCTGCGGCATGGGCCGTCCGCAGGCTCGCCACCTTGGGCCTGTACATCCTCGCCATCATCGGTGCGTCTGGATGGGACCGCGACAACCCGTCGTGGTTCCGGATCTTCCTCAGGCTCGGCGGCGCAGCCATGTTCCTGTGGTGGGCGGTATGGCGAACCGTGGACCACTGGAACGAAGACCAGGGGGACGAATGACCCAGATCTGCCCCTGCGGCTCCACAGTGAAGGACGCCCTGGTCTGCTCGAACTGCTCCCACAAACTCCAGGTGGCTCTCGGGGACATCTCAAGCTACTGGGTGGACCTGGACAACGTGAAGGGCCGCCAAACCCGCTACAGCACCGCCCACGGTGGACGCGGTGCGGAGAAGCCGCTGCCGGTGGATGCGCGGTTCCTCGACTGGGATGGCGACGGCACCCGCATCCAGGAACTCACGAAGAACACCATCGGCACCTGGGGGCGCGCTGTCGCCGAGGACCGCCCCGTCATCAGCGGACCCATCCACGACGCGTGCCTTCACCTGTCGTGCAACCAGGCACGCCGCTCCCGCCCACCCCGAGACGACGTCCCCGCGGTGTGCCGCTACTTACTCGGGCACGTCGACTGGATCCGCACCCAACACTGGGCACCCGACATCCTCGACGAACTGTGGGACCTGGCCGAGCAGTTGCGAAGGATGATCGACCGACCCCAAGACCGCGAATGCATCGGCTTGTGCGACAACTGCCCCGAGATGCTGTACCGCCGGCCCGGTGCGTTGAAGGCGAAGTGCCGCCACTGCGAAACCGAGTACGACGACGCAGCCGACAGACGGACAGGGTTGATGGGAGAACTCCATGACCGCTGCCTCACCGCAGCGGAGATCGAGATCGCGTTCACCGACATCGGCAAGACGCCGCTCACTGCGAGTCGGGTACGGAAGTGGGCGGAACGCGACAGGCTCCCCTCAGTCGGGTCCACCCTGGTCCGTGGTCGCTGGCTTCCCACCTACCGAGTCAGCGACGTCTGGAACCTGCTCACTGAGGAGGCAAGGCCGAAGGCCGGGTGATCGGCGTGTTGCTTGAGTAGCGCGGCTACCTGTGTCACGATTCAAACGCTGTAGGTGAGGTGTCTCTACAGCCCTGAACAACCGAGTGTGAGCCCTAGTCTTGGGGGTCCCCGGACGGCAGTGGCGTGAGTGGCTGCCCCAAGGGTCAGAGATGCCCTTGCACGCTCGGTCTCGCTGAGCGAACCCCCGACCCTGGCTCCCTCCCTGTTGGCTGGCGTGTCGGGGGTTCCCACCATTCACCCAGCCCCCGGCTGGTGTTGTACGGCCCGGCCCTGTTCCCCAAGTCCGGGGCCGGGCCTTCACCCGCTAGCCACTGGGGGTGGCGAGCAATGAGTCGGGGCCGCCACAGGCGACCAACCCGCTGGCTACAACTCCATACCGTGCTCGGAGGAACCTGGATGCCGAAGTCCGTCACCACCCCACCCTGCCCCGAGTGCGGCGAAACCTCCCGCGTCACCATGCCCTACCAGGCGTGGCTCGACTGGCAGGCAGGGATGGACCTGTCGGAAGCCTGGCCTGACGCGACGGCGGAACAGATCACCCTGGTCGAGACCGGGCTCCACCCTGAACACTCGGGCGGGTAGCGGTGCCCAGCGGCCGGCACCGCACCACTAAACCTGAACCAGATACCACCCGGTTCAGGTATCAGTCGGCGAACCTGAACTACCCGAACCCACTCGTCGAGACGTGGGAGACCTGCCGTTCGTGGTACCGGCCACCCACCTGGTGGCAACGCCTCAGGCTGTGGATCCATGGCTAAGCGGCCCTGCATCGACTGCGGGGAACTGAGCGACCGAACCAGGTGCACACGACACAGGGCATCCAGAGAACGCAGCCGGCCTCAACGCCCAACCAACACGACACGTGACTGGACAGAGCGACAACGCAGAGCCCAAGCAGTCGCAGCGCACAGGCAGACCCACGGCGACTGGTGCCCCGGCTACGGAGTAGAAGCGCACACAAGCTCCGATCTGACAGCTGACCACGTCACACCCATCCACGCAGGTGGAGACCCCAACGGCCCACTCCAAGTCCTCTGCCGCTCCTGCAACGGCAGGAAGGCCGGGAGGGTGGGGGGCACCCCCTCGACGTAACGACACGACCCCACCGCCACCCCGTACCAACCTGTCTCGCGATCTCGGCGTTTCCCACGTTTCAGGAGGTGTGTTGCGTGCACTGCTCTGCTTGCCTCACGCCTCTGCCTCCGAAGAACGGACGCGGTGGACGCCTACGGAAGTACTGTTCGGATACCTGTCGCGTGTGGTTGCTTCGGCATCCAGGTGAGGTTCGAGCCACGGTCCGCGCCTGCGCCAGTTGCGGCGCAGACATCAGTCATCGCAACAGCAAGGCGCGATACTGCTCGAAGGCCTGCGGCGACAAGACCGAAAGCGCACGGGATCGGATGCGTAGGCGGCGCGCGCGCTTGGCGGGAGCGGTTACCGGCGATCCGGTCAATCGCGACAGGATCGCTGATCGAGATGGCTGGCGTTGCGGGATTTGCAACCGCGCGGTGAATCCTGTGCTTGCCTACCCACATCCGCGCAGCGCGAGTCTTGATCACATCATTCCGCTGGCAGAGGGTGGATCTCACGAGCCCGCGAACATCCGATTGGCGCACCTGACGTGCAACGTCGGCCGGGGTGCCCGGGGCGGCAACGAGCAGCTGGCTCTGGTGGGCTGAGATGCCTCGGGCACCGAAGTTCGAGCCAGCTCGTGGCACGCGCGGTAGAGGACCGACGAAGCTGCCAGCAGAAGGCAGGCAGGGCGACCTGCCAAACTGGCCACTGAGCGGCAAGCAGACGACCGCCGAGCGTGAGGCTTGGGCGGAACTGTGGACGACCCCGCAGGCAGTCGCTTGGGAGCGACTCGGTGCCGGGTGTGTTCGCGAGGTCGCTCGTTACTGCCGCCTGCGGACTGCCGCAGAGAAGCCAAACGCGACAGCCGCACAGCAGGCGCAGGTGACTGCACTGGCGGATCGGTTGGGTCTCACGCCGAAGGCGATGCGTCTGTTGCTCTGGGAGATCGTCGAGGACGAGATCGCGGCGCAACGGGAGGATCCTTCGGATGGGGTCCGAGGCCGGATCAAGGCGGTCTGATGCCGTGGCGCGGCCCCGAGGAAGAGGGCGAGTTCCCAACTCTCGGGTATGACGTCGGCGAGTGGATCGAAGGCCACCTGGTGATCCCGGACGGCTACCGTCAGGGTGAGCCGTACCGGTTGACGGATGAGATGTGGCGGTTTCTGCTGCATTTCTACCGGCTGGATCCGCGGGCTGAGCCGTGGCCGGGCCCGATTGGGTTGCGGCATACGGGTGGGCAGTTGCGGCGGTCGCAGAAGTGGGGCAAGGACCCGTTCGGTGCGGCGATCTGCTGGGCGGAGGCTTTGGGTCCGACCCGGTTCACCGGCTGGGACGCTGCCGGTGAACCGGTGGGCGCTCCGTATCCGACGCCGTTGATCGTGAATCTGGGGACGTCGGAGGAGCAGACCGACAACACGTGGCGCCCGTTGAAGGAGATGGGCCGCCGTGGGCCGCTGGTGGATGATCCGCGGGTGCGGGAGATCGGCGAGACGAAGATCGATCTCACGTCGGGCGGGAAACTCGAGCCGGCGACTACGTCGGCGCGGGCGCGTCTGGGTGCGCCGATGTCGTTCGTGACCTTGACGGAGTCGCACCTGTTCACGCTGCAGGGCGGGTACAGGCGGGTCGCGGGCGCGGTGAAGCGGAACGTCGCCGGCATGGACGGCCGCTGGCTGGAACTCACGAACGCGTGGGACCCGACAGAGGGGTCTGAGGCGCAGGTCACGGCGGAGTCGAAAGACCCGGACGTGCACGTCGACACGATCGAACCGCGGCGGGTCGAGGACCTCGACAACGACGACGAGCTCTACCAGGAACTGCTCAGGCAGTACGGCGACTCGGCGCGCGAAAGAGGCGGTTGGGTCAACATCAAGGGCCGTATCTTCTCCGAGTGCCGCTCCATCCGGCACATGGAGGCGGATCGGCGCAGGTTCTTCCTGAACGAGATCGTTGTCGGCGAGTCGGTGTTCGTGGACCCGATCCAGTGGGACCTGAAGGCCACCGATGACGGGTTGAAGCCGGGCGACTTGATCGCGCTCGGGTTCGACGGTTCGAAGTACCGTGACGCGACCGCGCTGATTGCTTCGCGCATGTCGGACGGGAAACTGTTCGAGTTGCGGATCTGGGAGCGGCCGAAGGACCCGGTGGAGGCGGCGAACTGGAAGGTCCCCTCAATCGAGGTGGACCGGGTGGTCCGGGACTCCATGGACGCCTACCAGGTGACGGTGCTGTTCGCTGACCCGTACAGGTGGCAGGACTACCTGGACGCGTGGGCCGGCGACTGGCCCGACAAGATCGTCGAATTCCCGACGAACGTCGAGCAGCGCATGGACAAGGCGATCGAACGGTTCACGACAGCGTTCACGCGCGGCGAGATCACCCATGACGGGTCGGGGACCCTCGCGGGTCACGCGAAGAACGCGGTGATCGTGAAGGGCTCGAGGAAGAAGCCCCGCCCTGGCGAGGACGAGCTGCTGCAGACGCACTACTTGAAGATGGCGAAACGTGGCGCGGGCATGTGGATCGACGCCGCTGTGGCGGCTGTTCTCGCTCACGAGGCACGCTCCCACGCCATCGAGCACGGATTGATGCCTGAGGAACCCCAACCATTCTTCGGTGCTTGGCGATAGGAGGCGACATGGCTCACGTGCTCGACCAGGTACCCGTGGGCCGCATCACCAAGGAGGCTCGTGAGGTCCGGTTCTCCCGGACTGTCCTGGCCGTGATCGCCGGCGTCTTGTACGGCATCGGGTGGTTGACGGCGAAACTGTTCGGTTTGGTGTGGTTCGCGGTGGCATGGGCCGGGACCGCGGTGAAGATCGGCTGGACCGATGCCCGCGGTGGAGGCGGCCGTGGGGCTTCTTGACCGGATCAGCGCGGCGCGGACGGTCGAGCAGCGGTACAGCGTCGACGACTGGATCAGCGACCTCGCTGCGTTCTCCTACAACGGGCACCAGTACCTGGCAGGTCTCAACACGACCTACGACGGTCAGCGGCTGCAGGCGATCCAGCACACACTCCCGGCGTACATGTCGCAGCTGCGGCAGGCACCGCCGGCGTTCGCCGCGCAGATGCTGCGGGCGTTCGTGTTGTCGCAGGCCCGGTTCGTGTTCCGGAACCGGCGGGTGTCGAGTTCGCCCCGGAAGGTCTTCGGCACCACTGCGCTGGGTCCTTTGGAGAGTCCGTGGCGGAACGCGACGACGCAGGATCTGCTGTCGCAGATGGAGTGGCACGCCGGTCTTGCGGGGAACGCGTACGCGTTCAACCGGAACCGTCCGGGGAGCGCGATCAAGCTGCTGAGACCGGACTGGACGGGAGTGCTGTGGGGCTCGGAGTCGGAGCCTGACGACCCGGCGAACGCGATCGACGGCGAGATCGTCGGCTACGTGTACCGATCCGGCGGCCTCATGGGTGGCCCGGGCAAGTTGCAGACGCTGGACGCGGAGGACGTGGCGCACTGGGCGCCCATCCCCGACCCGGAGAACCCGGGCCTGGGCATGAGTTGGTTGACGCCGGCGATCCGGGACATGCAGGCGGACAAGGCCGCTACTGAGCACAAGGTGAAGTACTTCACCAACGCAGCGACCCCGAACCTGGTGATCAAGGGCATCCCGGCCCAGACTCCGGCACAGTTCAACGAACTGGTCGACGCGATCGAACAAAAGCACGCAGGCGCGGCGAACGCGTTCAGGACGCTGTACCTGACGGCCGGCGCAGACGCTACCCCGATCGGCGCGAACCTGAAAGACATCGACTTCAGCACCGTGCAGGGATCAGGCGAGACCCGCATCAGCGTCCTGTCCCGGGTCCCCGCCGCGATCCTCGGCATCAGCGAGGGCTTGCAAGGGTCGAGTTTGAACGCCGGGAACTTCTCTGCGGCACGGAGAACGTTCGCTGACACCTGGGTGTACCCGAACCTGCAGAACATCTGCGGGTCTCTGGCGTCGATCGTGAAGGTCCCCAGCGACTCGGAGCTCTGGTTCGACACCTCCGACATCCCGCTGCTGCGGGAGGACGGCAAGGACGCCGCGGAGATCGCCTCCACGGACGCGCAGACGATCCGCAACCTGACGGACGCCGGGTTCGAACCCGAATCGATCATCACCGCGATGCGGGCCCATGACTGGTCCCTGCTGCGGCATTCCGGGTTGTTCTCGGTCCAGCTGCAGCCGGCCGGGTCAACACCAGCAATCACGCAAGGAGAAGGCGCATGAACGGACCCGAGTTCCGCGCGGTCGAGTTCCGCGCCGAACAGACCGGCGACGGCCGCACCCTCGAAGGGTACGGCGCCGTGTTCGACACCCCGGCCCGTATCCAGGACTGGTTCGGGTCCTGGTACGAGTCGATCGCCCGCGGAGCGTTCAAGAAGACCCTCCGGGCGAAGACGCCGGTGCTGCAGTTCGACCACGGCCGCGACGCCCGCACAGGGTCGGTGCCGATCGGATCCATCAACGAACTGACCGAGGATGAGCGGGGCCTGTTCGTTCGGGCCCGCCTGTTCGAGAACCCTGTCGTGGAACCGATCCGCCAAGCCATCGAAGGCGGCGCGATCGACGGCATGTCGTTCCGGTTCAACGTGACCCGCGAGGAGTGGCGCGACGCCGACGGGAAGAAGCTGAAGCCCGAGGAGATCGACGACCTTCTGTGGGTCGGCACCGAAGGCATCCAGCGCACGATCCAAGAGGTCGAACTGCACGAACTCGGGCCCGTTGTGTTCCCCGCCTACGACGCGACCAGTGTCGGGGTCCGGTCGATGCTGTCGAAGCTCGACCCGGAGGAACGCGCAGCCCTCGTCAAGGAAGTTGTCGCCGAACTCCGGCGGCTCCCAGATCTCACCGGGCGACCCGCAGGGGCTGTGGGTGGCGGTGACTCCGACGCCGAGGAAAAGGCGTCACCTGTCCTGTCTCGCAAACGAGCCCACCAGAACGTGGTGCTCAAGACCTACGGAGTCATCGAATGACTGACATCCAGGAGGAGCGCGGGCTGGTCCCGGGCAGCCTCGACGACCTGAAGGGCCTCACGCCCGACGAACTCCGCAACACCCTCGAGGTGCTCGACGCGCACCTGCGGTCGCTGCACCAGACCGACGAGGGCGAGCTCCGCGACCTGACCTCCGACGAGGACGCCGCGCTCGAGACCGGGATCGAGATCCGGAAGGCGATCGTCGACAAGCTCGACAAGCACAACCGGATCAGCGAGATCTTCCGGCAGAAGCCGCAGGCCGTGAAGCAGGCCCTCAACAACATCCGCTACGGTCTCGACGACCCGGCCTCGGATGTTCGGCGCCTCACGAACCAGGAGGCCCGCGACCGGGCCCTGAAGTCCCTGGACTCCCGTGACACCGCCGGCCACCTGTCGGCCGCGGCGAAGGACCACGTGGAGCGGCAGATCCGCACCAACCCGGACATCGCCCGCCGCATCGTCGTCACCGAGAACGAGCACTACCGCGAAGCGTGGATGAAGCTCGTCACCCGGCAGCACCCGCAGCTGACGCAGGACGAGCAGCACGCTCTCTCGGCGTTCGAGGAGTACCGGGCCATGTCGGAGGGCACCACCACCGCCGGTGGTTTCGGTGTCCCGGTCTACATCGACCCATCGATCATCCTCACCGCGCAGGAGTCCGGGAACCCGTTCCTGCAGATCTGCCGCCAGGTGACAGTGAACACCACCGCCTGGAAGGGCGTGTCGTCCGCGGGCGTGTCGTGGTCGTTCGACGCGGAGGCCGCCGAGGTCAGCGACGACTCGCCGACCCTGGCGCAGCCGAGCGTCACGGTGAACATGGCGCGCGGCTTCATCCCGTTCTCGATCGAGGTCGGGATGGACTACCCCGGGTTCGCGTCGGAGATGCAGCGGCTCCTCGCCGAAGGCTACGACGAGCTGCTGGTCGACAAGTTCTCCCGCGGATCCGGCTCCGGCGAGCCCCGCGGCATCCTCACCGCCCTGGACGCGAACACGAACGTCGAGGTCGTCACGACCACCGACGGCGCGTTCGGCCAGGAAGACATCTACAAGGTGTGGAAGGCGCTGCCGCAGAAGTACCGCCGGCAGGCCGCGTGGATGATGTCGGTGGACGTCAACAACCGGATCCGGCAGTTCGGTACGGCGAACGTGTTCCACGCGTTCACCCAGAACCTGCCGGCCGAGTGGGCCGACACCCTGTTCGGGAAGGCCGTGTACGAGTCGCCGTACTTCCCGGACTTCACCGGCACCACGGGCGCGGAGAACCGGCTGGTCGTGGGCGACTGGTCCAACTACGTCATCGCCCGCAACGGCGGCATGAGCGTCGAGCTCGTCCCGCACCTGTTCGCCACGGCGAACAACCTGCCGTCCGGCCAGCGCGGCTGGTTCGCGTACAGCCGCATCGGCGGCAACAGCGTGAACGACCTCGGCTTCCGGCTGCTGCAGAACCAGTAACAGACACCCTCGGCTGATCGACGAGGGAAGGAGGCCCCGGTTCCTCTGGGTGACCGGGGCCTCCGCCTTACCCAGAAGGAGTAAGCGATGGCACTCGTATTCGCCAACTGCACCACATGGATCGCTGACGGGCACCTCATCCAGGACGAGGCGTGGGACGCCGACGACCCGATCGTCAAGGCCCGCCCCGATCTGTTCAGCGACGAACCGTCAGTCGTTCGCGGGGTCCGGAAGCCGGCGGCGCCGGTCGAGACCGCGACCGCTGAGCCGGGCGAGAAGCGGACCCGGACGCGGCGTGCGTGACAGCGTCACCCTGGCCTACGTACACGACACCGAAGTCTCCTACAGCTTCCACCAGTCCCTGGTGAACTTGATCCTGTTCGACGCTGGCGAACAGGGCAGGATCATGCGGGGCGGTTACAACGCAGTCCGATGCGCACGGTCAGGGTCGCTCGCGGACGCACGTAACCAGGCAGTGGAAGGGTTCCTCGCGAGCTCCCCCGGTGAGTGGCTGTTCTGGATCGACACCGACATGGGGTTCGAGCACGACACCGTCGAACGGCTCCTCGAGTCCGCAGACGAGACGGACCGCCCGATCGTGGGTGGGTTGTGTTTCGCGCAGCGCGAGATCGCGCAGGACGGGATGCACGGCTACCGCACCGCGCCGAGGTTCACGATCCTCGACTGGGTCGACACCCCCGAAGGTCAGCGGTTCATGGGGCGCTCCACGTACCCGGTGAACGCGCTTGTTCCGTGCGCCGGCACGGGGTCGGCGTGCATCTTGATCCACCGATCTGTGTTCGAGCGGATCCGTGACGAGTTCGGTCCCACCTGGTACACGCAGATCGTGGGCGATGACGGGAAACTGCTCGGCGAGGATGTCTCGTTCTGTGTCCGCGCCGGCGCGGCCGGGATCCCGGTCCACGTCAACACCGCGGTCCGCACGACGCACCTGAAGAACGTGTGGCTCCAGGAAGCCGACTTCTGGGAGATGGCTGTACCTTCGCCCGCGACCGAGCGGACGGCGGTCATCGTCCCGGCGATGCGGTACGCGCACGCGGAACGGTTCATGACCTCGCTGCGCGCCTCGACCGGGATGGCGACTGTGTACGCGGTAGCCGCAGGAAACGAAGCAGAAGCGATCGAGGCCTGGAGCGCGGCGGGCGCCGAAATCCTGCTGGGCGACGGGACTACGTTCGCTCAGCGCATGAACACCGGGTATCGCTGCACCACCGAACCGTGGACGTTCGTGGTCGGCGATGACGTGGTGTTTCGGCCTGGCTGGCTGGACCACGCACAGTCGATCGCTGGTGAGCGTTACCACGTGATCGGCACCAATGACCTCGGCAACCCGCACGTGATGGCCGGCGAACACGCCACCCACATGCTGATCCGCCGCTCCTACATCGACGACGTCGGCGCGTCGTGGGACGGCCCGAAGAACGTGTGTCATGAAGGCTACCGGCACTGGTTCGTCGACAACGAGATCGTCACCGCGGCGCAGCAACGCGACGTGTGGGCGATGTCCCTCGGGTCCGTGGTGGAGCATCTGCACCCGGCGTGGGGCAAGGCAGACAACGACGACGTGTACGAGCTGGGTCAGTCCCACGCACCACAGGACCGGGTCCTGTTCGAGGAAAGGCGGCGAACCTATGCACGCTGAAGCTTTCGCGTGGGTCGCCACCCACGCCACCATCGACGCGGTCGAGGTCCTGGACATTGGCGGCCGGAACGTCAACGGCTCCGTGAAGGACCTGTTCCCGAACGCCGCCCGGTACGTCGCGGTCGACATCCGCGAAGGCGACGGGGTCGACGTGGTCGCGGACGCCGCCACGTGGGTCCCGGACCAGGAGTATGACGTGGTGGTCTCGACGGAGACGTTCGAGCACACTCCGGTGTGGCCGGAGATCTGCCTGACGGCGTTCAAGGCCATGAAGACCGGCGGGCGGCTGATCCTCACCATGGCCGGCCCCGGCAGGAGTGAGCACTCCGCGATTGACGGCGGACCTCTCCAGCCCGGCGAGTACTACGGCAACGTCGACTCCGAGCACCTGAAGCATGTGCTGGTGTCGGCCGGGTTCAAGGACGTTGTCGTGGACTCCCGCGTTTCGCCGGCCGACACCCGTGCGATAGCTACGAAGTAGGAAGGGAACCATGGCTCTCTCAGGACAATCGTTCGGTGCGACCGCTCGGAACAGCCCGGGGGTTGTGGCCGGACCGTTCATGAACGACATGAATGTGCTGATTCGGCTGTCCGGTGTGGCGGCGATGCAGCGCATCGGATTCACGCAGGATGATGTTGCTGACGGCTCCGGTGTAGATGACCGCGGCTTCATGCTGCTGTCGGGCGAAGAGGTCTCCTTTGTCCTCGCCTCCGGAGACTCGGTCTACGCCAACGGGTCCCTCCTCGACAATGGCAACGGCCCTGCGGCGGTCCTGAGCATCCTCGCAACGAAGGTGGTGTGACGTGGCTGTCGGGCTTTCGGCTGCGAACGCAGCGAACAAGTTCCTGGAGTGGCTCTTCAACGCCACATCCACAGGCACTGCTCCCGCGAACATCTGGATCCAGCTCCACACTGGTGACCCCGGCGCGTCAGGTACTGCGAACGTCGCCGGCAACGCGACCCGCAAGGATCTCACCGCGGCGATGGGAACCGCCTCGGGTGGCGCGATCACGAACACGGCGGCGATCACGTGGACCACGGGCGAGGTGGACACCTCCGAGGACTACACCCACTGGGCGCTGTTCGACGCATCCACCTCCGGAACCTTCTTGTGCTCCGGGACGATGACCGCGAACGCCGTCACGGTCGGGGATGAGTTCACGATCCCGATCGGCGATTTCGACGCGTCGTTCAACACTGCGGCCTGAGGCCGCCTGTAGTTCATCTGTCCATCCTGGGGATTCACGTAAGGCGAGATCCCCATGGCGCAAGCAAACGATTCAATCCCCATCACGCCGGGTGCAGGGGAGGACATCGCGGTACATACGGCGGGCGGTAAGCAGCACCAGGTGGTGATGCTTGCCAACCCGACCGGGAACCTCGTCGGCACTGTCCCCACGTATTCGGCGTGGTCCGGTGCCGTGACCGCCTCGGCGAACCTGCCCTACCTGCATGTGTTCAACGCGTCCGGGTCAGGCAAGGTCGTGAAGATGCGGAAGGTGTTCATCCAGCCTTCGATGGCAACGAATGCGCTGGGTGCTCAGACGTGGCGGGTCGCCAAAACTTCCGCGGTGGGGACGACCGGGAACACGGCGATCACGATCCGGCAGCACGACTCCGCCGACGCCGCGGTCCCGGCACAGATCACCGCGGCACGCTCCTACACGGCCGGCGGAACTCAGACGTTCACGTACTTCGAGATCCCATTGTCGGTGGAGGAGACGCTTCCGGCGGTCGGTCAGGCGCCGTTCTGGAACATCCTCCCGAACGACGGCGACATCGTCTCGGACTACATCCTCCGGGAGGGTGAAGGGCTGGTCGTCCAGAACGTCACGGGCGGCTCGTACAGCTGGTCAGTGCTCGGCGTTTTCTCGATCGAGTAGCCATGTTGCTGCTACTCCGGTCCTCTACTGGGGGTGGCGGGATGGCGTTCACGGTCACCGCCCGCCACACCGGCAACTCGGGTACGACCAGCGCCCAGACCAGGGCGACGAACTCCACCACCCCCACCGCGAACTCGCTGTTCCTGACACTCTGGGGCCAGGAGAACGACGCTGTAGCCACCGCACCTAGTTACCAAACCCCCACCGGCGGCAGCCTCACCTACACGCAGATCACGACGGTCGGCACCACGTCGATCCCGTGGAACGGTGACGACGGGTTCCGGCTGGGCGCCGCTGCGTACCGGGCCGACGTTGGTGGTTCGCCTTCAGCGTTCGCGGTCACCGTCGACTCGTTCTCAGGTACGACGGTCGCGTTCTACGGCGTCGTCTGTCTCGACATCACCGGCCACGACACCACGACCCCGATCGTTGCCGGCAGGACCGTTACCGCAGGTACCACCAAGGGCGGCGGGAGCGCCGAAACCGGCACGATCACCCTCAACGCGACCCCCACCTCAGGCAACCTGCTCGTGGTCGTGTTCGTCGCCGGCGCGGACGCCGGCGGCGGGTTCGCTTCCCCCACCGCCGGCGCGGGGAAGACGTTCACCACGGTCACGAACCAGAACAGCTCGTTCTGCCAGGTCGGGGTGTTCACCCGGGTCGCTGACGGCACCGAGTCCACCACGGTCACCTGCTCGGACCTGGGGCAGTCGGTCGGCAACTACGCGGCGATAGCGTTCGAGGTCGCTCCTGCCGCTGGTGGCGGAACAACGGTCAACGGCGCAGCTGCCGGGACATTCGGGTTCACCGCAACGGCGAACGGTATCGACCGTGCGCTCGGCTCCGCGGTCGCCAGCTTCGGCTACGTCGGTACAGCGGCCGGTGTAGATCGCGCCCTTGGGGTAGCGACTGGATTGTTCGGGTTTACCGCTGCAGCGTCCGGGACGGTCGGGGCGCCCCCGGTAACTGGTCAGGCCGCCGCCGCTTTCGGCTTTACGGCCACTGCGGCAGGTACGCCCCGCCACCGCGGGCAGGTAACCGCGAGTTTCGGTTTCACCGGCAGCGCATCAGGTGTCGACCGGGCAATCGGCGTTGCCGCTGCGGCGTTCGGGTTCGCAGGCGCGTCCGCCGGCATCGACCGGTCCATCGGGGTCGCAGTAGGAGCCTTCGGGTTCACCGCCACCGCCGCAGGTATCCCCGAGGTCATCGGTGTCGCGGTCGCAGTTTTCGGGTTCACCGGGTCCGCCCAGGGGTTCGCGGGAACCCCACCCGTCACCGGTGCGGCAGTCGGGTCGTTCGGGTTCACGGCGGTTTCGACAGGCCGGCCCACAACCCCCGGCGCGGCGGTTGCTGTCTTCGGATTCACCGCCACCGCGAACGGACGCCCCCGGAAGTTGGGTGTCGCAACCGGGAGCCTCGGCTTCACCGCGACAGTTTCCGGAACCCGCAGAACCCTGGGTGCCGCGCAGGCATTGCTGGGCTTCCTCGCGGCAGCAAGCGGCCAGGGCGCGACAGTGAACGCCCAATCACTAGCCACGGTCACCGACCCACGCACCAGCTCCCCCACGGCCACCGAGCGCAGAACCTCTGCCGCGGCAGTGACCGCGCCCGCGGCCTCGGAACCAAACGTCAACTGAGGAGGTACCGATGGCGGCGGTGTTCTTCGAAGGCGCATCCGAACTCGCGACACTCACCAACACCTTCACCGTCGCCGGCACCCCCACCGACCCGGCCACCATCACCCTCACCATCACCGACCCCACCGGTACATCCACCGCCTACACCCACGACGCCGGCCAGATCACCAAAACCAGCACCGGCGTCTACACCAAGGACATCCCGTGCACCATCGCGGGAACGTGGGTGTACGAGTGGGCCGGTACCGCGTCGGCGTCCGATGTTGTGGCGGGAACGTGGGAGGTTCTCGAGACCGACCTGGGGAAGCTGTACTGCACCGTCGAGATGCTGAAGTCCAGCTTCAAGGACCCCCGCGCAACCGACGACCTCGAGTACCACTCGGCCTGCTTCGCGGCTTCCCGGTCGCTGGAGCAGTACTGCCAGCGGGTCTTCTACCGCACCGCCGAACAAACCCGCACCCTGAACCCCACCGGGTCAACCTGCCTGAAGCTGCCGCCGTTCTACGACCTCGTGTCCGTCACCTCCCTCGAGGTCGACGGAACCCCGTGGGGTCTGTCGAACTACCAGCTGCTGTGTGACGACGACACCCCGAACACGATGGCGGGCCCCGAGGAGAAGCCGTACGTGAAGATCCGGGCCCTCAACGGCACCTACCCAGCCCCCACCAGTGGACGCCTGGACGTCGTGGAGGTCACGGGTGTGTGGGGGTGGCCGACCGTGCCGTGGGCCATCAAGAAGGCCGCGGAGATCATCGCCGCGGAAACCTTCAAACTGAAGGACTCACCGGGGATGGTTGTGGCCGGGTTCGAAGACTTCGACGTGTCGATGCTCGGCGCGGACGCGAAACGCCGCTTCGCCCGGTTCGCGGGCCCGTACCGCCGTCACGCGTTCCTGGCGGCGTGATGGCCACCAACAGTGAACTCCGCGCAGGTGTCGCGACCGCGTTGCGCACCATCGCCGACCTGCAGGTGTATGAGCGGCCCCCGGGAGAGATCGTCACCGACGCCGCCGTGGTGCGACGCCGCGGCACCAACTACGACGTGACCCTCGACGGCCTCGACGACACCACCTGGGGCATCACCGTGTTCGTGTCGTTCGCGAACACCGACGCCGGCGCGGAAAGCCTCGACGACTACGTGTCCCAGACCGGCCCCAAATCCATTGTGGCCGCGATCGAAGACGACCCCACGCTCGGCGGGATCGTCTCGTACTGCCATGTCGCGAACGCGGAAGGAGAGAAGGTCACCAACTACGCCGGCACCGATTACCTCACTGTCGACTTCAACCTTGAGATTGGGGACTAGGTCAGGATGTCCCACCTGATTCTCACCGGAGCCTCTGGCTTCGTCGGAAGCCACGTGCTCAGGCACGTTCTGTCCGAAACCGACTGGACCGTTGCCTGCCCTGTGTCGTTCCGGCACAAGGGCCTCCCGGCCCGCATCACCGCACGCATCGACTCCGCCGCCGCGGACCACCCGGAATGGCGGGACCGCATCGACATCGTCCGCTGTGACCTGTCGGCCCCGGTGGACCACATGACGTTCAACCGGCTCGGCGGTGACCGCTGCGACTTCCTTCTGAACGTTGCGTCGGAGTCGCACGTGGACCGGTCGATCAGCGACCCGGTTGGGTTCGTGTCGAACAATGTCAGCCTGGTGCTGAACGTGCTCGAGGCCGCCCGGAAGATGCCGAACCTGCAGGCGCTGATTCAGATCTCCACCGACGAGGTGTACGGCCCCGCCCCGGACAGCCACAACCACGCCGAGTGGGAGCCGCTGGTCCCGTCGAACCCGTACGCGGCGTCGAAGGCCGCGCAAGAGGCGATCGCGATCTCGTACTGGCGCACCTACGGGTTGCCTCTGATCATCACGAACACGATGAACATCATCGGCGAGATGCAGGACGCCGAGAAGTTCATTCCGATGACGATCAAGCGGGTCCTGTCGGGCGAGAAGATGACGATCCACGGCTCCCCGGATGGCCGGATCGGGTCCAGGTTCTACCTGCACGCCCGCAACCAGGCCGACGCGCTCCTGTACCTGCTGCGCAACGCGCACCGCGGACCCGTCGATCGGGTCGAGTTTGCTGACGGCGCGGTTGAGGCGCTGCGCTGGGGTCCTGGGGTCGACCGTCCGCTGAAGTTCCATGTCGTTGGTGAGCGTGAGGTCGACAACCTCGAGATGGCGCGCATGGTCGCCGAGTACGCCGGCCGGCAACTCGCCTACGAGATCGTCGACTTCCACTCATCCCGGCCGGGGCACGACCTGCGGTACGCGATGGACGGCGCCCGCATGGAAGCCCTTGGGTGGAAGGCCCCGGTTCCGTTGGAGGACTCGCTCCGCAAGACCGTGGAGTGGACCCTCGCGCACCCGGAGTGGCTGGCATGAGGCAGGACGAGATCGATCGCCTGCCCGACTCGATCGAGTACGCGAAGGTCGAGGGGTTCTTGGTCAGCTTGGGGATTACGCCGACGGATGTGGCTGCGATGCACATGACGGATGCACACGGTCGCAAGTTCCTCGCCGAAGATGGCGCCGCGAAGCACACGGTGTCTCTCAAGATGGACTACGGGAAATGAGGGTCCTCCTCGTACACCCTGGTCCGGGGTTCTCGGTGCATGACGTGTACACGGGCTGGCAGGAAGGCCTCGAGGCCGCTGGGACACAGGTCGCGACCTACAACCTGCATGACCGGCTCACGTTCTACGACCGCACCTACCTGCACGTCTCCGACTCCCTGTTCCGCAAAGCCCTCGAGCCTGAACAGGCGATCGAGCTTGCCGTGAACGGTCTCCTGTCGGCCTGCTACCAGTACTGGCCTGACGTGGTCGTGGTGGTGACGGGGTTCCTCGTCAAGGCGGAGATGCTCGATCTGCTGCGGGGACGTGGGCACAAGGTGGTGCTGATTCACACCGAGCAGCCGTACGAGACCGAACGGGAACTTGCGCTTGCGGCGCACGCGGACCTGAACCTGCTGAACGATCCGGTCAACCTGGACCTGTTCAAGGCGGTCGCGCCGTCGGTGTATATGCCGCACGCCTACCGGCCCCATATCCACAAACCCGGGGTGTTCGCCCCGGAGGCGGCGTCGGACTTCGCGTTCGTCGGCACCGGGTTCCAGTCCCGCATCGACTTCTTCGAAGCGATGAACTTCGACGGTGTCGACGTGGCACTAGCGGGGAACTGGCAGCAACTCGCCGAAGACTCGCCGCTGCGGAAGTTCGTGGCGCACCCGATTGACCAGTGCTGCGACAACACCGAAGGTATCCGCCTCTACCAGTCGTCGAAGGCCGGCCTGAACCTGTACCGGCGCGAGATCGAAGACGGCGGCACCTCCGCGGGGTGGGCGATGGGGCCCCGTGAGGTCGAGATGGCAGCGACCGGGCTGTTCTTCCTCCGCGACCCCCGCGGCGAAGGCGACGAACTGTTCCCGATGTTGCCGACCTTCGCGACACCAGAAGACGCGAGCGACCAGCTGAAGTGGTGGCTCGCCCACGAAGACGCGCGGCTCGACGCCGCGGCGAAGGCCCGGGAAGCGATCGCCGACCGGACATTCACCAACAACGCAGCCCTTCTGCTGCAACTACTGGAGGAGTGAAACATGGCTCGTATCCACGGGCGGAACGGCGCTGTCTACATGAACCTGACCAGCGGCGGCACCGCCGAACCGGTCGCGTTCCTGAACAGCTGGAGCATCAGCGCCCAGACCGACAAGGCCGACGTGACCGCGTTCGGCGACGCGAACAAGGTGTACGTCGCCGGCCTCCCGGACTCCTCGGGTGAGTTCTCCGGGTTCTACGACGACGCCACCGTGCAGACCTACACCGCCGCGGTCGACGGCATCGCCCGCAAGTTCTACCTGTACCCGTCGCGCCTCACCAACAGCCAGTACTGGTGGGGGACGATCCTCCCGGACTTCTCCGTGAACGCCGGCGTCGGCGGCGCGGCGGAGATCTCGGCATCCTGGAACGCTGCCTCGGCCATCGTCAAGGTGGGCTGACGTGGTTGCCGACATCCGGGTCGAAGGCGCGGACAAGTTCGGCATCCTCGGGAAAGCTCTCCGCAAGTACGGCGACAAGGAACTCCGCAAGGAGTTGTACGCCGGCATCAACCGGGCCGTTAAGCCCCTCACGGAGTCAGTGAAGGACTCGACCACGCAGTACTTCCCCAGGCGGTACGCACTGGAGCTCGCGAAGTACCTGCGGGTCAGGACCAGGCGCCGCGCCGGGAAAGACCCAGCGATCTACCTGGTCGGCCGCGCAAAAACGAAGCAAGGCAAAGACAGGGACCTGGCATCCCTGAACCGCGGCCGGCTGCGGCACCCCCTCTACGGGAACCGCCGCTACTGGTACGACCAGGACGTCGACCCGAACTGGTGGGACGACCCACTGATCCAGGGATCCGATCAGGTGCGCGAGGAGATCGTGAACGTCCTCGACGACATCGGCATCCGCCTCGCGAAGCAACTCTGAACCAGCGGGACCGTCCCACCTGACCTGGGCGGTCCCGCTGCCACATCCAAGGTCAGGACAGGTCAGGAAGGCCAGATCATGGCTGCAACGAAACTGAAGGTCGAGTACGCCGACGGCCGCGTCGTCGAGGTGATCGCGAGCCCGAAGGCGCAGGTCGAGACCGAGCGCCGGTTCAAGACCACCGATCAGGCGCAGGCGCAGATGATCGAGTCGTCGTTCTTCCTCGCGTGGGCGTCGCTGCACTACGCCGGCAAGGAGCCCGCTGACTTCGAGGCGTGGCTCAGCCTGGTCGCCGACGTCGACCAGGTCCAGAAGACCATGAAGGACGAGGCCGACACGGACCCTACCCAGGTGACTCAGTCATCTACTGGATCGTCCGACTGAGCCTCGCCACCCGCATCCCCTTCGAGCATCTCGCAGACCTCGACTGGGCGACCCTCTACACCTACGAGACGGCGCTCATCGACATCAACGACGAATCCCAGGGGTGACCGATGACCGCTCTGTCTTTCGACATCCTTGGCCGCGACAAGGCGTCCGCCGCGTTCGACAAGGTCGGCAAGTCCGCCGAGAAGACAGAGAAAAAGTTCGGGTTCCTCGCTGCCCGCAGCAACGGCCTGACCGCCGGCATGACAGCCGGGTTCGGGAGGGTCGTTGCCGCAATGGGCGCAGTCGCGACCGTGACCGTGTTCAAAGGGTTCATCAACGAGGCGCGCGAGTCCCGAAAGGTCGCGTCTCTGACCGAGTCGATCATCAAGTCGACCGGTGGCGCGGCGAAGATCAGCGCGAATCAGGTCGGGGCGCTTGCGGAGGCGATCAGCAACAAGACCGGAGTCGACGACGAGGCGATCCAGTCCGGGTCGAACCTGCTGCTGACGTTCAAGAACGTACGCAACGAGGTCGGCAAGGGCGCGAACATCTTCGACCGCGCCACCCAGGCGGCGGTGGACCTGTCCGCGGCCGGGTTCGGCGACATCAACGGCGCGTCGAAGATGCTCGGCAAGGCCCTGAACGACCCTTTGAAGGGAATCACCGCGCTTGGCCGTGCGGGGGTCACGTTCACCGAAGGCCAGAAGAAGCAGATCGCGACCCTGGTCGAGACGGGCAAGACGCTCGAGGCTCAGAAGATCATCCTCAAGGAGGTCGAGTCCCAGGTCGGCGGTGCCGCCGCTGCCGCCGCTGACCCGATGCAAAAGCTCGGCGTGATCCTCGGCAACGTCAAGGAACGTCTCGGGACGGCGCTGCTCCCGGTCATCGACAAGGCCGCGGGCATGCTCGGGCGGGTCGTGCCGGCGGCTATCGACAAGGCTGCGACCGGGATCCGTGCGCTGACCGCCGCGTTCCGCGAAGGAGACGTCACCAGCGACGGGTTCGTCGGCGTCATGGAACAGATCGGTGCCAACGCCCGCGTCGCGTTTGACGTGTTCCAGACCCACGTCCTGCCCCGGCTCAAGGACTTCGGCAACTTCCTCACGACGAAGGTGATCCCGGCCCTGGCGAAGACCGGCCAGTTCATCAAGAAGAACCAGGACTTCTTCGTCCCCTTCGCAGGGACGATCCTCGCCATCGTCGCAGCCTTGAAGGCATGGGCTGTCATCCAGGGAATCTTGAACGTGGTGATGGCCGCGAACCCGATTGGCCTTGTCGTGATCGCGATCGCGGCACTCGTTGCCGGGTTGATCTATGCCTACAAGCACAGTGAGAAGTTCCGCGCGATCATCCAGGCAGTCGGCGGCGCCCTGAGAACGGCCTATGTCGCGATCGTCGACTTCGGGAAGAACACGATCAAGTTCTTCAAGGAACTGCCGGGCAACGTGTCCCGGGCGTTCGGCGATGCGAGGAACTGGCTCGTCCAGAAGGGCAAGGACTTCATCAACGGCCTGATCAACGGGATCTGGTCTGTTGCCAAGGGCATCGACTCGTGGATGATGCGCGCACCGGTGGCGAAGCTTCTCGCACCCTGGTACGGCGCCATCAAATGGCTCCTCGGGCCTGGCAAGAACTTCATCACCGGGTTCCTGAACGGTGTCATCAGCATCGCCCGCGGCGCCGGCGGCTGGATGATGCGCAACGTCATCAACCCGGTCGTGCGGGCGTTCTCTCGTGCCGGGTCGTGGCTCGTCACCCACGGACGTAACTTCATCAACGGCCTGATCAACGGGATAGTCGCGTACCTGCGCGCCCTCAAAGGCATCGGCACGTGGATCTACAACACCGTCATCGTTCCCGCGGTGAAGCCGTTCGCCCGCGCCGGCGCGTGGCTGGCCCGCGCTGGCCGCGACCTGATCGGTGGCCTGATCGGCGGCATAGCGACCCGCATGAAAGGCATCGGGTCCTGGATCAAGTCGCAGGTTGTCGATCCGATCGTGTCGGCGGTCAAGACGTTCTTCGGGATCAAGTCCCCGTCGAAGGTGTTCGAGGGCATCGGTCTGCACCTGATCGGGGGCCTGATGAAGGGCCTCGGTTCCGGGCGCGGCACGGCGATCGCGAAGAAGGTGTTCGGCGACATGCCGTCCGCACTGCGCGCAGTCGTCGGCAAGGGCCTGGTGTCGATCTCGAGCCTGCCGAACAAGGCACTCGACGCGCTCCTGGGCGCCGGCGGCGACCTCGCGGGGTCGTTCATCTCCGGCGGCCAGAAACTCGGCAACCGGCGCGTGTTCTACTCCGGTGAGCAGCTGGACCTGTCGACGTTCCAGAAGGTCCAGAAGGCCCAGGGCATCCTGGGTAGCGCGCTCAATATCACCCAGGGCTCCTACGAGCGCGCCAGCTCCTACTCGGGCACCACCCACACCGGCGGTGGCGTGTTCGACGTCGTGGGCGGGAACCTGAAGCGGATCAACGCCGCGCTCCGTTCGCTGGGGTTCGCGTCATGGATCCGGTCCCCTTCGCAGGGGCCGTGGCCGTGGCACATCCACGCTCTCGAGATCGGCAACCCGAACCTGTCCGGGAGTGCCCGCCGGCAGGTGCTGGACTATCTCGCCGGCGGCGACGGGCTCGGAGGATACAAGCTCGGTACCCCCTGGGTCCCGAACGACCAGCTCGCGCTACTCCACAAGGGCGAGGCGGTCATCCCAGAACCGGTGAACCGGCGGATGCGTTCAGTACGCCCGGGCGGGACACAGCGAGTGGTCCTGGAGTTCCGCAGCGACGGATCCGCGCACATGGACTACCTGGTCAACGAGTTCCGGAAGTATGTCCGGGTCGTCGGTGGCGGTGACGTGCAGCAAGCGTTCGGGACGAAGCGATGACGAATCAGGTCACGATCGAGATCGAAACCTCCCCGGGGGTGTGGACGAACATCACCTCGGATGTGCGACAGTCGTCAGGCGTCTCGATCTCGAGGGGCCGCAGCGACGAACAGCCCCAGGCCGGCCCGCAGAGACTCAGCTTCACCCTGAACAACCGGGACGGCAAGTACTCCCCGCGGAACCCACTGTCGACGCTGTTCGGGGTGATCGGACGCAACACCCCGGTGCGGTGCAAGATCGACAATTCGGCGTTTACCCGGTTCTACGGGGAGATCTCGGCGTGGCCACCTCGGTGGAACGAGAACCACGCCGACAACTTCGTCCAGATCGAGGCGTACGGGTTGCTGCGCCGGCTAGGCCAAGGGCAACCGACCGTCTCGAACGCGCTGAGGGACTGGGTCCTCGCGCAGTCGACGCTGTTCGCGTACTACCCGTTGTCGGGTGGTGAGGAGACGATCTACTCGCAGAACATCGCGCCCGGGAAATCGGGTTCGTTCATCGGTTCCACGAACGCGGTGTTCAAGTACGGCGTCGACATGGGCGCGGCGTGGCTCGGGACCGGGTTGGAGATCAACGCGACCGGCGACATCCCCTACATGCAGGGCACGGGGAACGCGATCGGCACCACTGTGGCTTTGGATTTCGTGTTCCAGTCGCTGGCGATGGGTGTGCTGGATGTGCAGATCTGGCCGAACCTGGACGAGATCTGGCAGCTGCGCCTCAACACTTCTGGGGACGCGGGTACTACGCAGGTGTCGTGGAACGACGGCAACGGCGGCGTCACCACGTCCACCGCTACCGCGGCTGTTGCTGCGTTGCAGGACACGGAGTTGCACACGTGCCGGTTCGAGCTCAGGCAGGTCGCCGGCCCCACGGTCGAGTGGTACACCTACATCGACGGTGAGTTGATCGAAACCAGCACGATGGGGTTGACGCAGAACCTCACCAGGTGCCCGATCTTCCGGTTCCACTACTCGCGGTTCGTGAACCAGACCTACGTCAACGTCGCACATTTGGCGTTGTGGGCTGACAACACCGCGGCGAACATCCCGGACGTGCAGGACTTCCACGACGCCGCGATGGCGTACTCCGGTGAGACCGCGATCGACCGGATCACGCGGGTCGCGACCGACGGGAACATCTCGATCATCACTGTGGGGACTGCGGCTGAGTCGATGCCGATGGGGCCGCAGTTCACCGAGACCCGGTTGGAGCAGATCCGTGATGTCGAGTCCACGGACATGGGGATCCTGTTCGAGACCCGCAACGCACCAGGGTTGACGTACCTATCTAGGGCGTCGCTGTATAACCAGACCGCCGCGTTCACACTCGACTACGCGGCCGGCCAAGTCTTCCCTCCGTTGGAGCCGGTGGACGACGACCAGGTCACCCGCAACGACGTCACCGCCACCCGACGGGACGGTGGCTCTGACCGGTACACCGTGGACGAGGGTCCGTTGTCCACGGAGGACCCACCGGACGGGGTGGGCAGGTACGAAACCAGTGTGACGGTGAACCCGGAAACCGACGGGTTCCTGCAGGGGATCGCCGCGTGGGTCGCGAACATCGGCACCCTCGACAGGGCCAGGTGGCCTTCGGTGACGGTGAACCTGAACTCCCCGAACATCTCGAGCGGGTTGGCGGACACGATCAAGGACGCCGAGATCGGGCAACGGTTCGTCATCACCAACATGGACGAAGCGTTCGTGTACGACGACGTCTCTTTGATCATCGTCGGCTACTCGGAGACGATCACCCCGTTCATCCACACGATCACGTTCAACTGCATGCCCGCGGAACCGTACACGGTCGCTGTGTATGACACCGCAAGGTACGACGCGGACGGCTCCACACTCACCTCGAACATCACCTCCACAGCCACGTCCCTGTCAGCCACCAAATCAGGGACAACCCTGTGGACGACGGATGGGACGCAGATGCCGTTCGACATCCGCGTGGGCGGTGAACGCCTCCGCGTCACAGCCGTCTCCGGGTCGAGTTCCCCGCAAACCCTGACCGTGACCCGCTCCATCAATCAGGTCGTGAAGGCGCATACCGCAGGTACCGCGATCGAACTGTGGGACACGCCCCGCTACGCACTCTGAGGAGACTCCCATGGCCTTCTCGACCGGCGACAAGGTGTACGCCCCCGGCCTCCCGAATGTGCAGGTGTTCACCGCATCCGGCACCTGGACCAAACCCTCCGGCCTCAGGGCCGCGATCGTCGAGGTCATCGGCGGCGGCGGAGGCGGCGGTGGGGTGGACGAGACGACCTCGTCACCATCCCAGGCAGAGGCAGGGTACGGCGGCGGTGGTGGGTACTCGAGGAAGCTGTTCCAGGCAAGCGACCTGAGCTCGACCGAGGCTGTAACGGTAGGTGCTGCTGGTGCTGCCGCGGCTGCGGGGCAGAACAACGGCGGATCTGGCGGCACGAGCACCTTCAAGACCGTGTCTGCCACTGGTGGCGGAGGTGGAACTGGAGCGGGCGTCACCTCCGGTACGACCCTCGCAACATCGGGCGCGGGTGGAACGGCGTCAGGTGGCGATCTGAACATCCCGGGCCAGCCTGGCTCTCAAGGGCGCGTGCTGTCCGGGCTCGCGATCCTGCAAGGCCGGGGTGGATGTTCCGGCCACGGCTACGGGTCCGGTGGTACAGCGAGGACGGTCGCGGGCAACGGCAACAACGCCACCGGTTTCGGCGGTGGCGGCGGCGCAGCGTTCGGCGCCGGCCAGGCATCACCGGTCGACCGAGCGGGAGGCGCCGGTTCAACGGGCGCGGTCATCATCACAACGGTCTATTAGTGAACTGGGGCAGCTAATGGCGATCAGGAACACTCCGGAAGGCGGTGCCTGATGGCGTTCGCGGCCGGCGACAAAATCATGGCACCGGGCCTGCCGAACGTGCAGGTGTTCACGTCCTCGGGGACGTGGAACAAGCCCACGGGGTTGCGGGCCGCGGTCGTCGAAGTGGTCGGCGGCGGCGGGGCGGGCGGCGGCACCAACACCCCCGCGGGTGTGGGGAGCCAGGCTGAAGGCGGCTACGGCGGCGGCGGCGGCTACTCGCGGAAACTGTTCCAGGCGTCCGATCTGAGTTCGTCGGAGTCCGTCACGGTGGGTTCCGGTGGAACGGGTTCGTCCGGTGCCGCTGGTTCCGCCGGCGGCACCAGCACGTTCAAGACTGTTTCCGCGACCGGTGGGGCGGGTGGCGGGGCGAGTATCAACAGCCTCACCAGCACCGTCTCTGCGGGAGGCGCCGGTGGTAGCGGCTCGGGCGGCGACTTGAACATCTCAGGCCAGCCCGGGTGCAACGGCCGGGTCGTCGCGTCCACGGCGGTCCTCGAAGCCCTCGCCGGCAATTCAGGTGCTGGGTTCGGTAGCGGCGCGAAAGCGCTCGGCTCGGCAGGCACTGGTAACGCCGGAACAGCCTACGGCGGCGGCGGCGGTGGAGCGTTCGGCGCGAACAGCACACAGACCGGAGGCGCAGGCGCGGCCGGAGTTGTGATCGTAACCACGTACTACTGAACGGGGATGAGGTATGGCAGCAGCAGGTAACGTCGCGTTCGCCACTCCGCACGCCGACGACGAGACCCTGTCAGCGGGCTATGGCCTCACCTGGTATGCCCGCGCCGGGTTCAACATCCACGCCCTCCTCATGTCCCGAGGCCCTGTCTCTGCGGCGAGTCTCAGGCTCGACGGAAGCCAGGCGTGCAGGTTCCACCCGTACACGCATGAGCCGCTGCAGGAAGGCTACGAACTGCCCACCGAAGAGGAGATCGGCGCGGCGCGCTGGGCCGAGTTCAAGGCAGCCGTGTACGCCATGTCCAGGATTGCCCCGGCCACGCCAGGGGTGACCGGCGACGTGTTCTTCTACGAGGGTGGGTTGGGCACGAACTACGGCTGCAACGGCTGCGCGTCCTCCACTGGGGCGGTCACCAGGCAAGCCGTGGACGCCGCTAGAGCGGTGCTGGAGCCGTGGGTGGACAGTCTGCCCCCGAACACTCACATCCGCACCATGTCCCCCACCGACGACCACCCGGATCACGGAGCTGTGGGGATCGCCGCCTACGAGATGTGGGAAGACCCGGCGTGGCACACGAAGATGGGTGACCTGATGTTCTTCGTGTCCCGCCTGTACTGGGGGAACGCGACCGCTCCGAGGCCGGTGGATGTGCTCGGGGAGCCCTGTACCTGGTTCCCCGCGGACACGGGGATGGGCCCGAACAACTCGATCTACAACGCGGTCGTCGACCATCTCCGCACCGTTGTGGTCCCCAGCTACGCGCAATGGTGCCCGCCCGGTGCGTGGGCTGTCGGGAAGCACAGCGTCGCCAGCCAATTCGCCGCCAACTACGGGCCAACAGCCTCGGTGTCGAACCTTTGGCACCCGCCTGTAGCTGGACGCAGCTACCCCGTACAGCCGTAGGAGGTGATGGGTGGACTCGCCCCAGCCCACCCTCGAGGAGTTCGAACAACTGAAGAGCGAGGTCGCCGAACTGCGTGAACAGGTCGAGGCGATCGAAGGTGCGCTGAACGCGCTCGTAGTGGTGTACGGCGTTCGCCGTATACCACCTCCTGGGGAAGGTGACCGTGGCCGATGAGCCGACCATTGGTGAGGTCGTCCGTGTCATCGCGGACCTACGCCGGTCCGTCGACCAACTCGCCGGCAAAGTCCTCACCGTCGAGGTGTGGAAAGCAGAGCGGGAATCGATTGAACTCCGGCTCCGCGAGAACGAGAAGGACATCGCCGCTCTCGAGGCGCGGACGACCGCAGACCGTGAGAAACGGGAACGCGAGAAGGCCGAGGCCGACAACCGCGCCGCCTCCAACCGGCGGCAGGCACTCATCGCGGTGCTCACGTCGATCATCGCCCCCGTCTTCGTCGGCGTTGTCCTCGCGGTCATCCTGAAGGGCTGATGATGTCCGACTCTCAGCATGTCAAGCCACGGCATGAACTGACCGCACTACTGATCGCTCTTGGACTCTCCGCAGTCCTCGCCTTGATCGTTGGTGGCGGCGCGTTCCTGTGGAACGAGATCCAGCAGGCGCGGGAAGACAACGCTGCACTCGCGAACCAGGTCAGGTCTCTCGGTGGGCAGCCGGTCGCCGAGGGGAAACCCGGCGAGAAAGGGCCACCCGGTCCCGAGGGGCCGCAGGGAATACAAGGCCCACAGGGCATCCAGGGGCCCCCAGGACTCCCCGGGAGGCAGGGCCCCATCGGCATCACGGGCCAGTCCCCTCAATGCCTCCTGGAGCCCTCCAAATGCGTCGGCCCCAAAGGAGTCGACGGCAAAAGCGGCGCAGACGGCAAGGACGGGGAGACGGGGCCCACTGGACCGCAGGGCGATCCCGGCGCTACAGGTGAGACGGGACCTCAAGGACCGGCTGGACCTCAAGGTGATCCGGGAACAACCGGTCCCGCCGGCCCGCAGGGCGAACCCGGAGTTGCCGGCAGAGGTATCGCCGACACCGACTGCCAGGAAGACGGCACCTGGCTGATCAGCTACACCGACGGCACAACGAGCACCAGCCGCGGCCCATGCCGGATCACCGTCGTGCCGCCATCCAACTAAGACGAACGGGGAACCCAATGGTCGACTACCTGCCACGCTCAGCGTGGAACGCCCGCCCACCCAACGGTGGACCCGGATCGCTCACTGTCTCCCGCGTCCAGGGCGCGGTGATCCACTGGCCCGGCACGTCATCGAAGACGCCGATCACCTCGAAGACCGGTGTGGCGTCCGCGCTGCGTGGATGGCAGAACTACCACATGGACAGCCGCGGATGGTCTGACATCGCGTATCAAGTGGCTGTGGATCAGGAAGGCCGCGCCTGGACCCTGCGGGGCCTCAGGACGCAGTCCGGGGCCAACGGCAACGAGGACCTGAACGAGCGGTACGGCGCGATCCTGCTGATCCTCATCGCCGGCGAGCAGCCCTCCGCGAAGATGAAGGCCACCGTCCGTGCCGTCATCGCCGACTTCCGCAAGATCTACCCGAAGGGCACCGCGATCCGGCCGCACTCCGCGGTGCGCCCGGACGGCACTGACTGCCCCGGCACACCTGCCCGCGCTGCGATCGCGCGCGGCGACTTCACCCCGAAAATCATCATCCCGGAGGACGACATGGCCCTGAGCGCCGAAGACAAGACCTGGATCGAGAGCCGCCTGCAGGCGTACGCGTCGTTCGTCGTACTCAACCGGCAGCAGACCACGGAGCGGGACCTGAATGAGATCCAGGCCGAGCTCGCTGAGTTCGCGGCGCAGCTGGACCGGATCGAGGACGACACCGACGACGACGCTGCCCCAAAAGCCTGACCGTCGCTGACCTGCGGGCGATGTTCCCCGGCAGGGTCTCGAGCGACACTGCCACGGTGGAGGCTGGGTGGCCGTCGCTGCTGGCGGAGATGCAGGCAGCCGACATCACCACGCCCCCCCGGGTAGCGGCGTTCCTGACGACGATCGCTCACGAGTCCCGGTTCCTGTACAACATCAAAGCCGCAGGCGACACGAGAGAGTACGCGGGCCGCGGGTTCATCCAGTTGACGGGGTCCGTGAACTACACGGCGGCCGGCGCCTATCTCGGTGCGGAGCTCGTGCTGGACCCGGATCTCGCGCTCTCGCTGCAATGGAGCGCGAAGATTGCCCGCTGGTACTGGACCGTCGCCCGCAACTGCAACGCGATGGCGGACTCGTACCACATGGGGAAGATCAACCGCGCTATCGGCTACCCGATCGGTGACGGCAGTGAGGATATCCGCCGCTGCCAATCCTTCAAGAACGCGCTCATCTACCTGACCGGCTCTCTGCCGGAAGGTGTCACGTGCACTCGGTAAGGAGCAAACCATGAAGTACGCGAAGGCTTGGGCTGCGCTCGTCGGTGCTGTTCTGACCGCGCTGTCCACCACCACTGGTGTCATCCCGGACGCGGCTCAGCCGTACGTGGCTCTGGCGCTCGCTGTCGCCACCGCGATCGCGACGTTCCAGATCCCGAACACCCCGGCGGAGTGACCATGCCTCGCTGGGTGTGGGTCCTGATCGGTATCGCGGCATTGCTGCTGGTGCTGTGGCTGGTGGGCATCAGGTTCACCCTGTCCGTCCACTGACACAGTGTTTCAGCGATGTCGCGAAGTTAGCGTCATCGAGACATGAGCGACCCCGCCACCCAGACGGTGGCGGGGTCTTCTTTCGTTTCCCCGAGCAAGGCCATTGGTCCAGGGAAGCGAAACCTACTTCGGGATCAGAGCCTCGACAGCAGCCACGCACTCGTCGTACTCGTAGCCGTCGTGGATCTCCGCGGTCTTCAACGCCTCGAGCGCGTCACGGACACCTTGCAGGCGGCCCATCTCGTAGGCCGACCCGAAGAAGTTTGGGTTCTCCGCGGTCCCGGCGTTCACGACCCGGATCGGTTCGCTCATTGCCCCTCCCTGGCGTTGTCGCGGTCCCGGCGCAGGTCGTTGATCACGTTCGCCGGCTCACCCTCGTCGATAGCGTTCATCAAGTCCGCGTGCGCCACGGCGTGGTCCTGGCTGACGCACTTCCCCGGCATCAACAGGCCCCGGTCGGCAATCCGCCAGTTGCTGTGTTCGTCCTGTGTGGGCGAGAACCTCACCACTCCACCCCCTTGGGCGGCGGCGGAGTATCGATGTAGCCGAGTACCCAGGCTTCGCGCATCGCTTCCTCCTCCGTGAGGCCTCGCCTCCGCACGGACTCCGCCCACAGCGCCATGCGGAAGCGACTAGGGCGCGGCTTCTCGCGCAGGTTCTGGAGCGCGAGCATCGTCATCACCGCAACCATGACGACAAGCATCACGATCTCCCAGGTGCTCACCACTCCACCCCCGGGGTCAGGCTGTCGATCGCCAGCAGGACATCATCCCGCATCGTGTCGCGGCCATGCTGGTACTGCTCGGAGCCTTTGCCGGTCTCGATGGCCCTCACGGCAGCCGTGATCTCCGCTGTGACACGCGCGCGGATCTCACGCTCTACCCGCCAAGCTTCGCGGGTTGCATCGGTGGTCTCGCTCATTGCGTCACCTTCTTCACGAACGCCTCGATGTCCGCCCACTCACCGTCGCTGGCAGTGAACGTGAACCTGATCGTGTCACCCGGCAGATCTGTCTCGTCCCATTCGACACCCTTCACCCGCAGGTACTGGCGTACCTGATGGCGGGTAACGAACCCGGTAACCGTCACCTCACGCGAACTGGTCACGACTCATCCTCGGGAGACTGGCACGTCGTACAGTTCCAGCATCACGAAACCGTCCTGACCGTCCTCTGCGTCCGGGGCACCGCGCCCGCCTCGACCGACGACGACCCGCCACACATCCGAGATCTCGTCCGCCGGCACCAGCGTAGAGCGCGACTCACCCTGACCACCGGGGCTGCCGTCTGACGCCGTCCCACCATCCCCCGCTCTGATGCAGGCGCGAACAACCCGCAGCCACGGATAGTCGGCCTTCCGGAACTCCCCGCCCGGGGGCGAGTAGGTCAAGATCTCACGCGGCACTGCGAAACCGCTGTCACTCATGTCCCCAGTTCTCCTGCCATCCCTCTCGCCCCTTGTACGGGGAAGCGAGCAGACGAAGCGTGCGGCACGGCCAATCCTCAGGATCTAGCTCCCAGTTCGCCGTGACAGCGCACGTGGCGCACGAGCTAGCGCCTCCTTCCCTGACGTCAACCTGCCCGTGCAGTTCGAGGATCTTCCGGTCGGCCGCGATCCGGGCCAGCACCGACGCAGGGTCGTGGGCAGCGATGAACGCCGCGTCGTAGATGCTCTGAGGATCGTCGGACTCTCCCGTCCCGGCGATGCACTCCGCGTCCTTGCCAGCAGGACCAGCGAACACTGCCTCTTCGAACCAGGCAGTACCGGGCTTGCGCCAATGCTTTCGCGGGTCATGCCGCCACGGTCCGGGTGTCGCCTTCCTCGCTAGTTGCTCGTCCTTGTCCCAGATCTCGGTGAGCCATGCCACCAGGTCAACCGTCTGCTGCTCAGTCACGACTGCACCGTGAGTCCGTAGCCGTCAGCGTGGTAGAACGTCACCGGTCCGACAAGGGGCTGGTGGAGGTCGATCGTTGGCGGCATGATCAACCCCAACGGGGCATCCACCCGAACAACCTGCTGAGGGTGAGCGTTCGTGACGTACACCCATTCCGAGCGTTGCGTCTTCTCGTTCTTGCTATCGTTCATTTCGGGTCGACTCCAGTTCGATCCTTCGCGCCCGCCACCCCAACTGACCCTGGGGAGGCGGGCGCTACTTCTATGTCAGCGTACCCCTCGCTCAGCCCTGCTGAACGAACACCGTGGCGTTCACGACCTTGATCTTCCCCGAGTCATCCGAACCCCGGTTGTCCTGGTAACCGAACGCTGACACCGTGAAGGTCGTCTGCTCGGTCAGCTGCACCCGGCGCGAGTCCGACCCGAACATGTCCGCACCTACGAACGGCGCGATCGTGTTCATCACCGTCCCGAAGTTCGACCCGAACGGGTTCGCCTCCGTCGCGAACGCACGCACCGCCAACTGCGGCCGGGTCTGGTACTGCGGGTCCGTCTCATCCGCCGCGGTCCGCTGGAACTGGGCCGACGTGTTGATCACCCACGTGCCGGCCGGGAGGGTGAACGAGCCCAGGGTGGTCTTGCGGGTCACCCACGAACCGCCGACGTTCTCGACCGTCACGTTGTTGTAGATCGCCTTCAGCGTCGAGGCGCCGTTCACGTCCGTCGCAGGATCACCCGGGTCACCCTTGGGGCCAGTCTCTCCCTGGGGGCCGGGCACGCCCTGAATCCCCTGCTCGCCGGCGACACCAGGGTCCCCTTTCGGGCCCTGCTCCCCCGTGTCACCCTTCGGCCCCTGCTGGCCGACCTTGTTGATCTTGTCCCGCACAACCCAGCCCAGCCGGTCCTCACCGATCGTGTTGCGGTGGATGTCGCCACCCCACACGCCCTCGTTCTGGATCTGCGCCGAGCCGACACTGTTGATCGGCAGCGAGGTGGCGGCGACCGCGCCGGAACCGGCCAGCGTGACCGCGACCGCGCCCAACACGGCAACCTTCCCGATCCGGGACGCCCACACCTTCGCCGCTCCCGCCTTCAACTTCGCGTTCATCGTTCTCCTCTAGGTACAGCCACCCGTCCTGAGTGACCAGCACACCGGACCCGTGAGGGGGAACGGGCCCGATGCTGGCCACTCAGGCGATCAGGAGCAAGCGGGTCACGACGCACACTCCGGGCGGGACGGGTCACCGCACCGTTCGTGGCCGACCACCTTCACGCCACAACCAGGACAGGTGTGCAGCGAGGAATCGACACCCGACCCGTTCAGCAGGGCGAGCGCAGCTTCGAGGGCTGCTCGCATCGCTTCCTCGTTCGCTTCCCTGCCGTACCCACCTTCCCGGTAGTAGGCGTCCATCGCTTCAGCGAGCACCTCATCAGACACCCGCACAACAGACTCAGGGTGAGCAGCGAGCAGCGCCCGGATCTTAGACGGCGCGCCCGCCACGTCGTACTCGAGCTCGCCGGCCAGCTTCTCCAGCGCCTCCCGCAGGCCGCTCACGACTCGACCTCGACCAGATTGTTCGGCGTCCACTTCGCTTCGGCTACGGTCTGGTCGTCTTCGTCGTACACGGCCTGCGCTTCGACGTCGCCCGGGTCCCAGTCTCCGGCGCACTGGTGGCATAGACCCAAGTAGCTCTCGTCGCCGTTCAGCACCTCTTCGACAGCGGACTCCCAATCATCAGCCTCGACCTCGACGGACTTGCCGACGTAGCCGACCAGGCTCACGGTGTACTTCATCAGCCGACCTTCGTCCAGGTGCCGCACCGGTTCGTCTCGAAGCCCTTGTCGGTCTTCTTGATCACCACAGTCTGCGGGCCGTCGCTGATGTTGTTCGCGATGATCGCGTCCAGGTCACCGTCGAGGTTCTTCAAGCGAGCCCAGTAGCAGCTGTCACCGCCAGCCGACTTGTACTTCCCCGGCTTGATGTCGACACCGACCTCATACGTACCGTCCTCGGTGATCGCCGCGGCGGCCTGCGGAGGCTGAGCCGTGACCGTCTTGGGCGCCGGCGCGGGCTTCGTGACCGTGACCGGCGGGGCCGTCACCGTGACCTCCGCACCCGGCTCACCCGGGACACTCACCGTCACCGTCGGCGCAGGGTCACCCGCAGCGACAGGCGCTGGGTTGCTCGAGTTGCCGCCTGCGCCGATCCCGATCCCGAACGTGAAGATCACGAGACCCGCCAGGATCGACCAGCCGATCCGGGCCTCCTTCGACATCGGCTTCTTGCGCGGCTGCTGCGGCTCGGCCGGGTGCTGCTGGAACTGCGTCATGGCTGGGACTCCCCCTGCTAAGCTAATGTATGCCTAGCACCATAACCGTCCCGACGCACA
>NZ_JBITHV010000025.1:0-60566 GCF_044458365.1 Kribbella sp. NPDC050470 | reverse complement strand
GGAAGTTAAGCCCGACAGCGCCGATGGTACTGCGACCGGGAGGTCGTGGGAGAGTAGGACGCCGCCGGACATTCACACTGTTAAGGGCCACCCCGGCTGGGGTGGCCCTTAACATTTGTATGGCTGTTTCTTGCGGCCCCGCGCACCCGTGCCTCGGGGCCGGGCGCCGGCGGACTGGGCACCATCCAGCCACAGGCGGAAGAGGGCGGCACACTCGCGCCCCCGCGATCCCGTGGCAGGTGCCTGCGAAGGCGCCGGCCACTCCAGGGACACTGGCAGTGCGAGGGCACCGGCCGGCGGAGGCTGGCCAGCAATCGGCCTGGGGTGGTGCTTTCACCGCCCACGCAGCTCCGGATCGGGCACGTCGTGGGCGCGGTGGCCAGGGTGCTGTATGGGGCGCCCGCCGGAGCGTGAAGGCTGGCAGTGCGGCGGCGCCGGCCGGCGGCCGCTCGCGCGTCCGTGGGGCACCTGTTGTGGACTTCGCCAGCGGTTGCTCGAGCTCGCAGTTGGCGAGAAGCGGCAGGCGCCCAGGCAGCAACTGTGCAGGACTGCATCCGCTCAGCCCCTCTGCAGTCGTCGGGCGGCGAGAACTCCACTCGACACACACCTGGGGCCTACCCCAGAGCCCCCTGGCGCAGCTGGTTGCAAGACCTAGCGACAAGCCAATCGCGAGATCTCACTTTGACTGCTGTGCCCAAGCACCTCACCCGAGGTGTCCTACTAGAGCACTCCCCTCGAACGCGTCCGCCCCGGCTGCCGGGTGCTCGGGTGGGTTAGCGGGGTTGGAAGGCTCGGCGGTAGGTGGTGGGGGAGAGGTGGATTCGGCGGGTGAAGTGTTGGCGGAGGTTGATTGCTGTGCCGAAGCCGCAGTGGGTGGCGATTTCCTCGATGGACAGGGCTGTGGTTTCGAGGAGCTCCTGGGCGTGGCGGACACGTTGGTTGAGGAGCCATTGGAGTGGCGTCGTTCCGGTTTGCTCGCGGAAGCGGCGGTTCAGGGAGCGCGGACTCGTGGCCGCATGCCGGGCGATGTCGGACAGAGTCAACGGTTCTCCAAGGTGTTCGCGCAGCCACCGCATCGTCGGTTCGAGCGAACCACTGTCGGCGGTGGGTTCCCGGTGCACGATGAACTGCGCCTGGTCGCCATCCCGCTGGGGTGGGATCACGATGTGGCGGGCAGCCTCGGCTGCGACCGCGGCGCCGAAGTCGTTGCGCACCATGTGGATGCACAAGTCGAGTCCGGTTGCGGCGCCGGCCGAGGTGAGCACATCGCCTTCGTCGACGAACAGCACGTTCGGGTCGACCTCGACACGGGGGAACCGCTGGGCGAAGACTCTCGCGGACGTCCAGTGCGTTGTAGCCCGTCGTCCATCGAGCAGTCCGGCGGCGGCAAGAATGTAGGCGCCACAGCAGACCGAAGCGATCCGCGCGCCTCGAGCATGTGCCTCTCGAAGGACCTCGATCACCTCGACCGCCGGCGTGATGTCCGTACGGATGCCCGGTACGACGACTGTGTCGGCGCTCACGGCCGCGTTCAGGTCGTATGGGGCGGTCAGTCGGTACAGCGCCACCCCACCGCGGCCGCACACGACCAGGTCAGGTCGCTGACCGCACATGACCACCTCGTACAGCGGAGTGCCGAAGACTGCCCCGTCGGCCTTGTCGACTGAGTGTGCGGTGCCGAACACCTGGCCCGGAATCGCAAGCTCGAGGCTCTTCACGCGATCGGCGGCAAGAACAGCAACACGGTGCATGGCCATAATCTATCGGAGGAGGGCATTCTTGCCGCTGTCGAGCAGGAGCGAGCCTCGCGACGATGATGTGCGTGCTCATGCTTGTACAGGTCGTTGTGTATCCCGTCGCGGTACTGCTGCTGGCTCTGCTCGGTTGGCTTGCCGACCAGCTCACAGCTCCGCCGACCTCGCGCTGTCGAGGCGCGGACGCGGAGTTCGTAGGGTTCGCGTATGCAGCGTGCGGTGATGGTGTTGATCGTCGGGTTGCCCGGAGCGGGGAAGACGACGCTGGCTCGGCAGTGGGAGGAGGAGCGAGGGGCACTGAGGTTCACGCCGGATGAGTGGATGGCGCCATTGCTGGGGGTGAACGACGACGACGGGCGCCGGTGGGTGCTCGAGTCACAGCTGTTCTGGGGTGTCGCCGCCCGCGCGTTGTCGTTGGGCGTGAACGTGATTCTGGACTACGGGTGCTGGTCCGAGACCGAGCGGGACCTGTTCCGCAACCGCGCGCACGAACTCGGTGCGCTCACGGAGATCGTCGTACTGAATCCGCCGTTCGAGGTGTTGTGGGAGCGGTTGGCGGCTCGGAATGCGGCGTTGCCGGAGGGGACGTTCCACATCACCCGCGAGGAGCTGGAGGACTACAACTCCAAGTTTCATGCGCCGGACGCCGCTGAGTTGGCGCGATGGGATCAGCAGGTCGTGGTGACCGGCGTACCGGCCGATTAGCTCTCGGGGGCGATGCCGACGAGCGCGGCGGCTGCGCAGATGTGGACCGGGGTGAGGTCGGCCGGAGCGACCGGGGCCTGCAGGAGGGTGCCGCGTTCGAACGGGGTCAGGTCGATGTCGATGCCGTGGGCACCGGCCACCAGGCCGCGGACGTACGTCAGCCAGCCCATCATCGGGATTCCGCGCCGGAACACGCCGGCTGCGGCGGCGAGCTCGGTGTCGGCGATGCTGGCCCACTCGGGTTCCCAGATCGAGACGACCGCACGCAGGACCTGGGCGAAGCGCTCGGACTGGACGAGGGCGTCCTCGTCGCTCCAGTGCAGCGTGAGCTGGTCGGACACGGTCGTGAGGGTGCCGCCCATGGACAGGTCGAACAGCCAGGGCAGGTCGCCTGTGCTCTGCAGATGCAGCCGAGTGGTGCTCGAGCCGTTGGCGAGGACCTTGGTGGTGGCCTCGACCATCTCCTGGAGCGGGGTCGAGCCGTCGGCCTCGAGGACGTGGTAGCCCCAGCGCTCGTCCTGAGTCCAGTTGTGTACGTCGGGGAACGCCACGGCGACCGCGGTCAGAGTGCGGCCGACGCGGAGAGCGCGGTGCTCGACCGACTCGTCACGGTGGGTCCACTGGGCGCGGAGGAGCCACGATGCCATTCACGCCCTCCGATCGCGAGCCGGCCGGACCTGCGCAGCAGACGGTACGCCGGTAGTCGGACGGTTGACCAGAGTTCCGCCTACCCGGCGTAAACAGTCGGAGCGGTTCTCTGGGGCTTCCACCGGTCCAGTCTGAAGCACCATCGGGTCCGGGGTAACCACCGGGGTCCGGTTTTGGCAAATACATGACTGAAGTCATGGGTGCATCGCTGGGGACCTACCGCGGCAGGGTGCCGCGGTAGGCCTGTGGAGCGGTCAGGCAGCGGGGCGGTCGGACAGGGGGCGCCGGCGGAGGTGGGCGTGATGGATGGCGGGCGGGTTGTAGGCCATGTCGAGGGTGCCGGTGTCGGTGCCCGGAGGGGCGATCTTGTCGATCTGGTCGAGGACCTCGTCGGTCAGGGTGACGTCGACGCCGGCCAGGAGGTCGTTCAGGTGGTCCATGGTGCGCGGGCCGATGATGGCGGACGTGACGCCCGGGTGGGCGATCGCGAAGGCCATCGCGAGGTGGGTGAGCGCCATCCCGGCGCCGTCGGCGACTGAAATGAGTTCCTCGACAGCGTCCAGGCGGCGCTCGTCGGTCAGGTGCCGGAAGCCGAACTGGGACCGGTGGGTGCTGTTCTCCTGATCCTTGCGGTAGCGGCCGGTGAGCAGACCGCCCGCGAGCGGACTCCAGACCAGCGCGCCCATGCCGAACTCCTCGACCACCGGCAGCACCTCGCGCTCGATGCCGCGATTCAGGATCGAGTACGGCGGCTGCTCGGTGCGGAACCTGGTCAGTCCGCGCCGCTCGGCGATCCAGTGCGACCGGACGATGTCGGAGGCCGGCAGCGAGGACGTGCCGATCGCCCGGACCTTGCCTGCACGCACCAGGTCCGTCAGCGCCGACAGCGTCTCCTCGAGATCGGTGTCGGGATCCGGCTGGTGGATCTGGAACAGGTCGACGTAGTCGGTGTCGAGCCGGCGCAGCGAGTCGTCCAGCGCACGCATCAGCCACCGGCGCGACGCCCCCGACCGATTGGGTACGGCCGGCGTCGCCCCGCTCGGGTCGAAGTCCACCGGGAAGCGGGCCTTGGTCGCGAGTACGACGTCGTCGCGCCGGCCCTTGAGCGCCTTGCCGACGATCTCCTCCGACTCGCCCCGGGAGTACATGTCGGCGGTGTCGATGAAGTTGATCCCGGCATCGAGGGCCCGGTGGATGATCCGGATCGAGTCGTCGTGGTCCGGGTTGCCGACGGCCCCGAACATCATCGCGCCGAGCGCGTACGGGCTGACCTTGATGCCGGTTCGTCCAAGAGTGCGGTATCGCATGGGATTCTCCTCAGTTCGCCTTGATCAGTTGCTCGCTCAGCTCCCACAGCCGGTGCGCCGAGGCCGGGTCGAGAGCGTGCGGTACGACGGTGGACTCGACGACCGGTTCGGCGCCGAAGGCAATGGGTTTCGGGTGCGCCGGGTCGATGATCGGCCGGCCGGACTCGTCGATCAGCTCCATGGCCAGGTACATGGCCCGCTTCTCGTCCTCGAGCATCGAGCGACCCAAGTTCGTACTCACGACGACGCCCGGATGTACGGCGTACCCGCGAATCGACTCGTCGGCCCAGCGGCGGTCCAACTCGACGGCGAACAGCACGTTGGCCGTACGCGAGCAGCGGGTCGTAGCCGGTGGTGAACTGCGGGTCGTCCCAGCGGATGTCGGAGAGCCGGTGACCCCCGGACGTCACGTTGACGACTCGCGCACCGTGCGCGGCCCGCAGCGCAGGAAGGAGCGCCAGGGTGAGCTGGAAGTTGCCGAGGTGGTTGGTCGCGAACTGCGACTCGTACCCGCGCGCGCCGCGCACCAGCGGACCCGCTCCGACGGTGACTGCCGCGCCGGCTTTGCTGAGTGCGCGCGTGGTCTCCAGTCCGATCCCGGCGTGGCCGCCGGTGACGACGACATTCGTGCCGGACAGGTCTATCCCGCGGACGACTTCGTCAGCCGTGGACGCGGCGGTGAACCCCGAGCCGAGGGGGTGTTGTTTCTGGGTCATGCCGCCAGTCTGCTCGGCGCGGTCCGGACTCTGAATAGTTGTCAGTTCGGATTTTTTGCGCGAGAGTACGGAGGTGGCGACGGATCAGCTGTCCGAGGTGTTCGACCTCGTCGAGGTGCGCGGCCTGATGTCGGGTGGCTTCGCGATGCGCGGTTCCTGGGTGACGCGCGGCCTGTTCAGCGAGCCGTTCAAGTTCATCGCGATCGTGTCCGGCCGAGCCCGCCTCAGCTCCGACGGCATCGAACCGATCGAGCTCGAGCCGGGTGACGTCGCCATCCTGAACAGCCGGTCCTGGCTGGAGCTCGAAGGCGGCGCCGGCGACGGACCGCGCCGCGAGATCGAGCCCGAACCTGGCTTTCCCTCGCCGCACCTGATCGGCGCCGACAGCGAGATCGACGACATCGTCATCGGCGGCCGCATCGAGCTCAACCCGGCCGGTCAGGCGTTGCTCTCGCAGGCACTGCCGCCGGTGGGGCACGTGCGCGGATCCGCCTCCTCGACGGCCAACCTGCGCGGGAGCCTGTACCGCCTGTACGACGAAGTGACGTCGAACCGACTGGGTTCCGCCTTCGCGATCCGGCAACACAGCCAACTCGTGCTGCTCGAGGTGTTGCGCGCATACCTTGACCAGGCCGACTTGCCGCCAGGCGGGCTCAGGGTGCTCACCGACGTACGGCTGAGGCCGGCGCTCAGCCTCATGCATGACGAGCCCGGGAAGTCCTGGGGGCTCGAGGAACTGGCGCGCGCCGCGGCGATGTCGCGGACGTCGTTCGCCGAACGGTTCCGGACCGTGGCCGGCGTACCGCCGCTGACCTATCTCAACCGCTGGCGGATGTTGCTGGCTCAGCGCGCGCTGCGGGACGACGACGTTCGCGTCGGCTCGCTCGCGTCCGACCTGGGATATGCGTCGGAGAGTGCGTTCAGTACGGCGTTCAAGCGCGAGGTCGGCGAATCCCCGTTGCGTTACCGGCATCGCGTGCGCAACGAGGTGCCGGAAGACTCGCCCGTGGAGTCAGCGATCTAAGGCGTCAGCGTCGGCGCCGCCAGCTCCAAGGTGGGCGTCGTCCCGCGGTAGGACTCCAGCCAACTGCGGAGCAGCTCGACGCGCGCGGCGTACTCCTCGTTGCCCTTGACTACCGGCGCCTGGTTGTACGGCATGGTGTCCGAGCTGCGCCGGAGCTTGACGTAGAGGCGGGACGACGAGAGCGCGTAGCGTTCCATGTCGTCCTGCAGAGCGCCGATGACCGTGATGTTGCGGTCGCGGCCGATCTGCTCGAACAGGGCGACGGCCTCGCGGCGGTGTTGGGACCCCAGGTTCCGGCCGAGCTCGTCGAGGATCAGCAGCAGCGGACGGTCCGAGCCACCGGCGAGCGCCGCGGCGCACACCAGCTTGACGGCCTTCTCGTCCATCTGGGCGGTGTTGCCCTTCACGTTGAACGCGGAGAACGGGCCGCCTTCGGAACGCCGCCACTTCGGCGTGACCGTCCAGCGCCACGGCTTGTCGGGCTCGGCAGGCGGGTCGGGCTCGGGGAACTCCAGCTTTGCGCCGTACCCGCCGTACTGCTGGTCGAGGCGGTCGAACTCCTGCGACACCAGGCGAAGTCGCGCTTTGATGCCGTCGGCAAGGGATGCGCGGTGCGCGCGGGCGGTGCTCTCGGCCTCGCCGAGTCCCTCGCGGGCGCGTTCGAGGGCGGCGTTGCGCTCGGCGCGCTGGCTGGCGATCTGCTGTTGCTGCAGGCTGTCGAAAGTCTCGTGCTGCGCGAGGTGGCTGCTCAGCGTCCGGTGCAGCGCCGGGACCAGGCCGACGCGGACGCCGAGCGTGCCGTTCGTCCAGCCGTCCGGGCCGTTCAGGATCTCCCACAGCTCGGTCGGGATCTCCTCGCGCGAGCGCGCGTTCGGGAAGCAGCGGCGGATGACGTCGTCGATCTGCGTGCAGGCCTGGTGGTTCCAGTCGGCCGTCGTACGGCGTTGTGCGTCGTCGGCCAGTCCGAGGATGAATTCCTCGGCCTCTGCCGGCGTGGATCCCCACGCGGTGGTGCGGGTCGCGAGGTCGAGTGACGTCTGCTCTTCGAGGAGCGTGAGCCGCCGGGCCATCAAGTCGTCGAGCAGGCGCTCGTGGTCGCGACGGGTGGCCTCGAGGTTCTTGAGCCGTTCGTCGCGGACGAGTTGCTGACCGGCTGCCGCCTCGGCGGACTCCTTCGCGGCCTGCAGTTGGGGCGCGAGCGAGTCGCGATCGGTCTCGTGTCGGTCGATCGACTCGCGCAGCGCAAGGATCTGCTCTTGCACCGACTCGGCGTCGGCGAGTGCGCGGGCGGCCGCCGTACGGCGCTCTGCCTGCTCGACTCGGGCACGCGCCTGTTCGAGGGCTGCGGCCGCGACGGCACGGGCCTCGACTGCGGCTTCGACGCGGCGGCGGGCAGCCTCGATCCGCGCCGTGCGGCCGGTCAGCGGCTCGTCGAACTGGCCGACGGCCACGACTCCGGCGACGTCGTCGATGTTCTCCTTGGTCGCACGCTCACCGATCGCCGCGAAGAACCCGTCCAGGTTGAACCGCTTGTCGGCCGACTTCGGTCCACCCTTGCCCTTGCGAGCCGCGCCGGGCCGATTCGCGAGCACCAGCAGGAATCCGGCGTACCCGGCGTCCGCCAACGCGGCCGACGCAACCGCGGCATCACCGAAGTCGATGACAACGGCCTCCCGGTACGGCGCGAGCCGCGGCTCCCACTCGGCACGCTCGGCTGTCGACAGCTCCGTGATGTCGGTGAGCGCACCACACTCGAGGCCTGCGTTCTCCAGCACCTGTTGCTGCGGGGCCGACACCGTCTGACCGCTCTCGGCCTCCCGCAGCTCAGCGGTCGCGAAGTCGACGGCGGACCGAGCCGCGTGGTCGCGCCCGATGTGCTCCTCGAGTACGGCGCGGGCCTCGTCCTGCTCCTCGCCGGCGGCAGCGAGATCGCGCCCGTCCGCCGAACGCCCCGCATCGAGGAGACGGCGGTGCTCCTGTCCCAGCCGCTCGAGCTGCTCGCGCACCGACCGTTGGGCCAGGTCGAGCTCACGGTCCCGCGCGTCCAGTTTGTCTCGCTCCTGACGGGTCAGCTGGACGTCCCGCAGTAGCACCTCCTCGTTGCCAAAGGCATCGATCTCGGCGTCGACCGCCTCCCGGCGCGCTTCCTGCTCGGCGATCCGTTCGTCCAGTACGGCGAGCTCCTGCAGGATGTCGCTGTTCCGCGCGTCGCCGTCGATCAGGTGCCGGGCGCATCGGGCCTGCCAGGACTCCTTCGCCGCAGCGAGCGCGTCCCGGGCAGCCGCGCGCTGCAGGATGCCGGCCTCGACTGCGGCCATCTCCTGCTCCCACCGCTGCAGATCGGCCGTCGCCTGCTTGGTCGCCTCGCGCTGAGTGTGCTCGGCGGACCGGTGTGCCTGCTCCTGCTCGAGCTCGTGGTCGAGGCCGGTGAGGGTCGCGATCGCGTTGAAGATGCGGGCCGGGCCGAGCTCGTTCAGCGGCTCGGCCAACAGGTTGGCGGTCGGGCTCGAACGGACCGACGTCGACAGGAACGACACGCAGCGGACCTGGCCGCCGTAAAGAACTGTGGACAGCTTGTTGGCGTGGAAGTCGGTGCGGCCGTTCGAGTGCGGCAAGGCGGCCCAGAGCGCGTCGGCGCCGGCGGCCCGCTCGGCCTCGGTGGCGCCGTACGGCACGTGCAGGCCGTTCTTCCAGCGCAGGTCGATGTACGACGCCTTGCGGTTGATCCGGATCCACACGGTGATCGCGGCGGCCTCGATCTCGGCGAGGTCGGTGAGGTCGGGCTCGGAGAACACGCCGACGATGTAGCCGCGGTCGACGTTCGACCAGTTGCCCTCCTGACCTGCGGCCTCGGCGGTGAACAGCAACTCGGCAGCACCGGGCGCACCGCTGGTCAGGCGCCATTGGTCGTCGGCGTGCAGCAGGCTGAGCGCCGCGATCCAGGACGACTTGCCCGCGCCGTTCGAGTCGGTCGGACCCTGGCCGGCCACTGTGACGAGCCCTTGGCCGACCATGGGAATCGGGTGCGTCGACAGGCGCGACAGGTCGACCACCTGTACGCCGAGCAACACCTTCGACCCGAGAATGTCGAACGGGCCGTCCTCCACCGGAGTGCTCATGCCATCCCTTCCCCGGTACGGCCGTCAGCCGCCTGCTCAGTCGGTGTCGTGCTGCTGGTTACTTCATCGGCCGGCTTCGTCCAGGTGCCGTTGCGGGCTCGGATGGCTTCGGCGATAGGGCTGGCTGGGGCCGCGGCCAGGATGAGATGGTCCTGGAGACGGCGGCGGGCTGCTGGTGTCATGCGCTGGAGTTGTGGGCCGGGAATGTAGCTGGGCCCGCCTGAGTGGTCGCCTGACAGTTGGATCAGCCCAGCTGCGCGGAGGCGCTGGAGGGCGAGGCGGCGTTCCTCGCTGCTGATCTTGGTGGTGCGCAGCTCGTCGACGGTGGTCGGGCGGGCCGACTTCCAGCTGTCGCCGGTCAGGATCCCTTCGCTGCGGGGGATCGCGACGGAGTGGATCAGTACGAGGACCAGTACTGCGCGGTCGACGACCGACAGCGGTTGCCAGCCTTGTGCGGTCAGCGTTGCCGCGATGTCGTCGGCGTAGCCGGAGGTCCAGTGGGTGCCGTCGACGTGGACCAGCGTCCGGCCGATGAGCTTGAGCATGCGTGAGACATGTCGACGTAGCGTCACGTCGCGCAGGGCGGGCAGTTGCACCTCGGCCACCGGGTGCGCGGCGTACTGGACTGCGCTGAAGGCAGCCAGCACCTCATCGCGGGCTCGATCGCTCAGGTCCTGCAGCAGCGGATCGAACAACGCATGCTGCTCACTCATCAGCAGCCTCCGACTCGGTAGCCGGCAGTGGGTCGCGTTCCGGCTCGGGAGGTGGTGCGTCGGTGAGGACTGCAGGTGGCGGATCGGGGAGGTGGCGGCAGAGGTCTCGGAGGGTGGAGAGGTCGGTCGCGGTCCAGGTGATGGTGCGAGGACCGAGGCGGACTTCGGCGGCCTTCTCGTTCCAGAGCAGCCAGTGGGTGGCGTGCAGGCGGCGGAGGCTTCCGATGATGAGGGTGAGGTCGCTGGACTGTTCCGGGCGGCCGCGCATTCCGGCGTACACGGACCTCACCTGCGCGAGCGTGCCGACGGAGCCCGGCCAGGCGGGACCGCTGCGGTCCGTCCAGCAGCAGGCGACGCAGATGGAGAGGACACGAGCCGTCTCGTTCGGTTGCTCGACGGCGACCGGGGGAGTGCCCAACTCCTCCAGCACCGTGTGACCGGCTCCCGACGGCAGCGTCGGCACGAGCCACACCGTGGAGCCGTCCGGCGACGCGGCGCGGGTTAGCCCGGCGACCGCGGGTGTGTCCGGTTCAACCTCCAGCGGGCCTGCCGACTGCACCTTCGCCCACCACAACGCGTTGAAGAGTCGGCGCTCCACGGCCTCCGAAGATGGCGTGCTCATCGCGTTACCCGCCGGAACACGCCCTCGGTCGCCCACGGTGTCCCCGCGCTCGGGTCGATCCGCATGCCGTCCGACCACACGAGCTCGTACTCGAGCTCGTCGTGCAGGTGCGCCGCCGTCAGCTCGGCCAGCACGCGGCGAGCCGTGATCCAGTCGCCGGCCTGGTCGACCACCTCGACGATGTCGACCGACGGGCGCCCGGCGAGCACGCGCTCGGCCTCGGCCCGCAGCTCTTCGCGATCCGTGGCCGCCGCTGACTCCGGGGCGACCGTGTCCTCGGTCGGCCGCGGCGGCGCCATCCGGGCGGACCCGGTACGGCGGCCCGTCTCGACGGCCTCCACCATTGTCTGCGGCGAGAAGTCCGGCGCAGCCGCGTCGAACAGCAGTCCGTCGAGGACACTCGCCAGTACGTCGGGCTCGCTGGTGCGCGTGAACGTGAGCCACGTCTCGATCGGCAGTAGTCCGAGTGCACGCGTCGTACCGGCTCGCTCGACCAGGCGGCCGGCGGCGAATTGTACTGCGTCGGCGTACGCGGCCAGCGCCATCCGGAGCGACGTACAGGCGCGGTGCAGGGCGGGCCAGCGCTCCAGGACGATCCGGTGGACCTTCTCGGCCTGCTCGATCAGGCGTTCGTTGCCCCAGGCGAGCTGTGCGTTCTCCCGCAGCTGGGCAGTGGTGCTGGTCGACACGAGGATCGCGAGCTCGTTGCCCAGCAGGCGGAACACCTTCGTGAGGCGCTCGATGGACGCCTGCCCGTCGTCCTCGGTCGCGCTGGGGTCGCTGACGCTGTGCGCCTCCAGGGTGAGCAGCTGGTGCAGCTCCGCCTGGCCGCCCTGCACGGACATCCGGCGCAGGAACATCAGCATCACGTACGGCGCGAACGCGGCGCGGTGCCGGAGCTCGTTCGGACGGTCGACGAGTTTGGTGATGGCGCCGTACTGCCTCAAGACGTCGAAGCGGCGGACGATCACGTCGTGCGGGTAGGAGCGGCAAGCGAGGGCGGCCTGCTCGACGGTGAGGCCGTCGCTGCCGGCCTCGGCGAAGGCGTCGAGGATGGCCTGGTCGACGTCGAGGAGGTCGGGGTCGACGATCATCGCGCCGGCTTCGCGGGCGAGTACGGCGAAGACCTGACGGTAGACGCGCAGTACAGCCGCCTCGGCCTCGGCGTCCAGCAAGGTCGCGTCCATCAGTACTCCTCCCGTGTGTGTGGCCCCGCGCGAGCGGAATCGGCAACAGGAGAAGGACTCTAACCACCGCCGGGGACAGACCAAAACTGGGTTGGGCGGCACCTGTGGACAAACGGAAAGACAGAGGGAGTGGGGTGTGCACCGACAGACCAAAACCGGGTTGGGCGGGGGTTGTGGACAAGTTGGGGTGTGGAAAAGCGGGTGACTGGGTGTGCGGGGGATGCCTACCATCCGAGCGTGAAGAGAATCCTTGGCTGAGCGGTCCAGGCAGACCGCGCTCAGACCACGGCGCCTTCGGGCGTTCGCCACGCCGGCGCGGACCCGCGACAGGGTCCCCGGCGCGCTTGCTGATTCTCTCCTCACGGAGCTGGCACATGACTGTGCACCGCATTGTCCCCGCGGCGCGCCCCATCGGCGCGCATCACCCCCGAGTCCGCGACCTGCTCGCCGTGCGCAAGGACGGCGTACCCGGCCGGATCATGATCGAAGGCACCTGGGAACACGACCGCCTGCTGACCACCAAGACCCCGATCGACACCTTCTTCTGGTGCCCCGAGACCGGTACGACGGCCGCCGCCGAGCGGATCGCCGAACGCGCGACCGAGGTGTACCGCATCTCGGAGAAGCTGCTCACCCGGCTGTCCCGCAAGACCCGGTCCGACGGCCTGATCTCGATCGTCCGGCTGCCCACCTGGCGACCGGAGACGTTCGAGTTCACCGGCTCCTCGCTCGTCCTGGTCGCCGACGGCGTCGAGTACGCCGGCAACCTCGGCACCCTGATCCGTACCGTCGACGCAGCCAACGCCGACTGCCTCGTCCTCACCCGCCGCCGGGCGCGGCCGAGCCACCCCGCGGTGTACTCGGCCAGCCGCGGGACCATCCTGTCGACCCCGGTCCTCGAGTTCGACGACATCGCCCAAGCGGCCGACTGGCTGTACGGCCACGGCTTCCGCATCCATCTGGCCGACCCGGCGGCGGCCGGCAGCTACCGCGGCGGCGCGTACGACGGCCCGACCGCGTTCGTCGTCGGCTCGGAAGGCAACGGCCTGTCGAGGGCCTGGCACGAGCAGGGCTGCGAGGCGGTGTCGATCCCGATGCTCGGTCAGGCGGACTCGCTGAACGTCGCGCTGTCCGCCGGCATCCTGCTGTTCGAAGCGCGGGCTCGGAAGGACGGGTGGTGACCGGCCAGGCACAATTGCACCGCCACCCGCCATCCGGAGACTGAGGAGTGACACGTGACGTTCGAGCCTGGAGAGGTCGTCGCCCCGGGAGACCCCCGCATCGTCCTGGAAGGCCAGTGGGGACACCAGCCGGGGCTGGCGATCACCGTCAACTCCGGCTCGCGGATCTCGTTCTCCTTCGCCGGCGAGCGGCTGCAGCTGCTCTTCGACACCGCCGGCCTTACCGTCGCGCCGCACCTGTGGATCACGGTCGACGACGGTGATCCGGAGCTGCACGTCGTGGACGGCCCGGTGATCGAGCTGTCCGCGCCCGACGGCCGGCACCAGGTCGAGATCGTGGTCAAGGACGTCAACGAGCACGTCAACCGGTGGAACCCCCCGTTCGACTGCGCGGTCGTGTTCGCCGGGCTGGTGCTCGACGTGAACGCGCGGCTGCGGCTGAGCGGTCGTCCGGGCGGTCCGCGGCTGGAGTTCTACGGCGACTCGATCACGCAGGGCGTGCTCGCGCTGAGCACTCATCCGGAGTCGGAGGGCGCCGACGGTACGGCGTCGTACGCCTATCTGACCGCGCGGGCGTTCGGCGCCACGTCGTACCAGGTCGGTTTCGGGCGGCAGGGGATCCTCCGGCCGGGCAACGGCGACGTGCCGCCCGGAGTGGAGTCGTTCGGCTGGAACTTCGCGGGCTCGCCGGCCGAACGGGTGGAGCCGTCTGACGTGGTCGTGGTCAACCTCGGTGTGAACGACGAGACGTTGGAGGCGGAGGAGTACGCCGGCTTCGTACGGCGGGTGCGGACGGCGTACCCGGAGACGACGATCGTGTCGGTGACCCCGTTCAACGGCAAGCACGCTGACGTGATCCAGGCCGCGATCAAGTCGCTCGACGACGCCAACGCGGTACTGGTCGACTCGACCGGCTGGATCACCGACGCCGACACGACCGACGGTGTCCACCCGTCCGTGGCCGGACACGCGAAGATCGCCGAGCACCTCGTCGCCGCTCTCGAGACCCACACCTCGCTGCGCCGCCGCTCCTGAGGGGCTTGCACGCCGGAACCGCTCTCCGCACGATGGCGGGTATGGCGGAGAACAAGTTCGCGAACGTGGACGAGTACATCGCGTCGTTCCCCCGCGACGTCCAGGAGGTGCTGGAGGAGGTACGGCGTACCATCCGCTCGGTCGTCCCGGACGCGGGGGAGAAGATCAGCTACCAGATGCCGACGGTCACGGTGGACGGGAAGGCGCTGATGTACTTCGGCGGCTGGAAGGGGCACGTGTCTGTGTACCCGATCCCGCCGGTCGACGACGAGCTCGCCGCGCGGATCGCGCCGTACCGCTCGGGGAAGGGGACGCTCAAGTTCCCGCTGAAGGAGCCGATCCCGTACGACGTCATCGCGCGCTTGACGGAGGCCTTCGTCGCGGCGCGGGCGCAGTAGTCAGCGGAGGAGCTCCTGTGGGTCGGGGGAGGGCGGGCGAGCCAGGGTCCAGTCGCTGAACTGTTGGTCGAAGCGGTACCAGAGGCCGTCGGGGCCCAGACGGAGCTGGATGCGCCCGGCGGTGACGCGATTGCCCTCGACGGTGCCGCCCAGCGCGTCGACTCCTTCGGCGAGGGCCTGCGGGTCGAGGTCGACGGGCATGTCGATGGTGGCAGCGAGCCCGCCAGGTCCGCCTTCGCGCCAGGCGACCGCCCAGCTGGTCAGTTGGCGCGCGGACACACCGGCTCGATGCGCGAGGTCGGCCAGCTCTGGGGTGCCGAGCAGACCGGCGGCCCGGCGGGCGAGATCCTGATCGGAGCTCAGCCGAAGCCCGCCGTCCCCGTCACCCGACGCAAACTCCCAGGCCCGCCGCGCCGCATCAGTTGCCAGCACCACCAGATCCCGCACATCCACACCAGCCGCCCGAGGCGGATCCAAAGCCTGCACCGCCGCCGGCACCCCCGCAGCCCCCATCGGCCGCGGAACGGCAGGTGGGGTGGCGGTGGGGTGTTTGGGGGCGAAGGCTTGCTTGGCGGGGAGGCCTGGGGGTGGGGGTTGGCGGACGGGGGTCGTTGAGGTTGTTGTGGAGCGGCGGGTGCGGAGGGTGGTGAGGAGGTCGTCCCGCGGGCGGCCTCGGAGGAGGAGCAGGGCGAAGGGGTCGTCGTCCAGGGCGTCGGCGATGAGGTAGCAGACGGCGGCTGAGTGTTTGCAGGGGACGGCGAAGTCGGGGCAGCTGCAGTTCGTGTGGACCTCGCCGGCGCCGGGGAGGAGGTCGAGGCCGGCGGCGTGGACGTCGTCGACGACCTCGGGCGGCAATTCGCCGTCGAGGAGGGCTGCTACTCGGCCGATCTGGGACGAGACCACGTCGAGTACGGCGTCCCACTCGGCGGCCGTGAAGGCGCGGATCCGGACCGTCACCTGGTACGGCGTGACGCGGCTGCCCTGCACCACGGCCTCGACCTCACCGGGTGAGACCGTCAGCTCGAGCACACTGCCGCGACGCGCGTACGAGCGGCCACGGGACAGCCGGTTCGGATCGAGCCGGGCCCGTTGCTCCAAGGCCTCTAACCACGCCCGCCCCCACCACGTCGCCCCGAACGGTCGTCGGCTCCCCGGCCCCTTGGCCGCCGGCAACCCCGCATCCTCACCCTTCCGCCGCCACCCCTGCCACGGCACCCGCTCATTCATCATCATCACCAACCACCACAGAACCCGTTGGGGGAGGTGATTTGCCTATTGCGGACGGGTTGTAGGCGCTGGCGGAGCCGGACTTTGCTGGGGTGGTCGAGAGTTCTACGAGTTCGGTGAGCTCGGCGTCCGACAGCTCGCTCAGCCAGGCCTCGCCGGAGCCGACGACCGCGTCGGCCAGGTTGCGTTTGGCGGCGATGACGGTGGAGATGCGGTCTTCGAGGGTGTTCTCGGTGACCAGGCGGTGGACCTGGACCGGCCGGTCCTGGCCGATGCGATAGGCGCGGTCCGTTGCCTGGTCCTCAACCGCCGGGTTCCACCACCGGTCGTAGTGGACCACGTGCGTGGCCTGGGTGAGCGTCAGGCCGACCCCACCCGCCTTCAGCGACAGCAGGAAGACCTGCGCCTCGCCGGACTGGAACTCCGCCACCAGCTGCTCGCGCTTCCGCACCCCGATGCCGCCGTGCAGGAACAACGACTTGATCTGCCGCGCCGCCAAGTGCGCCTCGATCAGCCGGCACATCTCGACGTACTGGCTGAAGATCAGGACCGACTCGCCCTCGGCCAGGATGACGTCGAGCAGCTCGTCGAGCGCGGCCAGCTTTCCGGAGCGGCGCTCCAGCGGACCCGGCTCGTGCAGGAACTGCGCCGGGTGGTTGCACACCTGCTTCAACTGCGTCAGCAGACTCAGCACCAGCCCGCGCCGCGCGATCCCCTCCGCCGACTCGATCTTGGCCAGCGTCTCCTTCGCAACGGCCTGGTACAGCGTGGCCTGCTCCACCGTGAGCGGTACGACGACGTCGTGCTCGGTCTTCTGCGGAAGCTCCGGCGCGATCCCGGGATCGCTCTTCCGCCGCCGCAGCAGGAACGGTCGCGTCACCCGCGCGAGCCGAGCCGTCGCCTCCTCGTCGTGGTACCGCTCGACCGGTACGGCGACATCGTGCCGGAACCGGTCGAGGGTGCCGAGCAACCCCGGCGCCGCCCAGTCCAGGATCGACCACAGCTCGGACAACCGGTTCTCCACCGGCGTCCCGGTCAGCGCGATCCTGGTTGCCGACGGCAACGTCCGCAGCGCGCGCGCCGTCCGGGACAACGGGTTCTTCGCATGCTGCGCCTCGTCCGCGACCGCGAGCCCCCAGAACACCTCGCCGATCACGCGGTGGTCCTGCCGCACGACGCCGTACGTGGTCAGGACCACCTCGTCCGGCGCGAGGTCGCTCAGCGTGCGGCCGGCGCCGTGGTACCGCCGGGTCGGGACGTCGGGCGCGAACCGCGCGAACTCCCGCTCCCACGTCCCGAGCAGGGTCGACGGGCAGACCACCAACGTGGGTCCGCGGCCGGGCAACGCCAGGTGCAGCGCGATCACCTGGATCGTCTTGCCAAGACCCATGTCGTCGGCGAGACAACCACCGAGCCCCAAGTCCGCGAGCTGAGCCATCCACGCGACACCGCGCCGCTGGTAGTCGCGCAAGGTCGCGTTCAGCCCGGTCGGCTGCGCGAGCGGCGCAGGCTCCTCGGAAGCCCGCAGCCGGGCGAGCATCGACGCCAGCGACCCGTTCGGATCGAACGCGACCAGCTCGCCATCGACCTCGATCGTCCCGGTCAGCGCGGCACCGAGCGCCTCCGCGCCGGTCAGCTTCCGCGTGCCGCCCCGCCGCAGCTTCCGCACCAGGTCGTGATCGACCCGCACCCAGCGCCCGCGCATCCGGATCATCGGACGCTTCGCCTCCGCGAGGGCTGCGACCTCCTGCTCGGTCAGCTCCTGCCCGTCCAGCGTCGGCCGCCAACGGAACGCCACGAGTTCGTTGAGGTTGAAGTCTGGCCCGGTCACCGCGCCCGGGGTCGGCGTCGCGACCGTGCCACGCACAGCCAGCTCGCCCGCGAACAACTCGGTCGGCCACAGCACTTCGATCCCAGCGCCCTCCAACGCAGTGCTGCCCTCGGCCAGCTCCTCGAGCGCCTCGTCGTCGACCTCGACCTTCGACGGCGCCGCATCACGCAACGCCGCCCCCAGCGGCGGCCAGACCCGAGCCCCACGCCGCAAGGCGAGCAGCAGATCGGTCTCCGCCCGCTCACCCAGCGCAGACAGTACGGCGGCAGGTGCATTCCACACGTCCTCGACGTCCACCAGCAGGCTCGGATCCATACCGCTCCGGAGCTGCAACACTGCCCGGAAGTCGGTGTCGTCCTCCGGCGGCTCGATCCGCAACACCAACCGCGAGCCGGCCTCCTCGCTCTGCGCCGTCTCCTCGAGCCAACCAGTCGGCCCGGTCACCTCGACCGGATCAACCGACGCGAAGGCAGCCGCACCAGCCCGTACGGCGCCCGCAGCCGCCGACGTTCGCACCAAGGTGTCCGCGAGAGCATCCCAGAACGCCCGCACCAACTGCTCCGGATCGACCAGCCGCACCGGTCGCGTCCCGTCGATCGGCAGCGCATGCGCGTACGGCGGCATCGATGCGCCCAGATTTTTCAACCAGCCGCGGTCCAGCGGATCCAGGGGCGCCACTCGCCAAGCGCCGTACCCACTCGGGCTGCGGTCCGGCACCAGCCGTCCCCGCGCGATCAACCCCAGCCCCGCCAACGCCGCAGTCCGCCAGACCTCCCAGCTCGCCGAGCCGCCGTCGGACCAGGTTACCGAGCCGCGGTCGGACCAGCTCGGTGAGCCGCGGTCCGAGCCGTCCCGCACCCGGTCAAGCACTTGCTCGATGGTCAGCAAGCGCGCCGGCACCGTCGTCCGCCGCACCTGCGACCCCTTCGGCAGCACCAGCGAGACCGTCCCGTCCGCGACCTCACCCACCGCCGCTAGATCGCCGTACAACGCCAGCCGGCCCGCGCGCGGCGGGTCGGCGGGGACGAAAACGGCGTCGAACATGCCCTGCACAGTACGCCGGACCACCGACAGATTCCCGCCCGTCACCCAGCCCCTGTGGACAACCCCGGACTTGACCTCAACACAAGTTCAGGTTGCAGCCTCGGAGATCCACAGCAAAGGGAGAAACCATGCGAGCAGCGATAGTCACCGAGTTCGGCAGCGCGGACGTCATCGAGACCCAGGACTGGCCGGACCCCGTCCCCGGCCCCGGTGAGGCACTCGTCGAGGTCGCGGTCGCCGACGTCATCTTCGTCGAGACCGCCATCCGCCAAGGCCACCACAGCCAGTACTTCGACGTGAAAACGCCTTACGTGCCAGGCAGTTCACTCGCCGGCACCGTTCGTGACGTCGGACCGGACGTACCGGAGAGCTGGATCGGCAAGACCGTCCTGGGCCGTGCCTCCGGCTTCGGCGCCCACGCCGAGCTTGCAGTGGCCACCGGCTTGATCGAGGTGCCACCAGAGCTCAACCTGGAGACCGCGATCGCAGTCGTCGGCGACGGTCAGACCGCACTCATGCTGGAGGACCTCGCGCCGCCGATGCAGGGCAAGGAGGTGCTCGTCACCGCCTCCGCCGGCGGCATGGGCCTGCTCCTGATCCAGCTCGCACACCGGGCCGGCGCACACGTCATCGCCGCCGCGCGCGGCCAGGCCAAACTCGACCTCAGCAAGGCCCAGGGCGCCGACGTAGTGATCGACTACTCCAAGCCCGGCTGGGAGAAGCTGGTGCTCGAGGCAACGAACAACCAGGGCGCGGACATCGTCTTCGAGGGCGCCGGCGGTCAGCTCGGCGCGACCGCGTTCACCGTGGTCAAGGACGGCGGCTGGTTCTCTGCCCACGGCGCCCCGAGCGGAGGCTTCGCCGCCTACGACCCCGACGAGGCAGTACGGCGCAACGTCACTGTGAAGGGCATCAACGACCTCAGAGCCGACACGACCACGACGACGATCACAAGCGCCGACGTGATCGCCAGAGCCGTAGCCGGCGACCTCAAGCCTGTGGTGGACAAGGTCTACGACCTGGACCACGTGGCTGACGCCCACAGGGCCTTGGAGCGGCGCACGCTACTCGGCAAGGCCCTGATCAGGGTCAGGAGCTAGTCGCCGACCGGCTGGTCGGAGTGGTCGGTGACAGCAGGCGGGGTCGGGCGGGCTGCGACGATGCGGTTGCGCCCGTCCCGCTTCGCACTGAGCAGTGCGTTGTCCGCCGCCAGCACCAGCTGGTCCATGGTGTCCGCGACATCCGGGTAGACCGCGGCGCCGAACGACGCCGGTACGCCGGTGATCACCGCAGTAGAAGCCGTGACCGTGTCCACTGACACGCTCAGCGTGCTGAGCCGGTCGCGGATTCGCTCGGCGACTTCGAGCACCTCAGTCTCCGAGGCACCCGGCAGCAGCACCGCCAGCTCGTCTCCGCCGACCCGTGCGACCAGGTCGCCCTGCCGGACTTCGGCACGCACGCTCTCACCGACCGCACGCAGTGCCTGGTCCCCAGCCGGGTGGCCGTAGGTGTCGTTGATCTCCTTGAACTTGTCCAAGTCGAGCATCAGCAGGCCCACCGAGCTGCGCAGCGTCTCCGCACGCGCCAGCTCAGCCGGTACGGCGCTGGCCCAGTACGCCGGAGTCGCCAGACCGGTCTTCACGTCCGTGCCGGCGGCCCGCTGGAACTGCGGCAGCAGCAAGTCGCGGTGCAGCGCGAGCACCGTCACCATCAGGATCGGCACCACCCACGGGTACGACGCCTGCAGCGCGGCAACCGCCACACCGAGTCCAAGACCGGCCACCACGACGAGCTGGTCGGCGAGGTCGCCCAGCGCGCCACGGGCGGTGGCGTCGGGGGAGGACAGCAGGATCGCGCCGATCACCAGCGCGAAGTTCACCAGCCACCAGGTCGCGGCCGCACCGATCACGACCAACAGCGTCCACGGCCCGGTCGGCACCCGCGGCTCGGTCAGCAGACCGCCTCCGCGCAGCACACCGGCGGCGGCAGCGCTGGCCAGGATGAACGTGCTCGCCGAGAACACCTTGCGGTGCGCGATGGTCCGCCCGTAGACCCGGATCCAGGAGTAGCCGTAGGACACGACGATCAGCGCGACCACCAGGCTGAGCGGGAGCAGCAGCAGGCCCGCGAAGACCCACAGGCTCTTCAGATTGGTGTACGGCGAAGTGTTCGCCGCCATCTCGCGTCGGCGCTCGATTCCGCGGGCAGACTCCAGGTGTAGCACCGAGGCGGCCGCCAGCACGGCGAAGGCGACCCACTCGGTCGGCCTGACGCCGGTTCGGGCGCCGGAGATCGTCGAGGCCAGAGCCAAGGCGGTGATCGTGACTGCAATCGCGTCCACGCCGAGCACATAGCTCAGCGCAGGACGGGGCAACGACCAGAGCTTCCATCGGCGGGGTGGCACCCAATTGCTCCGACCGATCAGAATCATGGTGGCCTCACACGGATCGACCTGAACGGTTATTCCGTAATAGTAACTGCCTGTTCACGCGAGGTCATCCCCAGGCCCGCGGAAATCCATCTGACGATGGCGACGGAAGGATCCAGCACCATGTCGAAGATCAGCACCGGCAACGAGTGGTTCAACGGCGGCAACGAGTGGTTCACCGGCCCCGGCAACGAGTGGTTCCACGGTGGGAACGAGTGGTTCCACGGCGGGAACGAGTGGTTCACGCAGAGTGGCAACGAGTGGCTGCGGCAGTCGGGTCGATCCGGTAACGAGTGGTTCACCACCGGTAACGAGTGGTGATCTGACGCTCATTGCCGAAATTTCTTTACCGACATTTTACGAAGCCCGTCCGGGGATATTCCCTGAATCTCCGGACAGCTCGTCCGGCGCCAATGTGGCGGCGCCGGTCCCGGGCCGGCGGGCCCGTGTCCAGGCGATGCCCGCCGCCAGGGCCGCCAGCGCGCCGACGGCGCCCATGACACCCAGCGCGAACGACGGCGAGTACTGGTCCGCGATCAGTCCGGCCAGCAGGATGCCGAGGCCCTGACTGCCCTTCAGCGCCATGCTGGCGACTCCGAAGGCCTGCCCGCGCTGGCCGTCCGGCACTGCCTGCACGAAGGCTGCGCTGGTCGGTAGGTGGTAAGCCGACGCCATGCCGGACAGGGCCCACAGTGCCACCGTCGGCAGCAGCCCTGGCGCGAAGAACGACGCGATCAGCGGCGCACAGGCCAGCACGGCCAGCGGGCCGAGGAATCCCATCCGTTTCTCCGGCGGCCACAACGTGATCAGCCACATGCCGGCCACAGCCCCGGCTGGGCTTGCTGCCAGCAGCAGACCCGCAGCCTCCGGCCCTCCACCGATCTCATGCGCGTAGGGGACGGCCAAGCCCTCTACGGTCACGTAGAACCCGGCGATCGTCGCCAGCACGATCAGCGCACGCAGCTTCGGCGTACGGACGACCAGGGTGAAGCCGGCGGTGAGGTCCTTGAAGTAGCTGCTCTGTGGCGCATTTGTGCCACGAGCTGGCACCGGGCGGCTCTTTACGCCAAAGGCGATGAGAGCTGCGGACAGCAGGAAGGTCGCGGAGTCCAGCAGGAGGCCGCCGGACGTGCCCACTGCGACCACGATCACGCCGCCGGTCCCGAAGCCCAGCACCTGGCTGAACTGGACGACCATGTCGTTCGCAGCCTTGCCCAGCACGTAGTGGTCGCCAGGCAGTACGGCGGGGAGCGTCGCGGCCCGTGCGGCGTTGAAGGGCGACCCGAACGCCTGCAGTCCGAGCAGGAGCACGATGACTACGAGCAGCGGCAGCGCCTGAATCGCCATGGCTGCAACGAGAACTGCCCGCGCCAGGTCGGTGACGATCATCACAGCGCGGCGGGGGTAGCGGTCGGCGAACCCGGCCAGCAACGGCCCGAACAGCAGGTCGGGCACGTAGGTCAGCGCATAGGTCAGTGCGGTGAGGCCGGCGGAGTTGGTGCGGTCGAAGACCAGCACGGACAGCGCGACCCGGGCCAGCTGGTCGCCCGCGACGGACAACACACCGGCCAGGAACAGCGCACGGAACTCCGCATGGCCGAAGACATCGCGCCAGCGGGCACGCTCGATCACCCCACCCTCCATACCAAGACCTTAACCACAATCCGTGTCCTGACACCTCCCGCCTGTAACTGAAAGGGTTTCCCTCCGCGGGATTCCGGCTGGTTCAAAGGTTTGTTCGCGGCGGATCAGTGCCAGATCGTGAACCCGGTGGCGCCCCGTTTGGATGAACGTTCTACTCTGGAGATCTCCGGTACCGGGGTCTGGGCGGGGCGGCCCCGACCCTGGTACCGGAGCTCTTCATGTCCGGCCCCTGCGGCGACCGAAAACTGTCGGTGGCGCCCGGTAGCGTTCTTCTTGCCAGGGGCGGCTCCTGGACGTGCTTCCTTCTCCTTCACCAGGCCAAGTAGCGCGTCCGCTCTCCGCCCCTGGCGCGTTCATCCACGAGCCCTGCCGGGAGGAGCCGTCATGCCGGACGAACACCCGCACGCCGCCGTACTGCTGCGCCGCCGCCGCATGGTCGACCCGGCCGGCCTGACTCCTCCAGTGCGGCGTTCTGCGTGGCAGTGGCTGCGTCGTCCGCTGACCATCCAGTCGGGGCTGTCCGCGCTGCAGGCTGACCTGGTCCAGCGCGGCTTCCTGCTGTCGGTCGGGCTGTACCGGCACTGTTCCGGCCTGTCTGCGCCCGCGCTCGCCGGGTTCGGTCGCGCGCTGCTCGACCTGCTCGACGCAGAGTCCGGCCACGACCAGCAGCACGTGCCGCTGTTCCGAGGCTTCCCGGAGAGCGTGCCGGGCAACACCGAGGCCTTCTACATCAACAGGATCTTCGCGCGGTTGCTGCAGGAGCCCGAGCAGCCCTGCGTGCTCTGCGGCGACGCCAAGTCGGTCCACGCGGTCTCACCCTGCGCCCACCTGGTCTGCCGGACGTGCTGGGACGGGGCCGACTTCAGTGCGTGCCCGCTGTGCCTGCGCCGGATCAACCCTAACGACCCGTTCCTGAAGCCGTCGTTCGACGATGTGCAGGCCGCGCACGTGCGGTCGGACCGCCTGCGGTTGCTGACCCTCGCTCCGGCAGATGCGCTGCAGTCGACAGTCACTGCTCTGCTGGAACGGCGTTCGCCGCTGTCCGCAGCCGATCGCGCCGACCTGCTGGTGTTGCTCGCCGACGCCGACCCGTCCTGGCTGCCCGACGAGATCCCGGTCCGGGAGACGCGTGCGCTCGTACTGGCCCGTTTCCTCGCCGACCACCCCGAGCTGATCGACCGCACCGGGACAGCCACCGACGTGCTGCGCCTGCTGTACGCGCTGATGGACGCCGATCCGGGCCTGCGGACGCCACCGCTCCGCCGGAAGTCGTTGCCGCGGGCAACGCGACGGCTCGTGCTGGCCCGGCTCGACCGGCTGCCGGCGGAGACGCTGATCGAGGACCTGCGCCGGCATGAGCGGGCCTGGAAGCGGATCGCGGAGAACCTGCACCCGTTCGAGTTCGCGACCCGTCATCCGCTTGCGGCGCTCGCGTTCGCGGTGCTCCGCCGTACCGATGTGGACCTGAGCACCGCGGCCGGGCGTGCCGTCGCGGCGGAGGCCGCGCGGCATCCCTTTGTGCGTTTGGAAGACGGGCGGCTGACGACCAGCACCTTCGCGTCCAGGGTCGAGGTCGCGTTGGAGTCCCGCCCAGCGCATGCGCTCGACCTGCTGCGGCAGCGGCCCGGAGACCTGGTACGGCGCCTGGTCCACCTGGCGCGCGTGCTGCCGGCCGATCAGCACGGTGCGCTGGTCGACGCGCTGACGACCGCGGTCTCGGACGTGTCGCCGGTGGTGCTGACGGCGGCGCTCGGCCAGGTCCGTACGCCGCCGGGCGACCTGCGGCTGTTCTTCCCGCGAGGTGGGAGCGCGCGGATCTGGACGAAGGTGGACGAGCGCGAGCCGCTGCCGGCCGAGCTGGCCTCCGCGCTGTCCGACGTGCTGGTCGGCGAAATGTTGCGACGGGCAACGGATCTGCCACGGTTGCGGCGGGTGTTCCTGGACGAGGAGTTGGCCCGGCTCGCCGCGCCCGGTTCGGAGCGGAGCGCGTCGTCGACGCTGCTGCGGATGACGCGGGGGAGCGCGGTCCCGATCCCGCAGGACGAGCTGCTGCGGTTGTTCCTGCACTGGGTCGAGCCGACCGGGCGGCGGGTGGATCTCAACCTGTCGGTCGCGGTGTTCGACCAGGAGTGGGGCTTCGTCGGGCTGTGCGACTACACCCGGCTGCGGTTCGACCAGGACGCGCTGGTGCACTCGGGTGACCTGACCTCGGCGCCGGGGCCGCACGGGTCGACGGAGTTCGTCGACCTGGACCTGCGGGCGGTGCGACGGGTCGGCGGGCGGTACGTGCTGCCGGTGGTGTTCAGCTACAACAACGTCCCGTTCGACGAGCTCGAGCGCGGGTTCGTCGGCGTGATGCGGCAGCCGACCGGGCTGTTCGACCCGGCCGCGGTCGACGACCGATTCGACCTGGCCGGTCCGGCCAAGATCCTGCTCCCGTTCGGCGTCGACCTGCAGACCAAGGACCTGCGCTGGTACGACGTCAACCTCAGCGCGGCCGGCTACGGCCACAACATCGCGCGGTACGGCGGTCACCTGGCGCTGATGGCGGCAACGATGGAGGACGTGCACGGCTCCGGCGACCGGGTCAGCCTGTGGGAGATCGGCTGCTGGCACGCGGCCGCGCGGACCGACGAGGTCGTTGTCCGCTGTGCGGACGGCTCGGTGGTCGGCTACCTGCGGGATCCGGCTGAGGATCTCTCGGTTTTCGCCCGCCGGCTGACCGCCCGCCTGCAGCCCGACCGCGTCTGGGACCAGGACGCGGCGGATCGCGCCGACTTCGCCGCCGTACTCACTGCCGACATCACGCCGCGCGTCGGTGCGCAGGTCTTCGCCCTGCATCCGCAGCTGCTGGACCCGGCGACCCACACGCTCATCGACGCGCCGCAGCTGCTGAGCGCGCTGGCTCCCGACACCCGGGCCCACGCTCCCGCCGCCCTGCCGAGCTGAGGATCGGCTGAGAGGACTTTGACAATTCTGTGACGCTGCGGGGCCGGATGCTTTGGCTGGCCGCGCTGCGGGGGTACAACGGAATTGACCGCGAAGGGAGCCACGAATGACGTATGACGTGGTGGTGCTCATCGAGCGGGAGATGAGCGAGGGCGACGCGCGCCGCGTTGCCGCCCTGCACGCAAGGTACGAAGAGCCAGTCGACTACCACCTGCTCGTCTCCAGTCATCCGGAGAGCGCGCTCGGTGGTCCGATGGCGTTGCTGGGGTCGACGTTCGCTGACGTGGCCGGGATGACCGGCTCCGCGGCCGTGGTCGGTTCCGCCACCGCGCCGTCGGCCCGGGTCAGCCCGCCGCCCGCGCCGAGCCGAACGCCGACAGCCACGCTGGCCGACCCCGATGTCGACCTGGCCTCGGTGATCGAACACAGTTCGCGCTACCTGCGGCAGGCCAGCGGCTACCCGGTCAACGTGGCGATCACGCACGGCGAGGTCCTGCTGGCGCTCCAGACCCTGGTCAAGAGCACCAACAGCCATGAGGTCGTCGTGGTGGCCTGGCCGGAGACCGCAGCCAGGTTCCTCTGCTCCGACTGGACCACCAAGGCCCGCAAGGCCCTCAAGGTCCCCCGCGTCCGAATCCTCGAGCACGACACCTGAGCCTGCTGGCGGGGTCTTTGACCACTGACGCGCTGTAACCCGCCAGCGGTCGAACAACCTGTCGCTGCGTCATCCACAGAATTGAACTCGCGTGCGCCAGGTGTCCGTGGGTGCGGCATGTTGTCGGGTGTGAACGGGAAGCTTGCAGTGATTGCCGCTGCGCGCGGCGGATGGTTCGACCGGGACGACGTACTAGCGGCGGGGTACTCCGATGCCGAGATTCGGAGCCGGGTGGCTGCCGGGCAGTGGGTTCGCCTGACCCGGGGTGCCTACGCCGAGCCGAGCCCCGAGGTCAAGTCGCTGGCGCCATGGGACCGGGAGGTCTGGCGGCACGTTCGTACGGCCAGGGCTGTCTACCGTCGGCTGCGCGGACGCGCCGTCGTGAGCCATCAGTCGGCACTGCTGTTGCACGGCATCGCGGTGTCGGAACTCGACTTGGCGCGGGTGCAGTTGACCAGGCTGAGGGGATGCGGTCGGTCCGGTGAGACAGTGTGCCAGCACGCGGCAAGCCCACCGGTCCGCGAGTGGGTCGAAGCCGGGGACGTACGGACAACGACACCCGCGCGGGCGGTTGTTGAGGCGGTTCGGGCGGCGGCCTATCCGGTCGGAGTGTCCGTGGTGGATCTGGCGCTGCGACTGCGAGTGGTGACGACGGAGCAGTTGACCGAGGCTCTCGACCTGTTCGCCGGCCGGGCCGGCATCCGGACGGCCACGCGGGCCGTGGAGTTCGGCGATGGCCGGGCGGAGTCGGTCGGGGAGTCGAGGCTTCGGGTGCTGCTGGCGAACCTCGGGTTCTCGGCCCCTGTCCCGCAGGCCGAGATCCGTGACCCCGGTGGCCACTTGGTGGCCCGAGTCGACTTCCTCCTGGACGACTGGGGCGTGGTGGTCGAGTTCGATGGCGCCGTGAAGTACGGCGATGGTTCTCCGGCCGCCCTCATCGCCGAGAAGGTCCGCGAGGACCGCCTCCGCGACCTCGGCTACGAGGTCGTCCGCGTCACCTACTCCGACCTTGCCCGCCCCACCGCACTCCAGACCCGCCTCAGCAGGGCCATCAACCGCTCGCGCCGGTCGTCGGTACTTGGTTATGTCACCACTAGCGCGCTGTAGCACGCCATCAGTCAAACAACCCGCCAGCTGCGGCGGGCGAGCAGATCATCGGGCCGGCTGATGCGGCAGCCGGACCGACAAGGTCGTCTCGCCTGGGTGGGACGTGATGGTGATCGTGCCGCCGTGGTGTTCGGCGATGATTCGCTGGGCGATGTCCAGGCCCAGGCCAGTGCCCTTGCCGACCTCCTTGGTCGTGTAGAAGGGCTCGAAGGCACGCGCGATCACCTGCGGCGGCATGCCGGGTCCGGTGTCGGTGAACTCGACGACGATCCGGTCGCCGTCGGTGCGCGTGCTGATCCGCAGCGTGCCGGTGCCCTCCATCGCGTCGACCGCGTTGTCGATCAGGTTCGTCCACACCTGGTTGAGCTCACCGGCGTACGCCTCGATCCGGGGGACGTCGGCGCCGTACGCGCGGATCACCTCGATCCCGTCGCGGAGCTTGTGGCCGAGCATGACGAGTGTGCTCTCGATGCCTTCGGTGACGTCGATCGTCTGCAGTGAACTGCGGTCCATCTGCGAGTACGAGCGGACGGCCGCGACGAGCTCGGTGATCCGCCGGGTCGACTCCTTCACCTCGCCGAGCAACGTCGACACGGCGAGCGTGCTCGCCACCCACTCGAGCCCAGGCTGCAAGGCCTCGCCGAGCACCTCGGCCGCACGCTCACACCACGCGACCGAGGCGCCGGCCGCGGCCAGCGGCGGCGCGATCAGCCAGTCCTTCTCGATTTCCTGCCGATCGAGCCACTCCGAGATCGTGTTCTCGGCGTCGGCCAGGTCGACAGGATCCGGCACCGCTGCTCCCGAGGAGGTCAGCTGGAGCCGCAGCTCGTCGAGCTCGCTGAACTGAGTAGCCGTGATCTCGCCTTCCGCGAGGCCTTGGAGGGCGGACAACAACGAGGCGGCAGCGGTGTCGAGGGCACTGACGGATCGCGAAGCCGCCGCGGCGGGGTTGTTGATCTCGTGCGCCAACCCGGCCGCCAGCGTTCCCAGCGTGATCAGCGCGTCCCGCTGCCGCGCGGTCGACTCGATCGCGCGCGCGGTCCCGTACACGCCCTTGATCAGGTGCCCGGCGAGCGGGAACCAGTCGTCGATCCGGTCCCGCAGTACGGCGGCCGGCACCCGGAGCACCCGTCCTTCGGCGATTCCGCGACCGCTCGCGAGGTAGACGCCGTGCTCATCCCAGGCCCGGAACCCACCGGCCCACCGACCCGGTACGTCGATCTTGCCCATCACGGTGTCCTCGCGCCCGATCTGGCGGTGCAGCGCGATCGCACCCTCCACGAGCACCCACCAGAAGTCGGCCGGCTCGCCCTCGTGGAACAAGGTCACGCCGGGCTCGACCGGGACCTCGGTGCTGCCCGCGATGAGCTCGCCCAGCTGCTCGTCGGTCACGCCGGCGAAGAGCGGGATCCCGCGCAAGTCCCCGGTGTCCATCAGACGGTCGCAAGGTAGCGGTGGACGAGGTAGACCGACATCGCGCCCTCGCCGACGGCGGACGCGACGCGTTTCATCGAGTCGAGCCGGACGTCGCCGGCCGCGAAGACTCCCGGCCGGCTCGTCTCCAGCGCGTACGGCGGGCGCGGCAGCTGCCAGCGGTCCATCGCGACCAGCTCCGGGCCGGTGACGACGAATCCCTTGCCGTCCCGGACCAGCGAGTCACCCAGCCAGTCGGTGCGCGGCGACGCCCCGGCGAACACGAACAACCAGCTCGACTGCACCTCCTCGACCCGTCCCGCGGAGCGCTCGACGAGAACCAGCGACTCCAGGTGACCGTCGCCGCCGCAGCCGATCACCTCGGTCCGGCAGCGGATCTCGATGTTCGGGGCGGCGGAGATCTTGTCGACCAGGTAGCGCGACATCGAGGTGGTCAGCGTTTCGCCGCGGACCAGGAGCACGACTCGCTTGGCGTAGCGGGCGAGGTTCAGCGCTGCCTGACCGGCTGAGTTCGCGGCGCCGACGATGTACACCTCGTCGCCCTGGCACTGAGTCGCCTCGCTGGCCGTCGCGCCGTAGTACACGCCGCGGCCGGTGAAGGCGCTGAGGCCGTCGACGTCCAGGCTGCGGTACGAGACGCCGGTCGCGACGATCACCGAACGGGCCTCGATCTCGCCGGACTCCTCGAGCAGTACGGCGTGCACCGGACCGCGGGACTCGAGTCCGACGACACTGCGTGCGAGCACCATCTCGGCACCGAACCGGGAGGCCTGTGCGACGGCCCGGGCGGCGAGGTCGGAGCCCGTCAGCCCGCGCGGGAAACCGAGGTAGTTCTCGATCGCGGCGCTCAGTCCGGCCTGTCCGCCGGGGGCCTCGCGCTCGACGATGACCGTGCTCAGGCCTTCCGAGGCCGCGTAGACGGCAGCGGCCAGTCCGGCGGGTCCACCGCCGACGATGCAGACGTCGTACAGCGGCTGCTCGGCGCGGGTTCGCAGGCCGAGGGCGGAGGCGAGGTCGATCGTGGACGGCGCGCGGAGGGTGTCGCCGTCGGGGACCAGGACCAGTGGCAGGTCGTTGTCGGAGGCATCGGCCAGGTCGCGGAGCCGCTTCCCCTCGGCGTCGCGCTCCACGTCGTACCAGCGGTACGGCACGTGGTTGCGGGCCAGGAACGTCTTGATCTCGTGGGCCCGGTCGGACCACCGGTTGCCGACCACCCGTACGTCGGAGGTGTGCTCGGGGTTGGCCTGCTGCCAGTCGCCGAGCAGGTCGTCGACGATCGGGAACAGCTGGTCCTCCGGCGGATCCCAGGGCTTGAGCAGGTAGTAGTCCAGACCGATGTCGTTGATCGCCTTGATGGCCACGTCGGTGTCGGCGTATGCGGTGAGCAACAAGTACTTCGCGGTGGGTGCTTGTTCGCGGGCGCGTTCGAGCAGTTCGATGCCGGTCATGCCGGGCATCCGCTGGTCGGTCGCGATCATTGCGATCGGCTGGTTACGCAACGCGAGTTTCGTCAACGCTGCCAGGGCTTGCGCGCCCGAGGTCGCCTTCACGACCAGGTAGTCGTCGCCGTACCGCCGGCGCAGATCACGGGAGATGGCCGCCGAGACCATCGGGTCGTCGTCGACGGTGAGAATCGCTGGCTTGGTCACCCGGTGCCCCCCACAGCAGTGAACCGATCACGCCAGCATGACACGCTACTGCCTAGTCGTCGATCAGTGCGCGAAGGGTTTCGCGGTCCTCGTCGGGGACGTAGCTCGCGTAGTAGTCGTACATGTTCTGCCGGGCGATCCGGGCCGCCGCGTGACCGTTGCCGGCGCGGATCGCGTCCACCACCTCGGCGTGGTGCTGGAGCGACTCGAGCATCAGGGCGCGGCTGTTGCCGGCGTGCGCGATCTTATCCGAGATCAGGCTGAGCACGACACCGCGGACGACCTCGTTGCAGGTCTGGATCAGTGAGTTGCGGCTGATCTGCGCGATCACGTCGTGGAAGGCCAGGTCGGCCTCGCCGAAGGCGGCGAAGTCGACGTCGATCGCGGCCCGCATGGCCACCAGCGTCTCCTCCATCTCGGTCAGCTGCTCGGGGGTGCGGAGCCGGGACGCGACCTGGATCGCGGCGCCGTCCATGATCATCCGGAAGCCGATCAGCTCGCTCAGGGTCAGCTCGTCGACGCGGGCCAGCCGGACCAGTTGCTTGCGCAGCGCGGCCTGCGAGAACGGCAGGATCTCCGGCCCGTTCGGGTCGCCCGGGCGGGACCGGACGACGCCGTTGCTCTCCAGCACCCGCAGCGCCTCGCGCACCGTCGACCGGCTGACCTCGAACTGCGCGACCAGCTCACGCTCGCTCGGCAGCCGCTGGCCGGGAGCGAGGTCACCGCGGATCAGCGCCTCCTCGACCTGCTCGACGATCCGCTGGTACGCGCGGACAGGCTGCACCGGCTCGAATCGCGGACTCTTGGTCATTCCGGAGCACCCCAATCGCTTGACAGACCCCTGCGTAGCGACAAACCTAGTGGACCACTGACACCTAGTCCACTGGTCGGACCAGTCACAGCTGTACGGCGAACTCGCCGGAGTGGCGTGGCCCCGTTCAGCGGACTCCGCACAGATCGCCAGAATGCGGCGAGCACACAGCCGGCAGCCCTGGAGGAGTTCGCGTGAAGTCGTCGTATCGGAAACGGGCGGTGGCGCTGGTCGCCTCCGCAGCTCTCCTGGTCCTGACCGCCTGTTCGGCCGGATCCACCGCGACGCCCGGCAGCTCGCCGGGTGGCGACCAGTCGCTGTCGATCGGCCTGGTCGCGGAGCCGGCCAGCCTCGACTTCACCACCACCGACGGCGCCGCGATCCCGCAGGCGCTGCTCGGCAACGTGTACGAGCGCCTGGTCAAGCAGGACGACTCCGGCAAGATCGTGCCGGAGCTCGCGAAGTCCTGGACGCTCTCGCCGGACCGCAAGACCTACACGTTCGACCTGGTCGACAACGCCAAGTTCACCAACGGCAAGCCGTTCACCGCGGCCGACGCGGTGTTCAGCATCAACCGGGTGAAGACCGCCTGGACGACCTCGCTGGCGGCGGCGATGGACGTCGTACAGGAGGCCAAGGCGCTGTCGCCGACGCAGTTGCAGGTGACGCTGTCGAAGCCGAGCAACGGCTGGCTGTTCCGGATGACGACCCGGATCGGCGCGATGTTCTCCGAGACCGGGGTGAGCGCGCTGGCGACCGCGCCGATCGGCACCGGGGCGTTCAAGTTCTCCAAGTGGAACCGCGGCGACTCGATCGTGCTGCTGCGCAACGACGACTACTGGGGCACGAAGCCGTTCTTCAACCAGATCACGCTGAAGTACTTCAAGGACGCGACGGCGCTGAACAACGCGCTGCTGACCGGGACGATCAACGTGATCGGCACCGTGCAGGCGCCGGAGGCGCTCAGCCAGTTCACCAGCAACGACAAGTACCAGGTGATCGAGGGGACGACGAACGGCGAGGTGCTGCTGTCGTTCAACAACTCCGAGCCGATCTTCAAGGACGTCCGGACCCGGCAGGCGATCCGGATGGCGATCGACCACAAGGCCTTGCTCGACACCTGCTGGGCCGGTCGCGGGAAGCTGATCGGCAGTATGGTCCCGCCGACCGACCCGTGGTACGAGGACCTGACGAACGTCGCGCCGTACGACCAGGCCAAGGCGAAGTCCCTGCTGCAGGCATCCGGCGCGGCGGGTAAGACGCTGCGGCTGCGGCTGCCCACGCTTCCGTACGCGATCTCCTGCGGCCAGGTGGTGAAGAGCCAGCTGGAGCAGGCCGGGCTGAAGGTCGCGATCGACCAGCAGGAGTTCCCGGCGGCGTGGCTGACCACGGTGCTGAAGAACGCCGACTACGACATGTCGATCATCGCGCATGTCGAGCCGCGGGACCTGGGCTCTGTCTTCAACGCCAAGTACTACACCCGGTACGACGACCCGACGCTGCAGCAGTACCTGGCCGCGGCCGACGCCGGGGACGAGGCGGCGCAGGTCGACAACATGAAGAAGGCGGCCCGGCGGATCTCCGAGCAGGCCGCGGCCGACTGGCTCTTCCTGCTGCCGAACCTGATGGTCGCGGACAAGAACGTGAAGGGCCTGCCGCAGAACGCCATCACCGAGAACTTCGACCTGACCAAGCTCGCCCGCTGAGGACCGGCCGATGATCCTGCGCCTGATCGAACGGACCGCGGTGCTCGTGGTCAGTCTCGCGATCAGCTCGGTCCTGGTGTTCGCGTTCATGGCCGTGCTGCCCGGGGATCCGGCGCGGGTTGCACTCGGTGTGAACGCGACCGACGAGGCGGTCACGGAGCTGCGCCGCCAGTTCGGCCTGGACCGGCCGCTGCCGACCCAGTACTTCGACTGGATCGGCGGGCTGTTCCGCGGGGACTTCGGGACGTCGTACGTGTCGAAGGCCGAGATCGGGCCGCAGATCATCGACCGGTTCCAGGTGACGCTGTGGCTGGTGCTGGCCGGGATGCTCATCGCGCTGCTCGTCGCGGTGCCCGCCGGCACGATCATGGCCGCGCGGCACCGCAACGTCTCCGGGCTGGCGCTGTCCGCGCTGTCGCAGGTGGGCGTCGCCGTACCGGCGTTCCTGGCCGGAATCATGCTGATCATGGTGTTCGCCGTGAAGCTCGGCTGGCTGCCCGCGAACGGCTGGACACCACCGGCGCAGGATCCGGGCATGTTCCTGCAGCAACTCGTCCTGCCGGCGTTGTCGCTCGGCCTGGTGCAAGGCGCCGTGCTGACTCGGTACGTGCGGAGCGCGGTGCTCGACGTACTGCGTGAGGACTATCTGCGGACCGCCCGTGCCAAGGGGTTGCGACCGTTCCCGGCGTTGTGGCGGCACGGGCTCCGCAACGCGGCGGTCCCGGTGGTGACCGTGCTCGGTCTTCAGCTCGCGACGCTGCTGATCGGCGCGGTCGTGGTGGAGCGGGTCTTCGTCATCCCCGGGCTCGGCAGCCTGCTGCTGGACGGGGTGTCGAACCGCGACCTGCTCGTGGTGCAGGACGTCGTGATGGTGCTCGTGATCGCCGTACTCGTGGTGAACTTCCTGGTCGATCTGCTGTACGTCGCCCTGGACCCGAGACTGCGGGTGGGGTCGCGATGAGGCGGCTGAACCCGAGCCTGATCGCCGGCGGCGCGATCGTCGGCCTGATCGTGCTGATGGCGCTGGTGTCGTTCGTCTGGACGCCGTACGACGCCACCCTCGTCGACCCCGCGGTCCGGCTGGCCGAGCCGTCCTGGGAGCACTGGTTCGGGACCGACAGGTTCGGCCGGGACGTGTTCAGCCAGATCATGGTCGGGTCGCGGACCACGCTGTTCGTCGGCGTCGTCGCGGTCGGCGTGGCGGCGGTGATCGGTGTGCCGCTGGGGATCCTGGCGGCGATGTCGAAGCGGTGGTCGAGCGAGGTCATCATGCGCACCAACGACCTGCTGCTCGCGTTCCCGGCGCTGCTGCTGGCGATCATGTTCGGCGCGGTGTTCGGGTCCAGCACGCTGACGGCGATGATCGCGATCGGCATCGCGTCGGTGCCGAGTTTCGCCCGGGTGATCCGGAGCGGGGCGTTGCAGGTGATGCGGACCGAGTACGTGCTGGCGGCCCGCGCGGCCGGGCGGCAGCCGTTCCCGATCGCCACCCGGCACGTGCTGCCGAACGTGTCCAGCCTGATCACCGTGCAGGCGTCGGTGTCGTTCGCGATCGCGGTGCTGGCCGAGGCGGCACTGTCGTTCCTCGGCTACGGGACGCCGCCGCCGACGCCGTCGTGGGGCCGGATGCTGCAGGAGAGCCAGGAGTTCCTGTTCACCGCACCGCGGCTGGCGATCTTCCCGGGCGTGGCGATCGCGATCGCCGTGCTGGGCTTCAACCTGCTCGGCGACGGGCTGCGGGACCGGTTCGACCCGAAGCTGGAGGACCGGCGATGAACGACGTACTCAGTGTTCGCGGGCTCACTGTCACCGTGCGGGACAAGACGCTGGTCTCGGATGTTGACCTGACCGTCGGGCCGGGGGAGCGGGTCGGGCTGATCGGCGAGTCCGGGTCGGGGAAGTCGCTGACCGCGTTGAGCGTGCTCGGGCTGCTGCCCGAGGACGTGACCGCCGCCGGGTCGGTCCGGGTGACCGGAGTCGACCACGACCTGATCGGCGCGGACGAACGGCGGATGTCGCGGGTCCGGGGCCGGCAGCTGGCGATGGTCTTCCAGGAGCCGATGACCGCGCTCAACCCGACGATGCGGATCGGCGACCAGATCGCGGAAGGCATGCTCATCCACCGGACGCGTTCGGGCCGGGGCACTGCCCGGGAAGCCGCGGCCGAGCTGCTCGACCGTGTCCAGCTGCCGACCGACACGCTGCGCGCGTACCCGCACCAGCTGTCCGGCGGCCAACGGCAGCGAGTCGTGCTGGCACTTGCCCTCGCAAATGATCCCGCCCTGCTGATCTGCGACGAGCCGACCACCGCACTGGATGTCACCGTGCAGGCGCTCGTCCTGGACCTGATCGTCAAGGGCGTGGTCGCCCGTGAGGCGGCTCTCCTGTTCATCACCCACGACCTCGCCGTCGTCGCGACCGTCTGCGAACGCGTCCTGGTGATGTACGGCGGCCGCGTCGTCGAGTCCGGCCCGGTCGGTGAGGTGTTCACCCGGCCGCGGCACCGGTACACCGAAGGACTGCTCGCGGCCTCGGACCTGGAGACGACGGATCGGCGGCTGACCACGATCCCGGGCAACGTGCCGTCGGCCGGCCAGTTCCCGTCCGGCTGTGTGTTCCGGACCCGCTGCCGCCATGCGACCGAGGTCTGCGCGACCACTCCGGACTGGAGCGGCACGGAGTCGACCGGATTCGCCTGCCACCACCCTGCGGAGGTCGCGCATGTCTGAGGTCGAGCCGGCCATCCAGCTGATTGACGTCGTGCGCAACTACACGCGTCCCCGGACGTCGCTGCTGCACGCGGCCCCCGTCGTCCACGCGCTGCGCGGAGTGAACCTCGAGGTCAAGCCGGGCGAGCGCTTCGGCATCGTCGGCGAGTCCGGCTGCGGCAAGTCGACGCTGCTGCGGATCATCGCGGCCCTCGACCAGGCCACCTCCGGCCACGTCGTCGTCGAGGGCACCGACATCACCCGGCTGCCGGAGCGCCGGCTGCGGTTCCTCCGCGAGAACCTGCAGCTCGTCTTCCAGGACCCGATGAGCTCGCTCGACCCGCGGATGCGGGTCCGCGACATCATCGCCGAACCCCTTGTCGTGCAAGGGCATCCGGCCTCCGGGCAGCGGGTCCGCGAGCTGCTCGAGGCAGTCGGGCTGTCTGCCGACGCCGGCGACCGGTACCCGCACCAGTTCTCCGGCGGCCAGCGCCAGCGCATCTCGATCGCCCGCGCGCTCGCCCCGCGGCCGCGGATCCTGATCGCTGACGAGCCGGTCAGCGCGCTCGACGTCTCGGTCCGCGCGCAGGTGCTCAACCTGATCTCCGACCTCGTCGACGAGCTGAACCTCACCCTGGTGTTCGTCTCCCACGACCTGTCCGTGGTCAAGCACGTCTGCGACCGGGTCGCCGTGATGAACGCCGGCCAGATCGTCGAGACCGGCTTCACCGGCGACGTCTACGCCGCGCCGCAGCACCCCTACACCCAGCGCCTGGTCTCGGCGATCCCGACTCTGCACCGGGCGCTGGCCGGAGCCACCACCACCGACCTCCTCGCAGCGAAGGGAGCATCCGGATGAAGTACCCAGCCGGCTTGCCGATCGGACAGACCTGGGTCGAGGCGCCTGCCACCGAGCCGGTGATCTTCCCGTACGACGGCTCGACGGTGACGGATGCCCCCGTCGGAGACGTGGACCTGGCGCGGCAGGCGCTCGACCACGCCCTCGCCGTACGCGAGGAGGTCGGCCGGCTTCCGTCGTACGTACGGCGGAACGCCTTGCAGAGCGTGCATGCGGCCATCTCGGCCGAGCGTGACGCGTTCGTCGACCTGCTGGTGCTGGAGACCGGGAAGCCGCTTGTCGACTGCCGGGTCGAGGTCGATCGCACGCTGTTGACGCTGGAGACCTCGGCCGAGGAGGTCGCGCGGCTGCACGGCGAGACCGTGCCGTTGGACCTGTTGCCGAGCGGGGACGGTCTGGTCGGGTTCTGGGTCCGGAAGCCGATCGGGGTGGTCATCGGCATCACCGGGTTCAACTATCCGTTGCTGCTGGCGTCGCACAAGATCGCGCCTGCGCTGGCGGCCGGGTGCCCGGTGATCGTGAAGCCGGCGCCGCAGACTCCGCTCGCGACGCTGTGGCTGGTGCACCTGATGCGGTCGGCGCTGCTGGAGGCCGGTGGGCCGGAGGCCGCCGTACAGCTGGTGACCGGGGGAGCCGATGTCGGTGTTGCGCTGACGACGGATCGCCGGGTCGGAGCGGTGTCGTTCACCGGATCCGCGGCCGTCGGGCACCGGATCGCCCGGGACGCGGCGCCGACGAAGGTGCTGCTCGAGCTCGGGTCGAACTCGGCGCTGATCGTTGCCGAGGACGCCGACCTCGACGCGGCCGCGGACGCGATCATCCGGGGCGGGTACTACGCGTCCGGGCAGGCCTGCATCTCGGTGCAGCGGGTGGTGGCCGTCGAGAGCGTGCGCTCCGCGCTGCTGGAGAAGCTGGACGAGCGACTGCCGTCGGTCGTGGTCGGCGATCCGCGCGACCCGGCGACGCGGGTGTCGGCGTTGATCGATCCGAAGTCGACGGCACGGGTTCGTACGTGGGTCGACGAGTCGGTCGCTGCTGGTGCCAAGGTCGCCTATGCCGCCGCGGCCTCGGCGGACCTGGGTCCGACTGTGCTCACCGACGTACCGGATGGTCAGTTGGCGTGGGACGAGGAGATCTTCGGGCCGGTGATCGCCGTACGGTCGGTGCCGGATCTGGAGACCGCGTTCGCCACGGTGAACGCGTCTCGGTATGGACTGCACGCGAGTGTGTTCACGTCCTCGCTGGACACCGCGTTCACCGCGATCGACCGGCTCGACGTCGGCGGGGTGGTGGTCAACGAGGTGCCCGGCTTCCGGTCCGACGTGATGCCGTACGGCGGTGTCAAGGACTCCGGCATCGGCCGGGAAGGACCGCGGTTCGCGATCGAGGAACTGACCACGACCCGGATGGCGATCATCCGCCCGAGGCCCTGACATGGACTACACGAACCTGTTCCGGCTCGACGGCAAGCATGCGCTGGTGATCGGCGCCGGCAGCGGCATCGGTCGCGAGAGCGCGTTGGCGCTGGCCGCGCACGGCGCCCGCGTGACCTGTGCGGATCGGGACTTCGCGGGAGCCAAGGAGACGGCGGGGCTTGGTGACGGGTTGACGCCGTACGCGCTGGACGTGCTGGACGATCCGGCGATCATCCGTGCCGCGGGCGAGCTCGAGCCGGTCGACGTACTGGTGTTCACCGCTGCGACCAACGTGCGGAAACGGATCCTCGACTACACCGGCGAGGAGTTCGACCGGGTGGTGTCGCTCAACCTGCGGGCGTCGTTCCAGCTGATCCGTGCCTTCGGCAAGCAGATGGCCGAGCGGGGGAGCGGCAGCATCATCGGGTTCAGCTCGATTCGCGGTACGACGGTGGAGCCCGGCCAGTCGGTGTACGCGGCCACCAAGGCCGGGCTGGTCCAGATGCTGCGGACCGCGGCCGCCGAGCTCGGCCCGAACGGCGTCCGCGTGAACGCGGTCGCCCCCGGCGTCGTCGAGACCCCGCTCACGGCCCAGATCAAGGCGAACCCGGCCTGGTACGACGCCTACGCGCAGAAGGGCGCGCTCGGCCGCTGGGCCCGCCCGGACGAGCTCGCCGGCGCCGTCGTCTACCTCGCCTCCGACGCCGCCAGCTTCGTCACCGGCAGCGTGATCGCAGTCGACGGCGGCTGGACCGCGGTCGACGGCCGCTTCGACCCACCGAACTAGGAGCTTGCATGAGTCTTGCCGACCTGAGTGCGACCGAGCTGCTGTCGAAGTACCGCGACCGTTCGCTGTCACCCGTCGAGGTGATCGAGGATGTGCTCGCGCGAGTCGAGCAGCTCGAGCCACAGATCTGTGCGCTCTACGCGCTCGATCCGGCCGGCGCCCGCGAGGCGGCTCTTGCGTCGGAGCGGCGGTGGCTTTCCGGCGATCCGGTCGGTGCGCTGGACGGCGTGCCGACGACGGTGAAGGAGAACATCGCGACGCGAGGGATCCCGGTGCCGCAGGGCACGGCGGCGACCGAGTTGGTGCCTGCCGCCGAGGACGCGCCTGCCGCGGCCCGGTTGCGCGAGGCAGGTGCCGTGATCTTCAGCAAGACGACCATGCCGGAGTACGGCATGCTGTCGTCCGGCGTCTCGACCTTCCATCACCTGACGCGCAATCCGTGGGACCTGTCGAAGACGGCCGGCGGTTCGAGTGCGGGGGCCGCCGCGGCTGCGGCAGCCGGGTACGGTCCGCTGCACATCGGCACCGACATCGGCGGCTCGATCCGGCTCCCAGCCGGCTGGTGTGGCCTGGTCGGGCTGAAACCGACGCACGGCCGGATCGCAGTCGGCAACCCGTACCCCGGCCGCGCGATCGGACCACTCACCCGTACTGCGTCCGACGCGGCGCTGGCCTTGTCGGTGATGACCGGCTACGACCCACGTGACCACACCTCACTGCCGATCCCGTCGGACAGCTACGAGGCCACCGTCGACGGACTGCGGGTGGCGTTGCTCCTCGACGCCGGCGTCGGTCTGCCGGTCGACCCCGACGTGACCGCGGCTGTCTCGGCGGCGGCCGCCGTACTGGAGAAGGGCGGGGCCGTCGTCGACCTGATCGACCCGATCATCACGCGCGAGATGCTCGACGGGCTGGACAGCTTCTGGCGGGTGCGGTCGGCGGCGGACATCGCCGCGCTGCCCGAGGACCGGCGGGCCAAGGTGCTGCCGGAGATCCGGTCCTGGGTGTCGACGGCGGGCGACCTGTCCGGGTTCGACGTGTTCCACGGGTACAGCCAGATGGGGGCGATGGCGGCGGCCGTGACCGCGGTGTTCCGGTCGTACGACGTGATCCTGTCGCCGGTCGCGCCGATCACGGCCTTCGCGGCGGAACTGGCGTATCCGACCGGCGATCCGTCGAAGCCGTTCGAGCACATCGGGTTCACGGTGCCGTACAACATGTCCGCGCACCCGGCGACCACGGTGAACGTCGGGTGGTCGGCGTCGGGGCTTCCGATCGGGGCGCAGGTCGCCGTACCGCATCATCGGGATCTGGTTGCGCTTGCGCTGGCGTCGTACCTGGACAGCCAGCAGGCCGAGCGGCGAGACTGGCCGACGGGGTCCGATGGACAGCTACGACGAGGTGACGACACCCCACGCTGACCAGCTACAGCGCGGGTTGATCTCGCACTGCTACCGCATGCTCGGCTCCATCACCGAAGCCCAAGCGGTCGCCGCGCGGTCTTCCGACCTGGCGGATGCCACGATCGCGTGTCTGTCCCAGGCCGGCGAGCGCCCGTTGCCGACCGACCTGGCTGCCGCCAGCGACGACCCCGAGGGCGAGCTCCACCAACTCCCCGAGGTGCTGTGGCTCGAGCCCATCCCGGACGACCTGACCGACGGCCGCCCGATCGGCATCGAGTACGTCGCCGCACTCCAGCGGCTGCCCGCCCGGGAACGCGCCGCTCAACTGCTGCACGAGCTCGAAGGCTGGTCCCCGAACCGCATCACCGACCTCCTCGGCCCCGTCTCCCGGGTCCACCTCAGCCCGCAAGCGCATCCGCCGCCCGATCCTGTCCTGCTGGCGGCCTACCGCGAGGCCTTCGAGCAGTACGACGTACCGGCCATCACCGGCTTCTTCACCGACGACACGGTCTGGGAGATGCCGCCGTTCACCTCCTGGTTCCGCGGCGCCCGCAACATCGGCCGGCTTATCTCCACCCACTGCCCCGCCAAAGGCCCCGGCGACCAGCTCCTCGTCCCCCTGAAAGCCAACGGCCAACCCGCCTTCGCCGTCTACATGCGCGACCCCACCGACAACGTCCACCGCGCCTTCCAGCTCCAGGTCCTCACCCTCACCGCCACCGGCATCATCCACGCCATAGCCTTCTTCGACCTGACCCTCTTCGAAACCTTCAACCTCCCCGACCTCCTCACCACCCTCCCCAAATCCCCCCACGAGCCCCAACCCACCCTCCACGTAGGCCGAGCCGGCAAACACCAGGACTAGCGGACCACGGCGTCGAGCTTGGCGACCGCCTTGGCCGTGAAGCGGAGGAACTCGGCGTCGGACATCCCGCCGGCGTCGAGGTGCAGTACGGTGCCGTCTCTGACGACGTACGCCCGGTACTGCGCGAGAGTCTGGTTCTCGAAGGTCAGGTCGAACCGGATGGCGACGCCGTCGGCCAGGCCAGGCATCGGCAGTTGCCTCGCCGTGACGCTTGCCGAATCCGTCTGGTACTTCGGGGTTATCTTGAAGCTGTCGCACTGAGCCAGGGCGTCTGTCACTGTCTTCACCAGCGGCAGTTGATCCTTCGGCCAGGACCAGACGTCCTCGGAGAGGGTCTTGCCTCTGGGATCGGTGAAGAACTGACCCCTGACGGCCGTTGACGGTTTACCCAGGTCGGCGACTGCGTGACGCGTGGCCAGACAAGCCGGTGGGTCGTAGTCGCCTGCGTGTGCCGAATCACCAGGGCGTGGATCCACTGCCGTGCCGCCGTCCCAGCCCCTCGGCATGTCCCGCACCGTGAGCGCTGCTTTCAGGGCTTGTGCTTCGGACAGCGGCACAACAGTTTCCGGTGGCGCGCTCTGAGGTGGTGGGTCCCCGTCGCACCCGGTCAGAGCAAGTACGCAGGCAACAGCGAGCGCTACCTGTCGCATGCTTTCCCCCGCTCGGTTGGTTCAGTGCCCCGTCGATTGGCTTAGTAGTCGCCGTACACCTGGACCTTGGTGCTCGTCCCTACTGCCTCTGCTTTGTTGGCTATCAGTAGTCGCCGTATACCTGGACCTTGGTGCCGATCGGGGTTTCCTTGAAGATCTGGGTGATCTCCGGGCGGGTTACGCGGACGCAGCGGTGGCTGGCGGGGTAGGGCCTGACGAGGGAGTTGACGCGGGAGCCGTGCAGGGCGATGCCGGGGCGGTCGCGGAGGAAGTAGAGCGAGTCGTACATGTACGACTCCGGGTAGAGGCTGCTCTCGTGCGCGCCGGCCCACTTGCGCCAGACCTTGCCGGTGCGGTTCGGGGTTTCGTAGCCGGGGGCACCGGTCGAGACCCAGACGATCCGCTTGTAGGCCTTGCCAACGATCTGGTACGCGACCTGGCACGTCTTGTTCACGTAGATCCCGGGCTCGCGCGTCGGCACCGGCTTCCGGGCGGCGTTGAGCACCGAGTATGCGTCGGCCAGGGTGAGGCCCTTGCGGCTCACCGGCATCCCGTGCGTCTCGCGCCACGCGCACAGCGCCTGCTTCGCTCGCACGGTGATGTCACCGTCGACATCACCCACCGGGTACCCGAGCTTGTCGAGTTGCCGCTCCACCCGCAGCGCGTAGTACTGCGGCTTCTGCTTCACCTTGGGCTTCGGCGTAGCCGTCGTCGGCTTGGCGGTCGGGGTGGCCGACGGAGTGGCTGACGGCGTGGCGCTCGGCGTGCTGGACGGCGTACTGCTGGAGGAGGACGACGGGGTGTCCGAAGGACTGGACTCGCTCGCAGCCACGTCGGAACAGCCGACGAGAACGAACGACAGTACGACCGAACCGGCAACGAGACCACGTCGACGAGACACGATTTCCCCTCTCCCTCAGCATTGTCAGAGTCGCAGAACCGCGCTGCTCGAGCCTGCAACGAAACGCCGAGACTAGTGCTCCAAGGGGTTCCCCAGCCGTGCCGTTACCCACCCCGTCACCGAACCGTTGCCGACCACCCACCAAAAGCAACACCCCTGTACCAGTACCCATCCCGCCCCTTCCCACCCGCCAGGCACCTCAGCCAGCCCCCACCAATCTAGTTGCCCACCGCTCCTAAACCCCGCAGAGCGGCTACGCCGTCCAACAACCCCAGATCACCCAATGCGCTACGGCGGACCACAGCCCCAGGCCGCGGGGTGCGGTGCGCCGGACGACTGCCGGAGGTCGCGGAGTGCGCCACGGCGGACTGCTGCCCCAGATCAGGGAGTGCGGAACAACGGACCATGGCTCCAGGCCGCGGAGTGCGGGTCCGCGGGGCTACTGCCGCATGTTGCGGGGGTGCGGTGCGGTGGACCAGAGCCGCAGGTCGCGGGGTGCGGTATGCCGGACCACGGCCCGAGGCTGCGGGGTGCGGTACGGCGGACTACAGGCCCAGGTCGCGGAGGAACTGGGGCTTGTAGGCCTGCATGACGACGTACCGGGGGTCCGGCACCTCCATGCCGGCATTCTTCGCCGCGTCGCTGGCGGCGTCGTGCTCGCCGACCGGCACCTCGGGGTCGGCCCACTCCTGCTCGGCCGCGTTCCACCGGGTGATCGTGTACTCGGCGGAGAGTTTGTCCTCGGCGACGAGGTCCTTGACCGTGCGCTGGGCCTCCTGCGCGTCCTCGAGGGTGTGCGTGTAGAGCAGCATCCGGTTCCCGTCCCGGGTGACGGTCACCTGGCGGCCGAGCCGCTTGCGCGCGTCGTCGTCCAGATCCAGTGCCCGCAACCGCTCCCAGAACGACAGACCGTGCTCATCGCTCCCGAGCTCGACCTCAACCCGAAACTCCTCATCCGCCATGCCACTCACCCTACCGACCACACCACCCCGCCGTCCCGCCCGGTCGTCCCGTCCACAGTCCCGCCCGGTCGCCACCCCCGTCGTCCCGGCCGGTCTCCACACCCGGTCGTCCCGCGCCCGCCGTCCCGCGCGGTCGCCGCCACCCCGGTCGCCACGCTCCGAGGTCCCGCTCGGTCGCCACGCTCCGAGGTCCCGCTCGGTCGCCACACCCCGCCGTCCCGTCTGGTCGTCTCGCCCAGCCGTCCAGCGCGGTCGCCATGTCTGGTCGTCTCGCCCCGCCGTTCAGCGCGGTCGGCACGCCCGATCGCCACGCGCGGTCGCCGGGCCGGGTCCCCACGCCCCGGTCCCACGCCCCCGGTCCCCACGCCCCGGTCCACGCCCGATCGGCCCCCACCTATCTCGGAGTAGGGAGTCGAGTGCGGATCTCGCCGATCCGGTTCGTCCTGCGTTCTCCTGGCTGTTTGGGTGCCCAGCTCTGCCCAGGCCGCCCGCGTGCGAGAGGCGGGAGGGGAGAATGGAGGTTTTTCGATCGACTACAGTTCTTAGTCATGGAGCTGAGGCATCTGGAGCACTTCGTCGCGGTGGCCGAGCAGAAGCACTTCACCAGGGCCGCCGAGGCGATGTCGATCTCGCAGTCCGGCCTGTCCGCCTCGATCCGCGCCCTCGAACGTGAGCTGCGCGCCTCGCTCTTCGTACGCAACACCCGCAGCGTCGAGCTCACCGAGGCCGGTCGCGCCCTGCTCTGCGAGGGCCGCCGTGCCCTCGCCGCTGCCGAAGCGGCCAAGGACGCGGTCGCTGCAGTGCAGGGGCTGCTCCGCGGTCACCTCACGGTCGGGCTCGAGCAGTGCCTGGGCGTGGTCGACGTACCCGCGCTGCTGGCCAAGTTCCGCTCCGCTTATCCCGGCGTGGAGATCGAGGTACGCCAGGGCGGCTCGACCCCGATGCTCGACGAACTCGCCTCCGGCCGCCTCGACCTCGCCTTCGTCGCTACCGCCGGAGACCCGGTCGACGGCCTCGACCTCCGCCCGCTGTCCAAGGAGTCGATGGTCCTCGTCTGCGCCCCCGACCACCGGCTCGCCACGGCGACCGCGGTCTCCCTGACCGACCTCGCGGGCGAGTCCTTCGTCGACTTCGACCCGACCTGGGGCGCCCGTTCCATCTCCGATCGCGCCTTCGCCGCCGCCGGCGTCGCCCACCCCGTCACAATCGAGGTGAACGACGTACACACCCTTCTGGCCCTGGTCGCTCACAACCTCGGCGTGGCCCTCGTACCCGAACGCATCTCCGCCAAGCGCGGCGACCACGCCACCGTCCCGCTGGTCCCCGGAAGCGCCGCCGACTGGCAGGTCTCAGTAGCCGTCCCTACCAGCCCCGCCGCCTCCCTAGCCGCCGACGCACTTATCGGCATGCTCCCCACTACCGCCGTCCACGCGTAGCACGACTCCTGGCAGGCAGTCACCCGCAACGCAGGTTCACGACGCGGGGCTCCAAGCCGTCCCCGCTTAGTGGGAGCTCTCGTACTGCAGGTCGCGATGCTGCGGCTTGAATCAGTCGCGGTTTGGTCAGTGCTCACGCGTGCTGCAGGTCGGCGACCCTGAGGCTGTAAGCCGTCGCAGCTTTGAGGCCGCTCATGCGTCCTGCAGATCGCGATGCTGCGGCTTGAATCAGTCGCGGTTTGGTCAGTGCTCACGCGTGCTGCAGGTTCGCGGTGCTGAGCCTCTTAGTCGTCGCGGCTTGGTCGGCGTCACGCGTACTGGAGGTTAGCGACCGTGATCCGGCCGTCCGTCACCGTGAAGTCGTAGTGCGCTCGCCAGCCCTCGGAACCCTCGGGTGCCCAGTGCACCAGCAACTTCTGCCCGTCGGCCCGCTGCTCGACCACCTCGACCACGCGTAGCGTGCCGCCGATGACCTCGTTGCGCGCCCAGATACGAATCGCGTCGTGCCCGGCGATCGTCCGCGACACGTCGACGATCCGCCCATCCGGGTGGAACGCATTCACCAGCCCGTCGAGATCACCCCGCCCAACCGCATCCACGTACGCCTGAGCCGCCGGCATCACTGCCGGCCTCCCGGCTGTCCCCGAGGCGGTTGGGCCTGCGGGAGTTGGGGCTGAGGTTGTCGACTGGGGGATTGTCGGCTGGGCGACTGTCGGATTGTCGGCAATCGGATCGTCGGCTGACGATGCCCCGCCTCCGCACGCGGTCAACAAGAGGATTGCCGACAATCCGACGACGAGCGGCCTCACCGGGCGTCCTGGAGCAGGGTCGCGCCGACGGGCTCGATCCGCGCGAGTACGGCGTCGACGCGAGCCAGCGTGTCCGGATGCAAGGTGATCTCGGCCGCGGCCAGGTTCTCCACGATGTGCGCCGGCGTACGGCTGCCCGGAATCGGCACGACTGCCGGATCCTGGTGAAGCAACCACGCCAACGCCAACTGACTCCGCGTGATGCCAAGATCCACGGCCAGCGCTTGCAGTGCGGCGTACGACTGATTGTTCGCCTGCAGACTGTCGGCACCGAACCGCGGCGCGTTGTTCCGGAAGTCATCAGCGCTGAGCTTCTGCACGGTCCCGGTCAAGAACCCAGCCCCCAGCGGACTCCAAGGTACGACGCCCACGCCCAGCTCCCGCGCGACCTCAAGAAGCTCCGGATCCACCGGCCGCCACATCGACCACTCGGTCTGCACAGCAGCGATCGGATGTACGGCGTACGCCCGCCGCAGCTCGTCCGGTGTCACGTTCGACACCCCGAGCTGCCGAACCTTGCCGTCAGCAACAAGCTCGGCCATCGCACCGACAGAGTCCTCGATCGGCACCTGTGGGTCGGGGAAGTGCAGGTAGTACAGGTCGATCACGTCGGTCCCGAGGTTGCGCAGGCTGTCCTCGGCGTACGTCCGGATGTACTTCGGCTCCGCGTTCACCAGCAGTTCCTCGAACGCGAACCCGACCTTGAGCGGATGGGCCTGCGCGCCATCAGCCAGCTTGAGACCGAACTTGGTCGCCAGCGTGATCTCCGAACGCCGGCCACGGATCGCCCGCCCGACCAACCGCTCGTTGTGGCCGGCATCGCCGTACGCGTCACTGGTGTCAATGAACGTCCCGCCGTTGTCGATCGCCGCCTGCAGTGCCGCGACCCCGCGGTCGTCGTCGATCTCGCCGTACATGCCGGGGGAGAGCACCATCGCGCCGAACCCGATCGCCGGCACCTGAAGTTCGCCAAGACTGCGAAGTGTTGTCATGGCTTCAGCTTTGGTCCGGGTCCGCGGCGCCGTCCAAGACCTGTTGGTATAACCATTGGTTATGGACGCCCACCTGCGGGAACTCCGGTACTTCGTCGCCACGGCCGAGGAGCTGACCGTGACAGCCGCGGCCGCCCGGCTGTTCGTCTCGCAACCCGCGCTGTCCAAGCAGTTGCGAGCACTCGAACGCCGCCTCGGCTTCGATCTGTTCGTCAGGCTGCCCCGCGGCCTCGCGCTGACGGACCAGGGGAGCGCGCTGCTTCCCGTCGTACGCACGATGCTCGAGACCTGGGACCGCGGGTACACCGAGGCGCGCTCACTCAGCCATCCTCAGCAACTGATTGTCGGAATGCAGACAGCCGTCGGTCGCGACCTGCAACGCCCAGCCGTCGCCCGTTTCCGCGAACGCGCACCCGGATGGACGGTCTCGCTGCGGCTTGTCGGCTGGGACGACCCCACCGCCGGCCTGGCCGATGGCACCAGCGACGTCGCCTTCCTCTGGCTCCCACTCGGCCTCGACGACATCGCCACCCGAGTCCTGGTCCGCGAACCCCGCTGGGTCGCCCTCCCCGCCGGGCACCCCTTGGCCGACCGCGACGACATCCCGTTCGCCGAATTGCTGAACGAACCTTTCGTCGCCCTCCCCGCAGCAGCCGGTCCGTTGCGCGACTTCTGGCTAGGCCTGGACGCCCGCGCCACCCCACCAACAATCGCCGCCGAAGCCACCGCCGCCGACGAAGTCCTCGAACTGGTCAACGCAGGAGTGGGCGTAGCCCTCATAGCCGAAGGCAACGCCCACCTCTACGAACGCCCCGGCCTGGCGTTCCGCCCGGTCCCGGACCTTCCACCCGCCGAGCTGGCCATCGCCTGGCGCCGCAACGATCGCCGCGACATCATCCACCTCTTCACCGACTCGATCGAATGAGACTCGTGCAGATAGACATGGCTCGATAGCGTCTTCTCATGGCGCGGAAACCCGATCCCCAGGTGCCGGCTGAGATCCTCGAGCAGTTCAAGCAGCTCATCGGCGGCCTGGATTCCAACGACCTACACGGACTGCTTCCGCAGGTCCTGGCGGCAGCTGGCGTCGATCCGTTCACCAAGACACCAGTGCAGTCTCGCCGACGACCACGCCGCGACGACGTGGTCACCTACCGGGTGCGCGTCGACCTCGCTGGGACCAAGCCCCCGCTGTGGCGCCGGCTGGAACTCGCCTCAGACATTTTCTTGAACGAGTTCCACGACGTCATTCAGACCGCCTTTGGCTGGACTGACAGCCACACTTGCACGAGTTCGCCTCGGGCAAGGATTTCTACCACGCCATGGCCGAGCACTACCTTTGCCCGTTCCAGGCCGACGAGGGCGAGCCCGGCGTACCCGAAGCCGACGTACGCCTCGACGAGCTACTCGCGAACCCTGGAGACAAGCTGTTCTACCTGTATGACTTCGGCGACGGCTGGATGCACGTCATCAGGCTCGAATCCGTGCACCCACGGGATGCTTCCGCCCCTCGGGCTGTCTGCACCGACGGCCGGCGTTCTGGCCCGAGCGAAGACTGCGGCGGGGTGTACGGCTACGAGCTGATCACGGCTGCTCTCGATCCCGCTCATCCCGAGCATGCTGAGGCGGTCATCGACTATGCGCAGATGTACGGCGACGTCGTCGAGCCTGGCCACGCGCCGATCCCGTTCGACCGCGACGAGATCAACCACGCGCTGGCCCGGCCCGGTCAAGGTGAAGCAGATCTTCCCGGACCGCTCGGCGAGCTCGCTGTCTCGCTAGGCTCGGTCGCCGCGAGATGCCGCTTCGAGCAGCTGATCGAGGATGCAAAGCTGGACGCCACTGTGGTGATAGACGCGGATATCGCGGCGCGAATGGTCTCGCCGTACAGCTGGCTGCTCGATCGTGTCGGAAGTGACGGCATCAAGCTGACCAGTGCCGGCTATCTGCCGCCACACCACGTCGAAGCGGCAATGGCAGAACTCGGGTTGAGTGATCAGTGGATCGGCAAGGGCAACCGCGAGATCCAGACCCTGCCGGTCCTGGACCTCCGGGAAACGGCGCAGGCCATGGGCCTGCTGCGCAAGTACCGCGGGACGCTCGTACTCACGCCGCGGGGACGTGCCGTCCGCGATGACCCGCTCGCCTTGTGGTGGCATCTGGCCGAGAAGATGCCACCAGCCTCCAAGGACGCCTGCGAAACCCAGGCCGGACTGATCTTCCTGACCGCCATTGCCGCCGGGTCGGCCGAGGACGCGGACACGACGGTTGCCGTGCTACTCACCGCGATCGGCTGGGGGAGCCTGGATGGGACGCCGATGACACGATGGATGGCGAACGACGCCGCCTGGGACACCAAAGCGGTCCTGCGTCGCCTCGGCGCTCTCGTCGGCGACCCCAGCCACCGCAGGTCGGACATCGCCACACCGGAGGGAGTGACGTTCGCCCGGGCGGCCCTGCGCACTTGGCCCGGAACGACCTGACCCGGCGGCCGGCCGTCGTACCGGCTCGTCACCTGTACGACGGCCGTGAGCCACTACCAGGCGTAGTCCTCGGGGGCGGTCTTGTAGCCCGGGAAGATTTCGTCGAGGCGGGCGAGGGCCTTGTCGTCGAGCTTGATGTCGACCGCGCGTACGGCGGATTCCAGCTGCTCCATCGTCCGCGGCCCGACGATCGGCCCGGTCACGCCCGGCTGGTGGAGGAGCCACGCCAGGGCGAGCTCGCCCGGCTCGTGGCCGAGCTCGTCGGCGAACGCCTCGTACTGCTCGATCTGCGGACGCAGCTTCTCGAGGGTCTCCTTGGCCCGGCCCTCCAGCCGCCGTACGCCCTCGTTCTCCTTCCGGATCACGCCGCCGAGCAGGCCGCCGTGCAGCGGCGACCACGGGATCACGCCGAGCCCGTAATGCTGAGCCGCCGGCAGTACCTCACGCTCGAGGTCGCGCACGATCAGGTTGTACAGCGACTGCTCGCTCACCAGGCCGGTGAAGTTGCGCTTCTCCGCCGCGGCCTGCGCCTGCGCGATGTGCCATCCCGCGAAGTTGCTGGATCCGGCGTACAGGATCTTCCCCTGCTGTACGGCGACCTCGATCGCCTGCCAGATCTCCTCCCACGGAGTCGCCCGGTCGATGTGGTGGAACTGGTACAGATCGACGTAGTCCGTCTGCAGCCGCTTCAGGCTCGCGTCGAGCGCCCTGCGGATGTTGAGCGCCGACAACTTGCTCGTGTTCGGCCAGTCCGCGCCCATGTCGCCGTACACCTTGGTGGCGAGCACCGTCTTCTCACGGTTCTTGGGATCCTTCGCGAACCACTCCCCGATGATCTCCTCGGTCCGCCCCGGGTAGATCGCCCGCCCGTACCCGTTGGCGGTATCGAAGAAGTTGATCCCCTTCTCATGCGCCGCATCCATGATCGCGTGCGCATCCGCAACCTCGGTATGAGGCCCAAAGTTCATGGTCCCCAACACGATCCGACTGACGTTCAGCCCTGTACGCCCAAGATAAGTGAAGTCCATACCCCCACCCTCCCGCGCACCCGCCCACACTTCCAACAAAAGAATCAACTCAAACGCATCACTCAACCTTCTGAGTCGGGATCAAGGAAGGTAGTGCGGGCGGGCATCAGCGGTCGGTCAGCTGGGTGATCGCCTCGAACACGACCTCGGTGGCCCGCGGAGTGGCAACCACATCGACGAGGCGGACCGACGGGTACTTTCTCCAGCCGGCGGCGCGTGCTTCAGCAAGCTTGGGCTTCAAGGCTGGCAACGCTTCGAGCCTTCGTCGCTGCAGCGTCGATCCGCGCGGCGATCCTTAGCCCTGCGTCGGCATCCCTTCGGTCGATCATGTCGCCGAAGTAGAAGACCAAGTACGCCCTGCTGGTCGGGCTGTTCGAATTGAAGTTCAGTACCCAAGCGGCAGTCGGACGGCCTTCGATCTCGTACCAGCCACCGACGCCGGGCGTAGCTCCTCTACCCCAAGACGGCTTGACGCCTCGCGCATCTACGTCCGCGAGCAGCCTCTGACCAGAGCGATCTCCGGAGCAGTACACCGCGCTCGCGTCGCCTCCAGGAACGACTCCCGCGTCCACTGATGCCCGCTGACGTTCTTGGCGCCAATCGCGGCGGTCGTCCTGCCGACCACTCGAGGAACATAGGCAACAGCCGTGCTGGCAACGAATTGGCGAAGCTCCACACCGAGAACCTCGGCCGGACTCATCTGCTCGTTGAGAAACTCGATCACTCGCACGAGCTCCGGCGGCAGTACGTCTGCGACGAAGATCATGCGGATGCGTCCGGCGATGAGGTTCGAGTCCACCGCGGACCAGAACTCGTCCGGCTCCAGCCCAGGTCGCAGCTCGCCGAGCAAAGCCCCGACTGTGGTGTCCTCCGCCGTGGCCCGACCTTCGAGCGCCTTGAGCAGAACGAGTTCGTCTCCAGCCTTCAAGAAGATCCCAGTCGCTCCCACCGCCACCTCCCCAATTGAAGCCCAGGCTAGACCTGGAGATCGCTCGAGTGGGAGTTCTCAGCACCTTCTCGGAGGCGTTCAGGCGACGACGGAAGCCGCCTGGAAGACTTCGGTGGGCATCGGGTGGGTTAGTTGCCAGGTGATAGCGATGGGGCGGCTGCCGGTGTGGGTGGTATAGGTCGCTGAGCCTAGGAATAGGTACGGGGATGTGCCTAGGTCGGTGCGATTGTGTTGGCGGGCGAAGATGAGGATGTTGGTATCCAGCGCACGGTGGTTGAGGTAGCGCTGGCCGGTGGGGGAGTCGACGGAGGTGTTGCTCTGAGACTCCCAGTGGAAAAGCGTCGGACTTATCGCGTAGTCGCGGTACATCGTTGTGGGGGAGTAGTCGGCTTCGGACTTTGTCAAGGTCACGAGGAAGGCGTCGACCTTGCGTTGCTGCTCGAACAGGACGCCGGACTGGAAGGTGCTCGGTCGGCGTTTCAAGTTTGCGTAGTCGAGCGCAGCAAGGATCTCCTCACGCTGATAACGCGCGTGGACCCGAAGCGGCAGATCGCTCAGTCGGCCGGACAGTCGCAGGGTGCGGTGGCGAGCATGATCCATCGCGAAGTCGATAACCTCGATCAGTTCATCGCGCAGGGCCGACTCTCGCTGGAGTGCGTTGAAGCCGTCGGAGTAGGAGGCGAAACCGCCACCATCCGGCCAAAGCGAGAAGAAGAGCATTCGGGCGAGGGAGCGCTCCGTCGTGCCCAAGTCGTCGTACGACGGTGCGTCGTCATGAAGCAGCCGTCGGTAGGTGAGGAGGCGCTCACGGTCGTCGACATGTGCGAGTGCACGGACGCGTCGCAGGAGCGTGGCCTCGTGGTGTGAGCCCTCGCGGGTACGCAATCCTGCTTCGCGGCGTAGGGCGGTCCAGCTGCGGCCGGTTCGTAGGACGTCGCTGAGTTCGGTGCCCGACTCCTCGAGGAACGTCGGCAGGTTCTGGTCGCCGTGCGCTCTGAGCTCGCTGACCATGTCTCGCCACCGACCAGCCACCTGAGTACGGAGATTGGAGAGCACCACGTCCTGCGCGACCTTGTCTAGGACGATCTGACAACCAGCCGGGAGGAACGGAAAGCCCTGCTCTACCTGGCGTTCCAGGCCCTTGCGGGTATCGCCAGTCAACGCGCGGAAACGCTTGTCGAAGCGGAACTCCTTGCGCTGATGACCGACGAAGTCGAGTGCAGTGAGAACGGGCTTTCCCTCTGCCTGGCGTAGACCGCGGCCCAGTTGCTGAAGAAATACCGTTGGGCTCTCGGTTGGGCGGAGGAATAGGACCGTGTCGACTTCAGGGAGATCGAGGCCTTCGTTGAAGAGATCGGCAGCAAACAGAGCGTTGACTCGGCGCTCTTTCAGGTCGCGCAAAGCCGTATCGCGCCCGGCCGTCGGCGTCAGTCCGGAGACGGCGCGGGCCGGGATTCCCGCCTTGGTGAAGACTTCGGCCATGTACTCGGCATGCGCGACCGAGACGCAGAAACCAAGCGCTCTCATCGCCCGCACGTCAGTCAGTTTGTCTTCGACTTCGCGCAGCACGATGGCGGCGCGGCGGTCGTTGCCGGTGTACAGCTCCTCGAGCTGTAGTTCGTCGTACCGGCCGCGCTTCCACGTCAGGTCGGCGAGGTATGTGCCGTCGGCGATGCCGAAGTAGTGGAACGGGCAGAGCAGGTCAGCTGAGAGTGCGTCCCACAGCCGCAGCTCGACGGCTGTTCGACCGCCGAAGTAGCTCTGAAGATCGAATCCGTCAGTACGCTCAGGCGTCGCGGTGAGCCCGAGCAGCTCTCGAGGTTGAAGGTGTCTGAGCAAGCGTCCATAGGTTGGTGCCGCAGCATGATGGAACTCGTCGACGACGACAACGTCGAACCAATCCGACGGCATCGTCGTCACGTCGTACGACGTCAGCGCCTGAACAGATGCAAACACGTGCCGCCAGCGCTCCGGCCGCGTACCGGAGTGATACTCCTCGCCGAACGATGCATCAGCTAGGACTTCTCGGTAGGTTCGCAGGGACTGCTGCAGGATCTCTCGGCGATGCGCGACAAAGAGGAGAGACGGTGCCGGCTCACCCCGCTTGGCTGCGGCGTCACGAAGGCGGCGATAGTCGAGTGCCGCGATCACTGTCTTGCCTGTTCCCGTTGCTGCCACCACCAGGTTGCGGTGCCGATCGTGCACCTCGCGTTCGACCTCGATCTCCTCAAGCATCTCGGCTTGATAAGGCCGTGGTCGCACCTCGAGGCCAGCAAGCGAGATGGTGACCCGATCCGATGCGGTCCGGTTGCCCAGTGCGGCTAGGGCGTCATCGAGTCGATCGCGGTCGCGTTGCGGGTCGTAGAGCTCGAACGTTGAGTCGTTCCAGTAGGTATCGAAGGTTGCGCGGAACTTGTTGAGGAGGTTCGGTGTAGCGATTCGCGACAGCCGAACGTTCCATTCGATGCCATCTAGCATCGCCGCTCGGGACAGGTTCGAAGAGCCGACGTACGCCGTGTCGAAGCTGGTGTTGCGTCGAAACAGCCAGGCCTTCGCGTGGAGTCGGGTTCTCAGTACGTCGTACTGGATCTTCACCTGGGCGCCGAAGTCGTTGACCAGCCGATCGAGCGCTGGCCGATCGGTAGCACCCATGTAGGTGGTCGTGATGACGCGGAATGGGGCGTCGCGGAGTCGGAGTCGTTGCAGCTCCGGCTCGAGCAAGCGAAGTCCGTACCACTTCACAAACGCGCAGATCAGGTCGACCTCATCCGAGGTGTCGATCTCTGCGCGGAGTTCAGGTCCAAGCGACGGCTCGCCGTGGGCATTGGTGAGCAAGGCTGCGTCAGATAGTGGCGTGCTCGGACGGACGCCGCCGAACGAGTTGGCACCTGGCGCCGCTGGGGGATGCAGCGCATGCAGTTGCCGCGGTTGGCCTTCGGGGAGTGAATCGCTGTGAGCCGCAAGCTGCTGTAGCAGGTCGTTGATCAGCGCAACTCGTTGGCCCTGATCTCGCGTACTCGCCAATGCGCGCAGTACGGCGTCCTGCACATGCCGAGCGAGGACCTCCGGCTGGTCGGCATCGTCAATGCTGTGCAGTACTGCGACCTGCCCATCCGCCTGGCTGATCGCCTCAAGCAGACCGTTCGTGACCAGTGCGTCGTAAATCCCTGGCTCCATCTAGCTATCACCCCTCGCGAAGGAGCTTGCCAGACCGCGCCGACAATCCATGACGTTCCACCGAGCGTGTCCTGTACCTCCTCCATGGGCTGACCGCTAAAGTCCTTTGTGATCGCGGTAAGGCGTCCCAGACGCACCGACGCTCCCCTTCGATGGGGGAGGTCGGCTGGATGTGGCCTGGCGATCCAGGAGCCCAAAGGATGGCTCGCGGCCGTGGTGATGTGCCGCTCTTCAGTGTCTGTTCGTCGCCCAGAACCTCGCGAACGCAGGCCGGGCGTGACGGACTGTCCAGTTAACCCACTAGTTTGGAGAGCAGCGTGAATGACTTGGCCGAAGTACGCGCCAGACGGGGGCGCAACCCGCACTTCGTCAACGTGGACGTGGCCCAGCGAGAAGTCGGCTACCTGGAGCTGTCTAGCGCCGGCGAGATCGTAAAATCCGTGGTGCACGAGGAGACAGATCCCGGCCATCAGGCCTTGATCGACGATCTGTGGCGTCTGGCGGCACCGTTCGTCAGCGCAGCCGCAGACTGCGCGGCCCCACGGCAGCAGTGATTTTCTGCGGTAGGCGTACCTCGCCCGGGTGCGCCTACCGCAGATGCTGGTGCAGTTAGTCCAGCAGGTAGGCGTTGATCTCTTTGACCTCGGCGGCGAGTTCCGGGAATTCGAGCACCTCGGTGCCGGCGGCCTCAAGGATCTCCACGCCCTCGCAGTCGACGAAGATGGAGGGTTCTCGCCAAGCCAGGACGACTCGGGGGATGCCCGCGGCAAGGATTAGTTGGGTGCAGGTTTGGGGGCGGGATGCTCGTTGGCTGCAGGGCTCGAGGCTGGTGTAGATGGTGGCTGCGCGGAGGCGGGGGTCGTCGGGGGCGATCTTGGTGAGGGCGATTTCTTCGGCGTGGTCGTGGGGGTCGGTTTCGCGGGAGTAGCCGGTGGCGAGGACTTCGCCTTCGGCGCTGACGATGATGGCCCCGACACAGAAGGCGGTGGGGGAGGGCGGGCAGGATCGGGAGAGGTCGATCGCCTGTTGGAGCCGAGCGCGATCGTCAGGCTTGGACATCGCTGGTGCTCCTCGGCAGGTAGCGGAGAAGGACGACGTCTCCGATTTGCTTGACCTCGGCGAGGTTCATCCGGTGAGAGGGACTCTGCGGGAATGCTGCGTCGCCCACGAATCGGGGAGCGCTGCTGTCGCCCACGAAGAAGGGGGCGATGACGAGGTGGATCTCGTCAGCGAGGTTGGCGGACAGGAATTGGGTATGCATGGTTTCCGCCGCCCTCGACCATGAGGCGCTCGATGCCGCGGTTGGCGAGGTCGTCGAGGATGAAGCCGAGCTCGACCGTGGCGCCGGCATCTACGAGTGCTGACCTGGTCGACGGATTCTGTGGTCTTGTCGACTGCCGACGTTGGGACGTAGACCACCTTCTCCACGTCGCCGGTGCTGAAGAATTTCGACGAGGGATCAAGATCCCCGCTGGCGCTGATGGTCACCTTGACAGGAGATTCAGTCAGGCCGGCATCTGACCGTTGCTTGCGGCGATCGTCCGAGCGAACCAGAAGCCGAGGGTTGTCCCGGCGGATCGTGTTGGCGCCGACGAGGATGGCATCGACTCCGGCACGTACCTCGTCGACCCTGTCGAAGTCCTCGTCGTTGGAGAGGAGGAGACGCTCGTCTGTGGGGTCGTCGATATAGCCGTCGATCGACGCTGCCACCGACAGCAGTACGTAAGGGCGCTCAGTCACGCGGATCTCCTTGCTCGGACTCGACGAGGTTGTCGATCATGTACACGAAATCATCCGTCACTCGCTCGACCGCAGTCGGTTCGGCATCGCCGTCGAGTTCCGCGCAGGCGGTGAGCGTTGCCCGAGTGGCCTCGGCCATCCAGCTCGAGAGCCGAGGAACTCGGAGAGTCTGATGGTAGATCGCCTTCGCCGTGCCGCCGCTGGCGCCAAGGGGCAGGATTCGCTTGCCCATCGACATGGCGAGGTCCGCCTCTGCTTGGGTGCCACCTCCACCGCCGACGATGACGACATACTCGGCGTCGAAGATCACATTGCGGCGGCCGAAGATCGCAACTGCTCCGCGCAGTCCCGGCGGTTGATAGTGATCCGCGATGTGCGTGATCACCTCGATCCCGATGCCGATCGGACCATGGTTGACGAGTAGGCGTCGGATCATCACCAGGCGGGCCAACGAGCGCACAGCCGCGTCGATGATCCGAGAATTTGTCTCAGGCGCTCTGCTGCCGCAAATCGCGATCCGCGCACTTGACGAGTCAGATCCATCGACTCGCATGCGAGTTGGTTCGGCGGGCGCCGCCATGCTCCTTGCGAGTTCTCGTTCGTCGCGGATAGGCGAGACGAGAGCATCTGCCGGTGCCAAACCCATGAGGATCCGCGCGTTGTCAGGCATCTGAAGGCCCTCCGCGATGCGCGTCAGCACGTTGATGTCGGAGACCTGACCGTGGCGCGTGCCCCGTATCCAGTTGGATACATATGATCGGTCGTGCTCGGTCAGAAGGGCGAGCTGAGTCTGAGTGCAATCGTAGAAGTCGATCAGATAGCTCCGAAACAGCTCGGCGATTATCGCCGTGCCAACGCGACCTGTACGTCGGCCTTCTTCCAGAACGAGACCGGCACGGTGCCTGGATCGAACACCCGTCGACGAGTCACAGACCTCCCCAAATGCGGACCTCCACCCACTGAGCGTAGCGGCGTGCTCCCAGGGTGTGGGATGAGTCCACGGGTTGAGTCAATTTCGCGCAGGCGCAGTCATCGCCAGCATGAGTTCGTCGAGCCTCGACAATCGACCAGCTGAGCAGCGGGGGTCGGTGTGCTGGTCCTGACGCCCGCGCCGGCCCCCGCCTTCCACGTGAGGAAGCCACATGTCCGTCGTACAGCAATTGAAAGAGCAGCTACACCACATGTCCATGGAGGCCAATCGAGCGGCCGGCAGCCTTGGCGGCTTCCAGAACAACTTCGGCCAGAGCAGTGCACAGGTCCAGGCCCTGATTGCGGGATCGGCTACCAGAACTGATCGCGATATCTGTGAGTTGCTGGATGCGGCCGGCAAGGCCGTCGGTGACGCGGTCCAGGCACTACAGATGGCCGCGGCAGGCTGCGCTAGTTACGCGCATCAGATCTAGGTCGAATGCCCTCCGAACTGCAGCGGGTTGCCCGGGGACTGATCGAGTGCCTCGATCAGGTGCCCTCGATGGTGAGCTATCTCCAGCGGCTCGCTGCGCAGTGCCGAGACAACGCGTCATTCATTGCGAACCATCTGTCTGGAAACGCCGCTGCTCGGCAGGCGGCATACCAGCTAGCAGCCGCGGCCGATGCCTGCGAGCGGGCGGCGCATCTGGCCGCTGGGACGCCTCCGAAGGCTCGCGGGTGGGCGGATCTAATGGTCAGCGGTGAACGAACGGTCCCTGCTCGACCGAGCTCGACACGACCAGGCACACCTGATGGACCGGCTAAGCCGAGCGTGCCGATCATCGAGTTGTCAACCGAGGAGCCGGATCACAAGGAGCTTCTGAGCAGGCCACCGCCTGACAGCACCATCAGGGTCGATGAACAGTTTCTTTACGACACCGATCGCGCCGGTCGTGTGGTTCGAGCCAAGGCGGTGCTTGATGTTCTCGACTTGAAGCATCCTCGTGACACGAGGGCACAGCGGGCTCTCGATGACAAGCTTCCCGGCGACCATGCTGGGCACATCTTTGCCAGGATCTTCCGCGGTCCGATCGGCAAGATGAACCTGACGCCGATGGTCGGCAACAGCGTCAACCTGAGTGCGTACAAGAAAGCTGAGAACGCGTGGCGAGCGGCGCTGGAGGCTGGTTCGGAGGTCGAGGTGCAGATTGACCTGGTGTATCGCTCCGACAAGAATCGTCCAGACTTGATTGCCGTCAGGTACTCGATCGACAGTGTTGTGACGCAGCTGACCATCCGGAACGCCCGGCAGGGCAGACGAGGAAACACAGATGCCGGTTCCTGATCAAGCAGCTTTGGAGACCATCGGGTCGGCCATGGTGGAGGTGGTTCCCGAAGGGTGGGCGAAGGCTTCGCTGAAGGTTTCTGCGGTGGCGGCGACCATGGAGACTCAGCTGGCGGTCGAGATGCTGGATGGGTCGGTTGATGCAGGGGCGAGCATCGATGTCGACGCGCAGATGGCTTGTGACGACCTGCGCGATGCGATGTACGAGGAAGGTAAGGGGACCTGGTACAACGCGGTGTTCAGCGTGACCCCAGGCGGTGGTCTCGAGGCTGAGTTCGACTACGACACGCCGCCGTTCGAGGGTGGTGGGACGCCGGATCTGCTCGAGGATGACCAGCGCGCGTATCCACGCGACGCGGCGCACCTCCCCGCCTGGCATCCGTCCCGGGCAGAGGTCTGACGGCCGCGTCGATTCGATCAATCAGCAGGGCGGGCCGGTTGGCCCGCCCTGGGTTTGTTTGGTCAGTTGTGGTGGTGGTCTAGTTGGGCTCGGATTTCTCCACCGGGGAACGCGCTGCTGTGGACGTTGGCGTAGGTGGTGCCGTTGCGGATGGCTTTGACGAAGTCGTCGAATTGGCCGGGGAGTAGGGATTGTCCGGCTGGGCCGATGATGTCGGCGGGGCGGATTGTGCCGGTGATTGTGGCGGGGGCCGCGGGGCAGGGTTGGGTGCCGGCGGGGCCGTTGCCGAGGTTGGTGCAGAGGAAGACGCTGATGCCGCCGCTCTGGGCCTTACCGCCGAAGTGGATGTGGGCCTGTGAGACCGTGCCTTCCAAGGCGGAGTAGCTGAGGCGCCAGGTGATCCGGTCGTTGCGGTCGTCGATCTGGGCCTGGAACCGGCCGGTGCCGTCCGTCGAGATCGGGGCCGGGTCTTCCTCGTAGCCGGACAGTTGTTCGCGGACCGTATTGCCCGAGTCGTCACGGCCTGCGGTCGCCACACTGCCCGATGCCGTGGCTACTACCCCGATCGCAATGGCCGCAGCCAGTAGATGTGCTCTTCTTGCCACCATGTGCTCCTCCCTCACCGAGGCGTACGTCGATGGTGTGACTGTCGTCACACTCCGATGAACGGTGCGGAGGGCCGGGCGGTTCAATTGGGGCGCCGATGAGGTATGCGCCGGTCACAGCTCCCGGATGGCCAGTAGCTGCAACACGTCCGGATGGATGAGCGGGCGGTACTGCGTCATTGCGACTTGGGCAGCTCGGAGTCGTCGATCGGCTTGCTGAGATCGAGGCCGAGTTCGGCGGCGACGTCCTCGATCGGGACCGAGGGCTGCGGATTGGCAAGGCGATGGCGGACGACCGAGTAGCTGGAGTCGAAACCCTCCTCGTCGGTGGCTACTTCTACGAGGGCGCGCCAGACCTCGAAGGGGATGACGACGGCCTCGGGCTGGCCGGCGTCGCCGAAGATCAGCGGTTCGACCTCACCGGAGCGGAAGAGCTCCAGAAGGTTGGGCAGGTGCTTCGAGGCATCCGCGGTCGTGAGGACCCGGACGCGGTCGCCGTTGGGGAGGAGGTGCTCGGATTCCATGGCAACAGCCTAGGAAGGATGGCTGGTGTCTCGCCGGAGTTATCCACAGGGTTCTGCGTGACCTTGTTGGCGCGGTTTAGGCGGCGCGGTGCAGGTTAGAGGTCTCGGATGGGTGGTGTGCCGCGGCGTGGGGTTGTAGGTGGGCGTTGGGTTGGCGATCGCCCGGCCGCGCGGGCGGGTGCGACGCCTGAGGCGGCTGCGAGGGCCTTGCGGAGGTCGGGTGGGAGGGGCTGGCGGATGGGGGCGATGCCGGCTGGCTGGGCGGTGGCGCGCGTCGTCCGCGATCTCACGCCAGTCTCGCGGCCGAGGCGGCGGGCCGCCTCGTCAAAAGGGCGGTCGTCCTTGCGATGCGCGAACGCGACGACCTCGCGGTACGGCGGGCCGCCGTCGTCGGACTCGAATTCGCGGTAGATCAGTCGGTGCGACGGGCCGAGCTCGATGTTGTGGCGCGTCTCGGGGACGACGTCGAGCTTGATCTCGGCGCAGTCGCTGAGGTCGTGCCGGCGGTGCCCCAGCCGCTTGCCATCGAAGTCTTCCTCACGGCCATCCGCCACGGCGCGGAGCCCTTGTTTCAGGGCCTGGAACTCGCGGTGGCGCAGGCCGCCAGGCTGTTGGGTCTTGGCTGCTTGGCTTAGCCTGGATCCACCGATGGTTTGAGGTGAGTTGGGTGGGGTGTGCGTGCCGTAACGCGAGGATGCCCTTGCGGGCTGGGAGATTGGGACTTG
>NZ_JBITHV010000024.1:0-64383 GCF_044458365.1 Kribbella sp. NPDC050470 | reverse complement strand
CGAGGCGGGACACCCCACCACGCCCACATAGCCCAGCACCAAGCCAATCCGGAATCACCGCCTCACGCCAAGCCGATCGGTGGATCGAGGCTTAGCGCCGCAAGCTGCTGCATCACCTCCGCTTTGAGCAGGAGGCGGTACCGGGTCATCGCGCTTGCGGAGGATCGGAAGGGTTCTCGTCTTCGTCGAGGTCCCAGCCGATCTCGGCGGCAGCCTCTTCGAGTGGGATCGACGGGCGCGGATCCGCGAGGTTCTGCCGGGCTTCCTCGTAGGCGTGGTCGAAGCCGTCCTCGTCGGCTGCGAGGGCGTCAAGGCGGCGCCAGACATCCCACGGGACGACCACGGCCTCGGGTTGGCCGGCGTCGCCGAAGACCAAGGGTTCGGGCTGGCCGGAGCGGAAGAGGTTGAGGAGGTTCGCCAGCTGTTGGGACGCCTCCGCCGTGGGGTGCACCCAGACACGTTCTCCGTCGGGAAGGAGGTGCGGCGTTTCGGGACTCATGCAGACAGCTTAGGAACGACAGGCCGTTTCGGGTTGGAGTTATCCACAGGGGGTTCTGAGTAGCCTGGGAGGATGGGTGAAGGGCGGTGGGTTGAGGTTCGGGTGGTGGGGGACGACGGGCGGGGGGTGAAGGTTGTTCAGCAGTTGCGGAAGGAGTTGGCTGAGCAGGAGTTCATGACTCAGGCGGGGATCGGGGATGCGCCGGAGATGGCGGTCGCGCTGTCGGGGGCGGATGTGGCGGCGTTGGTCGACGTACTGAAGAGCTGGATCTGCCGGCGGCATGGGCCGGGGGCGGTCCGGCTGACGGTGGGGGCGGAGTCGATCGAGGTGGACAAGCCGACGTTCGACGAGGGTGTGCTGGAAGCGTTTCTCAGCCGGTAAGGCGCGCGAGGGCTCGGCCCGCGGCCGCAGCACCTACGTCGATCGCCTCGGCGACGCGGGCGACCGGGCGGGACAGGTTCAGCCGGAGCTGCCGGCTGTACGACGAGGCTTCGAAGGGCCCGTGGGCTCCGTGGTCGCCGGGGACCGGGTCGTAGAGGTTGTCCGGGTCGTCATCCGGACGCGGCTCGTCGAGCTCCTGGCTCTTGTAGCCCGTGCGCCCCAGGAACGCGTCCAGCATCGGACCTGCGAACCGCTCGCCAAGGATCGTGTAAACGGTCGGAAGGCCGACCCAAACCTGTCGCCGCCGGTGATGCGCAGCGTGCCAGACCGCCTCAGCCGCGAGCTCGGGTTGGTAGATCGGCGGCACCGGCTGAGTACGGCGACGCAGCTTCGACCGCTGGATCCGGAACTGCGGCGTGTTCACGGCCGGCATGTGTACCTCCACCAGCCGTACGGCGCTCCGATCGTGCAGCAACTCGCATCGCACCGAGTCAGTGAACCCCTGGACCGCATGCTTCGCACCGCAGTACGCCGACTGCAGCGGGATCCCGCGATACGCCAGCGCCGACCCGATCTGCACGATCACGCCACGGTCGCGCGGCATCATCCGGTGCAACGCGGCCCGCGTCCCGTTGACGAAACCGAGGTAGGTCACCTCGGTCACCCGCCGGTACTCGTCGGCCGATATGTCCAGGAACGGCCCGTACACGGTCGCCATCGCATTGTTGACCCAGACATCGATCGGCCCGAGCTCCTCGGTGATCGACAGCGATGCCTTCTCCAGAGCCTCGGCGTCACTCACGTCGACCGGTACGGCGACAGCCCGCGACCCAGCCTGCTCGACATCGGCGACAGCCCCCGCGAGACCGTCCGAACCACGGGCGATGAGGCCCACGTCGTACCCGCGGTCGGCGAAAAGTCGCGCACACGCCCGCCCGATTCCAGCACTCGCCCCGGTGATCGCCACGACACTCATGGCCTCGCCGGTGCCCATTTGACTGGCTGTGACACCGAGGGACGGGCCTGCCCACGCATTGTGCTGGTGGTGACGTAGGCGTAGCTTCGAAGCATCATCCGGCAATGTGGCTGACGGGGTCGGCTCACCAAGGAGACACAGTAGGACGCCCGGGCGTGCGTGCTGACACAAGCCCGAGCATGGCTCCGCTTCCCGACCTGCCTGTGCCGGTCATTCTGAGATCGAGGGCGGTACCACGCCACCCCCCGCGTGGGTACCGCGCACCTGCGATCGGGCGACGGAGGACGGCTCCGCTTATGCGTCCCTCGTGATGGGTGGAGTCGACCGGAGCCCGGGTGCGTGAAAGCCCCGGGCTTCGCCACGCCCAAGCCCAGGCTCAGGCGCAAGGCATGGTCCGGAGTCCGAACGGGCACCGGAGGTACGGCGTACGGCGACCCGGAAGGTGGTCGACGAATGATCAGCACGCACGTACTCGACCTGGTGACCGGCCGGCCGGCGGAAGGTGTGACGGTCGTGCTGGAGGAGCTCGATCCGTTCACGGTGCTCGGTTCCGGGAGCACCGATGCGGACGGCCGGGTCGGTGAGCTGGGGCCGGCGCTCGGGCGGGCCGGCGATCACCGGCTGGTCTTCGAGACGGCGGCGTACTTCGCCAAGACCGGGCGGACCTGCATGTTCCCGCAGGTCATCATCGCCTTCACCGTGGTCGATCCTTCCACGCGGCTGCACCTCCCGCTGTTGCTGAGTCCGTTCGCGTACTCGACGTACCGCGGAAGCTGACTGTCGACGAAAGGATTGTCGACAACATGCCGGTGCGGCCCAGGCACCCTGGGCAGGGTGCGGGGCCGCACGGGGTTGGCGTCTACGGGTTGGCTGCAGGGTTGTCTACAGCTTGTCTACAGGTTGCGGAAGAACGTGCGGAGGTCGGCGGTCAGCTCGTCCGGCCGCTCGAGCGACGCGTAGTGGCCGCCCTTCTCGAAGTTCGACCAGTGCACGATGTTGGTGTTGTCACGCTCGGCCAACGGCCGGATCGTCTTGAAGTCGTCGGCGAAGACGGCGACGCCGGTCGGGGCGTGGTTCTGGGCCGGCTCGACGCCGGAGTGCGCCTCCTCGTAGTGGTACCGACCGGCCGCGGCCGAGGTGTTGGTGAACCAGTACAGCGAGACCTCGGTCAGGATCTGGTCGCGGGTCACCAGGCTGGTTCCGTTGCCGAAGCTGTTGAACAGTTCGTTCCAGGCCAACTGCCCGACCGGTGAGTCCGAGATGCCGACGGCAACGGTCTGCGGCCGGGTGCCGTTGATCTGGTTGTACCCGCCGACCGACTGGAACCACTGCAGGTGCTCCAGCGCCGCGTAGTCCGCCGGCGTGAACTTCTCGAACTCGGCCGGGTCGCCCGACGGGAAGGAGAACAGCTGCAGGACGTGCAGTCCGAGGAAGCCTTCGGGGTTCAGCAGGCCGAGCTCACGCGAGACCATCGCGCCGGCGTCGGAGCCATGGACGCCGTACGACGAGTAGCCGAGTCGGCGCATCAGGGTGTCGAAGGTGCGGGCCACCCGGGCCATCGTCCAGCCGCGCTCCACCAGCGGGGTGCTGAAACCGAAGCCAGGGATGGACGGGACGACGACGGAGAACGCGTCCTCGGGCGAGCCGCCGTACGCGACCGGGTCGGTCAGCGGCGCGATCATGTCGAGGAAGTCGACGAACGAGCCCGGGTAGCTGTGCACCAGCAGCAGCGGCGTGGCGTTCTCGACCTTCGACGGGACGTGGATGAAGTGCACGGTCTGGCCGTCGACGTCGGTCTGGTAGTGCGGAAACTCGTTCATCCGCGCTTCCTGCGCCCGCCAGTCGAACCCGTTCTGCCAGTGGTCGACCATCTCCCGGAGGTAGTGGTTCGGGGTGCCGTAGTCCCAGTCGTCGCCGGGGGCCGGCTCGGGCAGCCGCGTCCGCGCCAGGCGGGCGTTCAGGTCGTCCAGGTCGGCCTGGGCGATGTCGACGGTGAAGGGCCGGATGCTCTCGTTGTTGTTCATGGCTCTACCGTAGAATCCATATAGGAACATTTGATTCCTATTTGGGAGACCGATTTTGCTCGAGACTTCGTCGCGGTTGCTGAGCCTGCTGGCCCTGCTCCAGACCCGCCCGGCCTGGACCGGCGCCGAGCTGGCCGAGCGGCTCGAGGTGACGACGCGGACCATCCGCAACGACATCGACCGGCTGCGCGAGCTCGGCTACCCGGTCGACGCGACCCGCGGCCCGGCCGGGCACTACCAGTTGGGCGTCGGCGCCAAGCTCCCGCCGTTGCTGCTGGACGACGAGGAAGCGGTGGCGGTCGCCGTCGGGCTGCGGACCGGCGCCGGTGTGGCCGGGATGGGGGAGAGCAGCGCGCGGGCGCTGACGAAGCTGGAGCAGGTGCTGCCGCATCGGCTCCGGCGGCAGGTGAGCGCGATCCACAGCACGATGGAGAAGGGCCCGGACAACACCGGCTCCAACGTACAGGACCCCGAGATCGACCCGGCCGTGCTGACCGCGATCGCGGCGTGCATCCGCGACGAGCACTACCTCCGGTTCGACTACGAGATCCCCACCGACGGCCCGATCCGCGGGCCAGGTTCCGGTACGGCGTCATCGGGGTTGCCGATCCTGGTCGCGCCGTACCGGCTGGTGAGCTGGCAGCGGTACTGGTACCTGGTCGCGCGGGACGAGGCCGACGCGTGGCGGACGTACCGGGTCGACTGGATGTCGTTGCGGATGGCAACAGGCCGGCGGTACCAGCCGCGGCCGATGCCGGGGGACGACTACACCGACTTCGTCCTGCGGGACGTCGCCACGACCGGGTGGAAGGTGCATGCCCGGATCACGGTGTTCGCGCCCGCGCAGGAGGTGCTGTCCCGGATCCACGCGGCCGTCGGCGTGGTCGAGTCGGTCGACGACGACACCAGCGTCCTCGTCACCGGCGCCGAGTCCCTCGAGATCGTTGCCGTCTATATCGGCATGCTCGGCCTCGACTTCCACGTCGACGGCCCACCCGAGCTCGTCCAGCATCTGCGCACGATCGGCAACCGCTACCTGCGCGCGATCGACTAGCCGGACCGATCGACAGGAGGTGTGCGGCGCTGGGTAGTGCAGCCGAGCGTCGGCTTCCGGGCGCGTACGGTGTCTCGCAGGTGCACTACCTGTCGATCTGCACCCATCGGGTGGCCTGGAACTCAGGGGTTCTCGGTGCCCAGGCCGGCGTTGCGGGCCTGGATGATGGCGGTGGCGCGGTCGGCGGTGCCGAGTTTGGTGAAGATGGTGGAGACGTTGTTCGCGACTGTCTTGGCGGCCAGGTCGAGGCGGTGGGCGATGGCGGAGTTGGACAGGCCGGCGGCCAGCAGGTCGAGGATCTGGCGTTCGCGGGTGGTGAGCTCGGGGAACGGGTCGGCCGCTGGTGGTGGGGCGGAGAAGAAGCTGAGCACGCGGCGGGCGACGCCGGGGCCGAAGATCGCCTCGCCGGCCGCGACTGCCCGGATGGCGCGGGCGATCTCGTCCTGCTCGGCACCTTTGACCAGGTAGCCGCGGGCGCCGGCGCGCATCGCGGCGAAGACGGAGTCGTCGTCCTCGAACATGGTCAGCACGAGTACGGCGACGTCTGGTGCTGATCGCGCCAGCTCGCGGGTGGCGGCGAAGCCGTCGAGGTCGGGCATTTGGAGGTCCAGTACGGCGACGTCCGGGCGGATGGTGATCACCTCGCGGATCGCCTCGCGCCCGGTCGCGGCGACGCCGACGACCTCGATGCCGGGGAGCGAGGTGAGCAGGGCCGACAACCCGGCCCGGACGACGGGGTGATCATCGGCCAGCACCACGCGAATGGTCTCGGCTCGTTCGGGAGTCATCTGGGCTCCTCGCGGGTCGTCAGCGCTCGGTGCGTCGGTTGCGCTCCGCGCATGATCCCGGCTCCCTCGCGTGTCATCTGGGCTCCAGGGGGAAGGTTGCTCGGACTATGCCGCCGGTGGGGGACGGGCCGGCCTCGAAGTGGCCGCCTAGCTCGGCGGCGCGTTCTCGCATCGCGTGCAGGCCGACGCCTGGCCGCCACTCGCCGTTCGGCGGTCCGTCGTCGGTCACCTCGATCTCCAGATCGTCGCCACAGCGCAACGCTAGTACGGCGGACGTCGCGCGCGAGTGCCTGACGATGTTCGTCAACGCCTCGGTCGCGATCCGGTACGCCGCAACCTCCAACGCCGCCGGGAGCGGTGGCAGTCCCTCCGCTGACACCTCCACCCGGACCGAGGCACCGTCGGCGCGGAACGACAGTTGATCCGCGCGTTGCTTCAGCGCGCCGACGAGTCCGAGCTCGTCCAGCGCGGGTGGTCGGAGATCGTCGACAAGCCGTCGTACGTCGGCGATCGCCGTACGGGTGTCTGTCCGCAACATGGCGAGGAGGTCGCGGGCCTTGGCGGCGTCGGTGGAGACCAGGTTGGCCGCGGCGTCGGCGGTGAACGCGACCCCGGTCAGCGTCGGGCCGAGACCATCGTGGAGGTCGCGTCTGAGCCGGCGGCGCTCCTCCTCGCGGGCCGAGACCAGCTTCTCGCGGGACGACTGCAGTTCGGCTGAGAGCCGCATTGCGTGCACGGCGACGGCGAGCGGTACGGCGACCAGCCCGAGCACACTGCGATCGGCCGAGGCGAGCGCCGACTCGCCGGACCGGAGCCCGACGTGCAGCGCTCCGACCGCGGTTCCGCCGTACTCGAGCTCCAGGGGTACGACGGAGGGCGGCGGGGCGCCGGATTCGGCGACGATCCTATTGTCGACAATCAGACCGACGTACGGGAAGCGGAGCGCGGAACGGATGGCGGCGACCACGCCGGGGAGGCCGGCGGAGAGTTGTTCGCCGACCTGGGAGGCGACGCGGGCGGGGTCGCGGTAATCGCCGTACAGGGCTCGATCGACGAGTTGCTGCAGGCGGGGCAGGATCGGGGCGATGATCAGCGCCACCAGGACGGTGATCGCCGCCGAGCGGCCGACGCGGGAAGAGATCAGCGAACCCAGGATCGCGGCGAGGGCCGCATAGGCGCCGATGGCAACCAGTGACAGCAGACCCCAGGTCAGGGCGCGGGACACGACCAGCCGGATGTCGAGGAGCTGGTAGCGCACGATCGCGACCGCGACGGCGATCGGGATGAGCGGAATCGCCAGTAATACAAGGATTGGAGTGCCGGCGAGGAACGACCACGGGGTGATGAACAGGATCGCGACGACGGATGCCAGCAGCAACCACAGCAGTTGCCGGCGGCCCATTTCGTCGGCCCTTCGGTAGCGGATCGCCAGGCAGGTAATCGCCAGGAGGAACGCGACGATGTTGCGGAGCTCGGTGAGCGTCCAGAGTGGGGCGAGGTCGTCGTACGTGGAGATGGTCAGGTAGCCGCGCGGGAGGCCTTGGCCGGGGGCGTCGCCCGCGCCGGTCATCTCAAGGACGAACAGCGGTGAGGTGGCGATGATGCCGATTGCGGCCCAGCGCCAGCGCGGCGAGAGCAGGCGGCCGGTCGGGAACAGCAGGAGAGCGAGCGGCAGGAACAGGCCGATCGACCACGGCCAGGCCCACATCGACAGGGTGACGAGGAGGCATTGGGCAACCATCGGCGCGTCGGCGTCCGAGAGCAGTTGACCGAGGGGCGTGGCGACCGCAGTGGTCGCGTGCCCGATGCCGTCGGCGATGAACAACCACCCGATCGGGTTCCTCGGCCGATGCCACGCAATCGCCGCTCCACACAGCCCGAACGTCAGGCCCATCAACCCGTTCGTCACCACAAACGCATCTACCGCGTTCTGCCAGCCCCACCCCACCACCGCAGCCAGCACAACCGCCCCGACAACTTCAGCAACCACAAAGACCCCGAGCCCCGCCCCCAACCCCCGCCACCCACCCTCGAAAGCCCCCGAGGTGGAGCTTGTCGTTGGACTGAGACCCACCGGCCGCGCAGAGCCGTCCGTAGGCCTGGAGGTGTTCCCCGCCGACCGCGTGTAGCTGTCCGTGGGAGCGGAGGTGTTGTCCGCTGGCCCAGAGGTGGTGTTCGCCGGGGCCGGCGCGTGCTGGGGTGACGGCTTGTTCGGCGGGCGCCTGGTGGCGTTCATAGCGGCAGTGTGCGCCTGGGTGGGGGGTGGCGTCTCGGGAATGGGGTCCTGGGAGGGGCGGGGGGATTTCCCGGGGGTGCGGGAGTTCGGCCTCAGGTGGTGGGTGGGGTGGGCGGCGGACGGTGGTGGCCTGAGAGAGGGGAACAACATGTACAAGCTGGGTTTGGTCGTGCTCGGTCTGCTGTCCGTGGGGGATCTGCTGATGCCGGTGCTGACCGATGGGGAGCACCCGCCGATGGGGATTGCGATCGGTGCGGCGGTGGTCGGGCTGGTGAGTCTGGTGCTGGTCGGGTTCGCGTGGCAGGGCAAGCGGTGGTCGCTGGCGCCGCTGATCACGCTGCGGCTCGCGTCGGCGCTGCTCGCCGTACCGGCGTTCTTCGAGTCGGGTGTGCCCGCGGCCGCGGTGGCCGCTGCGGGCGTCGGCGTGGCGGCGACAGTCTTCGGCGTCGTCGCCGTACTGCTGCCGTCGCGTGAGTTGGCGGGTGTGCGATGAGCCAAACGATGACGAGTACGCCGCGAGTCGACGTACGGACGGTGTCGCGGTGGCTCGCGGCGATCCTGCTGCCGATCGGGCCGGCCGCGATCGCGTTGCTGCGGTACTTCCTGCCGTACGACACCGTCGACGACATGTCGACGATCACCAATAAGATTGTCGACAATCTCGACCGGGGTTCAGTGGTGTTGTGGCTCGGGTTCGTCGGGATCCTGACGCTGGTTCCGGGCGTGTACTTTGTCGGGCGGTTGACCCGGCGGCGTGCGCCCTGGCTGACCGCGATCGCGTTGCTGCTCGTCGTACCGGGGTATCTGGCGTTGCCGTGGACGGCGTCCGGCGACATCTTCATCTGGGCCGCGGGTACGGCGGGGCTCGACCCGGCCGCGATCACCCGGGCAGCCGAGGTCACGCACGGGTCGATGGACCTGGCCGGGTTCGTGTTCGTCGCGGGGCACGTGATCGGCACGATCCTGCTCGGTATCGCGATGTGGCGGTCGCGGCTGGTGCCTCGGTGGGCGGCGGTCGCGACGGCGATCTCGCAGCCGATCCACGCGATCGCGGCGATCGTGCTCGTGAGTCACACGCTCGACCTGTTCGGCTGGGGGCTGCAGGCGGCCGGGTTCGCCGCGGCGGGGTGGGCGATCCTGCGGCTGCGCGACGAGGAGTGGATGGCGTGACGTACGACGGCCGGCCGGCTGTGGTGCACGAGGCGTGGTGGTTGCCCTAACGGGCAAACGGAGTCGGTCCCGGACACCTACGGCGCTACGCTCGATCGCACTGAAGGGGGAGTGGGATGACGGAGACGGACGAGTCCGGGATCGACCTGTCGTCGCGGGGGAGCTTCAAGATCGCGGACGCGGAGACGCAGGACGCCGCGAAGCTGGCGATGGTGCTCGACCTGATGGCGCGGCGGCCCGCCGTACAGACGCTGAGGGCGTGGGCGCTCGAGCAGTTGGCGCCGGTCGCGGGGGAGACCGCCGTCGACGTCGGCTCGGGCACCGGTGAGGACGTCGTAGCCCTCGCCAAGCTGGTCGGCCCGCAAGGCCACGCGATCGGCATCGAGCCAAGCCCCGGCCTACGAGCCGAAGCCCACCACCGGGCAACAAAAGCCACCGCCAAGACGGCCGCCGCCAACGGGAAGGCCGATGGTGAGGCTGAGGCCGCTGCCGGGGCGAAGGTGGATGGTGAGGCTGAGGCGGCTGCTGGGGCGGAGGTGGATGGTGAGGCGGGTGCTGCTGCGAGGACGGGGGCTGCTGCCGGGGCGGGGGCCGAGGGTGAGGCGGGGGTCGCTGCCAGGGTGGAGGCTGTTGCCGAGCCGAGGGCGGATGGTGTTGCGGGGCGGGTTGGGGTGGGGGACGGCGGGGGTGTGGAGTTTGTTGATGGGGATGTTGGAGCGTTGCCGTTTGCGGGGGAGTCGGTTGATGTTGTGCGGTGTGAGCGGGTGCTGCAGCATGTGGCGGATGCGGGCGGGGCGGTGCGGGAGATGGCTCGGGTACTGCGGCCCGGTGGGCGGATCGTGTTGATCGACACGGACTGGGCGACCGCGATCGTGCATCCTGCGGATCCCGTCGTACTGCAGAAGATGGTTGATCACTTCCTCGCCGACTCGGCGAACCCGTACTCCGGCCGGCGGCTCCGCGGCCAGCTCGCCGCCGCCGGCCTGGAGATCACCGGCGAGACAGCCGCCACCTGGATCGAGGCGCAGGAAGGCGCCCGGCAGGGTTTCGCCTCGATGATGCACCTCACCGCCCTTCATGCCGGCGTCATCACCGAGGCCGAGGCCGAGGCCTTCGCCAAGGACCTGGCCGACGCCGCCGACCGCGGCGCGTTCCACCTGTCGCTGACGATGTACGCCGTCAGCGCACGCAAGCCCGCCTAGGCCCTGCCTGCTGATCCCTCGCCTACTGCGCGGGATCAGCAGACCGGATGTAAGGAACCTGAGGGCAGAACTAAGGTCCTGGCGCCCTGATGTATGGGCGCACGCCCGATGTGGTCGTCCGGCCTCGTGATCGACCGTGGAGACACGGAGAGATCATCACGAGGAGGAGCCATGATCCACCGGACGTCAGTCATCGCAGGCACCATGCTCGTCGTCTGCCTCAGCCCCCTGGCTGCGGCGACGGCATCGGCCCAGCCCCCGGAAGAGCGTCGAGCGCCCGAGGTCGTCGTACCCCGCGACCCACCGGCGGGACACCTGCACAACTACCCGAAGGAGCCGGACTTCGTCACCCCGCCAACGGCAAGCACCACCACCACCGACGACGACGGCGTCGCCGCGCTTCTGGCGAGCTGCACCGCAGTAGCCGGCGCAAGCCTGGCGCTGGGCGGCGTCCACCTGTACAAGCGTCGCCGGACCGAAACCACCTGATCCGTCAGGGCTTGTCCAGCCCCAGCCGCGCGGCCACTGCAGCAACCTGTACCCGGCTCTGCACGCCGAACTTCTCCATCAGATGCGTGACGTGCACACTCGCGGTCTTCGGGCTCATGAACAACGCCTCGCCGATCTCGCGATTGGTCAGCCCCTCGGTCAGCAACGCCAGCACCTGCTGCTCGCGTTCGGTCAGCACCGGAGGCCAGACCGCCCCGTCCAGCTCGGCTGTCTGCCGACCAGTGTCGACCCGGACGTCGACTCGAGCCAGCTGCCCGAGACGGTCGATGTCCGCGAGCAGAGGTACGGCGCCCAACTGCTCCGCGAACCGCTTAGCGGCCCGCAGTTGCTCGGCGGCCGTACGTCGTACCTCCGGCCCAGTTCGACGCTCCAGCAACGCCTCAGCAGCATGCACTCGCGCACGAGCCTCGTCATACGGCCGACCCAGCGCGGCCCACTCCTGAGCTGCAGTCAGCCATGACTCAGCACGTGGCTCACCGATTGCCCGCGAGCGTTCGGCCTCGACCATCGCAACCATCGCGCCCGCCGCCCGGCCAGTGATCGCAGCCTTGAGCAACGAGACGAGCCGCTCGAGAGCCTCCGGCGCAGCCACGGTCGCCGCCGCCTCGAGCCCGGCGGCCAAGAGGTCGATGTTCTCCAGTGGGTCGAGGGTCGTGGACACTCGCTCAGCGATCGACAACGCCAGTTGCAGTGCCTCCTCGGCGCGGCCGGTCTGCAGCAGCAGGCGCGTCTGCACCTCGCCGTACAACGCCACGAACTGTGGCTGATCACGCTCGACCAGCGATTCCGCCTGGTCCTGCAGCTCCGCAGCGGCAGTGACGTCACCGCGTGCCAGGCGCACCAGAGCGAGCACCCCTTGGAAGAAGCCCAGCTCGGACGGTCCCGACGGCTCGGACAGCCAGTCCAGTGCCTCGTCCCATCGCCCCGCCTCGTAAAGCGCCGCGACGACGTTCGAGTCCATCACGTCTTCCAGCCAGTGCCGCCCGAGCATCAGCGGGCGCACCGCGCGCCGGATCACCCGCGCGACGCGGGCGGCCTGTTCGGTGTCACCCTGCCGCCAGTGGAAGTCGGTCAGCATCACGCCGGCCATCGCCAGGTCCTCGGGTTCGGCGAGGCGGTGTGCGATCACCAGCGCGATCTCGTACCGCCCGAGTCCTTCGACGATGTCGCCGGCGAGCACCGCCGCGAGACCCAGCAGGATCTGGGCGGTGCCGATCGTTCGGGTGTCGTTGCAGCGCGTTCCGAGCTCGAGCGCAGCTCGTGCCGGACCAATCGCCTCGTCCCATCGCTGTGCCGTGGCGATCACCATGGCGCGCCGTGCGTAGATGCGCGCCCAGGTGAGCTCGTCGTCGGGCGAAGCGAGTGACTCGGCCAGCTCGACGTCTCGGACCGCATCGTCAGTGCCGCCGAGGACCATGGCCAGCCAGCTGCGCGTCAACGCTGCGCTCACCACAAGGTCAGCGGCAGCAGTGTCCGCCGACAGATCCGACAGCAGTGCCATGGCTCGATCAGGCTGCCCAACAGCGCCGAGGTGGCCGGCTGCGGCGTTCAGCAAGGCCAGCTTCGCCGGGACCCCTGCGCGGGTGTGTACGGCGTCATCCCACTGCGCGGCCGCGACGGCGTACCAATGGCCGGCCTCTGCGATCGCGAACCCCTGCTCAGCCAGCTGTGCAGCGCGCACTGCCCACAGCATGGCCTGGTCCGGGTCACCCGAGCGTTCGTACTGCTCCGCTACCTCGGCTACCGCACCAGCGCTGGGGTGCGCAGACAGCAAGCCTGCAAGGTGTTCAGCCATCCGCCTGTGCAGCGCCCGGCGGTCGCCCGCGAGCAGCTGCTCGTAGGCAACCTCGGCAAGCACGGGATGTCGTGCCATCCACCCCTGCGGTAGTTCGCGCACCATCAGACCGGACTCGTAAGCCTCATGAACTGCTGCTGCGTCACCGGATGCCGCCACGAGCAGCTCGTCATCGGTCAGCGCTCGGCCAAGCGTGGTCGCGATCCCGACCACCTGGCGAGTCGCCGGCGCTACAGCGTCCAGCCTGGAACCCAGTACCTGTCGCAACGACGCAGACGGCCGTGCCCCACCGCGAGCGAGCTCAGAGCTCAGGTACGGGTTGCCCGCACTCTGCCTGTACACGGTCTCGCCCAGCTCGGCTGGATAGTCGGCCAGCTGGCGGACCGTCTCCTCCAGTGTCAGTCGACGAAGGGACACATCGACGATGGCCGGGTTGCGCAGTTGCTCACCGAGCCAGCTTGCACGAGCAGGGTCTGTGTCCTCGTCGCGCCAGCTGCACACCACCAGCAGGCCTGACTCCGGCAGGTTGCGGCAGAGGTGCGCCAGGAAGTCCAGCGTCGACGTGTCAGCCCAGTGCAGATCCTCAACTGCCAGTACGGCGCCGTCGCGCGCCAGCTCACGCAGGTAGGCCAGCGTCGCACCCACAGCCCGCGCTCGACCCTCAGCAGACGACGCGGACGGCTCCACCAGCCCGTCCGCAACGCTGCGGGCGGCCATCAACGCAGGATCCAGCCCGCCGTACGCGACCGCCCCCGACATCGGCGCACACGCGCCCCGAAGCACCCGCAGCCCGGCAGAGCCCGCACCGTCCAGGACGACGCGGACCAACGCCGTTTTCCCGATACCCGCCTCGCCCCTGACGATCACCGCGGCCGACGATGCCGGCAGTGCGGTGACAAGTCCCCCAAGCGTCGCGAGCTCGTCGTCACGGCCGACCAGCTCCGTGCTCACTCCACCATCATGCACGCAAACCGCTAGACACCGTGCTGTTTGAGGAAGGTGACTGTCCGGGCCATGGAGGTCGGCCAGGCTGGTCCAAACGCATGTTCTTCACCCGGATAGCTGTACATCGTCGCCGTCTTGCCGGCCCCCTTGAGGGCAGCGAGCGCCTCACGGGACCACGCGATCGGACAGGTCGAGTCGGACTCGCCATGGTGGATCAGCACCGGCTCGGTGACCCGGTCGAAGAAGTTGATCGCCGACACGTTGCGCCAGAACGTGGGATTGCGGGCGGGTTCGCCGTACGCGCGCAGGATGGTGGAGGCGATCGGGCGGTCGTTGCGCTGCCAGCGGTTGAAGTTGTCGGCCGCGTCGGAGCTCACGGGGGCGAAGACCACAGCAGCCTTGATCAGCCCGGGCTGCGCGACCAGTGCGTTGTAGGTGACCCCGCCGCCCATCGACCGGCCGAGCATGCCGATCCGGTTCGGGTCGACCGACGGCGACGTGCGCAGTGCGAGTACGGCGTTGATCGCGTCCTCGGTGTAGCCGAGCCGCAGGTTCAGGTCGGAGCGCGGGTCGTCAGTGGACTGCGCATGTCCGCGATAGTCCGTGTGCAGTACGACGTACCCGCGCCGGGCGAGGTAGTCCTGCTCACGCATCAGGCCGCGGCCGTTGGTGTAGATCGCCGGGTCGATGTAGCCGTGGTTCAGGACCAGTGCTGGGTGCCGGCCAGGGGTGCGCGGGACGTTCATGATGCCGGAGATCGTCAGCGAGCCGCTGGCGTACGTCACGTGGTAGCGGGTGTAGGCGGCGTTGCGGGCCAGCACCCGGCCGAGGCGGAGGTTTCGGCCGTCGTACTTCTTCGTCATCATCGCCTGCAACGAGACGGGGTGCGGCGGCGCGGTGGTGGTCGGCTTGGCCGTCGGCGTGGCAGATGGTGGCGCCGACGGGGAAGGCGGAGGAGCGGACGACGTGGTGGGGGTCGAGGAGGTGGCGCTCGGAGTGGACGCAGGAGGTGCCGCGCCCTCCTCGGAGGTACAGGCGATCGCGGCCGTCATCACAAGCGCAGCGACTCCCGCCCACGTCATCCGCCGGTTCATACCCTCAAGTCTGCCGTTGGTTCTGCCGAACCCGCCGAAAGTCCAGACAACGATTGACGGCGCGGCCACTGCACCACCAGTACTGCGGCCAGCACCAGCGACCCGCCGAGCCACTGGGTCACCGTGAGCGTCTCCCCGAACACAGCTGCCGCGGCGAGTACCGTCACCACCGGCTCCAGGATGGACAGGATCGACGCCACGGACGGACCGACCCGCGCCATACCGGCGAAGAACAGCAGGATCGCGCCGACCGTGCTGACGACCGCCAGTGCGGCCAGCCAGAGCCAGCCCACCGGAGCGAACCCCAGGTCCGTCCCGCCACGCAGGAACCCGGCCACCAGGAACGTGCCGAACGCCCCCGTGCACACCAGTGCGCTCAGAGCGAGCGGAGGCACGTCCGCAGTCACGCGGTCGCCGACCAGGATGTAGCCGGTGTAGGTGAACGCAGCCCCCAGTGCCAGCAGGGCGCCCAGCCAGTCGAACCGCCCGGTCGACGCACCACTCAGCACCAGCACGATCCCAGTCAGCGCGATCCCCAGCGCCCATACCCGCCGCCGCGACGCCCGCTCCCGGCGGAGTGCGATGGCACCGGCCATGACCAGCACCGGGTACACGTACAGGATCAAAGCCACCAGTGAGGCGTCGATCCTCGCCAGTGCGGAGAAGTACAGCCCGGACTGCGCCGCATAGCCGAACACACCCATGCCAAGCCCGGCCAGCACGGCCCGGCGAGGCAGTCGGCGCAATGCGCCGCGTGCGAGCGCTATAGCCATCAGCAGCCCACCAGCCAGCCCGAAGCGGACCAGTAGCAGCGAATCCACCGACACACCCGCGTCGTAGGCGAGCTTGCCGAATACAGCCATCGCCCCGAAGCCGGCGGCGGAAAGTAAGCAGAAGAGGCGTCCCACGGCATCGATGGTCCCGGTTCAGGACTGTTCAGGTCTATCGCGGCTTCATGCACAGGATCGTGTAGCTATGCTGAACAAATGTTGGACCTGCACCGCCTACGACTGCTCCGCGAGGTACACGGGCGCGGCACCGTGCACGGCGCCGCCCGTGCGCTCGGCTACACGCCCAGTGCGATCTCCCAGCAGCTGTCGGTGCTGGAGAGAGAAGCCGGTACGCCGCTACTCGAGAGAATCGGCCGCAACGTCCGGCTGACTCCGGCGGGCCAGGTGCTGGTGCGGCATGCCGCCGTACTGCTCGAAGGGGTCGAGGCGGCGGAGGCGGAGCTGGCCTCGGTCGCGGCAGGACGCGCCGCTGGGGTGGTGCGGGTCGCGGCCTTCCAGTCGGCGTTCCTGCGCATCGTGGCTCCAGCTGTACGGGCGTTGGCCGCGAGCCATGCCGACATCCGCATCGAGGCCGCAGAGATCGAGGTGGAGCAGGCCGCACCGGCGCTGCGGCTGCAGCAACTGGACGTGGTCGTCGGTGACGAGTACGACGGACAGCCGCGGGCGGTGCACGCCGACCTGCATCGCGAGCGGCTGCTGCGCGAACGCATCCAGGTCGCGCTGCCCGCCGACCACCCCGCGGCCGGGGCAGATCGCGTGCAGCTCGGGCGACTGGCCGACGTACCGTGGGCTGCCTGCCACCCAGGCACCGGTCAGCACGAGATGCAGGTGCGCGTGTGCCGGGAGCTCGGCGGGTTCGAGCCCGACGTGCGCTATCACTCCGACGACTTCCTGATCCTGCTCGAGCTCGTCCGCACCACCGGAGCAGCTGCGCTGTTGCCCGACTTGGTGCTGGGGTACGGCGCTCCCGGAGTCGCGCTCTGCCTGCCTGCAGAAGGCGTGGTCGGACGCGAGGTCTTCCTACTCACCCGCCGAAGCCGCACACCGGTCGTCGACGCAGTCGCAGCCGCCCTCCAGGAGGCCGCAGCAGGCCATTGACGCATCCAGGGGCGCGGAGGAGGGTCGGGGAGATACGGGCCTGGGGGAGGTTCGGCTCTGGAGGGGGCAATGGGCACCATCGAGGACTTGAGGGAACGCACGAGGGGGCCGGTGTTCACCGGCGGCGACGAGGGGTACGACGAGGCACGCCGGGTCAACAACGCCATGCACGACCGGCGTCCGCGGGTCGTGGTGCGGTGTGAGAACGCGGGCGACGTGATGGCCGCGGTCGACTTCGCGCGGACGAACGAGCTCGACTTGGCGGTGCGTGGCGGCGGGCACAGCGTGCCCGGGTTCGGCACGGTCGACGACGGTGTGGTGATCGATCTCAGTGGGATGCGCAACGTCCGGGTGAACCCGGTCAGCCGGACCGCGCGGGCCGGTGGTGGCGCGACCTGGGGCGACTTCAACGCGGCCACGCACGCCTTCGGGCTGGCCTCGACCGGCGGCATCATCTCGACCACCGGCGTCGGCGGTCTCACCCTGGGCGGCGGGATCGGGTACCTGGACCGCGGCCTCGGGCTGGCCTGCGACAACCTGATCTCGGCGGACGTGGTGACCGCGGACGGACAGTTCCTGATCGCCAGCGAGAAGGAGAACGACGACCTGTTCTGGGCGCTGCGCGGTGGTGGCGGCAACTTCGGCGTGGTGACCGCGCTGGAGTTCCGGCTGGCGCCGGTGTCGACGGTCTGGGGTGGCCCGATGCTGTTCGAGATGTCCGACGGGGCCGCCGTACTGAGTGGTTTCCAGGACCTGATCGGTGCCGCGCCCGAGCAGCTCGGCGGGTTCCCGGCGTTCCAGATCGCGCCGCCGCTGCCGTTCATCCCCGAGGACCGGCACGGCGACCTGTTCACGTTGATCGTCGGGTGCTGGGCCGGTGACCCGGACCAGGGGCAGGCGGAGATCTCGAAGTTCCGCGAGCTCGCGCCGGTGGTCGCCGAGTTCGTCGGCCCGATGCCGTACCCGGTGCTGAACAGCATGTTCGACGCCCTGGTCCCACCCGGGCTGCAGCACTACTGGAAGGCGAACTTCGTCACCGAGCTCACCGACGAGGCGATCCAGGCCCACCTGCGGCACGCGCGAGGGATGCCCTCGGTGAACGCGACCGTGCACATCTACCCGATCAACGGCGCCTGCCACCGGGTGACTCCGGATGCGACCGCTTTCGCCTACCGGGACGCGAACTTCGCGACCGTGATCGCCGGCATGTGGCCGGACCCGGCCGACAACGAGGCGAACATCCAGTGGGTGCAGTCGTACTACGACGACGTCTCACAGCACTCGGAGCCCGGCGGCTACATCAACTTCATGGCCGGCGACGATCAGGGCCGGATCCGGGACAACTACAAGCAGAACTACGACCGGCTGGTCGAGATCAAGCGCAAGTACGACCCGGGCAACCTGTTCCACCTCAACCAGAACATCGCGCCCTAGACAACGAACAGCGCGCCGGTACGGCGGTTCGCCGTACCGGCGCGCGTCCGTCCTACATGGCCAGCAGGCGCTGGAAGAAGGCGCGGTACTTCTGCAGCGCGGAGCGCAGATCCTCGGTCGAGGGCTCACCGTCGGACCACTGCTTCTCCAGGCCCTGGTGCTGTTCCTCGAAGCTCATCGACAGGCGCTTGAGCACGTCGTCGACGAGTTGGTCGGCTTCACTCACCGACTGCCGTGGGTCGTCGACGAAGCCCTGCTGGATGACCTCCCAGCGCGTCCTGAAGTCGACCACCCGGTCCTCGGCCAGCAACGGCTGAGTGCCGTCGACCGCCGTCCACTCCGTGCCGCGCCCGCTCGTCATGCTCGCGTCTCGCTCGCTTGTCATGCTCGCGTCGCCTTCGCGGGTGTCCGTCGGATCCATGTCGTCGTGACGCGCGTCCGGCGTAAGCATGTCGTCCATGCGTGTGCTCGTCGTACCGATGTCGTCGTCACGCGTGTTCTGCGTCATGACGTCGTCGTCGCGGAGATCCGGCGTGCGGTTGTCCTGTGCACTCATGCTTGCTCCTTCACGTCTGTTGAGGGCGTGCTGTCGGCCAGCAGTGCCTCGACCAGATGGCGGTAGGCGGTGACGGCCTGGCGTAGTTCCTCGGTGTCGGTCTCGCCCTTGGCCTGGGCCACCGCGACCCGGTGTGCGTCGCGGTAGTGCGCAGCGACCTCCGGGTGCTCCACCGAGATGTCGCTGACCCGCTGGTCGAACTCGTCGACCGGGTAGCCGGCCTCGCGCATCATCCGCACGACCAGTTGGTCGGCGTCGGCGACCGCGGCTGCGGGCTGGTCGACGAAGCTCTGCTGCACGTGCGCCCACTCGGCGCGGTAGTGCTCGGCCGACTCATGGCTCAACGGAGTGATGTCCAGCTTCGACACCCGGCGCTCGCGCTCGCGCAGCTCGCGTTCGGTGCTCCGCCGGTCACCCGACTCCTCGAGCGTGTGCTCGTACTCCGGGCCGAACCGCTGCCGCAGCTCACCCGAGCGCCTGCGCTGGTACATGAACAGCAGCGCGGCCGCCGCGAGCACCACCACGGCGACGATGACGACTGTCAGGGCGGTATCCATCAGACCTCCAGTCACTTGAGCAGTCCGAGCGATCCGGAGAACCCGATCGCGAGGACCTTCGGCAGGCGGTCTCCAGCGCCGCCTCACATCCCCGAGGCACAGCCGGTACCCACACCAAACGCAGACAAGCGTCCAGCCGGCGCACCCGGGACTGCGGGTGGCCGGCTGGACGCGGAGGGTCTCAGGCCTTCGGGGCCAGCTTGTGGACGACGATGCCGGACTTGAAGGTGGTGGTGCCGAGCAGTTCCAGGTGGGTGATGGCGACGTCGACGCCGTCGAACAGCTTCGCCCCACTGGCCAGGACCGGAAAGATCCAGAAGTGGTACTCGTCGACGAGCTTGTGCTCCAGCAGCGTCTTCGAGAACTCACCCGTGCCGTACTTGATCAGGTCGCCGCCGTCCTCCGCCTTGAGTCGCTTGACCGCCTCGGCCGCGTCACCCTCGAGCGGGCGGGCGTTCCAGGTGAACTCGGTCAGGGTGCGCGTGGCGACGTACTTCGGCATCGCGTTGAAGTTGTCCGTGAACGGGTCGCCGCTGCGCTGCGACCAGGCCTCGGCGAAGCCTTCGTAGGTGACCCGGCCGAGCACTTGGGCCTCGACGCCTTCCATCAGGCCCTGGGAGTAGGCGGCGTGCTCGTCGTCCCAGTACGGCGGGGAGAAGTCCTGCGGGTTGTCGATGACGCCGTTGGTGGTCATGAAGGTGGTCTCGATCAGCTTCCTCATTGTTCTTTCCTTACTGTTGGTAGGGACGTGCGGTGCGTGCATCCAGGAGTGCTCGGGCCCACCAGACGAGCTGGTCGAGCATGAGCTTGGCCTGGGCCTCGTAGCCGGCCGACGCTCGCGGCCAGTCGCCGTCGGCGGTGAACTGCTCCCAGTAGCAGGGCAGTGCGACCGTGTGACGGATGGTGACGGCCTGGAGCTCGGAGAAGACCTGTCGCAACTGCGCTGTCGCGTTCAGTCCGCCGGTCTCCCGGCCGTAGCTGACGATCGCGACCGGCTTGGCGTGCCACTCCTCGTAGTACCAGTCCAGTGCGGTCTTCAGCGGTGCCGGGAAGCTGCAGTTGTACTCCGGGGTCACCACGGCGAACGCGTCTGCTGTGGCGAGCCGCGGAGCCAGTACGGCGACCTCGGCGGGGGTCTCGTCGTCGGTGTCGGGCAGTGTGGTCGGCAGGTTCGCGGTGGCCAGGTCGATCAGGTCCACCTCGAACTGCTTGCCGGCCTGCTGGGCGAGCCAGTGGGCCACGGTCGGTCCGAAGCGTCCGTTGCGGGTGCTGCCGATGATCACTGCCAGTCGCATCTGCTGCCTCCTTTCTGATGACCCAGACTCTGCCGGAACCCGTTTACGGTTTCTTTCCGGTCGACCGGGGTGGCGCCGTAAGACCGGTCCGGCGGTTAGGGTGCGGCCATGCGTTTCGGGGTGCTCGGGCCGGTCACTGCCTGGACGGACGCGGGTGAGCCCGTCACGATCCAGGGCCTGAAGGTCCGTGCCCTGCTGGCCGACCTCCTCGTCCACGAGGGCCGCCCGGTCCCCGCCGACCGCCTCATCGACGACCTCTGGGGCTCACAGCTCCCCGGCAATCCGGCCGGCACGCTCTCCGCCAAGGTGTCGCAGCTCCGCCGCGCCTTCGAGGACGCCGAGCCCGGCAGTCGCGCATTGGTGAAGTCCGGCCCGGCCGGCTACTCACTGACCGTCGACAGCTCGTCGTACGACGCTCTGACCTTCGCGGACCGAGTTGGCGCGGGACGGCTGGGCGAGGCGCTCGCGTTGTGGCGTGGTCCGGCGTACGCCGACTTCGCGGACGAGGCGTTTGTGGAGACGGCTGTGGCCCGGCTGGACGAGCAGCGGCTCAATGCGGTCGAGACCTGGGCCGATGCGCCGGTGGATGAGCTGGCTGCGCTGGTTGCTGAGCACCCGCTGCGTGAGCGGCTGCGTGCGAGTCACATGCGTGCTCTCTACCGGAGCGGTCGACAGACTGAGGCGCTGGACAGCTACGAGGAGCTGCGACGCTTGCTGGCCGACGAGCTGGGGCTGGATCCCAGTCCGGAGCTGGTCGCGCTCCACCAGTCGATCCTCACGCAGGAGCTTCCCAGCCGGCGCTCCAACCTGCCTGCGCAGTTGACCGAGCTGATCGGCCGGTCCGAGGCGTTGGCCGACGTCAGCGCGTGCCTGGCCGCATCGCGGCTGGTCACGCTGACCGGCCCAGGGGGAGTGGGTAAGACCCGGCTCTCTCTGGGCGCGGCCGCTGAAGTGGCTGACCGGTTCTCTGACGGTGTTGTCTTCGTCGAGCTGGCGGCGGTGACTCCTGCTGCGCTGTCGGTGAGCAACTCGCTGACGGACGCTGTGCAGGCTGCGCTGGACGTGCGGGACATTGCCGGACCGTTTGAGACCGTGGTGGAGCGGCTGGCGGCCGTGATGGGCTCTCGCTTGCTGGTGCTCGACAACTGCGAGCAGGTGGTGTCCGAGGTCGCTGACCTGACGGATCGCTTGCTGGCAGCTGCTCCGGGCTTGCGAGTGTTGGCGACGAGTCGCGAGCCGCTGGGTCTGGCCGGCGAGGTCGTGTGGAGTGTGCCGACGCTTGACGTGCCGTCGCGAGATGACGGGATCGAGGTGCTGAGCGAGCGAAGCGCGGTGCAGTTGTTCGTTGCCCGGGCTTCGGCAGCATCGCGTGATTTCACTCTGACCGATGAGAACGCTGCTGACGTGTCCGTGCTCTGCAGACGGCTGGACGGCATTCCGCTTGCGCTGGAGCTTGCGGCGACGCGCGTACGCGCTCTTGGTGTCCGTGGACTGGTTGCGCGGCTGGACGATCGCTTCCGATTGCTGGCGACCGGGCACCGTGGGGCTGCGCCGCGGCAGCAGACGCTGCTCGCGATGATCGACTGGAGCTGGGAGCTGCTCAGCCCGGACGAGCAGGCTGTGTTGCGGCGGCTCGCCGTACATGCGGATGGGTGCACGGCAGAGGCTGCGTCGGTGGTGTGCGGCTTCGACGTACTCGATGTGCTGATCCGGTTGGTGGACCGGTCGCTCGTCGTACCGGTGCAGGGCGTGGAAGGGCCGCGGTACCGGCTGTTGGAGTCTGTGGCGGCGTACTGCGTGGAGAAGCTGCGTGCCGCGGACGAGCTGGAGTCCGTGCAGCAACGGCATCTGGAGTACTACACGTCCTTCGCCGAGGAGGCTCGGCCGCAGCTGTACGGCGGTGCGCAGGGTAGGTGGTTGCAGCTGCTGGACGAGGACGCGGCCAACCTGCGGTCTGCGTTGGACCGTGCTGTCGCCACCGACCAGGTTGAGTTGGCTGAGCGGTTGGTGGACGCACTGGCCTGGTACTGGTACCTGCGTGGGCGGATCGCTGAGGCGCTGCGGTCGCTGGCGGCAGTGCCGGGCTCAAAGCGGGCTGGTGCTTGGCGAGTCGGGTTCATGTACGTGCAGGGCGACAGTGCTGCTGCCGCGGAGCGGGATCGGTGGCTTGAGGCGGCAGATGCTCGTGCGCAGTGGTGGATCGCCTTTGCTGGCAGCGATGTCGGCGACCTGGTGACCTGCCAGGCGCTGCTGGAGGTCGCGTTGAAGACCTTCGAGGCGGACGGCGACCAGTGGGGTGTCGCAGCCGTGCTGGCGGCGCGCGCCAAGCATGCACATGTGCGGTCTGACGCCGCCGCGCTGCATGCGGATGCATCCGAGAGTGCACGCATCTTCCGGACGCTGGGGGACCGGTGGGGTGTTCTGCAGGCGACCAGTTGGCTCAGTGCGCATGCAGAGTTCGTCGGCGACTTCGACAAGGCAGCGCAGTTGCAGCGCGAAGGTGCGCAGCTGGCTGACGAGCTTGGGCTCTGGCCGGAGCTCGCTGGCTCATTGGGGATGCTGGGCTGGACTGAGATCAGGCAGGGCGACTACGACGCTGCTAGAGCGCATGGCGAGCGTGCGCTGCGCCTGGCGACCGAGCAGGACCAGCGGTCGACGCAGGCCCTTGCGGAGATCGTGTTGGCTTACGCGGCCCGCCGTACCGGTGCACTGGACGAGGCAGAGACGCGCCTGCGCGCGCTGGTGGATGCAGCACGCCAGCAGAAGGACCCGGTCCTCTACTTGTCGATGGTGTTGACGGAGCTCGCGTACGTCGTGGAGCTGCGTGGCGAGCCGTCGACGGCGCTCGAGCTGCACCTCGAGGCCTTCCGCATCTCTGAGGAGTACGAGTCGGTGCGCGGCATGTGCTGGTCGCTGGAGGGCATCGCCGCCTGCCTGCCGGACAAACGTGTTGCTGCACAGCTGCTGGGCTCGGTGGACGCGACCCGCGCTGCCGAGGGCTTCCTGGTCGCCCCTGCCGAGTCCGGCGACTACGACCGTTCTGCGTCGGCAGCCCGCGCGGTGCTGGGGGACGAGGAGTACGAGCTCGCCCACGCCGCCGGGACCACCCTGTCCCCGGAGCAAGCCTTTCGTCTGCTCTGATCTCTTGTAGATATTCTGCGCTTGAGATTATTTGTGCGCCGAAGTAGTTTGGTGGTCACTCAGACGCTGAAAGGTGAACCATGGACTACGGCCACGAGCTGGTCTTCGGCACGTTCCTGACCCCGGCGGTCGACAGCCCGGCCCGGGTGATCGCGCTGGCGCAACTGACCGAGCAGGTCGGCCTCGACCTGGTCACCTTCCAGGACCACCCGTACCAGCCGCGCCTGATGGACGCCTGGACCCTGCTGTCCGTCGTCGCCGCCCAGACCCAGCGCATCAAGGTCGCGACGAACGTCGCCAACCTCCCGCTGCGGCACCCGGTCGTCCTCGCCCGCAGCGTCGCCACCTTGGACCTGATCAGCGGTGGCCGGGTCGAGCTGGGGCTCGGAGCCGGCGGCTTCCTGGAGGCGGTCGCTGCGAACGCGGGTCCTCAACTGACCGCCGGGCAGAGCATCGGCGCGCTGGAAGAAGCCATCGCGATCATGCGTGAGGTGTGGACGCCGGAGGGCGGCGGCATCCGGCTGCCGGGCAAGCACTACACCCTCGCCGGCGCCAAGCGTGGTCCGCAGCCTGCGCACGACGTCGAGATCTGGCTCGGCGCCTACAAGCCGCGCATGCTCGCGGTCACAGGGCGCCTTGCCGACGGCTGGCTGCCAAGCAGTGCGTACGCCGGGCCGGACCAGCTCGCCGCGATGAACAAGATCATCGACGAGGGCGCCGTGGAGGCAGGGCGCGACCCTGCGTCGGTGCGGCGGCTCTACAACCTGTCTGGGCGGTTCGACGGTCGTGGTGGCGGGTTCCTGCAAGGTCCGGAGGAGCTGTGGATCGACCAGCTCGCCGAACTGACGCTGGGCGAGGGCATGAGCACCTACGTCCTGGGCTCCGACAACCCTGACGACATCCGCCGGTTCGCTGAGGTTGCCAGTGGTGTCCGCGAGGCCGTGTCCGCTGCTCGCTCCGGTGCGGTCGTTGAGCGTGCTGCTCCCGATTCCGGTGCGTTTGCCGTGCTGCCGACTCCAGCTCCTGCCGTACGACGAAGCGCCGTACAGGTGCTGGATGAGTCGGAGCGGCCGACCGGGCCGGCATTGGACCCGGAGCGGACGTATACGCCGTACCAGCTGCAGTCTGGTCAGCACCTGATCGACGTACACGACCATCTGCGTGCTGAGCTCGAGCAGATCAGGGACTTGGTCGAGCAGGTGGCCGCCGGCTCGATCGGTGTCGGGCAGGCGCGGTCGCACATCAACACGATGACCATGCGGCAGAACAACTGGACGCTGGGGACGTACTGCGAGTCGTACTGCCGGCTGGTGACCACTCACCACACGCTGGAGGACACGTCGCTGTTCCCGCACTTGCGGCGGGCCGATCCGGCGCTGGCGCCCGTCGTGGACCGGCTGGAGGAGGAGCACCGGATCATCCACGACGTACTGGAAGGCGTGGACAAGGCTCTGGTCGCGCTGGTTGACGGGTCAGGCAGCATCGACGGCCTGCGGTCGGCCGTGGACCTGCTGGACGACACGCTGCTCTCGCACCTGTCCTACGAGGAGCGGGAGCTGGTGGAGCCGCTGGCGCGGCTCGGGGTCATTTAGCCCCTATTTGGCCTCGCCGAGGAGGGAGGCGAGGATGTCGAGGAGGCGGAGGGTCGGCACCTCACCGAGCAGCCGCGCGGCCGACGTCGCCGGCTCGGCGATCAGCCGGACCTGCAGCAGCTTGAAGTCGCGGACGTTGGCCGGGTTGACCAGGTCGTTGTGCACCGCGGTCAGGAACTCGGCGCCGGCCGACGCCGAGCCGTAGGTCATCCGGATGAAGCTGTCGGTCACCGGGTAGAGGAACGGCCGCTTCAGGTGCAGCAGCTTCGACTTCTTCGCGTGCCCGAACCCGCGGTGGCCGGTGAACTTCTCGTCCAGCGCCATCGCCGCCTCGAACAGCTCGCTGCCCGGCGCCGCGTCCTCCAGCCGCGCGTCCACCGGGATCGCGGCGAGCTCCTTCTCCGCCTCCACCTCGAGCAGCCACGGGATGTCCATCGCGCGCAGGTCGGCGCCGATCACCATCGTCCGGGCCAGGTCCTCGAGCGTGATCCGGTTCGGGTCGGACCCTCCGACGCACGTCATCCCCGGCAGACCGTCGTAGTACTGCAGCACGGCGCCGTTCGTCTCGGCGTACAGCCGTAACTGCGCAATCGCCTCGTCGACGACGATCTTCCGAGTACCGATGTTCATGAGCCACACCCTCACACTCTTGGTGGCAGACCCGCCAGCAGACAGACCGTCATCCGAACGTTTCCCTGACACGCTTTCGCAGATCGTAGGCGACACCCCGCTCACCCACACGCCAGGGTCACTTCCCGTTATCCACAGCCGGTAATCATCCGCTCCGGAGAGCCTCCGATCTCCGTAAACTCTCAGTGACAGGAGATCAACCGAGCGGAGGCGACCATGAACCCTGTCCGGCGATTGCTCGCCTTGCTGGTCGGTGTGCTCCTGGCGGTTCAGCCTGCCCCAGTCGCGCACGCCGCACCACCGGGCACGTGTGTCCACGTCGACGTCGCGGTGACCGCGAGCGGCGAGCTCCTGACCAAGGGCCCGCAGATCGCGCACGACGGCGGCTTCGCCCACGCCGGCACCGGGCAGAAGTTCACCTTCACGGCGCGAACCTTCGCGCCGTCAGGCAACATCTGCACCATCCAGCTCGCGGACCTGCGCACCTGGAAGGCGACCGCCTGGCCGTGCGAGAACCGTCCGGCGCCCAAGCCCGCGCGGACCCAGTCACTGACCTGGTCGATCACGGTGCCGGTCGACTGTGCGCTGACGAGCTCGCCGGGGTTGCTGAGTGCATCGCTGACCAACGGCAAGGGCTCGGCGAGCGGCAACGTGATGATCTACGCAGGTGCTCCCGGGTTCGTCCTGCCGGACCTGCAGGCGCGGGGTCTCTTCGGTCCGTTCGCGCTGCAGTCCGACCCGGTCAACTCGCTGACCGGCGCCCTGGTCGCTTCCGAATCAGATGCCTCCGTGAACGGGCTTGGCGTCCCGCTGACGGTGACGCGGACTTACAACTCCAACGACTCGACTGCCGGTCCACTCGGTCGTGGCTGGCGTCCGTCGTACTCGGATCGGCTGACGCTCGACGCGCGTGGCGCGCGGTACGTGGCGTCGGACGGACGGGAGATCGGCTTCGAGCGGCAGGGGACCGGCTTCGTCGTCGAGCGCGGGGTTGCCCGGTTCCGCCTGGCGCGAGTCGGCAACGAGTATTTGCTGACGAGTTTCGACCAGTTGCGGATGCGGTTCTCGCCGGCTGGCGAGCTGGTGTCGATCCTCGACCGGAACGGTCAGGGTGTCGCGATCGAGCGCGTCTCCGGCCGCGTGGCAACGGTGACGAACGGCCGGCGCTCGTTGTCGTACGACTACAACGAAGTCGGCCTGATCACGTCGGTCCGGCTGTCGGGGCCGGGCGTCGAGCCGCGGACCGTGCGCTATGAGTACGACGATGGGCGGCTGACCGGCGTGACGTCGCCTGGTGGCGTGCGGACGCGGTACGCGTACGTCGACGGTCGCCTGCAGTCGGAGACGGTCGGAGACTCGGCAAAGCCGTCCTTCGTGACCGAGTACGACGGTGACGGGCGGGTCGTCGCCCAGACGGACGCGAAGGGTGGCAAGTCGACCTGGTCCTGGGACCCTGCCGGCATCCGCGGTACGTCGACGATGACCGACCCGACCGGCGGGAAGTGGATCAATGAGTACGAGCGCAACTGGCTCGTCCGCCAGGTCGACCCGACCGGCGCCACGGTCACCTTCCACTACGACTCGGCCGGCAACCTCATCCGCGTCTTCGACAGCCTCGGTCACGGCGCACGCCACACCTACGAAGCCCTCGGCCGGGTCGTCTCGTCGGCGGATGCCGGCGGCAACGTCACCCGCCGGTCCTACAACGGCTTCAACGACGTGGTCGCGACGATCGATCCGCTCGGCCGCAGTACGACGTACTCCTACGACGCGCGTGGCAACTCGGTCGGGGCGACGTACGCCGGCCGGACGTCGACGGTCGCGTACGACGGCCGAGGTCTGGTGACGCAATCACGGGATCCGCTCGGGCGGGTCACGCGGTTCGCGTACTCCGAGGATGGCGACCTCGTCAGCGTGACCGATCCGGCCGGGCGAGTCGCTCGCTATGAGGTGGACGGCTGGGGTCGACTGACGAAGGCGACCTCACCGCGGGGCGGCGTCAGCACCTACACCTACACGCCGGATGACCAGCCGCTCGAGCAACGTGGACCGCTGGACGTCACGACGCGGCAGACGTACGACGGCCAAGGCCGGTTGGCGACCATGGTCGACGGCCGCGGCAACACCACCCGGTTTCGGTACGACGACACCGGCACCCTGGTCGGCGTCACCCGACCATCGTTGCCGGAGGCCACCGCCACCTTCGACGCGTCCGGGCGCCTGACCAAACGTGTGGACGCGAGCGGCCGGGAGCAGACCTTCTCGTACGACGCCGCCGGGCGGACGGTCGACACGACGTTCGGTGGTCGCACGTGGCGCTTCAGCTATGACAAGGCCGGTCGGCTGATCCGCACGACCTTGCCGTCGGGGAAGTCCGCGTCGTTCACCTTGGATCCGCGTGGCGCGGTGACCAAGATCGCGTATTCCGACAAGACCCCGACCGTCAGCTTCGCGTGGGATGCAGTCGGCCGCCGTACCTCGATGACCGACGCACTCGGCACGACCCGCTTCGGGTACGACGCCTTCGACCAACTGACGTCAGCCGGTTCGGTTGCCTATCGGTGGGATGCGGTTGGCAACCTCATCGGGCGTACCGCAGCCGGGCGTACCGAGAGCTACACGTGGGATGTAGTCGACCGTCTCTCGTCGGCCTCGGTCGACGGGAAGCCGCTGGCGTCGTACCGCTACGACCCGCGCGGCACGATCACGACTACGCTCCCGGGCGGACTCGTCGAGACCCGCGCACTCGACCTGCGAGACCGAACAACCTCGCTGACGGTGGTTCGTGGTGGCGGCCCGGTCCGGTCGATCACCTCGTCGTACGACGCCGCCGACAACGTGATCCGCTCCGACGATTCGGTTGCGGGCAAGTCGTCGTACACCTATGACGTCCTGAACCGCCTGACCGGCGTCTGCTACGGCGTCGACGAGTGCACCGACGACGCCCAGGACTTCATCCGCTACGACTACGACCCCATCGGCAACCGCACCTGGGAGCAACGCCCCACCGGGAGCACCTGGTCGTTGTACGGCCCCGGCAGCGAACTCCTCGCATCCATCACCGCGCCCGCGACGTACCCGCTCGACCCGCCGAGGTCCCAGGTCTACACCTATGACCCCGACGGCAACCTGACCTCCGACGGAACCACGACTTACACCTGGTCCGCTGCAGGCAAACCCATCACCTCAACCACTGCCACGGGAAAGACCACCTACACCCACACCGGCGACGGCCGCCGGGCCACCTCCACCACCGGCTCCCAAACCACCAGCTACCTCTGGGACCCGCTCTCACCCCAGATCCTCGCCACCAACACCGCCCGCTACCTCTACGGCAAAGGCCTGCTGGCGACAGCGGCAGGCCCATCCCTCACCCCACTGACCACGACCCCCACCGGCACCGTCCTCACGACCGCCACCCCAACCCCCACCCACCACACCTACGACCCGTACGGCCTCCCGCGCACCCCCACCAACGGCTCCACGTCAGCCGGCCCGGGCTATATCGGCGGCCTCAAACTCCCCAACGGCAACTACCTACTCGGCCAACGCGAGTACAACCCTTCCACCGGAACCTTCCTCACCCCCGACCAAGGCGGATCCCCCAATCCCTACGCCTACACCTCCGGCAACCCCCTCAAATCCACCGACCTCCAAGGCCTCTCCGACATAGAAGGCACCCTCACCGACGTCTCCCACCTCACCGGCTGGGCCTCCACCGCCGCCCTCACCGGCGCCGTCATCTGCACCCTCGCCCGCCCCTGCGCCCCCGCCGTCCCCATCCTCATGCAAGTCTCCGCCGCCACCGGCCTAACCTCCGCCGCCACCGCCGGAGTCCTGGACGCCCAGGCGTGTGTTGTGAAGGGCAACTGCGCCGCGCTGACGGCTCAGCTTGCCGTTGGCGTCGTCGCGAGCCGGCTCCCTGCCGCAGGACTGGCCGAACGTGCCGGTCCGGGGATGGTGACGGTCTATCGTGTCGAAGGATCTGGCAATCAGCGGCTGAGGATCGGGCAGTCCGGGGATGTCAGCGTCAGAGGTAACGGGATGCTGTTCCTCAACTTCGGCGACAAAGATCGTGCGCTCAGCTACTACCAAAGACGACACGCACAGGGATACGGCGACACTCAGATGAAGGCATTCGAGGTCCCGCAGTCATACGTTGACTCTCTGCGTCGATCGGCTGTCCCCGAGAGCGAAGCACGGCTTGCTCCGGATGCGCCGCTGCTTGTCGACGCGACCAAAGCCAGGGATCAATTCGGACTCAGACAGTGTCACGTCCCGGAGTTGATCCAACAGATACAACCTGGGAGCGGAAGGATCATCTGTTGAATCGCGATGTAGAACGCCGTTATCTGGAGGGCGTAGGCCATTCCCCGGCGTCGTTGGGGGTCGGGCTTGAGCTCTCGGTCAGATCCTCGGACAGCGAGTCGGTCCTCGCGCGCTGCCGGTCGGTTCTGCTGAGGGTCCTCGAGCTCGGAGGGGAAGACTGGCCGACTCTGGACGTGTGGCGGAGCCAACTACCTGGCTGGTTCGTGGATGCCTGTGGACCGGAGCGGACGGTGGAGGAAGCTCGGGAGTGGTTGAGTTGGTGGAGAGCATTACCGCCGGATGAGCAAGCGGCTGCTACGGAGGCAAAGCGCTGGGCGCTCTCGGACTGGTTATGGTGGCTGGAGCCTGCTCAACGCACCTGGTACTGGCTTGGCGCCGAAGTGATTGACTCTCGTGATCTCCGGATCTTTCTGGAGACAGACGGGTCGCCCGCGCCGTACGGCGCGCTGCGTTGGCTACTGAAGGCCGCCGGAGCCACCGCAGTCGAAGAGCTCTGAGTCGGTGAGCAGGAATCGAGGACGGTTGAGCGAGGCCTGCTGAGCATCAGACACTCGGCGGCCTCGCGCAGACATTCCGGGCCACCGTGCGTTCGCTGGCGTCTTGATGTCCTGGCAGATTCCGGCGCGTCGCCGACTTGGGGCCGACGTCTGTGTGGCTTGACTGCTGAATGACCAACCATTCCAGGGCTGGGAGGCGCTGTCGTTCGACGAGCATCGCGGGGAGTGCGGAGGCTGATGGGCGCTGTGGTTGAGCTGGTGATCGGGGTGAATGAGACGAAGATGATCGCGGGTATGGGAGTGCGCCTGCGTCTTCGTTCGTGCCATCGCCGAATCAGCTCGAGATGTTGGGGGATTCGCTGAGTGCGTCTCGTGCTCGGGACGTGTTGAGAATCGTGGCCGATGGTGAGGAAGTCCCGGGCCTGACGACGTACGGGCTGACCACGCGTTGTGGCTGGCACTCGAGCATGTTTCCTTCTGACGCGTGGGTGGGGGCGCCCGAGGTCAGCGAGTTCATGCTGTACGGCGTGACGTGGGAGGTCATGAGGTGGGACGTGCCTGTCAGTATCTGGCCCACCGGTCATGAGTTCGTGTCCGCAGTGCGTCGGACGTTGCGTGCGATGATCGACTGGGTTGCTGTGTGGCTTGGGTCGGAGCGGAGGGAATTCCGTTCTGTGATCCGCCCGGTCTGTTCGATCCTGTCTGTATGGCTGGGGGAGTCCTCGCGTGGATGACCGATGCCGGCGACTTCGACTGCCGTTGGATCCGGACCGTCCTGTTGCTCGAGCCATCGACGAGATCCTCGTAGCGCTCAGAAACCACGCGAGCGGCCTCGCGGACGCCACCGACATGTGGCCGGACTGACCGGGCCGCCCTCTCGGTCCGTGGCGGAGCGCCCGACGGCGGGTGGGCGGCGGTCGTTGCCTGGGTGTCTGACTGGCGTCGAGTGTGACGCCGTACGGCGTTTGCGTCGCGTCGCGTCGCACGAGATGACGACGCCGACCGGGGATTGGTCGAGGGAGACTGCTGTGGTGTCGGCGTACGGCTGGGTGGGAGTGCGTTGTAGGCCCAGGGGACCAGGCCGACGCTCAGGCTCGCGATCGCGGAGAACGCGTGCTGAGCGGGGGCGGGAGTTGGCTGTCACGTGGCGTGGCTTGGTTGGTGCTGGGTGGGGGCGGTGGGCGGGGATAGTGGGTTGGCTGCGGCGGGGTTCTCTGCGGCGATGGCGGTGCTGGGCTGGGGGTGCGGGAGATCGTCGGCAGGAGCTGCCGGGGCAGTTTGGTCGGTGGCGCGGTGGGGTGGGCCGGCGTGGCCTGGGGTGCACATGGGGGTTCTTTCTGGTGGTGGTGGTCGGTGGGTGAGGTCAGCGGGGGGCTAGGCGGATGATGGGGTATTGGCGGGGGGTCTTGGCTTGGTACTTGGCCCAGCGGGGCTGGGCTGTGGTGATGCGGTGCCAGGCTTCGGTGCGGGTGGGGCCTTCGAGGGGGGGTGGGGGTGACGGGGAGGGGGGTGCCGCCGGCGAAGGTGATGGTGGCTTGGGTGGGGTGGGCCATCAGGTTGGCGTGCCAGTCGGGGTGCTGACTGCCGCCGCCGGAGGCGACTACCAGCCAGGCGTTGTCGCCGTCGGGGAACCAGGCCAGCGGGACTTCGCGGGGTTCGCCGCTGCGGCGGCCGATGGTCTGGAGGACGAGTACGTCCATGCCCATCATCTTGTCGCGGCCGGCGTGGATCTTGCGGGAGGTACGGGCGTTCATCGTCCGCTGGATCCAGCGGGAGAACGGGCCGGGGGTGCCGGGCTTGCGCTTCGCGGTCTGCTGGTTGGTCGTCATTGGTGCCTCTCCAGAGTTCGTGGTGGTGTCTCTGGTGGCAACGCTATGAGCGGGCCCGCCGCGGGGGCTTCTCGATTCCTGACCGATCGCCACCGGAGCCTTCTCCGGTGTACGCGGGGGCTAGGTGGTGGCGGCTATTTGGGAGGGGAGGGGGTAGGGACGTGCGGCGGGGGCCCACTGGATGCGGACGGGAGACGTGGCGAGGGAGGCACGCCAGGAGGCTTCGGATCCGTGGTGGGTCGGGTCGTTGTCGAACAGGGCGCGGATCTGGTGGTACGTCGTCAGGCCAAATGCGGTATGCAGGAGCTAATTGGGTTGCTGGGTTCGGGACCGGCGCTGATGATGCGGGTATGGAGACGACCCGTGAAGTGTTGCTGATGAACCGTGCTGCCGGAGGGGCGGCTCGGGGTCAGCAGGCCGGTCGTGGTTGGAGGGCGAACCCGGTCGTGTTGTGATCGGGGTGCTGGTCGCCGGGTTGCTGGCGGGGTATGGGATTGCCATGCCGGTCGGGCCCGTGGGGACCTATCTGGTGGCGTTGACGGCGCGGAGTTCGTGGCGGGTCGGCGCTTGTGCGGCGTTGGGGATCGCGTCGGCGGACGGGATCTATGCGTTGGTGGCTGCGGTCGCGGGCACGGCGTTGGCGCCCGTGATCGAGTCCGTCGTCGTGCCGTTGCGATGGGCGTCGGTCGCGGTGCTTCTCGCGCTCGCGGTGAGCGGCGCAACGAGAGCGGTACGGCGATATCGCGCGCACCGGCTGACCGGGATCGAGCAGGACATGCCGGTCAGTGTGTTGAAGGCGTACGTCGGCCTGCTCGGCATGACCCTGTTGAGTCCGATGACGGTGATCTACTTCGCCGCCCTCGTACTGGGCGGGTCCAACGCGATGACCGCGGTCGAGCGGGCCGTGTTCGTCGCAGCGGCGTTCGCGGCGTCGGCTAGCTGGCAACTGTTGCTCGCGGGCGGTGGCGCGTTGCTCGGACGCGTGCTGACCGGACACCGAGGCAGGCTGCTGAGCGCGCTCGGTTCGAGCCTGGTGATTGCCGCGTTGGCCGTCAATCTCGTTGCCTAGAGCAAACGCTCCACCGCGCCGGCTGGGTTCAGGAACAGCAGCACCGGCGTCCCGGAGTTCGGGATCGTGGCTGCGTAGGCCTGGAGCTGAGGCGCGTAGTACGCGACCCGGCTGTCCAGCGCGGCCGCGGGTACGGCGTCCGTCTTGTAGTCGACGATGACGAGACGGCCGTCGTCCTCGCGGTAGATGAGGTCGACGAAGCCCTCGAGGATCGTCCCGTCCGGTTGCAGACTGCCGACGTACGACTCACGCCAGTGCTCGCGTACGGCGGCCCGCTTCACCACGTCGGCCGCCAATGCGGATCGCGCCAGCGCGGCCACGACGTCGGCGTACTCGAGGACGCCCTCGGCGAGGCACTGCGCAGCGACGGCGGCGTCGAGGCCGGCGCCGGTGCTCAGATCGACGACCTGCATGACGCCGTGCACGGCACGACCGATCGCCGTACCGTAGCGGCCCTTCGACCACGGTGGGAGCTCGAGGTCGCGGGCTGCCTTGGCCGTGCCGGGGTCGACGTCAGCTAACGCGACGTCCGGCCCCGTCCCTTCCAGACCGGACGCACTCTGGGCCGAGCGCTGGCGGCTGGCGGATCGGGCGGCGGCGACGCGGTTCTCCCAATCGGTACGGGCGATTGGCGGGGTGACGTCGGCCGACGACCGGGGCTCGCGCTCGACCGGAGCTGGGCTGTCGAAGAGCGTGACGTGCGGTGCCTCGACGCCGCCGGCCGACGCGAGGAGCTCGGCATTGCTGGAGTGGCGTCGGTTGCCGGACCGGTGCAGCGACACGACCAGGTGGTCGCGCGCCCGGGTGGCGGCGACGTACAGCAGGCGGCGGCGTTCGAAGTCGTCCATCTGCTCGTCGACCGGCTGGACGAGGTCGAAGTCCTCGGTCTGCACGGACGACTTCAGCTTGACCGCGTACCCGCCGTCCGGCGGCCACAGCACCTGGACACCGCGCTGCCGGTTCGGCGCGGCCGTCATACCGGACAGGATGACGATCGGGAACTCCAGGCCCTTCGCGGCATGGATCGTCATCACGCGTACGGCGTCCGCGTCGGTCTCGGGGAGGACGGCCTCCGCGACTCGCGACGCCTCCTCGCCTTGGTGCGCGGCCCACGCGAGGTACGAACGCAGGCCGCCGTGTTCCACCTCGGACCACGCCCGCGCCTGATCGACCACGAACCGGACCCGGCGCCACGCGTCCCGCGCCCGCGGCCCGATCGCGGCGACCTCGAGCATCCGGCGATCGGCGACGATCTTCGCCAGCACCTCACTCGGGGTCATCCAGCGGGCGGCGTAGTACGTCCGGCGCAGCCACTCCATCGCCTCGCCGACCGGATGAGTGAGCAGCGAGTCAGGCACCGGCGCGGTCAGGGTGAACGAGCCGCCCGATCGCTTCCAGACGTAGAGGTCGTCGTCGCCACATCCGAAGAGCGGCGAGCGCAGGGTGGTGACGAGCGCGAGTTGGTCGCTCGGGTCGCCGAGGGCGCGGGCGCATGCGAGGAGGTCGCGGACCTCTGCGGTCTGGTAGACGAGGGAGCTGGCCTCGGCGCGGTAAGGGATGTCAGCGCGGTCGAGGGCGTCTTCCAGGAAGGGGAGTGAGGTGCGGGCAGGGACGAGTACGGCGATGTCGCCGGCTTCCGCTGGACGCCAGCCGCGGGTGCGCTCGTCGTACACCAGCCAGCCGTTGCTCAACGCCTGTTCGATGGTCGCCGCAACGTCGACCGCCTCGCGCTCGCGGAGGACGGACGCCTGCGCGCGGGGGAGGTCGGCGTGCGGCTCGGCACCGAGGATGGTGACGGCGGGGCCGGACAGTTGCTCGTCGTAGGAGTCAGAGCTGGCGACAGGGGTGTCGTCGTCGGAGGTAACGCGCCGGAAGGGAAGCACCGTCGCGAGATCGGCAGAGTCGAACAGGTCGCCGAGCAGCGAGAGCTGGTCCCCGCTGACGTCAGTTGGTTGCGGAGGAGGGACCCGGGGAGAGTCCGCGGACGGGCCGGCGCGATGAGGAGCGAGCGCCTGGTACGACGGCTGGGCCGCCTCCTGGGGTTGGATCAACGACCCGAACACCGCGTTGATCCAGTCGAGGACCGGCGACACCGTGCGGAAGTTGGTGGTCAACGCGACCGTCTCGCCGAGCAGGTCCTGGGCCGTCAGGTACGTCGCGATGTTCGCCCGCCGGAACCGGTAGATGGACTGCTTCGGGTCCCCGACCACGAACAGCCGTCCTTCCGGCACCTCCACGTCACGCCAGTCCTCAGCCGACGCCTCGGCACCACCGGCGATCCGCACCGCCAGCTCGATCTGGATCGGATCCGTGTCCTGGAACTCGTCCAGCAATAGCCGCTCGAACCGCTCCTGCAACGCCGACCGCACCGACGCGTCCCGCCGAAGCAGGTCACGCGCCAGCACCAGCAAGTCGTGGAACTCCAGCCGCCCCTCCGCCCGCCGCAGCTCCGCCGACTCCAGCACCCGCTCCGCAATCCAGTGCGAAAGATGCCGGAGGCAAGCGTCCAGCAGCAGCTCGACGAGCGATCCGGCGACCTCGACCACCTCGGTGCAGTCGCCGCGCACCCGGTTGATGTCCGGCCAGTTCTCCTTGCGCCCGATCCGGCCGACCTTCAGCCCGCGCAGCGTCTGCAGGATCGCCAGCTGCGTCTCCTGGTCGGTCGCGGCGTCCAGCATCACCCCGAGCTCACGGATCTGCTGCACCCTCGGCAGCAGGCGATCCTCGGCATCGAGGCACGACTCCGCAACGGCACCGATCTGCGCGGCCGCCGCGACCAGCCCGGTGAGATCCGGCATCGCGACCAGCTCGGGCGGATCGACCAGCACCCGCTCGGCGATCAGGTCCCAGTCGTTCCCGAACAGCCGCGCCAGCGACCGCAGGTGCTTCAGCTCGACCCCGACCGCCATCGCCAGCAGCAGCGGTTCCGCGATCGAGTCGTCGTCGAGCAACAGCTGCTGCAACTCCGCCCAGCGCTCCTCGAACGCGACGGACGAACCCACCTCGTCCAGTACGTCGATGAGCGGCGGCAGCCCGGCCTCGATCGGATGCGCGAGCAGGAGCTGCTGCGCGAACGCGTGCAACGTCCCGATCGACGCCGAGTCCAGGTCGTCCAGCGCCGCATCCGCCAGCTTCCCGGCCGGCCCCTTCCGCGCCTTCTCGAACTCGACCCGCAATCGGTCGCGGAGCTCCGCCCCGGCCTTCTCGGTGAACGTCACGGCCGCGATCGTCCGCAGGGGTACGCCGTCGCGCAGCACCAACGTCGTCACCCGGTCGACCAGCGCGTGCGTCTTCCCCGACCCGGCGCCCGCCTCGACGAACAACGTCGCCGACGTGTCGGACTGGATCCGCTCCCGCGCCGCGCTGTCCAGCAAGAACTCACTCATTGCCGGCCTCCGCGAGCGCAGTCGGGTCGATCAACCGGACCAGGCGGGACAGTGTCGGATCAAGCCGTTTCCGGTCCCATCGCGCTCGCACCTCGCTGTGCCCGATCCCGTCCGGGTTGCAGTAAGGGCACTGCACCCAGAGGAAGTCCGGCACCTCGGGCGCCTTCGGTGGGAAGTACCCGGCCGCGATCGACGACACGATCACGTCGAGCGTCTCGACGTACCGGGCCTCGACGTCGGGAGTCAGCGGCACCGGGATCCGCTTGCCGCCGCGCCGGACGAACCAGTACGACGCCTCGACCGGTGTCGACGGTTCACCGAGCCGGGCGCGCGCGGCGTACGCGTAGACAGGCAGTTGGAGCTTCGTCCCACCCGCCACCGGGTCGGACTCGATCGCCTCATACCGCGAGAAGCCGCCGGTCTTCACGTCGGTCACGTAGATCGTCCCGTCCCGCCCGAGGTCGACCTTGTCCGCGCTGCCGCGCAGCAGCACCCGCCCCGACGGCACCGGGATCTCCACCGGCGGCTCGCCGTCGAACCCGAACCGCAGCTCCGAAGCGACCACCGACGCATCCCGGTCGGCCCGCCAGTGGTCATCGTCGTTCAGCAGCACCATCAGGTCGCCGAGGATCCGCAGCCGCTCCCGCTGCCACAATCGCGGATGCCCGGTCAGCCCTTCCGCCTCGAACTGATCGGCCAGGTCCGCACCGATTGCCAGCAGCAACGACCGCTGCTCGGCCGACCAAGATTCGCCGTACGACGGCAGCGAGCCCGCCAGTCGTGACACGAAAGCGTCCAGGCTGTTGTGGATCAGGTTCCCCACCTGAATCGGCGAGATCACGAGCAGATCCTCCGGCGCCTCCAGCGGCTCCACCTGAAGCAACCGCTCGACGAAGTACGCATGCGGGCAGGTCGCATACGCCTCCAGCAACGTCGGCGACGCGACCCGGTCCTCCACTGCGTACTCCGGCAGCCCCGACACCCCGGACAGATCTCCATCGAAGCGCGTGAACGCGTTGCTCGCCCGCCCACGCAACAGCTCCCGCGCCCGAACGACGACCTCGTCGTCGAGCCACAACCGGGCCGACACCGCCCGGACCTGCCACTCCTGCTCGGTCGCCGGCATGGTTGCCGTCGTCAATGATCCCGCGTGCGACGCCGACGTCTGCAGCCGATCGCCGTACGAAGCCTGGTCCCACTCGGTCGCGGCGAGCGCGTGATCCCCGGTCAACGACCGCATCGTGCCCAGCAACCACCGAGTCGGAAGTCGCCGCGACGAACGCCGCAGATCGCCGCGCGGGAACGACGCCACCACCTTCCGCGAACCCGCTGAGAACGCCACCAGCAAATGCCGTTGCTTCTCGTCCAACCGGTCCCGGAACGACGCCAACTCGGGCGCCGCCGCCTCGCGGACCCGATGGGGGAGCAGCGCGTCTTCGTGTACCCGCCCCGGATAAAGATCCTCCGACAGCCCGACGACGTACACGATGTCGGCCGACAACCCGACGCTCGCCGACAACGGCGCCACCAGAACACCGGTCCCGAACGTCCCGACCCGAGGAAGCGACTGCTGCAGCTCGAGATCCAGCACATCGCGCAGCACCGTCAGGCTCGCCGGCGTGCCCAGCGCGTCCAGCGTCGACAGCCCCTTCAACGACCCCTCGACCGCGACCGCGGCGTACTGCTCCTCGACCGGCAGGGACGAGTAGTCACCAAGCAGGTCGTTGAAGAGCTGCAGCACACCACCGGCAAGCTCCGACCACGTCTCCAGCGCGGCGATACCACCAAGCCGGCGGCGGAGCTCGGAAGCAAACGCATGCAAGCGTTCTGCGTTGGCTGCGTTGTACTGCGCACGCCGCACAGCTGCCGGTCGTGGGTCCTCGGCTGCCTCCTCCTGGTTCGCCGTACGGCGCTCGGACTCGGCGTACCGCGCGAGCCGGGCGTCCCAGTCGTCGCCACGGACCACTCCGGCGACTCGGGACATCCGCTCCCACTGCGGCACCGGGATGCGCTCGCCGGTGAAGTCACGCGTCGGCGCGTTCGCGAGCGCACGGAAGACGTCGGCGCGGGGCAGGTCCTGGTCGACGAGGGCGAGCACCTCGAGCAGCGTCCGGGCGATCGCGCGCTCGTGCACCGGCCGGGTGCCGGGTCCGTTGACCTCGATCCGGGCAGCGGCCAGGTGCTCGTGCAGAAGCCGTGCGTACGGCGTTGCGGCCGTGTAGAGGACTGCGATCCGATGGGCCGGGGTCTTCTGCAGCGAGGCGACCACGTCCCGGACGACGCAGCGCACCTCGTCGTCGGCGTCGGACGCGTTGAGCACCTCGGTCGCGACCGGGTAGTTCTTCGAGATCGACGACGGCAGATCGATCCCGATCCGTTCCAGCGAACGGCGGACCGCTCGGTCGGCCCGCCGTACGTCGGTGAGCCCGACGATGACCGTGAGATCGGCCGCCGCGGACCCCAACGCCTCGACGAACGCTGCCTGGGTCTGGGTGAGCTCCTGCGGAAGGTAGAGGACGAGAGCGCCTAGCTCAGCGACCAGTCCAGGGTCGGTGGTGATCCGGGCCGCGGCTGCGCGGAGCAGGTCGGTCTCGTCGTACCACTCTGGGGCGAGCTCCGTCGTCACGTGGCGGTGCAGGCGGACCAGGTCGGGGCCGAGCACCGATGCGCCGGCGACGCTCTCGAGGGCTGGATCGGTGAGGTCGCGGAGCTCCTTGTGGGCTGAGGCAAGCGCTTGGATGGTTGACGGGTGCTCGGCGACTTCCTGGAAGATGCCGGGCGCCTTGGACAGCGCCGTCCGCCAGGTCGCCGCGACGATCGGCCGGGTCGCGGGGCGGCGCGGTGACAGCACACCCGCGGCCAGCTGCTCGGCCAGGCGCTCCAGCGTTGCCAGGTAGAGCCCTGCGATCCCTGACAGGGCGAGGTGGCGGCGGGCGACGACTCCGGCGAGGTTGTTGGGCAGGAGCAAGGTGACAGGCTTCATCGGATCGTCGGCCTTCAGCCGCGCGACGACGGCCTGCAGACGTTCCAGAGCGGCCGCTCCGTAGGCGGTCGTCTCGATCCGGGTCCCGCTCACCTCAAACCCCCGATCTGTCCAAGTTCCACCGCAGACGCTAAACCCTGCCACGGACAGAAAGATGACGGGGCGCGAAACGCCAAGGTTTCTGCAGGCTGGACGATCCGCTCCCACAATGAAGAAATGACCAGGGAGACGTCGATCGCGCGGGTGCTGCTCGTGCTCGTCTTCGCGCCCGCCGGCGGTCTGTTCGGCAAGGCGGTGGCTGAGGCCGCGCAGGGCCGGCAGTGGTGGCCGTGGCTGGTCGCGGCGCTGGTCTGGCTGGTGCTGACCGGGCTGGTCTCGGTGGTGGTGACGAGCCATTTCGACGAGCACCGATAATGCTCCGATGGTCGCCGCGGTGCATCACATCGAGCTCTGGGTCCCAGACCTGTCCAAGGCGCTGAACAGCTGGGGCTGGGTCCTCAACCGGTTGGGCTGGAAGGACGGTGACGGCTGGCCCGGCGGGATGACCTGGATCGCCCCGGACAGCTGCTACCTGGTCGTCGAGCAGAGCCCGGCGATGTCGGCGGCGGAGCACGACCGGCTCCGCCCTGGGATGAACCACCTCGCCCTGACCGCGGCCGGCCGGGCGGAGGTCGACGCGATCGTGGCGGAGGCGGCCGGGCACGGCTGGACACTGATGTTCGCCGACCGGCACCCGTACGCCGGCGGCCCGCAGCATTACGCCGCCTTCCTGCACAACGAGGACGGCTACGAGCTCGAGATAGTCGCACCGGACTAGTTGGTGAGACTAGGTATGCCTGGAGTGACCACTGGGTCTGGTGGTGTGACATGGTTACTCCAGGCAAGTGGTGTCGCGGGGCAGAAGTGGAAGGACGGTGCTCGTGACGGAGAAGCCTGACGGGGGAAGTACGCCCGGACCGGTTTCACCGGAGCTCCTGGAGGCCCGGATCCGCGGTCTCCAACACGCGCTGGGGCAGCTGCTGGAGGACGCCCGACAACTGACGTACGGCGAGCACCAGCGAGCCGTGCAGCTGCATCGTCAGCTACAGGAACAGACTGCGGTCGCCCGACGCGAGTCACGGGCCCTGGTGGACGCCAAGACCGCCGAGGCACTGGCCAGTGCCGAGCCGACCGCGCGTCTGCTGGCGGACAAGCTGGCGCCCGGGCTGGCGTCCATACCGCCCAACGACGCACGCTGGCGCTCGCGGCAACTCGTCGGCGCGGGCATCCCGTCGTACGTGCGAGTGGGCGAGCTAGACCCTGGTACGCCGGTCGCTGCGCCACTGCTGCGGACGAACGGGTGGCGTGTGACCGCCGACCGCCACGAGTCCGCCCGCAGGCTGCTGCAGAGCGTCGCACTGCGCCTGGTAGCGGCCGCCGAACCCTTCCGGCTCCGGATAGACGCGTTCGACCCGCGGCTGACCGGGACGATGGGCCTGCTCGGTCACCTGACCACGAAGTACCCGCAATTGGTGCCCAGGGCAACGCACACCGCCGAGCAGCTGCACACAGTGCTGTCCGGACTGGTCGATGTCTCGTCGCTGCGCGCCAGCAGGCAGGCACAACTGGGGCACGAGCGGTTCGAGGACCTCATCCGGGAGACGGGCCGAGTCACTGACCCCTATCGGCTGGTCATCTTGTTCGACTACCCGGCAGGCATCGACACGCTCGCCCAGCGCGACCTGCTCCGGCTGGCCGCGACCGGTGGCGAGCGGGGCATCTGCTTCCTGGTCCACCACGACCCGTCGATGACACCAGAGAACGACGTCGACACCAAGCAGCTGCTCGACATGCTGACCCCGGTCGCCATCGCCGGCGAGAAGGTGGAGGTCGCTCAGCTTCCCGGCGTACCGGCGAAACTCGACCCGCAGTTCGACGCGAACGTTGCCGCGGGCATCTGTGACGTGGTGGCCGAGCTGGCCGACATCGCCGTACTGCCGACGATCGACTTCGACCGGACGCTGCCGGACCGCTCGACCTGGTGGCAACCGGTCAAGGACGAGCTGAGCACAGTGATCGGGTACGACGACCGGACGCCGGCGCTGGTGCGGTTGCGCAGCGGCAACCCCGCGCTGCCGCATGTGCTCGTCGGTGGCGCCGTCGGCCAGGGCAAGTCGAACCTGCTGCTGGTGATGATCCACGGTCTGGCCGCCCGGTATGCCCCGGCCGACCTGGAGATGTACCTGCTCGACTTCAAGCACGGGGTCGAGTTCTCCGCACTGGGTCCGGCGGCGGAGCGGGAGCACTGGCTGCCGCAAGTGCGCGTGCTCGGGATCCACAGCGACCGCGCGTTCGGTCTCGCCGTACTGCGGCACCTGTCGGACGAGCTGGCGCGGCGCAGCGAGATCTTCAAGGCGCATGGCAACGTTGCCGACATCGCGGAGCTTGCAGCCGGCCCTGATCGGCCGCCGCGCCTGCTCGTCGTACTCGACGAGTTCCAGGTGCTGCTGGAGGACGACGACGAGCTTGCTGACGAGGCGGCCAAGTTGCTGGAGCGGCTCGTCCGGCTGGGACGCGCGTACGGCGTTCACGTCGTACTGGCGACGCAGACGATCGAGGGCGTCAAGCGGCTGTCGACCAAGCGGGACTCGATCTTCGGACAGGTGCCGTACCGGATCGCGCTGAAGACGACGCCGGCCGACGCGCAGGCGATCCTGCGGAGCGGGAACACGGCGGCGGCGGAGCTGCAGTTCCGCGGTGAGGCGGTGCTGAACGCGAACTTCGGCTCGCCGGACGACAACCAGCACGTACTGGTGAGCTTCGCCGACAAGCCGGTGCTGGACGAGCTGCGGCGCGAGCTGTGGACGCGGGCGGGGGAGGCGGCGCATCCGCCGCGCATCTTCCACCTGGCCGAGCCGGCGCGGCTGGCGGACACTGCTGCTGCGGTCAAGCCTGAGCTGGGGCGGCCATGGACGGGGCTGCCGATCGCAGTGACTGAGGCGCCGGTGCAGGTGGAGGTGCGTCCCGAGCCAGGGGCCGGCGTACTGGTGCTGGGTGACGGTCCGGCTGACGCCATCGGCGTACTGAGTGGGCTTGCGTTGTCTGCGGCTGCCGCTGCGGTGGACCCGCCGCGGTTCGTGTTCGTCGACGGCACCAACTCGTCGCCTGCTGTTGCTGATGGCAAGGGGGCGTTGATCCAGGCGCTGCGGCAGCTGGGGTGCGAGGTCGAGACAGTCGACAAGCATGACGACATCGCGCCACGGTTGTTCGCGCTGCGGGACCAGGTGCGGAACGGGCAGATCGGTGGGGAGACCTATCTACTCGGGTTTGGGTTCCACGGGGTACCGAAGATGCAGGTGCATGCGGAGGGGTTCTTCGAGAGCCCTGCGAACGCGCTGCAGGACATCGTCCGGGACGGGCCGTCGCAGGGGCTCATCACCTTCGGCTGGTGGAACCGGCTGCACGTCTGCACCGAGCAGCTCGGGTACGGGCGGGCCAACGTCGCGACCCACCTCTTCCTCAAGCACCCGCAGGACGGCGTGCGCGCAGTCTGCGGTCCGCTGGTGCGCTGGGCGTCTGAACCGCACCGGGCACTGCTGTGGGACGGCCTGCACCCGGAGGCACAGGTCGTCGTACCGTTTGCCGCACTGCGGTCCGACGAGGTGGACCGCGCGGTGGAGTTGGTACGGCGATGAAGACGGAAGAGCAGCAGTGGGCTGAGTACGCACGGGCGCTCCGACAGGTCGCAGGAGCCCGGGCGGACGCCCAGCAGGCGCAGGACCGGGTGACTGCCCACAAGTCGAAGGCAGAGGCCACTGCACTCGCCGAGGCCGACGCTATGGCCGAGCGCGGCCGCAAGGTGGAGGCCCGGCTGAACGCGCTGGCCGAGCAGGCTGCGGCCAGCCTGCAGCGGGCCGGACTGCCCGCGGAGGGCAAGCGGGTCAACATCGCGTTCCCGGACATCCGTGCGCTGACTGATCTGGAGTCGGCGGCGACCCGGATCACCAAGCAGCTCGGTGAGGCGGTCGACCAGCTCGAGCAGGTCCGCGCTGACGCCCGGGCGGAGCAGGAGCGGCGCAAGCGCCGTACCATCAGCGCAGCACTGACACTGGTCGGGTTCGTGGTGGTGTGGGTGGTCACGCGGTCGTTCCTGGCCGGCGTCGAGGCAGCAGCCATCGCTGCGGTCACGATGCTGGCTGCGTCGCGGGTGCTGGGGCTGCCGCGGCTGCCCGGCGCGCGCTGGTGGGGCTGGGGAGGTGCAGTCGTGGTCGTCGCGGTGATGGCGGCCGGACTGCCCTGGTGGCTGGCGATCCTGGTACCCGTGATCGTGTCCGGTACGGCGATCGTGCTGCCGAAGAAGCGTGGTTGAGGGAGAGGGTTGATGTGTCCGACGTACAGCGGCTCAAGGAACAGCTGCACCAGGTGTCGATGGAGGCCAAGCAGGCCGCCGGCGGCCTGGCCGGGTTCAAGCTCCGCTTCACCCAGCACAGCCAGCAGGTGGAGAGCCTGATCGCCGGTACGGCGACCGGCGTCGACCGGGACATCTCGGAGATCCTGGACGCCGCCGGTAAGGCTGTCGAACAGGCCGCCGAGGCGCTGGAGATCGCCTCGGCCGGATGCAAGAGCTACGCCGACCAGATCTAAATGGTTTCGGACCTGCAGCGAGTCGCCCGAGGTCTGGTCGACTGCCTCGACGAGGTGCCGCAGGTGGTTCAGCACCTGCAGCGCACCGCGGACCGCTGCCGTGAGAACGCCGCGACCGCGATAGCCGCCTCCCACGGCCGCGCCACGGTCGCTGCCCAGCAACTCGACGCGGCCGCCCGCGCATGCGAAGCCGCGGCCCACTACCTGTCGATGGCGCCCCCGAAGGCGCGCGCCTGGGCTGAGCGCCTCGTCGGCGACTCCCGCAGTACGAACCGGCCCTCCAGCGACTCCGCCGACCGCAACAAGGCCACCCGCGGCCGGGACGACGTTTCCGAACGGGATTCCCAGGGCCGCCCGAAACGCCTCACCGCCCGCTACGACGACATCGAACTCCCCGAGCAGGACGACGACGAGTCCCCACTCGTCACCGTCGCCCGCAAAGCCTTCGAGAAGTTCCGCAAACAACGCGAGAAGGACGAAGAGCAGCGCGAGGACCCCGAAGAGCTCGAGGTCGAGATCACCGTCACCGAAACCGGCGAGCTCACCATCGAGGAACGCAACGAAAAGGAAGACCAGAAACGCGAGGACCACCTCCGCCAGGACTTCCAGATCGAGGTAGACCTCACCGAACCCATCAAGAACCTCCTGGCCACCATGGCCGACTCCGCAGCCGAAACCTGGGACCACGCCGAGCTCACGATCACCCCGACCCAGATCGAAGCCACCTTCGACTACCCCGAAGACAATCCCGACCCGATCGCCGTAGACATCAACCCCACCCTCGACTTCGACCCAGCCTTCGACCTCCGCCCCCTCGGCGACGACTTCGCCCCTGGGATCCACGATCCGGACGGCATCTTCGACGGCAAGGAGCAGGAGATCGCGAAGGTGCTCGAGCGACAGGGGTGGCGCGTCGACGCACGACGTCCCGACCACACCACTCGCAACAGGAAGAATCCGGACTCGGCGGTTCGCAGGAGTGGCACCGAGGAGGGAGTGATCATCGAGTTCAAGACGCTTCGCGAGGGCACTCACTCAGCGGTGAAGCGCAACATGCTCGAAGGCACCGGCCAGGCGACGCAGGACCGCCCGCGCGGTGAGGTCGTCATCGACGGACGGAACGTCGGGCTGTCGGAGGCGATCGCGGACCGCGGATACCGGCGGGCTCTTGGTCAGCCTGGCAAGACCGTCGCAGACGTTGTTCATGTCATCCTCGGTGACGGGCGGATGGTCACCTACACGAAGGAGCAGTGATGTCCACCAGCGACAACGTGTTTCTGGCTGCGGCTGAACCTGTCGATCAGTTCGCGCAGTGGCTGGCCGGGGCGATCGGTCTGGAACCGCTGCATCCTGAGGACCTGCAGACCGGGGAGTACATGTTCCGGGGCCAGGCGCGGACGGCCGAGGGTGATCTCATTCTGCTGGTCGCGCCGAACGGGTACAGCGAGGTCGATCCGGAGCCGGAGGACGTCCAGGCGCTCGATCCGTACCCGATCGATGTGCAGGTTCGACTGGCGGGGCGCAAGGACGAGAAACTGCAGTTGCGCGAGACCCAGGCGGTCTTCGGTGAACTGGTCGAGTCAAGGCCCGATGTCGCCATGCTCCTCGTACACAACCTGGACACCTTGGTGGCAGCGCACCTGCCGGGAGTGGGCACCCACACCTTCGATCAGCCCATCAGCCCGGACGCCCCCGACATCGACACCTGGCGCCCCTGGGTCATCGGCTGAGCCGGGTGCGCTGGTGTCGACGGACGACGACATCTTCTTCGCCTCGGACGTGCCGCTGGCCACGACGGTTGACCGAGCCGAACACGTACGGCGAGGCCGATCCTGAGCCCGAGGATGTCTCGGCGATCGACCGCTACACGGGAGTGGTCGAGGTCCGCCTCGCGGGCAAGAGGGACGAGGAGTTGCAGTCACGGGAGGCACGCGCGGTGTTCGACGAACTGGCGGAAGGCCGCCCCGGCGTCGCGCTGGTCCTCAGCCACGACCTGTCCATGATCGTCGCGACGTACCTGCCCGGCGCCGGCGTGCACTCCTTCCCGCCCGGTACGACACTCGACATCCCGGATGACACCGTCTGGCGCCCATGGGTCGTCGCCTGACGTGTCTGTCGTCGACTGTGTCTTCGTGGCCACCGCGGAGTCGCCGGGGCAGGTGGCTCGGTGGCTGCGTGAGGTCGCCGGGTGTGAGGGCGGGAGCGTGGACGGTGCCGCCGTTCGCATGCGGGTTTGGGCGACGACTGTGGACGAGTGGCTCGGGGTGGTGGCTCAGCCGAACGGGTACGTCGAGGTGGATCCGGAGCCCGAGGACGTCCAGGCGCTCGATCCCTATGCGATCGAGATCCAGGTCCGGGGCGGGCGCAGGGAAGCCATCCTGCACGCTGAAGCGCGGTTGATTTTCGACAAGCTCGTCACCTCGCGCCCGGACCTTCCGATGCTCCTGGTCCACAACCTCGACACGCTCGTCGCAGCGCACCTGCCCGGCGTGGGCACCCACACCTTCGACGAACGAATCACGCCGGACGCCGCCGACGTCGACTCCTGGCGCCCTTGGGTCGTTGCCTGAATCACCTCTGTGTGGTTTGGGGAAGTTCCGCCGAAGTGCGTCATGAAGTGTTGTGGGGGGCGTCACTTCCTTGAACCCATCCCCACAGGGAAGTGGAAGTGATTGGTATGGACGGTTGTTCTTCGATGTCGCTGATGGGAACGCGCCGGCCGGGTAGGCGGGTGCACTGATGTCCGATCCTGTTCCTCAACGTCGCCGCGTACTGGTGTGGTTCGGGGACCACGTCGTCGCGGACTACCGGGCGGAGGCCGACCTGGCCGAACGCTACGCAGCAGCCATGGCGCGCCGGTTCGCCGGCCTGCGCGTGACCAGTGACCCGATCCCCGACGCCGACCCCGGCCCGGACCGCACGCTGCCGGGCGAACGGCTCTGGGAGGTAGCCCCGAAATGACGGCCCGTCGCTTCCGGCTGATCCGCCATCATGACGTCTCCGGTGTCAGCGGCACCGGCCCCGTCGCCGAGGGCGTCCAGTTCACCGACGGAGCGGTCGCGCTCCGCTGGTACGGCGACTATCCGACCACCACAGTCTGGGACGGTATCGAGTCCGTGGTCGCCATCCACGGCCACGGCGGCGCCACCGAGGTCGAGTGGCTCGACCCGGAGCAGGGGCCGGACCCCGACCTGAGACTGCCGCCGCGGGAGTCTCTTCCACCGAGACCTTGGCCGGATCTGCACTCCGCCCCCGAGCCACAGGACCCCGATCCCCTGCACAGCGACGGCAGCAGCGGTTCGTACGGCGGTGCGCCGCCGGCCGGCTGGTCGTCGTACCGGGTGTTCCGATGAGCCGGACCGGGTCCGGCGCCGCGGACCCGGTCTGAATCGGGTGGCCGGTGCCGACTCCTCCCTTCCGGCACCGGCCGACCGAAACCACCCCGTTGCCCAAGGCACCAGTACGGCGACCACCCGGGCGTGGCTCGGGCCCAGCCGGACTCGCGATGCGACTGGGCCCGAGGGATCAGCGGGTCACTCCATCGCCTGTGTCACGTCCAGGTTGTAGTACTTGGCCGGCCCGTCGCACAGTTCCATCATCTTGGCGGCGAACTCGGAGGTGTCGGCGCGGTTCGAGTTCGCCATCGCCTCGTCGTACGACCCGAACTGGACGATCGCGAAGTACCGGCCCGGCTCGTCCCGGTCGGCGCACGTCATCGCGATGGTCGGCGCCGAGCCCTCACCGGAGCCCTCGCGGGTCTTGCGGAACTCGTCGTTGAGCGCGGCGATCTCGTCCGGCTTCTGCGTCCGGTACTCGATGATCTGAACGAAAGCAGCCATTTCTCCCCCTTGCCCATGGCCCCCACTTTCGGCGGTCCCTGCCTCGACACTGCGCCCCGATCGGCGTGACCGCAAGGGTTCGGGTACGGCGGTGACCGCATGCCCTCGCGGCATCACGAAGCGTTCGGTTCTGCCGTCAGCAGAGCAGCCTGGGTTTTGTCGGTGGCGCCTGATTGGCTTGCGGGCGTGGAGATTCTGATACTCGGCGGGACCGCTTGGCTGGGTCGTGAGATCGCGACCCAGGCGTTGGCGCGTGGGCATTCGGTCACCTGCGTGGCGCGGGGCGAGAGCGGCGGGGTGGCCGACGGAGCGACTCTGGTCGCGGCCGATCGCAGCCGGCCGGATGCGTACGACGCTGTGCCCGACCGCGACTGGGATGCGGTGTTCGAGGTGTCGTGGCAGCCCGGCTTCGTGCGGGGAGCGCTGGCGGCCTTCGGCGCTCGGGCGAAGCACTGGACGTATGTGTCGTCGGTCAACGTCTACGAGAAGTACGACACGCCGGGCGCCGACGAGTCCGCCGTACTGCGGGATCCGACCGAGCTGGACGTGGTCGACCGGGAGTTGTACGGCGAGGCGAAGGCGGCGTGCGAGGCGGCGTCGATCGAGGCGGTCGGGGACCGGCTGGTGATCGCGCGGGCCGGGTTGATCGGTGGGCCGGGGGACAAGAGCGATCGCTCCGGTGCGTGGGTGGCTCGGGCGGCGCGGGCGCCGGAGCAGCCGATGCTGGTGCCGGACACGCCGGAGCTCTCCACGGCGGTCGTCGACGTGCGGGACCTGGCGTCCTGGTTGCTGGACTGCGCGACGGAGGGCACAACGGGGACCTTCGACACACATGGTCCGGTGGTGCCGTTCGGGGAGTGGATCGAGTTGGTGCGCCAGGTGGGCGGGCACACCGGGCCGGTGGTGCTCGCGTCGCGGGAGTGGCTGGAGGACCAGAAGGTCGAGCAGTACATGGGGCCGGACTCGCTGGCGATGTGGCTGACCGCACCGGGGTACGAAGGCTGGTCGAGTCGCAGCGGGGCGGCGGCTCGGGCAGCCGGTCTGACCCACCGGTCCCGGCAGTCGTTCCTGGAGGACGTGCTCGCCTGGGAGCGCGAGCTCGGCCTGGACCGCGAACGCAAAGCCGGCCTCAGCCCAACCAAGGAGCAGGAGTTGATCCAGTCACTGGAGGCGTAGGCCGTCTCTGGTGCTCCCGCGCCTACTGCGCGGCACTCGGCACGGCACCTCGCCGCACTGGAGCAAAGGCCACGATGGATCCGCATCGAGGCCTTCACTCCAGCACGGCGATGCACCGCACCGAGCACCTGCTCGCGACGGCGCGGGAGCACCAGACACGACCTTAGAGTGGTGGCATGTGGCTGGTACTGATCTCGGACACTCATCTGCCGGTGCGGGCGAAGAAGCTGCCGGAGCCGGTGTGGGAGGCGATCGAGCAGGCCGATGTGGTGATTCACGCCGGGGACTGGGTCAGCGTGGCGCTGCTGGACGAGCTGGAGGCTCGGGCTGCGCGGCTGATCGGGTGCTGGGGTAACAACGACGGTCCGGAGCTGCGATCGCGGCTGCCTGAGGTTGCCCGGGTGACGCTCGACGGCCTGTCGCTCGCGGTGGTGCACGAGACCGGGTCGGCCAAGGGGCGCGAGGAGCGGTGCGAGAAGGCGTACGCGGGCGTGGATGTGCTGGTGTTCGGGCACAGCCACATCCCGTGGGACACGACGAGCCCCGGCGGGCTGCGGTTGCTGAACCCGGGATCGCCGACGGACCGGCGCCGGCAGCCGTACTGCACATATCAGACGGCGACGATCACGTCCGGCCGCCTGAAAGAGGTTGCTCTCCACAACCTTTGACAGGCGTTGCCTGCTGCAACGGTCCTGAGCTGGTCCTGACATGGACGCGGCCGGGCGCGCAGTGGCGACCGCCGTACCACCGAGTTACGGCGTCCCACGCCCGACCGCCCGGCCGACCGACGTCGTTGCGGGAACTAAGCGTTTGCTGCTTCCTTGACCCGGGTCTTGAGGCGGTCGCGCACCTCTTCGGGCGTGTAGGCGCGGCGCTTGCGCTCGCCCCGCGCGATCACCACGCCCGTTGCGGCCACGCCGACGAGCCCCGCAAGTCCTACGACCTTCCATACCTTCATGGCGACTAACCTAGCGATGTGGAGACCCGGATTTCACTGGATGACGCTACGGAACTGACACGAACAGGTGACATTTGGCTGTTCCGCGGCGCCAGCCCGGCCGACCGGGCGATCCAGCTGACCACGAACAGCCCGGTCAACCACGTCGGGATGGCGATCGTCGTCGAGGACCTGCCGCCGCTGATGTGGCACGCCGAGCTGGGCCGGTCGCTGCCGGACGTGTGGACCGGCACGCACCACCGCGGCGTCCAGTTGCACGATCTGCGTGACGCGGTGCTGGTGTGGGCGCGGAAGTACGGTCAGCGCGCGTGGCTGCGCCAGTTGGACCATCCCGTGACGCGGGAGATGGAGGACGCCGTACTGCAGACCGTCGCGCGGTTGGACGGTACGCCGTTCCCGTCGACGGCCCGGTTGGCGTCGAGATGGGTGCGAGGGCGGGTGCCGGCGTTCCGGCGCGGGACGCGGGAGCTCGAGCTGGAGTCGGCGTACTGCGCCGAGGTCGTGGCGGTGACCTATGAGGCGATGGGGCTGCTGCACGGGCGCCGGCCGAACTGGTACGACCCGGGGCGGTTCTGGAGCGGTGACGATCTCAAGCTGTCGCACGGCGCCCGGCTGGGCGAGGAGATCGCGGTCGAGATTCCGGCGGGCTGAAAACTGTCGGCGCTGTGTGATTGGGTTGTTCCGGGTCGGTAACCGAGCCGGAGGAGGCGCCACGGATGTATGCCGTCATCGACACCGAGACGACCGGCCTGCTGCCCACTTATCGGCACCGGGTGATCGAGATCGCCGTAGTTCTGCTCGATGCGCGTGGGCAGGTGGAGCACGAGTGGGTGACGTTGCTGAACCCGCAGCGCGACCTCGGTCCGCAACACATTCACGGGATTCTCACTGCCGACGTGCTGGCCGCGCCGGAGTTCGGTGACGTCGCGCGGGAGCTCGGCGGATTGCTGGCCGGGCGGATGGTTGTCGGGCACAACGTCGAGTTCGACCTGGGGTTCCTGCGGGCGGAGTTCGGGCGGCTCGGGGTCGCCGTACCGCTGATCACCGAGCGGTCGATGTGCACGATGGCGCTGGCCGGTTACCTGTATCCGGGAGCGAAGCGGACGCTCGGCGCGTGCTGCGCGGCGGCCGGGATCTCGATCGAGGGCTGGCACTCGGCGCTGGCGGACACGCGTGCGACGGCCGAGCTGTTCGGGCGGTACTTGCAGGCCTTTCCGTCGCCGCCGCCGTGGCAGTGGGCCTATGAGGAGATCCGGCGGCTGCCGTGGCCGGCGTTGCCGGGAGTGGAGTTCACGCCGACGGTGCGGCCGGTGCATGCGGGCGGGCGGCATGGGTGGATGAGCCGGATCGTGGATCAGCTGCCGCGGGTCCCGGAGCCACCGCAGGCCGACTCGTACCTTGCGCTGCTCGACGGGATCCTTGCGGACCGCGAGATCACCGCGGCCGACGCCGACCAGCTCGTCCAGGTCGCGACCGAGCTCGGGTTGGCACGGTCCGAGGTGCAGGAGCTGCATCGGTACTACGTCTCCGCGCTGGCGGCGGTGTCGTGGGGCGACGGCGAGATCACCGCGGACCAGCGCAGCGATCTCGACCGGGTCGCGGTGATGCTCGGGCATCGGGTGTCCGACGTGGACGACGCGCTGCTGCGGGCGAGCTCGGGGCGGTACGTCGTGCCCGCTCGTCCTGGCGCGCGGGGGTTCCCGCCGGGGAGCACGATGGTGTTCACCGGCGACATGATCGAGCCGCGCGAGGTGTGGTGGGACCGCGCCGTCGCCGCCGGCTTTGCTCCCCAGGAAGCGGTCCGTCCCGACACCACGTTCGTCGTCGCCGCCGACGTGGACAGCCTCTCCGTCAAGGCCCGGGCCGCCCGCGACTACAACATCCCGATCATCTCCATCGAAGACTTCCGCCGCCTCCTCCCCACCACCCCGACCGAGGCCCCCGAGCGCCGCCCCGCCTGAACCGGCCCAAGGGCCTGGGTAGGGTCCGCAGTGTGGAGATTGGGGAGTTGGCGCGGCGGGTTCATGCGAGTGCTCATCTGACCGGGGAGTTCGTGCTGCGGTCGGGGCAGGTCGCTACGGAGTACTTCGACAAGTACCGGTTCGAGGCGGATCCAGTGTTGCTGGACGCGATCGCGGAGGCGATGGTGCCGCTGGTGCCGGCGGACACCGAGGTGCTGGCCGGGTTGGAGATGGGTGGGATCCCGGTGGTGACGGCGCTGGGGCGTCGTACCGGGTTGCCTTGTGCGTTTGTGCGGAAGGAAGCGAAGGCGTACGGGACGCGTCGGCTTGCCGAGGGGGCTGAGACGGCGGGGCGACGGGTGACCATCGTCGAGGACGTCGTCACCACCGGCGGTCAGATCGTGCTGTCCACCGAGGAGCTGCGGGCACGGGGCGCCGACATCGCACACGCCGTCTGCGTCATCAACCGCAACGACACCACGCCGGCACCCCTCACCGACGCCGGCCTCACCCTGCACGCACTCCTCACCGCCGCAGACCTCGCGCCGCACGCCGACTAGGCCTGCGGTCGCGCAGGGCGAGACGGTGCGCAGGGCAAGACGCCGCGCAGGGCGAGACGTCGCGCGGGGCGAGACGTCGCGCGGGGCGAGACGTCGCGCGGGGCGAGACGCGGGGAGCGGATCAGTCCGCTTCGTCGACTGTCTCGCGTTCGATCTCGAAGCGGAGTTGCTTGCCGGAGCGGATGCGTTCGATGGCGGCCAGGCAGGCGGCTTCGCTCATGTGGACGCCGATCTCGCCGAGCTTGTGGCGCAGCACCAAGGCGGCGTCTTCGGGGGAGCGGGCGCTGGACTCGTTGATGGCCTCGATCGTCGTGGCGGTGAGCCGCTCGCGGATGTCCGGGTGAACCTCGTGGATCTCGTGCGTGATTCTGAACTCGGTCATCGCGACTCGCTCTCCTTCTTCGCCCGTGTGGACTTGCCGCTGACTCCAGCGTAGTTCCAGGTACCCATTCCGGGCTCTCAAGCGATGACGCGATTTACGAATCCTTCAACTCGCGCGCTGAGCCGCTCGGCGCGGATCTGCGGGGAGGCGGTTTCCCCCTGCGGCACCTCGAGCTCGCGAAGCCCGCGCAGGTACAGCGAGCAGGCCAGGTCGGCGCAGATGTACAGCCCGACGGTGTTGCCGTCCCGGCCGGCCGAACCGGCGCGCCGGGCCGCGAACAGCGCCACGTCGGTGACCTGGTGCGCGGTGTTGCAGAGGTCGCACAGCCCGGTCCCGCGGCGCGGCTTGCCGGTCGCCTGGGTGTTCAGCGCGACCCCGATCACTCCGCTGTCCCGCCGTACGACGAGGTAGGCGCGGTTGGGCGCCTTCGGGTCGCGCCAGCCGAGGTAGTCGAGTGAGTCCCAGGGCAGCTCGGTGAACCCGCGGGGCAGGGTCATCGCCTTGACCAGGCTCTTGGACGAGTTGACGAACGAGCGCCTGATCTCCTCGGCGCTGAGCGGTTGCACGACGGTCCTCCGATCCTTCGGCCACCCATCACACCTGCCGCGCCGCCGCACCTGCAACCGAATATCCAGCTGGTTGCTACTGGCAACGGCCCTCCACCGGGGGTGGACAACCCGCCGCATTAGGTGAACACTGGACTATGCAATCTTCAACTAATTAGTCCTCTGGAGGAACTGTAGATGGCCAGTGAGTACGCCGCTCTGTCCGGTGACTACACGATCGACACCGCGCACAGCCGGGTCGGGTTCGTCGCGCGGCACGCGATGGTGACCAAGGTACGGGGGTCGTTCGACGAGTTCGAGGGTGCACTGCACCTGGACGGCGAGAACCCGGCCAACTCGTCCGGGCAGGTGACGATCCAGGCCAAGAGCATCGACACCCGCAACAGCCAGCGCGACGACCACCTGCGCAGCAACGACTTCCTCGACATGGACAACCACGCCGAGATCTCGTTCGTGTCGACCGCGGTCAAGCAGGACGGCGACGCCAACTTCACGGTCACCGGGGACCTGACCGTGCGCGGCGTGACCAAGTCGCTGGACATCCCGTTCGAGTACACCGGCTCGGCGACGGACCCGTTCGGCAACCAGCGGGTCGGGCTCGAGGGCTCGGTGGTGATCAACCGCAAGGACTTCGGCGTCAACTGGAACGCGGCGCTGGAGACCGGCGGCGTGCTGGTCAGCGAGAAGGTCACGCTGGAGATCGAGGTCTCGGCGATCAAGAACAGCTGAGCCGCCGAGGCCGGGCGGCCGCGTCGACCGGCGGGGCAGCCGTAGTGACGCCGGGTGTCCAGCGGGTGGAGTTCGAGGGCCCCGTGGGTGACCAAGAGTCATCCGCGGGGCTCTTCTTTTGTGGGTTTGTGGCGGTGGGATCACGATCGGGGTGGGAGTGGTTGGGCGCTGTGCCGGGGTGGGGACACTGGGGTTGAGTGCCGGCTAGGTCGAGGGGTCCGCCGATGATCGACACGAGGTTCGCGCGCTGGTTGGCGCTGCTGTTCGGGCGGCGCCGGGCCGGTCGCCGTACGCCGGAGGCGTTCCGGCCGCGCGGGACGAGTTCGCGGGTGAGCCGGCTGGCGGCGCGGTACGACGCCGAGGTCGACCTCGCGTTGCAGCGGCTCTGGCCGAAGGCGCGGATCTACCACGACCGCGAGTTCACCCGGGACCGGGCCGACTTCCTGCTGGTGGTGCGCGGGCGCGGCGTGATGGTCGAGACGAAGGTGAAGAGCGACCCCGGGGTGTTCCGCGGGTCGACGCTGCCGCCGCTGCTGGATCGGCTGCAGCGTGACGGCCGGCGGCTGGTCGTCGTACTCAATCAGGGCGACCCGACGCCGGCTCGCGAGTTGGTCGCGAGCAGGTTGGGTGACAAGGGCTGTGTCGTCGTCTGGTCCGGGCCGGAGCACGACGCCGACCTTCGTGACGCGGTCGAGGCGCTACTCCACCAGATGGTCCGGCACGCGTGAGTTAGCAGCCGTTCGGGGTGGTGCGGCCGCCGTCGACCAGCCAGCGGGACTGGTGTTGCTCGACGCGCATCTCGTCGAGCCAGCGGGTCGGCGTGGTGGCGGGGAGGACGGCTCGGCCCTTGGAGTCGACGGTGCGCGCCAGGGTGGTGTCGTAGCAGGCGCTGACGATGACGCCGCTGGAGGCGAGGGTGCGCTTGGCCCACAGGACCCTGGTGGCGCCGGTGTTGTGGAGCTTCTTGGTCCGGTAGTGCTTCGCTTGGGCGCTGATCGCCTGGAACAGGTTCGGCGTCATCACGGGCGCGAGTTGCTTGGTCTTGCTGCCGCCGCTGCGCATCATCACGTCGAGGGCGACGCGGTACTCGTAGTAGGCGTTCACGACCGGGTCGGCCTGGCCGGCGCTGCCGACCTGTTCGGTGAGCCCGTTCTTCGACGCCTTCTTGGCGCCCGGGCTGGAGGCGGCGACGTCGGACGACCCGTCGTTGCCGCAGCCGGCCAGCATCACAGCCGGGAGCAGTGTGGCGATCGCCACCAGGTTCCGAATGCGCATGTGGGTCCGAACCTCCTGTCGGGCGCGGCGTGGCCGCTTGCGCCGTCGGGCACCCAGGAGTGCACTGAGCCAGTGCACGCCGTCCGGCACTGACCGTGTAACGCTGTGACACGGACGGTGGTCACTGTGACGTGGATCACAGTTCGATCACGGAGCACCCCCTACCGGGGTACGGGGTGCCGGTTGGCTCCGTGGCCGGATGTCCCGCGAGCCGCTGATTTCTAGCCTCGATCTCAGGACCTGAGAGCTGAGGAGAAGGCATGACGGACACAATCACCCCGCGGCGAACCGCAGCGGGCAGACCGGTATCCGGGCGCAGCACGTTCCACATTCGCTGGGTGCAGTCGATCTGGTACGACGTTCGCCTGGTGATCGTCGGCGCACAGACGATGGCCGACGCCGTGCTGGGGGAGCACCGCACGGAGCCCGAACGGCAGAAGCAGTTGAAGGCAGAGGACGAGGTTGTCCCCATGAGGCCGGGGGTCGTGTTCAGGCATGGGGTGGTGACGGCGGTGCTGGGCGTGGTGAGTTGCTTCCTGGTGCTGTTGCTCGGGATGGCGGTGGTCAGGGGCGCGTTCTACGGGGTGGTGACCGACGGGCCGTACGGGGCGGGGACCTGGGGTGGGCCTACCAAAGTGGGGGCCTGGGCGGTGCATGCGGCGGTTTCGGTGCCGATCATCGTTGGCCTGTTGTTGGCGTTTCGGGGGATTCACCGGCTGCACGTGGCCTCGGTGCGGCGGCTGTACGGGCAGCCCGGGAGATGGGTGCTGCCGGCAACGATTGCGGTGGGTGGTGCGGGGATGTGGCTGATCTGGGTTTGGCTTCAGCAGCTGTGACACCGTGCGGACTAGGGTCCGGAGGGTGAACCGACGATGGAGGTGGGTCGCCGGGCTGGGGGTCGCCGCCTTGGTGTTCCTGACCGCCCTGGACCTGTACCAGCACTACCGCGTCCCGACGAGTGCCGTAGCCGGACTGGCTCTGGCGCGCGGCCTCGGACTGGCGCTCGTCTGGTCGCGTCCCCGAGCAGCCATCGTCGTCTCCCTGCTCGTCACTGCGATCACCGCGGGGCTCACAGTGCCCGACCCACCGAGCGAGCCGTGGCCGTGGGGGACGACAGCAGCGTTTGGTACGTCGTTCGTCCTCGCAATCGCCGGCGCCCGCGGACTGGGTCGACGCGAGCTGGTGGCGTGGTGGGTCGCCACGCAGGCCGTCGGCGCCGGTGCTCTCGCGCTTGCACCGGACAGAGGCAACTGGGCCTCTCTGCTCGTCATGGCCGGCCTGTCAGCGGTCGCGGTCGTCGTTGCCGACCTGCTGCGGTCCAGGAACGAGACACGCCGCCGGCTGGCGGAGCAGGAGGTCATCAGCAAGGAGGAGCGGGCCGAGCGCGCCCGGCTGCAGGAGCGGGCACGCATCGCGCGCGAGCTCCACGACGTGGTCGCACACCACTTGTCTGTCGTGGTCGTCCGGGCGGACAGTGCGCCGCACCGACTCCCGGACCTGCAGGACGACGTACGAGCGGAGTTCGTGGAGATCGCCGACGCGGCGCGGGCTTCGCTGACAGAGATGCGGCGAGTGCTGCAACTGCTGCGCGATCATGAGCTGCCAACGCACGAGCTGGGGCCGCAGCCGGGCCTGGAGCAGCTCCCCGAGCTCGTCGCGACCACGAGGCGAGCGGGAGCGGATGTGCGCCTCGACGAGGGCGTGCCGAGCGGACTGGATCCGGCTGTGGAGTTGGCGGCGTACCGGATCGTGCAGGAGGCACTCAGCAACGCAGTACGTCATGCGCCCAAGTCAGTGGTGCAAGTGACGGTGCGGCGGGACGACCACGCGCTGAAGCTGACAGTTCGAAACGGTCCAGGGCAGTCCGCAGGGCAGCCCGGCAGCGGGCAGGGCCTGGTCGGGATGCGGGAGCGGGTGGCACTGCTGGATGGGAGTGTGAGCAACGGGCCGACCCCCGAGGGCGGTTATCTGGTGGAGGCGGTCATACCGGTGGAGGAGGTGGCGAGTGGCGATCCGGGTGCTCGTGGTTGATGACCAGGAAATGGTGCGGGCCGGGTTCACGGCGTTGCTGAACGCGCAGCCCGATCTCGAGGTCGTCGGTCAGGCCGGTGACGGCGCCGAGGCGGTGGCGCTGGCGGCCGAGCTGGATCCCGACGTGATCCTGATGGACGTCCGCATGCCCGTCATGGACGGCCTCGCCGCAACCCGTCGCATCCTGGAGAATGGGGCCGCACGGGTCGTCATGCTCACGACGTTTGATCTCGACGACTACGTGTATGCGGCCTTGCGTGCCGGCGCTAGTGGGTTTCTGCTGAAGCACTCGACTCCGGACGAGCTGGCCAACGCGGTCCGGGTCGTCGCTGCTGGAGATGCCTTGCTGGCGCCGTCCGTGACGCGTCGGCTGGTGGAGGACTTCGCTCGCGTCCAGCCCGTCGTGCCGATCACTCCGGTCCACCTGACGCCGCGTGAGACCGACGTACTGCGGCTGGTCGCGCGCGGGCTGTCGAATCGGCAGATCGCTGCGGAGCTCGTGCTGGCCGAGCAGACCGTGAAGACGCATGTAAGCAACATCCTGACCAAGCTGGACCTGCGGGACCGCGCGCAGGCCGTGGTCTACGCGTACGAAGCCGGTGTGGTCTCACCGGGCCCACGCCACTGAGGGAGGACGCATGGAGGCGCTCGAACGGCTGCGGGGACTGTGTCTCGCGCTGCCGGAGACGACGGAGCGGCCGAGCCACGGGGAGCCGACGTGGTTCGTGCGGGACAAGAAGGTGTTCGTTATGTTCGCGAACCAGCACCACGACGACCGCGTCGGGTTCTGGTGCGCGGCGCCGCCCGGGGTGCAGGAGTCGCTGGTCGAGGGGGACCCGGAGCACTTCTTCAGGCCGCCGTACGTCGGTCATCGTGGCTGGCTCGGGGTCTACCTCGACGTCGACGGCGTGGACTGGGACCACCTCGAGGACCTGGTCGAGAGCGCCTACCGGCAGATCGCCCCGAAGACCCTGATCGCCAAGCTGGACGCCCTGTAGGCCCTGTCTGGCGGTCCAGCGCCTACTGCGCGGCACTCGGCACGGCTCGCTACGGCGCTGGACCACCAGACACGGCCTAGCTCCAGGTCGCCGACGCCGGGTCGATGCCGTGGGCTGCGGTGTTCGCGAAGATCGTGGCGTGCAGCCAGTCGGTCAGGCCGGGAGCGAGGGAGTCGAAGTAGGTGCGGTAACCGGGCTCGGTGACGAACGTCCGGGCCAGGCAGGCATGCATCGAGTGCGTGCAGTCGAAGTAGCGCGCGAAGGACTCGCGGTGGCGCTCGGCCAGGGCGTTGGCCTCAGCAGAACCAGGTGCGACGCCTGCCATCACAGCCGCCGCCAGTTCAGCGTTCAGCGCCTCCGTGGACGCAGCCACCTCGCGCCACTCGTCCGGAGCGAGTGCGCTCGTCCGCTCGACGTACTGCGCCCACTGCTTGGTGTCGCCCCAGCGGTCCTTGGCCTCCTGCACCCACTCCGGCCGCCAGTCGGTGCCGAAGATCTCGACCTGCTCCTCGGGCGACAGCTTGATACCGGACGACGTCGCCGCCAGCATCCGGTCCACCGCGTGCACCATCGACTCCAGATGGATGATCTGGGAGGTGAGCTGAGCACGCTGCCGACGCAGATGCTCGCGAGCATCTGCAGCCGGGTCGTCGAGCAACCGGCCGATCTCGGCGAGCGGCAGGCCGAGCTCCCGGTACACGAGCACCTGATGGATCCGGGCGATGTCGTCGCCCGAGTAGACCCGGTAGTCGGCCGGCGTGCGTCCGCTCGGCCGGACCAGGCCGACCGCGTCCCAGTGGTGCAGCGTCCGCACGCTGACACCGACCAGGGCGGCCGCCTGGCCGACCGTCAACTCGTCCGAAGTCACGCCCTCAGTTTGTCAGCGGGATGCGGGATCCCGATCTTGCGGAGGTTCTCGGCCTGCGGGCTCGCCGGGTCGAGCGGTCGGGCCGCCGTCATGGTGACTCGGGCGTTCTCCGGCGTGGTCACGGTCAGCTCGACCGAGTTCCACGGCTTCACCTCGGGGCCTTCAACGCAGCCAGGGACCAACTCCGAGCACCGGGCGGCGATCTCGTCGAGTTGGCCGAGGACGGCCGCGAAGTTGATGGCCTGCGCCGAAGCAGCCGGAGCCGGCACCCCAGGCACCAGGAGGACGTCCTGGAACGCCCATCGGCGCAGGTGGGTCACCTGCCCACCGGGCGCCGAGAACAGGTCGATGAACCCGAGCCCCCGGATCCAGAAGTCCTTGGACACCGCGAGCTCCGCGGCCGGGATGGTGACGAACATCGGCATGCCGTAGATCTCCCCGTAGACCTCGGGAGCGGTCGCGTCGAGGGCCGGGATCGGAACAGGACTGGTGTACGTGTTCATGCCTGCGATCGTCGAGCCTGACGCTACGTCAGGGTCAATCCGACAACGGCCGCGCGGCCTGCGGCAGCCGAGGGAGTTGCCGGCTCCACGCCTCGGCGTACTCAGGCGTCGACCACGTCCACGACCGGATCTGCTCGACGCTGCGGCGCCCGAAAACACCCCGGAAGAGCTCGTACGTCGACGTGCGCACCGCCGCGACGGGAGTACCGCGGCCGAGCTCGTACGTGGCGTCGGGTGTCTCCATCGACAGGGTCCCGAAGGCAAAGTCCGACGGATCCGACTCGGACAGCGCCCAATCGAGCGTCGCCAGCCAGAGGTCACGCGGCGGCCGCCCGAACCCCAGGACGCCGTGCAGGTCCGCCTCGTGCGTCCCCGCGTCAGCCCACGGGTTGCAGACCAGCGGGTGCTCGCTCGTCCCCGCCAGGATCACCTCCTCGAGCGCCGGCCCGCTGGCCGCCCACTCCTCGAGTACGGCGTCGATCGGCAGCCGCCGGCGCGCTTCGACCTGCACGGCTGTCCAGGGCGGTTCCGGCGCCCCGTCGAGGTTGCCGGTGGCGAAGTCCGTCGCCACACCGGTCAGATGGGAGACCAGGTCACGCACAGTCCACTCCGGGCAGGCTGGGACAGTGCGGTCCAGGTCGGCCGGGCTCAGGGAACGCACCGCGTGAGTCACCCGTTCCCGGGTCCCGGCGTACAGGGCGGCGCTGGTCGCAGGATCCATGACTACCTCCTTCACAGGACTGACGAACGGGCCCGCTTCAGATCGACAGATAGGGTGACGCGGTGAGCATGGGTGACGTTGGGTCGCGGCTGGCGATCGCGTTGGCGTTCGGCAGTTCGGCGGCCGTGATGGTGCTGGAACTCGTCTCGTTGCGGCTGGTGGCGCCGTACATCGGACTGACGCTGGAGACGAACACGGCGGTCATCGGGGTCGCGCTGGCCGCGATCGCGACCGGTGCCGCGCTGGGTGGGCGATATGCGGACACAGTGTCTCCGCGCAAGACGCTGGGGCCGCTGGTGCTGATCGGCGGCGCTCTGGTGATGCTGATCCTGCCGGTAGTGCGCTGGACCGGTGAGTCGCTGAGCGGCGGGACCGATCTGGTGTTCCTGGTGCTCGCAGTGGCCCTGTTCGCACCGGCCGCGCTGCTGTCCGCCGTGACACCGATGGTGACCAAGCTGCGGCTGGCGACGCTGGCCCAGACGGGAACGGTCGTCGGCCGTCTGTCGGCGTACGCGACCGTCGGTGGCATCGCGGGGACGGTGCTGACCGGGTTCGTGTTCGTGTCGAAGATCCCGATCAGCACGATTGTGCTCACGCTGGGCGGTCTGCTCGTGCTCGCCGGTGCGGTGTTGACCGTCGTACTGCGAGGTGCTCGGACGGCCGTGAAGCCGGTGGCCCTCGCGCTGATCGGCGCCACGCTCACCCTGGTCGCGCCACGGCCGTGTGAGGTGGAGACGGCGTACCACTGCGCCCGGGTGGTGGCCGACCCGAACCGCGAGGGCGGGCGCACGCTGTACCTGGACCAGCTCCGGCACTCGTACGTCGACCTGAACGATCCGACGTACCTGGAGTTCGACTACATCAAGAACTTCGCCGCCGCGATCAACGCCACCTGGCCGGACGACCGGCGGCTGGACGCGCTGCACATCGGCGGCGGTGGCCTCACCATGCCGCGGTACCTGACCGCCACCCGGCCGGGCACCCACAACAAGGTGTACGAGATCGACGGCGCCGTGGTCGAGCTGGACAAGCAGGAGCTCGGCGTCCGGACCGGGCCGGAGCTGGACGTCACCGTCCGCGACGGCCGGCTCGGCATCCGCGCCGAGGCGACGGACAGCGACGACCTGATCATCATGGACGCGTTCAGCGGGGTGTCCGTGCCGTGGCACCTGACCACGCGCGAGGTGGTCGCCGACATCCGCCGGGTGCTGCGCCCGGACGGCCTGTACGTGGTGAACGCCATCGACTTCGGCGAGGCCGCGTTCGCCAAGGCCGAGATCCGGACCCTGCAGGAGGAGTTCGCGCACGTCAGCGTGATCGCCCGGAAGAACGACGAGGGCGGCAACTTCGTGCTGGTCGCCTCGGACCGGCCGATCGACGAGCAGGCGATCGCGTCCCGGCTCGGGCCGACGATGGAGCTGAAACCCGACCTGGACGGTTTCGTCGGCGACGCGCCGGTCCTGACCGACGACTACGCGCCGGTCGACCAGCTGCTGACGCCGTTCACCAGCTGAGCAGGCGACCGCTGGAGTTGTGCTCGCGGGCCCGGGCTTGTTGCATGGCACCATGCACCCACGCGCAGGCCAACCCGCTCAGCCCGAGGACCTCGTCGACGTCGACGCGCTGCTGAAGGCGTACGACGACCTCACCCCGGACGTGGACAACCCCGCCCAGAAGGTCGTCTTCGGTACGTCGGGACACCGCGGCTCGAGCCTGGACGCTGCGTTCAACGAGGCGCACATCCTGGCCATCACCCAGGCGATCTGCGAGTACCGCGCCGGTGAGGGCACGTCCGGGCCGCTGCTGGTCGGCCGGGACAGCCACGGCCTGTCCGAGCCGGCCTGGCGGACTGTGCTCGAGGTGCTGGCCGGCAACGACGTACAGACCCTGGTCGACAGCGCCGACCGGCTCACGCCGACGCCTGGCGTCTCGCACGCGATCCTGCGGCTCAACCGCGGCGCCGGAGCCGGTGCGGACGGCATCGTGATCACGCCGTCGCACAACCCGCCGCGGGACGGCGGCATCAAGTACAACCCGCCGCACGGCGGTCCGGCCGACTCCGACGCGACCGGCTGGATCGCGGCCCGGGCGAACGAGTTGATCGCCGGTGGCAACCGGGAGGTACGGCGCAAGCCGTTCGAGCAGGCCCGGTCGGCGGCGGGGGAGTACGACTTCGTCGGCCACTACGTCGACGACCTGCCGTCGGTGCTGAACCTCGACGCGATCCGCAGTGCCGGAGTGACGATCGGCGCCGACCCGCTCGGCGGCGCCAGCGTCGACTACTGGGCCGCGATCGCCGACCGGCACGGCCTCGACCTGACCGTGGTGAACCCGGCGATCGACCCGGCCTGGTCGTTCATGACGCTGGACCACGACGGCAAGATCCGGATGGACTGCTCCTCGCCGTACGCGATGGCCTCGCTGGTCGCGCAGCGGGACCGGTACGACATGGCCACCGGCAACGACGCGGACGCGGACCGACACGGCATCGTCACCCCGGACGCCGGGCTGATGAACCCGAACCACTACCTCGCGGTCGCGATCTCGTACCTGTTCACGAACCGGCAATGGGGTCCAGAGGTCGCGGTCGGCAAGACCCTGGTGTCGTCGTCGCTGATCGACCGCGTCGTCGCGGACCTGGACCGGCGGCTGTGGGAGGTGCCGGTCGGCTTCAAGTGGTTCGTCCCCGGACTCATCGACGGGTCGGTCGGCTTCGGCGGCGAGGAGTCGGCCGGGGCCAGCTTCCTGCGCTTCGACGGGACGGTCTGGACCACCGACAAGGACGGCATCCTGCTCGCGCTGCTGGCGAGTGAGATCACTGCGGTCACCGGTGAGACGCCCTCACAGGCCCACGCGAAGCTGGTCGAGCGCTTCGGTGCATCGGCGTACTCGCGGGTGGACGCACCGGCCACGCGGGACCAGAAGGCCAAGCTGGCCAAGCTCTCGGCGGATGCGGTCACGGCGACCGAGCTGGCTGGGGAACCGATCGTGGACCGGCTGACCACCGCGCCGGGCAACGGCGCCGCGATCGGTGGACTGAAGGTCACCACCGAGTCGGCCTGGTTCGCCGCGCGCCCGTCCGGCACCGAGGACCTCTACAAGATCTACGGCGAGTCCTTCAAGGGCGCCGAGCACCTGGAGCAGGTCTTCGTCCAGGCGCGCGAGGTCGTCTCGAAGGCGCTCGGCTGATAGACCCTGAAGGGGACCTTTCCTCGGTAGGAGGTGTTGGCAGGGTGTGTGTGGGAGGGGTCAACGTGGAGCACGCGCAGCGTAGCGAGCATGAACGACGTTGATGCCGACGAGCGCAGGCTGATGATGGGCCGTCGAGGGAT
>NZ_JBITHV010000023.1:0-68029 GCF_044458365.1 Kribbella sp. NPDC050470 | reverse complement strand
CGGGCCCCGGGGCGGGCCTGTCCGGGGTGGGGCTCGGTCTCTCTAGCTCCCTGCTGCCTACCCCCCCGCCCCGCGGCCGGCGCCCCCCCCCCCCCCCGCCCCCCTCCCCCCCCCCCCCCCCCCCCCCCCCCCCCCCCCACTAAACGGTGATGATCACCTTGGCGCGGGCGTGCTCGGTCTCGACGTACCGGATCGCCTCGGCGATGTCGGCCAGCGCGTAGGTGCGGTCGATGGCCGGGATCAGTTGCCTGTTCTCGGCCATCGACCGGAGCGTCGCGAGGTTCTCCGCGCTCTGCTTCGCGTCGCAGGTGACGATCCGGTCGCGGACGAAGCGACCAATCAGCACGCCGCGCATGATCAGGCTGACCGGCCCGATCACACTGCCGCCACGGGACACACCGCCACCGGACAGGATGAGGATCCCGCCCGGCGTCAGCGCCCGTCTGAGGTCGCCGAGGGACCGGTTTCCCACCAGGTCGAGGACGACGTCGTACCGCTGCCTGGTGAAGTCGTCTCGCGTGTAGTCGACGATCTCGTGGGCGCCGAGCGATCGGAGCAGGTCGACGTTCTTCGTGCTGCAGACCGCGGTCACCTTGGCGTCCAGCGCCTTGCCGAGCTGTACGGCGAACGTCCCGACGCCACCGGACGCGCCGTTGATCAGCAGCGACTGCCCGGACTTCAGCTGCGCCACGTCGCGCAAGGCGATCAGCGCAGTGTTCGCGGCGAGCGGGATCGCGGCCGCCTGCTCGAAGGTTAGGTTGGCCGGCTTGTGGTCGACCACGGTCTCGGGTGCGGCGACGTACTCGGCGAAGGCTCCGGGGGACTCGCCGTACACCTCGTCGCCGGGCTTCAGCCGTCGTACGTCCGGGCCGACCGCCTCGACCACGCCGGCGAAGTCGGTGCCCAGGACGGCCTTGGGCGCCCTGAGCCCGAACGACTTCGGATCCATCAGCCGGGCGATCAACGGATCGCCGCGCATGACATGCCAGTCCCGCGCGTTGACCGACGCCGCCCGGACCGCGACGAGCACCTGATTTCCGGTGACGTCGGGCCGGGCGGTCTCCCGGACCTCCAGCATGTCCGGCGCACCGTACCGGTCCTGCTCCACTGCCTTCATGTCTCGACGCTATTCGGCACCGGCAGCCGTGGCATCCGGACGATCCCTACCGGACCCCTGGATTGCTCAGCCGGTTGTACGCACGGTCGTCTCGAGCCGGCCGTCATGAGGGATGCGGAGGACGTGGACCCGGCGGCGCTGGTCGCGCAGGTAGGTGCGGGTCGACGTGCTGATCGTCGCGGTCCGGACGGCAGACCAAGTGATGGTAATGGTTGTCTGTCCGCGCCGGATCGTGAGGGCGTCCGCTGTCGCCGTACGCGTCTGGTTGTGGGGGACGACGGTGCCGTCCGAGAAGACGACCTCGTCATCTGGTTGAAGGACGAGCGGGATCTGCTCGGTGGCGGCTGTGGTCGCGGTGACCCGGCGGGTGACGGCGCCCGGGCCGAAGCTCAGGTCGGTCGCCACTGAGTCGTCGGCGGTGCGGTAGCGGACCAGGTCCTTCGACGGGTACTCGGCGACAAGGTTGCTCTCGGCATCGGCCTTGCCGTTGCGGACCGTACCCCAGCAACCCGTCGACGTCTGCTGCGCGTGGATCAAGGTGCCGGCCGCCGGGTGCCAGAGGAAGCCGGTGCCGGCCCTGACCGAGCTGCCCGGGCGAGTCCCGAAGAAGGCGCCGACGTAGTAGCCGGGACGCCGTACGTAGAGGTAGTCCTGGTTCTCGACCTCGTCGCGACGCAGTTCGGTGAAGTCGTCCTTGTGCAGGTACGGGATGCGGGCGATCGCGGTCTGCTTCGAGGCACGCGTCGGCAGCGTCTCGCCGTACGGCGCGTGCGCGATGATGCGCGGTGACGTGTCCTGCTTTGCCAACGCCGGCACCGGCGCCGGGTCCTCGGCCCAGGCCTTCCGGAGTGCCGCCTTGTCCTCCCGGCTGGTGAAGAAGGCCCCCAGGTCCGGTACGGCGGGGACGAAGTGCGAGCCGAGGATGGTCCGGTCGGGATCCGGGATCGCGTCGTCGTAGTAGGCGGTGGCGGTGCGGTCGGACACGGCGTAGTACGTCAGCCAGCCGGAGCCGTCCGGTTCACGCAGCAGGTTGTACCCGAACCACTCGGAGAACCGGCGGGTCATCGAGACCAGCAACGGGTTCCGGGTGAGCAGGTAGAGCTCGGCCATCTCCGGCAGCATCACCTCGAAGTTGTAGTTGATGTCCATCCCGCGCGGGTCGTAGAAGAAGCCGGCCGGGCTCTGCGACCACTTGGCGACGAACCGGATCCGCTCCTGCAGGCGCTGCCACCGGGCGAGGTCGGGCAGCAGCCGGAGGGTGAGGGCGGAGCCGGCCACGCCGGCGACGGCCTGGTTCGTGTACTTGAAGGGATCGTCCCAGACCACGGTGTTGGCCGGGTCCAGGTACCAGTCGACTCCCTTGCGCAGGGCACCTTCCAGCTGAGTACGACGGCTCGGCAGCGCATTGGCCTGGCGGAGGTTGGCCAGCGTCTTGGCCAGGTAGCCGAGGCCGAAGCCGCTCGACGCCTTGCCCCGCTCGGCCGGCGCGTACTCGGGCCACGAGCCGTCCGGGTTCTGCAGGTTCAGGTAGTGCTCGAGCGCGGCGTCGAGCCGGCCGAGCAACGCGGGGTCCCGGTGGTAGGGGTTCCAGGTACGGCGGTTGGCGTAGAACCAGCTGAGGGTGAACACGTGCTCCTGCACCCGCGCGTTGAACGGCTGGGCCGGCGTCCGCCACCACCCGCCGCCCATGAAGCCGTACGGCGTGGTGTCCACGATGTCGTTGGTCATCGGCGCGAGGATCACCAGGTACCCCGCGAACCGCTGCTCCCCCGGCGCGAACAGTCCGCGGTCCGGCAACCCGGCCGGCAGACCCGCGAGCGGCGGCAAGCTCGCGGCGTTGGCTCGCAGCGGCAGCGAGGCGAGCAACGGCGCCGCGGCGGCGCCGATCAACACAGAACGGCGTTTCACAGTCGTCCTCCAGGAAGTGAGATACAGGGGTACGGCGGCAGGGATCAGCGAATTTCCAGCAAGGTGAACTCTGGGTCTGGGACTGTTCGGCCGGTGCGGAGGTCGGCGGCTGCTGCGCCCCATTGGGTGTACTCGGGGGTCTTGTCGCGGTAGCCGCGGTTGCCGCGGAAGACGATGTTGCGCGAGTCGCGGAGGCCGGCGCCGTACGGCGATGGACCGAGGACTGTGGCGACGCGGAAGAAGACGGAGTTGCCGAACAGCAGGTCACGGCAGTGGTCCAGCTCGAGGGCCTGGGACTGCCAGCCGTAGATGTGGTCCTCGGTCTGCAGTCCGAGGAACTCCCAGTTCGCGACGTGCCGTAGGACGACCTCGCGGTACTGGTGGTGCTCGACGGAGACCTCGTAGACGCGGGTCGGAACGGTCGAGTGCTCGACCAACAGGCCGTTGTCCGCCCAGCCGTTGGCACTCCAGACGTTCGACAGGACGCCGCCACCGCCGCGGACCCAGACGCCGTACTTGTGGACGCCTTTGTAGGTGTAGCCCGGATCGCCGCTCGCGACTTCCTCCGGGTGCCACTTCACGAACTGGGTGGTGATGTCCGCGAGGTAGGAGCCGCGGCCCGACTGCCAGCTGATGTTGACCGACCCGGCGGTGTTCCGGGCCGTGTCGAGGCCGAGCCCGGTCACGATGTTGCGGCCGTTGGGCGGTGTCTCGACCAACGCCCTGGGGCGGTGCGGATCGCCAAAGTACGGCGTGCCGTCCGGGGTCCGCAACCAGGTCTGCCGCGGGTGCAGCCCGATCAGGTTGGAGTGCTTCCCAAGCCGAAGCGTGCCGGACAGCAGGTACTCACCGATCGGCACGAAGACGGTCTCGTGGCGATCGACGGCGGCCTGGAAGACAGCGAGATCGTCGGCCGTCCCGCTGCCCACCGTCCGTCCCATCTGCGCAGCGACCTCGGTGATGCTCACCCAGCTCGACACCGGCGGCAGATCGGGCACGTCGGACCGCAACATGTCGGACACGTCGCGATGCCAGCCGTCCGACAGCTGCACACCGTCGGTCCGGCTCTCGCGTGAGGACAACGCGTTGGAGATCCGCACGCCGTAGGTGAGCTCTCTGACGGAACCGTCGCGGCCGGGCGTGCGTGTTCCACTCTGCCCGCGCGTCAGGAGGGTCGGAGTACGGCGTACCACGCTGTCCACCAGGTTCAGCTGGTTACTGTTCCGAATCAGCGGATTGGTTGCACCCGGCAACAGCTCGCTGTCGTTCATCAGTACTGCGGTGTCGGTGAGTCCGTCGAGCAGGCAGTTCTGCAGGTAGACGTGCACGAACTGGCCCGGCACGCTCTCGACACCACGCGGTGCGTCGGCGAGCACAGTACGAACGATCACCAGCTTCGCGTCGTTGTTCGTCCGGATCGCCGTCTCGCGCTGGCCGGTGAAGCGGCAGTCCAGGACGGTCGTCTGCCACCCCGCCGAGGCTGCGAACGCGTTCAGGCCGACAGCGCCGCCGCGGACCCGCACTCGCTGGATGAGGTTCGCGTTGTGGTCGATGCCGGCCCAGCCGTCACCGGTGTCGATGTCCAGGTCCTGCAGGATGCACAACTGAGCGCCGCCGAACCGGACCGCGATCGCTCGCGGGTTGCCCGCACCGATCGCGATGTCGACGTTGATCAGCCCGGACCCGAAGGTGTCGTTGTTCGCGTACGTCACCGGTCCGCCGACCGGCCGGCGCCGGAACGCGAACACGTCACGCGGCGCCGTCCCGGCGTACCCGGGACTGTTGTCGGCCAGGACGAACCGTGGGCGGCGTACGCCGTACCCGATGATCCGGACCGAATCGTGCACGTCGATCGGCCCGCTCAGCCGGTAGGTCCCGGGCGGGACGAGTACGACGCCGCCGCCGTCACCCAGCGGGAAGTCGCGGACCCCGCCGAGGATGTCGCCGAGCTTGTTCGCGATGCCACGCCGGGATGCCTCATCGACCGCGGCCCGGACGGCGGCGGTGTCGTCGCCGATCCCGTCGCCGTGCACCTCGAAACCTGGTGACCCGAGCAGCACGGCTCCCGCATCAGGCGGCCGTGCCGTGTACGCCGACGCGAAGCGGACCGGATCCCGGTCACCGGTGGCGGCGGCCGGGATCGCGGTGCTGACGAAGGAGCCGACGACGGCGCCGGCGGCCAGGCCGGCGAACTGGCGGCGACTCAGCATGGAGGCCTCCTGGGCGGCAGGGGGTGATGGTGCAGCGAGTGTTCTCCGCCGGATCGGCGCCGGTCAACACCTTGTCGCTGCTAATCCGCATTACCACTGGAATGAGCCCTTGACGCTCGCTCGGGAGCCGTTCTACGGTTCCCTGGAAATGCGTATTACTGCAGAGGATTGATCGGATGCCGGACAGAGCCACCCGCCTCACCCAGCGCGACATCGCGCGGCTGGCGAAGGTCAGCCAGACGACGGTCTCGCTGGTGCTGAACAACCGCAGCGACGCGACCGCGCGGATCCCGGCCGAGACCCGGGACCGGGTGCTGAAGGTGATCCGGGAGACCGGCTACCAGGCCGACCCGCTGGCCCGGCGGATGCTCAAGCAGCGCAACCAGATCCTCGGCGTGTTCACCTACGAGTCGGTGTTCCCGAGCGCGAGCGGCGACTTCTACCACCCGTTCCTCGCCGGTATCGAGGAGCGCGCCGAGCGGCTCGGCTGGGACCTGCTGCTGTTCACCAGCGCGCCGGTGACGGCGGGCCGGCGACGGATCTTCCACGAGAACAACCGGCTCCGGATCGCGGACGGCTGCCTGCTCCTCGGTCGTCAGATCCCTTCTGACGAGCTGGCCCGGCTGATCGCCGAGGAGTACCCGTTCGTCTCGGTCGGCCGCCGCGACGACGCCGGCGGCCCGGTCCCGTACGTCGGCGCCGACTACGGCACCGCGACGCGGATCGTGGTGGAACGAGCCCAGGCGCTAGGCCACCGCCGGATCGCGTTCGCCGGGCCGGGAGCCGGCGCCGAGTCCTCGGCCGATCGCATGCAGGGCTTCCGCCAGGCGGCCGCCCGCGCGCCACACCTTCCGACGGCCGACCGCTCCGGCGGCGACCTGCTCGACGACCTGCTCGACCGCAAAGTGACCGCCGTCTTCGTCGAGGAGCGGGCGGACGCGATCGCGCTGGCCCACGCGGCTGCCCAGCGAGGTGTCGCCATCCCGAGCGACTTGTCCGTGGTCGCGCTCGGTGACTCGACCCGGCCGGCCGAGAGCGATATCGACTTCAGCGGCTTCCACGTCCCACGCCGGGCGATGGGCCTGCAGGCGGTCGAGCTGCTCGAGGCCGTGCTCAGCGGTACGGCGACCGAACGCCAGCTGCTGCTCCCGTGCGAACTCACCGACGGAACCACTCTCACACCACCGAAGGGTGCCTAGATGCATACCGATGTACTGATCGTCGGCGGCGGTCTCGGCGGAGTCGCCGCGGCGCTCTCCGCACTGCGGGCCGGCCGCTCGGTGATCCTGACCGAGGAGTTCGACTGGCTCGGCGGCCAACTGACCAGCCAGGCTGTCCCGCCGGACGAGCACTCCTGGGTCGAGCAGTTCGGCGTCACCGCGTCGTACCGCGCCCTGCGGGAGGGCATCCGCGACTACTACCGCCGCCACTACCCGCTGACCTCGGCGTCACGGGCGGCGACGCAGCTCAACCCGGGCGCCGGGTACGTGTCCAAGCTCTGTCACGAGCCCCGGGTCGCGCTCGCGGTGCTGGAGGAAATGCTGGCGCCGTACCGGGCCAGTCGGCGGCTGCAGGTGCTTCAGCCGTTCCGGCCGGTCGCCGCCGAGACCGACGGCGATCGCGTCACCGCGGTGACTGTGGAGCACCGGGACGCGGGCGATCAGCTGACGATCACTGCGCCGTACATCCTGGATGCGACCGAGACCGGTGAGCTGCTGCCGCTGACCGGGACGGAGTACGTGACCGGCTTCGAGGCGCAGAGCGAGACGGGTGAGCCGAGCGCTCCCGCCGAGGCGCAGCCGCTCAACATGCAGGCGGTGTCGTACTGCTTCGCGATCGACCACGTCGAGGGCGACCACGTCGGCGACAAGCCGGCCAACTACGCGTTCTGGCGGAACTACCAGCCGTCGTTCTGGGGTGATCGGCTGCTGTCGTGGACAGCGCCCAACCCGCGCACGCTCGAGAGCTCGGTGCGGACCTTCACACCGAACCCCGACGACGACCCGCTCGCGGTGGTCGCGGACCAGCGCCGTACCGGTGGTGACACGAACCTGTGGACGTTCCGCCGGATCGCGGCCCGGCGGCACTTCGAGCCGGGCGCGTACGAGAGCGACATCTGCCTGGTGAACTGGCCGATGATCGACTACTTCGAAGGCCCGGTCATCGACGTACCGGACGCCGCCAAGCACCTGGACGCGGCGAAGGAACTCTCCCTGGCGGTGCTCTACTGGCTGCAGACCGAGGCTCCGCGTTCCGACGGTGGGGTCGGTTTCCCGGGCCTGCGGCTGCGCGGCGACCTGCTCGGCACGGACGGTCTCGCGCAGGCGCCGTACATCCGGGAGTCCCGGCGGATCAAGGCGGAGTACACGATCGTCGAGCAGGACCTGTCGGTCGCGGTCCGCGGTGATCGCGGCGCGGTCGAGTACGGCGACAGCGTCGGCGTCGGGATGTACCGGATCGACCTGCACCCGTCGACCGGCGGGGACAACTACATCGACGTGGCCAGCAGCCCGTTCCGGATCCCGCTCGGGGCGCTGATCCCGCAACGGGTGGAGAACCTGCTGCCGGCGAACAAGAACCTCGGCACCACCCACATCACCAACGGCTGCTACCGGCTGCACCCGGTCGAGTGGAACATCGGCGAGGCCGCCGGCCTGCTCGCCGCCTTCTGCCTGGACCGTGGCGTCAGCCCGCGCGCGGTCCGCAACACCCCGGCCCTGCTCGGCGAGTTCCAGTCCACGCTGGTTGCTCAGGGCATCGAACTCGGCTGGCCGGACGTCTCCGGCTACTGATGGAGGACTCATGAAGCTACGTGCGCTGACCGCGGCCGCCACTGCCGCGGTGCTGCTGACCGCCTGCGGCGGCGGCTCCGGCTCCTCCGGGTCCGCCGGGGACGGACCGGTCGACCTGCGGATGACGATCTGGAGCGCGAACGCCAAGCACCTGGCGCTGTTCGACCAGATCGCCGCCGACTACAAGAAGGACCATCCGGAGGTCGGCAAGATCACCTTCGAGGCGATCCCGTTCGAGAACTACACGACCACGCTGACCACGCAGATCGGCGGCGGCAACGTCCCCGACCTGGCCTGGATCTTCGAGAGCACCGCGCCCGACTTCGTCAGCTCGGGCGCCCTGGCGGAGATCGACAAGGACACCGACCTGCTGCCGAGTACGACCGCCAACTGGGAGAAGGACGGCAAGCTGTACGCCTACCCGTTCTCCACCTCGCCGCTGGGTGTCTTCGTCAACACCGACCTGGTGACGGCGGCCGGACGACCGACACCGGCGCAGCAGATCGCGGCCGGGACGTGGACCTGGGAGGAGGCTGCCAAGACCGCGGCCGCCGTACAGGCCAAGGGCAAGGGCGGCCTCGTGGTCGGCGACTTCGACTTCAAGGGCTGGGACACGCTGAACGCGATCTGGTCCGGCTGGGGCGCGCGGCCGTGGAGCGAGGACGGCAAGAGCTGCCAGTTCGACCAGCCGGCGATGGTGGACGCGATGACGTTCGTCCACAAGCTGGTGTTCACCGACAAGGGCATGCCGGGCCCGGGCGTGACCAAGGACTTCTATGCCGGCGACTCGGCGATGGTGCTGACCCAGATCAGCCGGGCGGCGCTGCTGGAGAAGGCCAAGTTCAAGTGGGACCTGGTCCCGCTCCCGGAGGGCCCTGCCGGTAAGTACTCGGTCGTCGGCCAGGCCGGCATCGGGGTGCTGAAACGGGGCAAGAACGCCGACGAGGCGAAGGAGTTCCTCGCCTACTTCAGCAACGCGGAGAACTCGGCGAAGCTCGCGCAGTTCTTCCCGCCGCCGCGCAAGTCGCAGCTCACCACGACGACGCTGGCCAAGGCCAACCCGCTGCTCAAGCCCGCGCAGCTGGAGAGTGTCGTGGTCAAGGGCATCGAGCGCGGCACGATCAAGCCCAGCCACACCGGGTACGCCGAACTGCAGCAGACCGTCCGGGCCGCGCTCGACCCGCTGTGGAAGCCGGGCGCGGACGTGAAGACCGTGCTGTCGGACGTGTGCTCGAAGATCAACCCGCTGCTGGCGAAATGACACTGCTGCTGGAGAAGCCGGCCGCGTCGGTGACACCGGCGGGCAAGGCGCCGTACTGGACGATGCGGCGGCGCGACGAGTTGGCCGGCTGGCTGATGGTCGCGCCGCAGCTCGCCGGGATCGTTGCCTTCGTCATCGTCCCGCTCGGGCTGGTGGTCTGGTACAGCGTGCACGAGTGGAACGTGCTGGCCGGCTCGTTCACCTTCGTCGGGGCGGACAACTACACCGCGCTCGCGGACGACCAGCAGCTCGGGCCGGTGCTCAGGGCAACGGGGTTGTTCTCGGCGGGGCTCGTCGTACTGAACCTCAGTCTCGCGTTGCTCCTCGCCGTGCTGCTGAACCAGAAGCTGCGGGGCACGGTCGTCTTCCGGACGCTGTTCTTCTCGCCGGTCGTGGTGACGCTGGTCGCGTGGACGATCGTGTGGGGGTTCCTGCTGCAGGACAACGGCGGGGTGAACGCCTTCCTCGACGTCTTCGGGATCGACGGGCCGAACTGGTTGCGCTCGGGCGGTACGGCGATGGTGTCGGTGATCGTGGTGCAGCTGTTCAAGAACGTCGGGCTGAACATGGTGCTGTTCCTGGCGGCATTGCAGGGCGTGCCGGCCGAGCTCTACGAGGCGGCCCGGATCGACGGGGCGTCGGCGTGGGCGCGGTTCCGGCGGGTGACGGTGCCGCTGATCAGTCCGACCATCCTGCTCACGATGATCCTGACGATCGTCGGGTCGCTGCAGGTGTTCGCGCAGATCGCCGTACTGACTCAGGGCGGTCCGGGCACGTCGACGACGGTTCTTGTGTACTACCTGTACCAGCAGGCGTTCCAGTTCCATCACTTCGGGTACGGCTCGGCGCTGGCGTTGCTGTTGTTCTTCATCGTTCTGGTGCTGACCGTGATCCAGTGGCGGATGCGGCGGAGGTGGGTGTTCCATGAGTCCTAAGCTCAAGGTGCTCGTGTACGGCGTCCTGCTGGTGTGCTGTGTGCCGTTCGTGTTCCCGATCTGGTGGATGGCGACGACCTCGCTGAAGCCGGTGACCGAGATCTTCGCGTTCCCGCCGTCGTTGCTGCCGGGGTCGCCGACGCTGGACGCGTACCGGCAGGTGTTCGAGCTGCAGCCGTTCGGGCGGCAGTACGTGAACAGCCTCTACATCGCGTTGGCGGTGACGATCCTGACGCTCGCGGTGTCCGCGCTGGCCGGGTACGCGTTCGCGCGGATCCGGTTCCGGGGCGCCGGCGTGGTCTTCGTGATCGTGCTGACCGGGCTGCTGGTGCCGAACGAGGTGACGATCATCCCGCTGTACCGGATGTTCGACGCGCTCGGCCTGGTGGACACGCACTGGCCGCTGATCCTGGTCCCGGCGCTCGGGGCGCCGAGCGTGCTGGCCACCTTCATCATGCGGCAGTTCTTCATCACGCTGCCCGGTGAGCTGGAGGAGGCCGGCCGGGTGGACGGCCTCGGCCGGTTCGGGCTGTTCTGGCGGGTCTGCCTGCCGCTGGCGCGGCCGGCGATCGGCGCGGTCTCGATCTTCACCTTCCTGCACAGCTGGAACCTGTACCTGGAGCCGATCGTGTTCCTGTCCAGCAAGGAGAAGTTCACCATCCCGCAGGCACTGACGCAGTACGTCGACGCCTACGGGGGCCCGATGTGGAACACCCAGCTGGCAGCGGCGACGCTGTCCGCGCTCCCGGTCCTGATCATCTTCGTCCTGGCCCAGCGCCAGTTCGTCGAAGGCCTGGCCCAGACCGGGCTGAAGGGCTAGCCGGGGCCTGGTTGCGGCCGCGTGGAAAAATGTCTTCGTGAGCTTCCACGCGGCTGTTTTCATCGCCACCAGTCTCGACGGCTACATCGCGCGCCCGGACGGGTCCATCGACTGGCTCACCACGCGCGGCGAACACGCCGGCGACACCGGGTACGACGAGTTCATGGCGTCGGTGGACACCGTCGTACTGGGCCGGAACACCTACGAGAAGGTCCTCGGCTTCGACTTCTGGCCGTACGAGGGCAAGCAGGTCGAGGTGCTCAGCACCACTCTCGACCCGGACGCCGACGAGCGCATCATCGTGCACCGCACCCTCGACGCCCTGATCGAGACCCTGAACGACCGCGGCGCCAAACGCATCTACACCGACGGCGCCCGCGTCATCCAGACCTTCCTCCGCGCCGGCCTGCTGAACGAGCTCACCATCACCACCGCGCCCGTGCTGCTCGGCACCGGCATCCGCCTGTTCGGCGACCTCGACACGGACATCGCCCTCACCCACAACGCGACCCGCACCTTGAAAGCGGGCTTCACCCAATCCGACTACACCATCCACCGCTGACGTCAGTACGGCGACGTCGTACGGGCGTCACCTCGGGTCAGCGGTCGGGCGCCTGCGTGGGTCCATCGGGTCGCTGCCGACGATCCTCGCACCAGCCGCGGTCTGTATCTGCTGAGCGGCAGCGATCCCGACCTCGCTTTCGACCTGCGTCATGACCTCACGAATGTCGGCGGCGGTCAGCACCTGGTAGACGTCCGTCCCCGGCACCCGACTGACGACCCGATCGAGCTGGTCGAGCGCCACAGAAATCCGCCGGCTGCCCGCGTCCGCGCCCTCCATCGCCGCCTTCACCGTGCCCTCGAGCTTCTCCAGCCGCGCCCGCAACTGCGCAGTCCGCTGGTCCGGCGAGTCGCCGACCTGCTCGAGTAACTCCCGCCCACACGCAGCACTCCGCCCGAGATTCTCCCGAATCTTGAACAGCCGGACATCCGCCCGGAACACGTCCTTCCACAGATCCGTGGCCCGATCCCGCGCAACCCGCGTCTCCACCTCGCGCACCACCTCATCGGCCTGATTCGCAAAGTCAGCCGCATACCCCGCCGCCTCCCGAGCCCACATCAACTGCCGCGCCGCGAGCCCCGCCAACTCCCCATCCCCAACCACCTCAACCACGCCATCTCCTCTCTCACAGACCCGAGAGCGTAAACCCGACCGAGCTCAGCTGCCCGTCACGTGCAAGCGCACGTCGGAAGCCGGCCTACACCAACAGACGCAGCAACCGCCGCCTGCCGCCCCTGACCTTGAGAAGCCACCGACCACTTTTCGGCGGCCGAGATGGTCGGTGGGTTCTCAAGGTGCTGCCTGACGCGGCGACTCATTCTCCTCGACGCACCCGCCCCCATGCGTTTGCGAGGGGGCTCCGCGGTGTAGCCACCCGACGAAGTCATCCCCGCAGGCTACCCCTCGGGGTGGGACCGCGCGCATGGCTCGGCATGGCTAGGTGGTTGCGCTGGGCACCGATTAGTCGCGACCCTCCGCAGTGATCCGGTCTGGGATGCGACAGGCAGAAGCGCGAGGTGGTGCTTGTCCCGATCGCCGTGACGGGGGGTCGGCTTGCGGACGGGCGCCGACCTCGTCGTCGAGTGCGCACGACGAAGGAGTGCGCAGGTCAGGCGACAGCCGAAGTGGCGGCGGCAGCCGCAAAGGCGGGCGGCAGCACACAAGTGATGGGTGGGTGGGAGCGCGCGTCGCGGCCGCGACGTAGGAGCGGGTGCGTAGCACGCGTGGGATTGACCCCGGTGGCCGTGATGGGCGATTACCTCAGGAGGTGGACTGCTTCGGCGGCCCAGTAGGTGAGGATGGTGTCGGCGCCGGCTCGGCGGATGGAGGTGAGGGTTTCGAGGATGGCGCGGTCGCGGTCGATCCAGCCGTTGGCGGCGGCGGCCTCGACCATCGCGTACTCGCCGGAGATGTTGTACGCGGCAACCGGGACGTCCACGTGGTCGCGGACCTGGCGGATGATGTCCAGGTAGGCGAGGGCCGGCTTCACCATCACGATGTCGGCGCCTTCGGCCACGTCGAGGTCGACCTCGCGGAGGGCCTCGCGGGCGTTCGCGTTGTCCTGCTGGTACGTCTTGCGGTCGCCCTGGAGCGACGAGCCGACGGCCTCACGGAACGGACCGAAGAAGGCCGACGCGTACTTCACGGCGTACGCCAGGATCACCGTGTCCTGGAAGCCGGCCGCGTCCAGCGCCGTACGGACCACCCCGACCTGCCCGTCCATCATCCCGGACGGCCCCACCACATGCGCGCCGGCGGAGGCCTGGGCGACGCCCATGTCGGCGTAGATCGCGAGCGTCGCGTCGTTGTCGACGCGACCGGACGAGTCCAGTACGCCGCAGTGCCCGTGCGAGGTGAACTCGTCCAGGCACAGGTCCGACATCACGAGCAGCGCGTCGCCGACCTCGCTGACCGCGTCCCGGATCGCGACGTTGAGGATGCCGTCCGGGTCCAGCGCGCCGGAGCCGGTCTCATCCTTCGACGTCGGTACGCCGAACAGCATGACGCCACCGAGTCCGAGCTGGGCCGCCTCGGCGACCGCCTTGCGGGCGGTGTCGCGGGTGTGCTGGTACACGCCCGGCATCGACTTGATCGCGATCGGCTCGCGGGCGTCTTCCCGGATGAACATCGGCAGGATCAGCTGCCGCGGTTCCAGGGTGGTCTCCGCGACCAGCCTGCGCATCGCCGCCGACGACCGAAGCCGCCGCGGCCTGACCTCCGGGAAACCAGGCACTGATCAGCTCTTCCTGCGGGAGCCCGAGCGGCGCTCGGACGGGCGGGTGACCGGTTCACCGGCCTCGATCATGGTGTCACGGCGGTCGGCGCCGAAGCGAGCGAGGGCGTCGGCCAGTTCCTCGGCGGACGGGGTGTCGGCCATCGCGTCGACCCGCAGGCCGTGCTCCTCGGCGGTCTTCAGGGTGGCCGGGCCGATCACCGCGATCACCGTGGACGCGTGCGGCTTGCCGGCGATGCCGACCAGGTTGCGCACCGTCGAGGACGAGGTGAACACGACCGCGTCGAACTTGCCGGACTTGATCGCCTCGCGGGTCGGCGCGGGCGGCGGGGCGGCCCGGACGGTCCGGTACGCCGTCACGTCGTCGACCTCCCAGCCGAGGTCGGTCAGGCCGGCGACCAGGGTCTCGGTGGCGATGTCGGCCCGCGGCAGGAACACCCGGTTGATCGGGTCCAGCACCTCGTCGAACGGCGGCCAGTCCTCGACCAGGCCGGCCGCGGACTGCTCACCGGACGGGACCAGGTCCGGGCGGATGCCCCAGGCGCCGATCGCCTCGGCGGTCTTGTCGCCGACCGCGGCGATCTTCAGCCCGGAGAACGCCCGCGCGTCCAGGCCGTACTCGTCGAACTTCTCCCGGACCGCCTTGACCGCGTTGACCGAGGTGAACGCGACCCACTCGTAGCGGCCCTCGACCAGGCCGCGGATCGCCTTGTCCATCTGCTGCGGGTTGCGCGGCGGCTCGACCGAGATGGTCGGGACCTCTTCCGGCATCGCGCCGTACCGCCGGAGCCGGTCCATCAGCGGGCCGGCCTGGTCCTTGGTGCGCGGCACCAGGATCCGCCAGCCGAACAGCGGCTTGGTCTCGAACCAGGACAGCGCCTCGCGCTGCTCGACCACGGCGCCGACCACGACGACGGCCTCGCCGGTCACCTTGGCTGCGCGCAGGTCGGCGACGATCGTCTCGAGGGTGCCGACCACGCTGGTCTGCAGGGTCGTCGTACCGCCGACGGTCACCGCGACCGGCGTGCCGGCGTCGAAGCCCGCCTCGATCAGCGCGGCGACGGTCTCCTTGAGTACGTCGGTCGCGTTCAGCAGCACGAGCGTCTGCTTGGGGTGCAGCCGGCTGAGGTCGAGCTTGGCCTCGGCCAAGTCGAGGACGGTGACCTCACGGTCGCCCTTCATGGTCAGCGGGATCCCGGCGTACGTCGGGACGGCGCTGACCTCGCTGACACCCGGGATGATGTTGAACCCGATGCCCGCCTTCCGGCACGCGGCCGCCTCCTCGGCGCCGCTGGAGAAGGTGAACGGGTCACCGGTCAGCAGGCGTACGACGTTCGCCGCGGACTTGGCCGTCTTCACCACCAGTCGTGCCCGGGCGGCGACCTTCAGCGCCCGGCTGCCCTCTGCGCCGGACCCGTCGACCACCTCGACACCCGGCCTGCAGAAGGCCAGGAAGGCGTCGTGCTCGGGGCCCTCGACCACGACGGCGTCGGCGTTCGCCAGGACGTCGCGGCCGGCCAGCGTCAGCAGGGCGGGGTCGCCCGGCCCGACACCGACGAACGTGACATGGCCGAGTGGTCTGGTCTGCTTGACCGTGCTGGTGGCGGCAGCCTTCGCCGGCACTTTCTGAGGCGTCCTGGATGCCGCGGTGGCTGCTGTCTTCGCGCTGCTCACGTCTGCCTTCGCCCTCGTCCTCGTCCTGCTGCTCGTCTTGTGCGCCGTGTCATGCGACGCCCTCGTCGTCGTGCCCCGTGCCGGTGTCATGTCTGCTCCAGCAACTCGTTCGCCAGCGCCTTGCCCAGTGACACCGGGTCGTCCACCGGCCCGTTGGCCGACAACCGCCGTACGCCGTCCTCCTGGCCGAGCGCCCCCCGCAGCCACAGCTCCGGGCCGTCCTCGCCTTCGACCACTTCGGCGAGGGCGCCGACCGGAGCCGTGCACCCTGCCTCGAGAGTGGCAAGCATCTGCCGCTCCGCCGTCACCGCCGCCCGGGTGCCCGGGTCCTCCAGCGGCGCCAGCGCGGCCAGCACCTCGGTGTCGTCCGCCCGGCACTCGATGCCCAGGGCACCTTGTCCCGGAGCCGGCAGGACCTGGATCGGATCCAGCGTCTCGGTCACCTCGGCGAGCCGTCCCAACCGGGACAACCCTGCCCTTGCCAGCACCACCGCGTCCAATTTGCCATCGGCCACCATCCCGATCCGGGTGTCCACGTTGCCGCGGATCCCGGTGCACTCGAGGCCGAGGCCGAGCGCGTCGAGCTGGGCGACCCGGCGGGGTGAGCCGGTGCCGACGAGGGCGCCCTGCTGCAGCTCGCCGAGGGTCAGCCCGTCGCGGGCGACCAGCACGTCGCGCGGGTCCTCACGGACGGGTACGGCGCCGATCGCGAGACCCTCGACCGGTGCGGTCGGCAGGTCCTTCAGCGAGTGCACGGCGATGTCGATCTCGTTGGACAGCAAGGCGTCGCGCAGCGCGCTGACGAAGACGCCGGTGCCGCCGATCTGCTCCAGCGGCGCCCTGTTCACGTCGCCGGCGGTGACGATCGGGACCAGGTCGACCTCGTGCCCGAGCGCTCGCAGCTGGTCGGCCACCCAGGTCGCCTGCGCGGTCGCGAGGGCGGACCGCCGCGTGCCGAGCCGGATCATGCGCGGTCACCTCCGGTCGCGTCGGCGCGGGTGTTGCTGGTCTCTTCCGGGATCTTCGCGGCCGTGACCGCGTCGACGGTGGCCGGATCGAGCGCGAACAGCTCGCGGAGTGCTTCGGCGTACGTCGGTCCGCCTGGATCGGCCGCCAGCTCTTTCACCCGCACGGTCGGCGTGTGCAGCACCTTGTCGACCACCCGGCGAATGGTCCGGGCGACCTCCTGCCGCTGCGCGTCGTCCAGCCCGGGCAGCTTGCGCTCCAGCCGGGCCAGCTCGGAATCGACCAGCTCGGTCGCCATCGCCCGCAGCGCGACCACGGTCGGCGCGACCGATGCGGCCCGCCGGGTGGCCTCGAACGATCCCGTCTCCTCCGAGACGATCCGCCGTACGCCGTCGATGTCGTCCTCACTGCCGCCTGCCGTCCCGGCGAGGTCGGCCAGCGTGACGAGCGTGACCCCGGGGATCCGGGCCGCCTCGGGCGCAACGTCCCGTGGCAGCGCGACGTCCAGCACCCCGAACGGCCGCCCGTCAGTCGCGTTCCGGATCATTTCTTCGGTCAGTACAACGCCGCGCGCGCCGGTGCACGACACGACGAGGTCGGCCTCGGCCAGCGCCTCGGGGACGTTGGCCAGCTGGACCGCCGTCCCGCCGACCCGCTTGGCCAGCGCAACCGCGCGGTCGTAGTTGCGGTTGGCAATCGTCACGCTCGCGGCGCCGCCGTTGAGCAAGGTCTGCGCGGCCAGCGAGGCCATCGAGCCGGCGCCGACGATCAGCGCGCGACGGCCCTCGAAGCCGCCGACCGCGTCGAGGCCGGCCGAGACGACGGAGCGCCCGGCGGCGTCGATCCCGGTCTCGGTGCGGGCCCGCTTGCCGACCCGCAACGCGTGCTGGAGTACGGCGTTGAGCTCGGTGCCGACCGTCTCCAGGTCCTGGCCGACGCGCAGCGTGTCCTTCACCTGGCCGAGGATCTGGCTCTCGCCGACGATCATCGAGTCGAGGCCCACCGAGACCTGGAACAGGTGCGCGACGGCGCCTTCCTCGAAGTGCACGTAGAGGTGCTCGGCCAGGTCCAGCAGCGGTACGCCGGTGACGTCGGACAGGATCGCGGTCACCTCGTCCATGCCGGCGTGGAACCGGTCGACGGTCGCGTAGACCTCGGTCCGGTTGCAGGTGGCGAGGACCGCGGACTCGGAGACCGCCGGGGTGTGCTTGACGGCCAGGGCCAGCTTGGTCGCCGCGTCCGGGTCGAGCGCCACTCGCTCGAGGACGTTGATGTCAGCTGAGCGGTGGCTGATACCGACGACCAGGTAACTCATGCGCCGACACCTCCGCCCACACTCGGCAGATCGGTCAGACCGTTCATCGCTGGTAGCTCGGGCACCTCGGGGAGCGCCGCCTCTCCGGACTTTCGTTGTTCGTGGTACGCCAGGATCTGCAACTCGATCGAGAGGTCCACCTTGCGGATGTCGACGCCGTCGGGCACGGACAGCACGACGGGCGCGAAGTTCAGGATGCTGGTCACCCCGGCGGCGACCAGCCGGTCGCACACCTCCTGGGCGGGACCGGCAGGCGTGGTGATGACCCCGATCGAGACCCGGTCGGCCTTCACGATGTCCTCGATCTGGGCGAAGTCGCGGACCTCCATGTCGCCGACCCGCTCCCCGATCAGGTTCGGGTCGGCGTCCAGCAGCGCCACGATCCGGAACCCGCGGGTGCCGAACCCGGAGTAGTTGGCCAGCGCGTGCCCCAGGTTTCCGATCCCGACGATGACGACGGCCCAGTCCTGGGTGACGCCGATCTCGCGGGCGATCTGGTAGCGCAGGTACTCCACGTCGTACCCGACGCCGCGGGTGCCGTAGGAGCCCAGGTAGGACAGGTCCTTGCGGAGCTTGGCCGAGTTCACGCCGGCCGCGGTCGCCAGATCCTCGCTCGACGCGGTGGCGATCCCGCTGTCGGACAGCGCAGTGAGAGCCCGCAGGTAGACCGGCAAGCGCGCGACAGTCGCCTCGGGAATGCCGCGTTCGGTTCTCGTCGGCGGGCCGGGGCGACGGCTGCTGGCACGCGTCACAATTCTCCTGGGAACGGTTCTCCACGGCCGCGGTCTTGACGGCCGGCGGCTCTTCTTACTCTAGGAGCTTGTGAACGTGAGAACAAAATCGGCGAAGGCCGAGGTGACGGACAGCACTAAGAGGTGAGGGCCTTCCGGAGCCTGGCTGGGTCGACGCGCCAGAAGTCGTGCTGCTTGCCGTCGACGAACGTCACCGGGATCTGCTCGCCGTACTCCGTGAGCAACCGGTCATCCTGCGTGATGTCGATCTCGGACCAGTCGACGCCGAGCTCGGCGCAGACCGCCTGGACGATCGTCCGGGCGTCGTCACAGAGGTGACAGCCGGGCTTGCCGTAGAGCGTGACCCGGGTCATTTCCGCAGCCGGCCCTTCGCGACCTTGCCGGTGACCGAGTGCGGCAGGTGGTCGACCACCTCGATCTCGACCGGGCACTTGAACCGGGCCAGCCGGGTCTCGGCGTACTCCCGCACCGCGGCCGTGTCCACGCTCGCGCCGGTCTCCGGTACGACGAACGCCTTCACCGCCTCCCCGGTCTCCTCGGACGCTACGCCGATCACGGCGGCCTCGCGGACGCCGGAAGCGCCGACCAGGACCTCCTCGACCTCGCTCGGGAAGACGTTGAACCCGGACACGATGATCAGCTCACGCAACCGGTCCACCAGGAAGAGGTCGCCGTCGGCGTCCAGGTAGCCGACGTCGCCGGTGCGGTACCAGCCTTCCTCGTCCGGTCCGTCGACACCGTCCGGCCAGTAGCCGGAGAACAGGTTGGCGCCTCGGATCAGGATCTCGCCGGGATCGTCGCCCTCGACGTCCTCACCTTGTTCGTCGGCGATCCGAAGCTCGATGTTCGGCAGTGCGCGGCCGACCGAACCGGGCTTCGGGTCCTCCTCGCCAAGGGTCGTGGTGACCCCCGGGGAGGCCTCGGTCAGGCCGTACCCCTGGTGGACGAACTTGCCGGTCTCCTGCTCGAAGCGGTCGGCCAGCGCGCGGTCGAGAGTCGACGCGCCGGTGAGGACGACCTTGACCGTCTGCAGGGCGTCGTGGAGACCTGGCTGAGCCAGCAAGGCGTGCAGGGCCGGCGGGGCGAGTGGCAGCCGCGTCACGCCGTACCTGCTGATCAGGTCGAGGGTGTGGACCGAGTCGAAGCGCGGTTCGACGACGAGCGCCGCGCCGGTCGCGACGGCCCAGCCGAGAACGGCGTTCAGGCCGAAGGCGTGGAACATCGGCAGCACGCCGAGTACGACGTCGTCCGGGCCCATCCGGTCCTCGCCGAGGCCGGAAAGATTCTTCACGTTCGCGGCCAGCGCGCGGTGCGACAACATCGCCGCCCGCGGGTCACCACTCGTCCCGGACGTGTAGAGCAGGACCGCGAGGGTCTCCGGGTCGAGCTGCGGAAGTAACGGAGCGTCACCCTGGAGATCGCCGGCCCGGACCGTCCGGAGGCCCTGGACCTTGTCCGCGAGGTCTCCGTCGGCGATCGCCAGCCGGGCGCCGGAGTGCTCCACGACACCGCTGATCTCGGCCGCCGTCAACCCCGTGTTCAGCGGTACGGCGACCAGGCCTGCGCGGAGAATCCCCAGGTAGGACGTGACAAAGTCGATGCTGTTGGCCTGCAGCAGGATGACTCGGTACCCCGGCACCAGGCCGGCTGCGGCGAACCCCTGGGCAGCCCTGTCGACGGCGGCGTCGACCTCGCCCCAGGTCAGCCGCCGGTCGCCGTCGACCAGTGCGAGACGTTCGCCGTGACGTTGCGCTGTGTCACGAAGAACGTCCGCGAAGTTGAAGTTCACCAGGCGAGTCTGCCACGTTCACCCGGGCATGTTGCGCTCCCCCGGGCACAGTTCGAGACGGTGACGCGCAGTAGGCGACAGGCGAGGGTTCCGTGCCCTAAGGTCCTGCTTCATGGGTGGGGGTACGTCACGTGACCTCCGAGCCAGATCGATTCTGGCTGGGGAGGCCAGCGCGGCCGCGGCCGAGCTGGAAGCGGCACTGGAAACGCCGCAGGTTCCCGACGCGGCTGCGTTCTTCGATGTGGACAACACGATGCTGCAGGGCGCGTCGATGTTCCATCTGGCCCGCGGGCTGTACCGCCGTAAGTTCTTCACGACCGGCGAGATCGCGCAGAAATCCTTTGCACAGTTGAGGTTCCGGCTCCAGGGCGAGACTCCGGACTCGGTCGCGAACGCGCGGGCCGCGGCGCTGTCGTTCATTGCCGGCCACCGGGTGGCCGAGGTGCAGATCCTGGTCGAGGAGATCTTCGACGAGATCATGGCCGACCGGATCTGGCCGGGCACGCTCGCGCTGGCGCAGCAGCACCTCGACGCCGGCGAGCGGGTCTGGCTGGTGACAGCGGCTCCGGTCGAGGTCGCGAGACTGCTCGCCAGGCGGCTGGGACTGACCGGCGCGCTCGGAACGGTTGCAGCAGAGCGTGACGGGATATATACAGGTGAACTCGTGGGCGACATCCTCCATGGCCCGGCCAAGGCGGAGGCCGTCCGCGCGCTTGCGGCGCGCGAAGGGCTGAACCTGGCCTCCTGCGCGGCGTACTCGGACTCGGTGAACGACCTGCCGATGCTCGAGCTGGTGGGGAATCCATGCGCGATCAACCCCGACAGCAGGCTGCGCCGCCACGCGGAAGTCGCCGGCTGGCGCATTCGTGACTATCGGACCGGACGGAAGGCGGCACGCCTCGGACTGTTGACAGCGGGTGCTTCAGGCGTAACGCTCGGTGCTGTCTCAGCCGCTGTGGCCATCCGCGGATGTGTCAGAAGACGTGTCAGTTGAACGGGGAGAAATCTTGACGACGCCGGAGCCAAGCCCGGACGGGATGAGACGTGCAGAGCTCGTCGATCGCGCCCAGGCCGGGGACGTCGGTGCCTTCGGTGAGCTGTACGACGAGTACTCGCTCACCGTCTACCGCTACATCTACGCGCGGGTGTCGTCGTCGGCACTCGCCGAGGACCTGACCAGCGAGACGTTCGTCCGGGCGCTGCGCGCGCTGGACTCGTTCCGCTGGCAGGGCCGGGACTTCGGAGCCTGGCTGGTGACGATCGCCCGGAACCTCATCACCGACCACTACAAGTCCGGCCGGGTCCGGCTCGAGGTGGTCACGGACGAGATCGAGACGCACGACCGGCAGACCGAGGGGCCGGAGATCGACGTACTCGCCGCCGCCACCGCCGAGGTGCTGCGGGACGCGGTCGCGGCCTTGCCCGACGAGCAACGCGACTGCCTGACGATGCGATTCTTCGCCGGATTGTCGATCGCGGAAACGGCCAAGGCGCTGGAGAAGTCCGAAGGCGCCGTCAAGCAACTGCAACTGAGGGCCGTACGGCACTTGGCGAAGGTTATCCCCAAGGACTTGAGGTGAGGCGGATGACAACGAATGTCTTTCGTAACCCGTCAGGGAGTTTCCTCGTTTGCCTGATGAGGACCTGTCGGTGACCCCGACTGGCCATTGAGGAGAACGAGAACTCATGAGTGACCTACACAGGGCTCGAGCGCGCGCGGAGGCATTCGCGCACGCCGTCGATCACGGGCCCCGTCACTCTTCGCGACTGAGCGATGACCCCGAGCTGATGGAAGCTGTGGAACTGGTCGGACGGCTGAGGACCGCCGGCGCAGTGGCACCGCGACCGGAGTTCAGTGCCGAGCTGCGGCACCGCCTGATGGAGCAGGCGGCGGCCCGCGCGGCAACGACGACTCCGACGATGGTGCGCAGCTCTCCGGACGACTCGGACGACCCGCCGGGCAGCGAGGACGTGGACGCGTCCGTGACAGCTATCCGCCATCGTCACGGCCGGCGCATCCGGCTCGTGGCCAGTACCGCCGCGCTGGTCCTGCTCGGAGGCGGCATCGGTTCTGCCGCCGCCGCTCAGCAGGCGATGCCCGGTGACACCTTGTACGGGATGAAGCGCAGCATCGAGAACGTCTCCACCAACGTCAGCGTCGGGGACGACTCCCGGGGCCGGCGCGATCTCGAGCACGCGATGACCCGACTGTCCGAAGTTCGCGCGCTGGCCGAGAACGGCGGCGACGTGGGCACGATCAACGCCACCCTCGACGACTTCTCGGCACAGTCCCGCAAGGGAGTGTCCCGGCTGGTCGCGTCGTACCAGCAGGACGGGGACGCCGGTTCGATCACGGCGGTCACGCAGTTCATCACCAGCGCCCGCCAGGCTCTTGTCGAACTCGCACCGAAACTGCCGCCGGAATCGCTGAAGTCCGCCGTCGAGGCACTCGCCACCATCGAGCAGCTGGCCGGGCACACCACGGCCGCCTGCCCGAAGTGCGAGGCGCCGAAGCCGGCCAAGGGCGGCAACCAGCCGGCCGCACCCAACACCGGAACCGTCACCGAGCCGAACGACCCCGGCAACGGCGGGGCGAGCAGCAAGGCGTCCACCAAGCCGTCGACGGGTGCGAGCACCGCGCCGAGCGCGACGCCGAGCCAGCAGCTGCCGAACACGACGATCGTCCAGGAGTCCAACACTCCGCCGACGAGCCTGAAGACCCCGCCGAACCCGTCGGCGTCCTCCACTCCGACGTCGACGCCGACCGTCGTACCGACCATCCCCACCCCGGGCGCAACCCAGTGGCCCTGGCCGTTCCCGACGCTGCTCCCATCCACCCCGATCATCAACATCCCCGGCGTCATCGAGACCCTCTTCCCCCCGTGGAAGTAGGTCCCTGACCCCAGCAGAAGCCCGGCGCACCCGCGCCGGGCTTCTCGCTTCCCACCTCACGCGGACTCCTCGCTTCCCACCGCACCGCGCCGCCCCGGCCGCGTTCGCAGCCCACGCGGCCGCGTCCGAGGGGATATCCGGCTCTCCTGTCTGATGTGTGAGTCGGCTGCGTGCCCCCAGTTCGCCACCCAGGGCGGTCGAGCGCACCGCACCCCATGCCACCCCGACCACCCGCGAACGGATCCCGATGCCGCGGACCGCCAGGCCATCACAATCACCACCCACCGCCCGGCACCCCGCCTGGCACCGCCGACACCAGCCGAATGTGATGGCCCGGCGGTCCGCCCCTCGACGCGCACAAACCCAACAACCCAGCGATGCGCGCCCGCCCCCCACCGCCCCCCCCGGCCCACACATCCGTCACAAGAGCCGGATATCCGCTCGAAGTTGGGGTTCTCTGCTCGTGTAACAGGGGAGAACCCAGCACGGCATGGGATATCCCCTCGAACGCCGTGGGGTCGGCGGGGCGCCGGGGTCGCCGCGGGGGCGGTGGGTGTGGCGGGGGATGGGTGTGGCCGGGGGGGCGATGGGGTCGGCCGGTGGGCGGTGGGTGCGGCGCGGGGGCGATGGGTCGGCGCGGGGGCGGTGGGATCGTCGGGGGCCGCAGGGTGGCGGGGGCCGCAGGGTGGCGGAGGGCTGTGGGGTTGGCAGGGATCGGCGGGGGCGCCGCGGGGCGGTGAGGTCGGCCGGGGGGATGGGGGCGGCGGGCCGGGCGCGTTAGAAGAAGACGCTGCGGCGTTGCATTAGGAGGGTGTAGAGGGTCTGCTGGATGGTTTCGCGGACCTGGTCGGTGACGTTGAAGACCAGCATCGGGTCGTCGGCGGCGCCGTCGGGGAAGTCGTCGGTGCGGATCGGCTCGCCGAACTCGATCAGCCACTTGGACGGCAGCGGGATCAGCCCGAGCGGCCCGAGCAGCGGGAAGAACGGCGTGATCGGGATGTACGGAACGCCCAGCAGCCGCGCCAGCGACGCGATGTTGCCGACCAGCGGATAGATCTCCTCGGCGCCGACGATCGAGCACGGCACGATCGGCACCCCGGTCCGCATCGCCGCGCTGACGAACCCGCCCCGGCCGAACCGCTGCAGCTTGTACCGCTCGCTGAACGGCTTCCCGATCCCCTTGAACCCTTCCGGCCACACGCCGACCAGGTCGCCGCGCCCGAGCAACCGCTCGGCGTCGTCGTTGCTCGCCAGCGTGGCCCCGCCCTTGCGGGCCAGCTCACCGACGAACGGCGTCTGGAACACGAGGTCCGCGGCCAGTGTCCGCAGCGGCCGGTGCGCGTGGTCCGCGACGATCAGCTGGGTGACGAGCCCGTCCAGTGGCATCGTCCCGGAGTGGTTCGCCACGATCAGCGCGCCGCCCTCGGACGGGATGTTCTCCACCCCGCGCACGTCGACCCGGAACCACTTCTCCGCCATCGGCCGCAGCAGCGGCAGCAGCACCTGGTCGGTCAGGTCGGCGTCGTACCCGAACTCGTCGACCTCGTAGGTCCCGCTCAGCCGCCGGCGCAGGAACGCCAGCCACTCCGCGACCCGGCGCTCGCCTTCGTCGCCGAACAACTCGCGCACCACTCGCTCGAGCCCGGCGAAGTCCAACGCCGCCGGGGCTTCGAGCACCGGGATGTCCTCGGCGTCCGGCACGACACCGACCGGCTCGGGCGGCGCCTCCGGAGCCTTGGCGCGGGCGGGCTTCCTCCTCCGCTTCGAGGACGAGCCGGCGAGCGCGCGGGCTGCCGCGGAGGGCGTCGTACGGCGGCCACTGCCGCGGCCCGGTCGCCCGCCGGTACCGATCGGGATCACCTCGGCGTCAGCCACGCAGCGCTCCCAACCCGGCGCCGAGAAGGTGGGCCGCCTGCGACACCGCGCCCGGCCGCAGCGAAGCGCGGAAGTCGTCGAAGGCCCCGGCCGTCGTGTAGGCGGGCTCGAACCCGAACTCGGTCCGCATCCGCGTCGTGTCCACGGCCCGGCCGTAGGTCAGGAAGGTGATCTGGTCGGGCGAGAAGTCCGCGAGCCGCGCGCGCCGTACGGCGGCCGCCGTGCTGGACGCGGTGAACGAGGGCAGCCGCAGGGCCGGCCGGCCGAGTCGCCGGATCGCCTGGGACAGCGCGAGGATCCCGTCGCCGGCCAGGTTGAAGGTGCCGGGCAGGTCGTTGACGGTGGCGTGATGGATCGCCGCGACACCGTCGTCCTCGTGCAGGAACTGGAGGCGTGCGTCGTACCCGAAAACCGTCGGCACCACGGGCATCGAGAAGTACCGGGTGATCGGGGAGTCGGTCCTGGGACCGATCCAGTTCGCCATCCGGAGCGTGGAGACGCAGACGTCGGGGCGGCGCCGGGCGAACCCGCGCACGTACCCCTCGACCTCGACCGCGTCCTTGCTGAGGCCGGTCTGGTGGATCGCCCGCGGCGCCATCTCCTCGGTGAACATGGCGGGGTCGCGTGGACCCGCGCCGTACACCGTGGTGGACGACTTCACCACCAGCTTGGCCACGCCGGGCGCCTTCTGGCAGGCGGCGAGCAGCTGCATGGTGCCGATGACGTTGATCTCCTTCATCGACGACCGGCCGCCGGCGCTGCCCGGGGTGGCCACGACGCCGGTGTGGACGACCGTGTCGACGTCCTCGGCGGCGATCACCTTGGCGATCACGGGGTTGCGGATGTCGGCCCGGACGAACCGGACCCGGCCCAGCTCGGCCCGTGGCGGCACCACATCCACGCCGAGCACCGTGCCGATCGACGGGTCGTCGGCCAGCCTGCGGGCACAGCGAGCGCCGGCGTCTCGCGAGACGCCGGTCACCATCACCACCTGTGCCACGAGAGACCCCCAGCCAGACAGCAACCCCACACTGCACCGCGCCGCCGGGTGCCGGCGCGGTAGGAACTGCTTACTTGCCGAGCTTGCGGCGCTGAACCCGCGTCTTCTTCAGCAGCTTGCGGTGCTTCTTCTTCGCCATCCGCTTACGGCGCTTCTTGATAACCGAACCCACAGTGGACCTTCCAAACCTAAAGAGAACGTCGGCAAAGCTTACCCGTAGGTCGTCTGCTCAACCTAAAGCAGGGAGCTGGGTAGGCTGAAAGCTCGACCTGGGGAGGCTGGAATGAGGGCTCGGTACGACGGCCTGGCCGACTGGTACGAGGAGCGTTTCGTCGCCGGCGCGGAGACCCACCAACCGGGTCTGCTCGACCTCCTCGGCCCTGGATCCGGGCCCTGCCTGGACATCGGATGCGGCACCGGGCGCAACTTCGAGACCATCCGCGCGACTGGCCGGGAGGTCGTCGGGGTGGATTTCTCGACCGACCAGCTCCGGATGGCCCGGACCCGCACCGACGGCCCGCTGATCGTCGCCGACGACGGCAGCCGGCTGGTTCACCCGAGCTACCGCACGCCCGGGTGGGCGTAGGAGTCGCCCTGGTGGGCCGAGGACGGCATCCGCCGCCGGGTCGGGATGCGCCACATCCCGCTCGCCGAGTATCTCAACGCGTTCCTCGGCACCGGCCTCGTCCTCGAGCACTTCGAGGAACCCGGCGGCTTCGAGGTCCCGCACGCGTTGGCGGTTCGCGCGCGGCGGGGTTAGGCGGCTTTGCGGACCGGGAGCTGGATCGGGTCGGTGAGGACGGCCAGGTGTGGGCCGATGGCGGTGCGGGTGGTCGCGGTGGTCCGGTCGGACGTGGTGCTCGCGTAGGCGGCCGGGGTGAAGGCGACGGCGGCGAGGCCCAGGCTGACAATGGTGCCGGCGGCAACGGTCTTGACGATCTTGGTGCGCATCGGGTGCTCCTGGAAGGTCCGGGGCCGGGACTCGTTCCCGGCGATGACTAAATCCTGGTCGCCCGTACTGCAACGGCCCTGTGAGCATCCTGGGAGCTTCCTGGGAACGACGGTACGCTCGACGACATGGCCTATCTGGTGTTCGTCGGCGGGCTGGCCGTCGTACTGGCCGGCCTGACCTGGTTCGCGAAATGGGCCAAGCGCAGTGGTCACGGCTCGGGGGTTGCAGGCGCGTTGGCCGCGCACGACGAGGCCTACCGGACCACAGCACACCAGTCCCACCACGAGCTGCGCGTCGCCGCCGAGCGCAAGTCCGAGACAGGCTCGCCAGACGACTACAGGTAGTCCGCGATCGGGCCGAGGGTGAGGAGGCCTGAGCCGGCGGACAGCTCTGCGGCTGCTGGGGTCAGGGCGGCGCGGGCTCGGGCCAGCAGTTGTACGTCGTCGCGCTCTCGGGCAGCGTGGACGGTCAGGCACCACAGGGTCTCGAGCAGCAGGCCTGGTGGCGACTCGGGGATGTCATGGGTCGGGCGGACCCACGGGCTGTAAGGGCCGTAGTCGAGGTCGGGGACGGGCAGGCCGTGGCGCAGGTGATGGCATGCGAGGGCTAGGGGTAGCAGGCCTTGCTGGAGGCCAGGCATGCCGGCGCCGTCGAGCAGGTCTGCTGCCTTGCGGTAGGCGGGCTCCGTGTCCTCGCGCATGGCGCGGTACCAGGTGGTGAAGACGCCGACCAGTGGAAGCTCGTGCCTGGCCGCCAAGGCGTCGGCGGCTGCTGCATGGTGGTCGGCTGACGGGAAGTCGTCGAGGGCGCTACGTGACTGCAGGCGGATCAGATGGCCGAGGACCTCATACATGAACAGCCCGTGCCGCGCCGACAAGTCCACCAGCTCCACACCGATGGCATCACGTTGAGGTGCAAGGCCAGCGCGATGGCAGGTCTGCATCCAGACAGCGTTGAGTACAAAGGCGAGTAGCGCCGGATCGTCAAGCCCGCGGGCGATTTCCTCGGCCTCACGCGCCGCGTCCGCTGCACGTGGTGCACGCGATCCACGCGACTCCAGCGCGATCGTCGCAAGGAGGCGTGCTCGCGCAGCCGGGTGTTCCTGCGTCCGCAGGGCTCGCTCCGCCGCGGCAACGATCGCGGCCGCCTGGGCCTCGTCGTCCGACCGCGTCCAGATCGCAGGTACGTCGTACGCGCCGATGACGCTCGCGGTCAGGTCGGGATCGCCGAGCTCCTCGGCTGCAGTGACGGCGGCGAGCCGGTGGCGGCGGGCGGCCTCTAGTCCGCCGCCTCCGGTGACTGCCAGGTTGCGCAGCAATCCCACCGTCGACTCCAGCCGCACCCGTGCGCCCGCTCCCACAGTGCGGTCGTACGCCGCGGCCGCCTCCTCCCACACCCGCCCTGCCGACGCAGGCGCCAAGTGGTCGGCCTGGTTGAGGATGTCGGTCTCCAAGCGGTTCAACGCCGTACCTGGATCGACACCGAGCTGGTCGACCAGCATCGAGCGAGCGCGCCGCAGTACGGCGAGAGCATCGCCCTGACGACCAGTGCGGTAGAGCGCGAGCGCCAGCAGCCGCCATGCCTCTTCGCGCCACGGGTGCTCGGTCACATGAGCGTCCAAATCGGGCACTGCCTCGGCGGCAAGGCCGAGCGCTAGCTGCAACTCCGCCTGCCGTTCGACGGCTCGCAGTCGCAGCTCAGTGAGCCGCGCGCGCTCTGCCTGTGCCCAGTCCTCGTCCGCGAAGTCGGCGTACGCCGGACCGCGCCACAACGCCAACGCCTGCTGCAGTTCGGGCAGTGTGCCGCCTGCCGCCTTCTCGAAGCGCCACGCGTCGACAGCGTCCGTTCGCAACGCATAGCCAGGCCCTTCGGTCACCAGCAGGCGTGCCGGCGTACGTGGCGCTCTGTCCGGTTCAAGCGCACGACGCAGCGAGGCGACAAAGGTCCGTACTGCGCTCAGCGCGCCGTCAGGCGGGTCGAGCCACAGATCGTCCACCAGACGAGTCGCCGGTACGACGCGGCCGCGGGCAACGATCAGTCGGGCCAGCACCGCCCGGTGCCGCGGGCCTTTCAGGTCGACCGGCTGCCCGTCGTCGTCCCAGGCCATCACCGCCCCGAGCACCCCGAACTCCACCCGCCCACGGTACTCATCCAACACTCATCTGCGTCCAGGAGGCTGACCGTCATGAAGATCAAAGGATTCGACTACCACCGCGTCCCGGCCGCCGACGGGGTTGCGCTGAACGTCGCGGTCGGCGGCTCCGGTACGCCGATCGTGCTGCTGCACGGGTTCCCGCAGACCCATCTGATGTGGCGTCACGTGGCCGCCGACCTGGCCGCGGATCACACCGTCATCTGCCCGGACCTGCGGGGGTACGGCGCCAGCGACAAGCCGGCCGACGACTACGCCAAGCGGACGATGGCGGCCGACATCGTCGCGGTGGCACGCGAACTCGGGCACTTAACGTTCGCCCTGGCTGGTCACGACCGAGGCGCGCTGGTCGCGTTCCGGGCCGGTCTCGACCATCCGGACGTCATCACGCACCTGATGTGCCTCGACGTACTGCCGACCCTAGACATGTGGGACGTCATGCGCGGGACCAGCGCCGCCGTTGGCTTTCACCTGTACTTGATGGCGCAACCGCCCGGCCTGGCCGAGACGATGATCGCCGCCAGCGCGGACGCGTTCTTCGGCCACTTCCTGACGCTCTGGGCGAAGGACGACTCCGCGATCCCCGCCGACGTCCGTGCGGCGTACCTGGCTGCGTGTCGCGCCGCCGTCCCGTCGATCGTGGCCGACTATCGCGCCTCGGCGACCGTCGATGTCGACCACGACCAGGCTGATCTTGCCGCTGGCAACAAGTTGCGGATGCCACTGACCGTGATCCAGCAGGACTGGGGCGCGGCGCTGGGCTTCGATGCCGCCGGCCGGTGGCGAGCCTGGTCGGACGACCTAGACCACCAGACGACGTCAGCCGGCCATTTCATGGCCGAGGAGTCCCCAGCCGAAATCACCACTGCAATCCGAGCACTCCTGAAACGCTGACGTAGCGAGGCGGCCGGTCCCTAAGGATCCGGCCGCCTCGCGTCTCGTGGTTATCCGGCTTGAAAGTAGGCGCCTTTGAGGTAGTCGTGCACGGCGTCCTCCGACACCCGGAACGAACGACCCACCCGCACCGCGGGCAGCTCACCGGAGTGCACCAACCGGTACACCGTCATCTTGGACACGCGCATGGCCGTGGCGACTTCCGCCACGGTCAGGAACTTCACCTCGGCGAGCGGCTGCTCACCACCGGACTTCTTTGATGCCATTGCGCACCGCACTTCCAGCACGGATCGTGCGCCGGCTTCCCCTCCGGCACCTCCGTCCGTGCATGCAACGAGCGTAGTGGCTGTTGGTACGAATGGGAAAGAGGGGGACTCCTGTGACTCGACCGGGGCGGTCGGGCGGGGAAGGTTTTTCAGTAGGTGGGATCCAGACCGAGCAACGGGAAGCTGATGTCGCGGGTCGCCTTGATCGAGCGATCCAGCCAGGTGTCCGGGTTGTAACCGGTCGACCAGTCGGAGTACGCCGCGTCCCGGCCGTCCGTCATCCGCAGCGGCGCGACTCGCGCGAACCGCGCCTGGATGTCCTCCCGCCATGACTCCGGCACCGGCGTCGACGGGTCGATCGGGTTGCCCGCGACGATCGCGAGCAGGTGGCTCCAGGCCCGCGGCACGACGTCGAAGATCGCGTACCCGCCACCGCCAGTGGCGACCCACTTGCCGCCCGCGACCTCATGCGCGAGGTCATGCAGCGCCAGGTACGCCGCCCGCTGGCCGTCGACCGTCTTGGTCAAGTGGGCCAGCGGGTCCTCCACGTGGGAGTCGCACCCGTGCTGCGTCACCAGCACCGACGGCTGGAACGTACGCACCACCTGCGGCACGATCGCGTGGAACGCCCGCAACCAGCCGGCATCCCCGGTCCCCGGTGGCAGTGGGATGTTGACCGACGTACCCTCCGCGTTCGGCCCGCCCGTCTCCGCTGCACTCCCGGTGCCAGGGAACAGCGTGGTGGGCGACTCGTGCAGGCTCACCGTCAGCACGCGCGGGTCGTCGTAGAACACGGTCTGTACGCCGTCCCCGTGGTGTACGTCGACATCGACGTACGCGACCCGCTCGGCGCCGTGGTCGAGCAGCCACTGGATCGCGATGGCAGGGTCGTTGTAGACGCAGAAGCCGCTCGCAGCGGCAGGCATTGCGTGGTGCAGGCCGCCGGAGATGTTGGCGGCGTGCAGTACGTCGCCCTCCCAGACAGCCCGGGCCGCCTCGACGGACGCGCCGACCACGTGCGCGGACGCGTCGTGCATGTCGGCGAAGCAGTACGTGTCCTCGGTGCCGAGGCCGTGGTCCGGATCGGGCTCGTCCGGGTCCTCGCCCGCGCGTTTGACCGCGGCGATGTACTCGGCGGTGTGCACGGTCCCGATCAGCGCATCGTCGGCGACCGGCGCCGGTACGACCTTCAGTTGGTCGAGGACGCCGAGCGCGCGGGCCAGGCGGACCGTCAGGTCCACCCGGATCGGACTCATCGGGTGACCATGGCCGAAGTCGTACGCCGTCAAACCGTCGTCGAAGACCAGCATCGCCTCACCACTCATGTCCCCGACCTTAGCCGTCAGCGCTGTGGTACGGGTTTCCCGAACCTGGCGTTGAGCCGGTAAGCGCCACCGCGGGCATGGAAGACCGACATCGCCAGCACACCGGCCAGGGCGGCGACCAGGGCCGTCGCCAGGTGCTCGCCGGGATGCGCCCACCAGGCCAGCAGTCCGGCGATGACGAACGCTCCCACGCCGCCGACCGCGTTGCGGACCGGCGAATTGCCGGTCAGGTTCGGGTACTCCCGGGCGGTGATGCCGAGGACGAAGTGCGGAATCCCGTTCGTCCCCATCAGCCCGGCCAGGAAGCTCAGCACGAGTGCCTGCGTCATGGTCCACCTCATTTCGGTCTACGTGTGTTGACTGAAATCTAGGCGGCGATCGGCGACTGAGTCAACATGCGTAGACTGAACGGCGTGACGACTCGGGCCGCGCAGCGGCGGCAGACGGAGGAGCGGATCCTGGCGGCGGCCCGCCGGTTGTTCGGCGAGCACGGGTACGAACGGACCACGATCCGCGGGATCGCCGAGGCGGCGGGCAGTGACGCCGGGCTGGTGATGCGGTACTTCGGGTCCAAGGAGAAGCTGTTCGCCCAGGCCGCGTCGATCCCCCCGGACGGGCCGATCGAGGGCGCGCCGGACGAGATCGCCGGGCAACTCGCGGCCGGGTTGGCGGCGAAGCTGGCCGAGGAGCCGGCGGCCGCGCTGGCGGCGATGCGGGCGATGTTCAGCCACCCCGAGGCCGCGGCCGAGGTGCGGGCGGCAATGACGGCCCAGCAGCGTCAGGTCGCCGATCAGTTGCCAGGCGAGGACGCCGTACTGCGCTCCGGAGTCATCGGCGCGCTGATCCTCGGCCTGGTGATCGGTCGCCACCTGGTCAAACTCGAAGGCCTCGACGCCACGCCCGAAGCCCTCCTCGAGCTCGCCACCCCGCTCCTGACCCAACTAGCCGAAGGCTGAGCCACAGCAGCCGCACCTCGCGAGGGTTGCCCGGTCGGCCTCGGCCAGCCGGCGTACCTCCACGGTCTTGCGACCGTCCTCACCCGCCGGCTGCGGCGGCTCGAACCGTTCTCCGCGGCGGCGCGGTGCGGAAGCAGGCGGCGCGGCACCCCTCCAAGGTCGCGCCGGCCACTTCCGCAGGGATCGGTCCAGGCGAACGGTCTATCGCTGCCGGACTGCAAGGTGTTACAGGATTTGCAGGATGCTGCAAATCACGCTCTGTTGCGGTTGCAGAGGGCTACGACGGGCGGTCTAGTCCTGTATTCTGCTCACTTTGCCCAGGCGGCTGCAAGTTGTTGCAACGTTTGAGCATCGGACTTGCGCTGAGTAGCCGTGAGGCCGCACAGTTCCGTCCCGTGAGGAAGTCCGTGAGCTCGATGAGACCCAATCGACGGCAAATCTTCACGGCGGGGGCTGCAGTGGCTGCCTCGACCGTGGCCGTCTCCACAGTGACCGCTACCGAGGCGTCCGCAGTCGACAGCGGGCCGTACGGCTCCGGCGTACTCGGGTCCTGGGCCGGGTCGACCAAAGCCATCTCGACGGCGACGCAGATCCAGCGCACCCGCGAGACCAACGGGGTCTACATGTTCGGCGACAGCATCTCCGTCCAGGACGGGAAGTCGCTGGCAATCCGGCTGCTGGGCCGGGACGGCAGCCAGCTGGCCGTGCACAACTGGTCCAGCCGGCCCACGTCCGGCGCGGTCGACGCGTTGCAGCAGTGGGCGGCGACGTACGGACTGCCGCGCCGGATCCTGATGGCGAGCGGGTCGAACGACATCTTCGACCCGCCGAAGTTCGCGGCGCAGGTCGACCGGGCGATGAGCATCGTCGGCTCGACCCGCACGCTGTACTGGGTCAACATGCAGGTCGTGCGCAAGTCGGTCACCGCGACGATGCAGCTCGCCGACCAGCGCAACAGCTCGTGGCTCAACATGCAGCTGTACGACGCCCAGGAGAAGTACCCGAACCTGCACATCATCCGCTGGGCCGAGTGGCTCTGGGTGAAGCCGTACCGGCTGCTCAACTACCTCCGCGACGGTGTCCACCCGACGGTCCCGCTCGGCCAGGACGCCCGCAACGAGCTGATCGTCCAGGCGCTCACGCAGCGTTGAATTCCTTCCCCCACCGCCCCGGTCGATGAGCTACCCTGATGCTGTGAACACGAACTTGCAGCTGTGGTGGGCCGCCTAGGGCGGTCACCCAAGCGTGTGTTCACACGCATCCATGAGGCCGCCTCGCCGAGGCGGCCTCTTTCATGTCCTCGGTGGGGCCCACACACCGAAGGGCACGACAATGACATCGCTATCCGGCATCACCCCGTCCGGCCGCCTGACGCTGGGCAACCACCTCGGCGCCCTGCGCCGGTTCACCGACCCCGACGGGTTCTACTTCGTCGCGAACCTGCACGCAATGACGACCAAGCACGATCCCCGAAGACTCGCCGCGCTGACGCGGGAGTTCGCCACCCTGATGCTCGCGGCGGGCGTCCCCGACGGCACCGTGTTCGTCCAGTCCGACGTACCCGCGCACGCGCAACTCGCCTACCTGCTGGAATGCACGTCGTACGTCGGCGAGCTGTCCCGGATGATCCAGTACAAGGAGAAGGGCAAGGGCCGGCCGATGACCCGCGCCTCGCTGTTCACCTATCCGTGCCTGATGGCGGCCGACATCCTGCTGTACGGCACGAAGCAGGTCCCGGTCGGCGGTGACCAGGACCAGCACGTCGAGCTCGCCCGGGACGTCGCGATCCGCTTCAACCGCGAGTACGGCGAGACGTTCGTCGTACCGCAGCTGGCCAAGGCGGTCCTGGCGACCCGGGTCAAGGACCTGGCGAACCCGACCACCAAGATGAGCAAGTCCGACAGCGACGACGCGATCGGCACGATCCGGCTGCTCGACCCGCCGGACGTGATCCGGCGGCAGATCATGCGAGCGGTGACGGACTCCGAGAACGAGGTCCGGCACGACGAGGCGGCCAAGCCGGGTGTCACCAACCTGCTCGAGATCCTGGCTGCCTGCACCGACGGCGATCCGGTCGCGCTGGCGGCGTCGTACTCGTCGTACGGCGCCCTCAAGCAGGACGTCGCGGACGCCGTGCTGGCCGTCATCGAGCCGCTGCAGAAGGAGTACGCGCGGCTGGCGACCGATCCGGGGGCGATCGACCACCTGCTCGCTCAGGGCTGCGATCGGGCGATCGAGGCGAGCACCCCGCGACTCCAGGCGGCGGTGCGTGCGATGGGGCTGACCGGGGCGGCCCCGGCGGAGGCGGGTTTGGCAGGATCGGCGCCATGAAGATTCGCGCCGCCACCTTCAACATCCGCAACTCGTCCGCCCCGGACGGCGACAACGCCTGGCCGGTACGGCGGGATGCGGCAGTGGCGGCGATCGAGCAGCTGGACGCGGACGTGGTCGGGTTGCAGGAAGTGCTGCCGGACCAGCTCGAGTACCTGCGCTGGCGGTTCTCGCGGTACGAGATCGTCGGCGTGGGCCGGGACGACGGGATGAGCGCCGGCGAGCACTCCGTCGTCCTGGTCCGGCCGGGTGACTGGCGTGTGGAGAAGCACGAGACCCGGTGGCTGTCCGACGACCCGGGGACGCCGGGTTCGGTCGGCTGGGACGCGGACCTGACCCGGATCGCGACGCTGGTCTGGTTGCGGCACCGGAACGGCACCACGATCGGTGTCGCGAACACGCACTACGACCACGCCGGCGAGGTCGCGCAACTGCAGTCGTCGCGGCTGATCGCCCGTTGGGTCGCCGGTTCGCTGCCGTGGATCGTGATGGGCGACCTGAACGCGACCCCGGACTCGCCGCCGCTCAAGGCGTTGACGAGCGCCGGGCTGCGGAACGCCGTACCGATCGAGGCCGGTGGGAGCTGGCACGACTTCACCGGCGCCGAGGACGGCGACCGCATCGACCACATCCTCGTCACCGGGAGCTGGAAGGTGGTCGACGCGACCGTGTCCCACGTCCGCCCGGGCGGCCGGCTGCCGAGCGATCACTGGCCGGTCGTCGCGACGCTAGAGCTTGGCTAGCACCTCTTCCCGCAGACGCTCGAGGGCTTCGAAGCGACGGTTGCCGGTGCCGAGGAAGGAGTCCGGGACGAGCAGTTCGTCGATCCCGGCGGCCGGGTACTGCGCGACCGTGTCGAGCACCTCCTGCGCCGACCCCATGATCACGTGGCCGCCCCGGCTCTCGAGTCGCTCCTTGCGCTCGATCGCCTCGGTGTCCCCCCGGTACGACGACCTCCAGCATCGTCTGCGCGGACCGCCGTACCGACTTCGGATCGCGGCCGATCTTCTCGCAGTGCCTGGCGAACACCTCGCCCTTGTGCGCGGCCAGCTTGGGGTTGCCCCAGTGGTTCACGATCCCCGCCAGCAACGCCAGGCACTCGTTGACGGGAACCGACAGGTCGTCCCCGTTCTGCATGAAATGATCCGCTACCCAAACACCGTGCCACCCGGTCCGCTCGGCGTACTCAGCTCCTTCGAGCACTTCCCCCCAAGTCCTGGACGCCGCAGGCCACAAAGAAAAGTCCATGCGGCGACCCTACGGTCAGACGATGTGCCAGCGGATGAGGAATGCGCCTACGGACAGGGTCAGGTAGGTGAGGACGAGGAGGGTGCCGATGCCGGGGCGGGGACGGTGGCGGCGGGGCGGATGGTTGGCCGCTTCGGCGCGAATGGCTTCGATGACTGCGCCGACGTACGCGGTGCGGTCCTTGGGGATGCCGTTGATCTCGCTCTCGTCCGGGCCGCGGACCAGGACGACGTTGTCGTCGCCGACCTCGATACGGTCGACGTCCTGCCAGGAGACGCTGCGGATCAGCATGCTGGTGCGCGCCTTCAGGCCGGTCGGGGTCAGCATCACCCGGTACAGCACCACACCGCCGGCCACCCGGACGACGGAGGCGCCGATAATCGTGAGCAGGCCGACCGCGAGCATGTCGCGGGCGCCCATCCACAGCCAGGAGTTCAGCGCCGGCACAGCGATGAACGGCGTGACGAACAACGCCCACGCCCACCAAGGAGCCGGGTCCAGCGGCACCCGCCACGGCAGCTCCGGCACGCGTACGGCGCCTTGCTCTGGGGCTCGCTCCGGGGCTTGCTCGGAGGCGACCTGCTCCGGGGCGACCGGCGTGGGGGCAGCGCTGAGGTGCTCGGGGCTCTCCTGCTCCGAACGATTACTCATGGGCGGGACCATAGTCGACTCATCCCTTGAACACGGCAGGAAACTGCGGCGCCAACAATAACGCCAGCTGTACCGCAGGTGTTATTCGGCGGCGAGCGCGCGGGAGCGGTTGCGGGCTGCCTCGATCGCGGAGAGGAACGCCGCGCGGACCTTGTGGTCCTCCAGTTCGCGTACGGCGGCTGCCGTCGTACCACCCGGGGACGTCACGCGCTCGCGGAGCACGGTCGGGTGCTCACCGGTCTCCCGCAGCAGCTTCGCGGAACCGACCACGGTCTGTACGACGAGCTCGGTCGCGGTGCCGCGCGGCAGGCCCATGTGGACGCCGGCCTCGATCATCGCCTCGACCACGAAGAACAGGTACGCCGGACCCGACCCGGAGATCGCGGTCACCGCGTCCTGCTGCTTCTCCGGCACCCGCAGAACCCGGCCGGTCGCGGCCAGCAGGCTCTCCGCCAGCTCCAGGTGGCTCTCGTCGCAGTGCGCGCCGCGGGAGATCGCCGCCATCCCCTCGTCGACCAGCGCCGGCGTGTTCGGCATCACCCGGACCACGGCGACACCCTCCGGCAGCCGCGACTCGATGAACCCGGTGGTGACACCGGCCGCCATCGACACCACGGTCTGCGACGCGTCGACCGCCGGGGCGATCTCGCTGAGCAGGTCCGACATGTCCTGCGGCTTCACCACCAGCACCAGCGTCTCCGCCTTGGCGGCCGCGTCCACGTTGGACACGACGTCCACGCCGTACCGCTCCCGCAACTCGGCGGCCCGCTCCTCCCGGCGCTCGGTGATCAGGAGCTCCTCCGGTCGCCGCCCAGCCCGAATCAGCCCGGACAGCAACGTCTCCCCCATCACCCCGGCCCCAAGAATGGCCACCTTGCTAGTCATACCCTCAGCCTACTTATCCCCGCCGTCGGAGCCCCGAGCCCCGCCCACCAGCCGGACGAGCTCCCCCACGCGCCCACTACGCGCGCTCCTACGTCGCGCGCTCCCACCCACCCTCTAGCGCGCGGCTACCGCCGCTCACCCGACAGCACCGTGGTCCTGCCGACCGTGATCCGTCAACGCAACCACATCGCGACGCAAGACACCACGGGTTCCGACGCACCGACGTACGTCACCTGCTACTCCGGCTGTCCCGTGTGCGCGGCTGCCGCTCCCGTCAAACGACCGTTGCCTCGGCCAACGGTCAGCACTCCCACAGACCCAGTTGGTTGATGGGTGGATGGCGGAGGGTTGGGGCTACTTCTTGCTGATGAGGGAGCGGGCGAAGAACTGGAGGTTGGCGGGGCGCTCGGCGAGACGTCGTACCAGGTAGCCGTACCAGTCCTCGCCGTACGGGATGTAGACGCGGACGGTGTGGCCCTGGGAGACCAGGCGGAGCTGCTCCTCAGGGCGGATGCCGAAGAGCATCTGGTACTCGTAGCTGCCGGGGCGGCGGTTGGCGCGGTCGGCGAGGGAGCCGGCGATCGCGATCAGGCGCGGGTCGTGCGAGGCGATCATCGGGTAGCCGGCGCCGTTCATCAGGATCTTCGTTGCCCGGACGTACGCCTTGTCCACGGCGCGCTTGTCCTGGAACGCGACCGACTCCGGCTCCTTGTACGCGCCCTTGCACAGCCGGACCCGGGAGCCCGCGTGCGCGAGGTCGCGGCAGTCGGCCTCGGTACGGCGCAAGTAGGCCTGCAGCACCGCACCCGTCTCCGGGAAGTCCTGGCGGAGCTCGCGCAGGATGCCCAGCGTGGAGTCGGTGGTGGTGTGATCCTCCATGTCCAGCGTGACCGTCGTACCGGCGTTGCGGGCCGCGAGGCAGATGTTCCGCGCGTTCTCCAGCGCGATCTTCTCGCCCTCACCGGGCAGCGCCTGCCCGACCGCGGACAGCTTGACGGAGACCTCGGCGTTCTTCGTCAGGCCGACGTCCGACAGTTGCCGGAGCAGCTCGACGTACGCCTCGACGGTCGCGGTCGCGGCAGCCAGGTCGGTGACGTCCTCACCGAGGTGGTCCAGCGTGACGTTCAGGCCGTTGCTGACCAGCTTCTCGGTGGCCAGCACGGCCTCCGGAGCGGTCTCGCCGGCCACGAACCGCGCAACGATGCCACTGGACACCGGCAGCGACGAAACGGCCTTCTTGATCTGGGGGCTGCGGGACATGCCCAGCAGTACTCGCCGAAGCACTACGTGTTCCTCCTCATCAACCCACCCGGCCCCAATTGCCAGTGGTGTCAGCAGGTTACGCGCCTGAATCCAACCCGCCCTAATCCTGTGTCCAGCACCACACCACCACCCCCACTGGTCCGATTACACCCCGTACCCACACCCCCACAAAAGCCCCCACGCCCCACGAGAGCCCCCACGCGTCCTGCTCCGCCCGCTCGTACGGCACGTGCTACGCCTGGCGCTCCCACCCACCCCCCTTCGCGCGGCTACCGCCACTCCTTCAACCGCACCGCGATCCCGCCGCCCGCAATCCGTCGACGCGCGCCGCTCCGCGTGCTCCTACGTCGCCCGCCCGCGACCCCGCTGCAATCCCCGTCAGCCGGAAGACCTATCGGACCTCCTCAATCAGGTCGACCGCTTCATCCTCCAGTACTTACCTCGCAACGTCGCAAGAAAGTCGTAGCGGACTCCCGCTCCATCTTGTGAGAAGCGACGGCTCGACGCACTTTCAGTGACCGGCGGCTTTTCGGCTCTGTTCGGCGCGTTCTTTGCGGATTCGCTTGAGCCGTTCGTTCACGGTTGCGGGGTCCTCGTCCTCGCTAAGGTCCACGGACGTGTCGGCGATTGCCTGGTACTGACGTTGGCGGCGGGCTTCGCGGTACGCCAGGAGGTCGCACAGCAGGATCTTTCGTCGGTTGCCGATTCGCTCGCAGGCGAGCTCGCCGGCGTCAATGAGGCGGATCACCGTCGGCCGGCTGACCCCGAGAAGATCGGCGGCTTGCTGGGTCGTGAGCTTCGGCATCGTCGGCGAGATCGTGACTGCCTTGCCCGCCGCCAATGCGGCCACCGCTTGCACCAGGACCTTGTGGAGCGCTTCGGGGAGCTCGATCCGGTCATGTTCCTCGGCGCCGACGAGCAGGTATCGCGCCTGGAGTCGCCCGCGCCTCATGGTTTGGTGGGCGTCCAGGAAACTGGCGACCGACGCCAGCTGCTCCTGCTCATCGGGCAGGTAGGTCTGCGACTCGAGGAACTCGGCAGTCATGGGCCCTCCGTGAGCGAACGTTGCGAACGTGGTTTCGGAACGTTCGAATATGGCTGCATGGGCTGGGGCAATCAAACAAGCTCTGCTCAACCGGTGCGGGTTCAACAAGTCCAGTTCTCATGCCGTCCGCCCGTTGCCAGATGCAACCTCCGCTGGTGGGCCGACACCAAGACCTCGAGTAGGCGACCCAACCACCTGGAAGTGGAAGGAGCGGCGGTAGTCGCGCAAGAAGGGTTGGAAGCGCCCGGCGTAGCGGACGGCGTAGGAGCGGGCGTGGCGGGGCGCGTGGGTTGGATCGGGTGGCGTGCAACCTGGTGGGTCGGGGCTTCCGTCTTGAGGGGGAGTTGGAGAGTGGAGGAACCAGATGGCGGAGCGGGACCGGGAGTTCGTCGAGTTCGTCGAGGCGGCGGGTGCGTCGTTGCGGCGGACGGCTTACCTGGTGAGCGGGGATCGGCACCGGGCGGACGACATCGTTCAGGACGCGCTCTACAAGCTGTACCTGGCTTGGCCGAAGGTGCGGCGGACGGGGAACCCGTTCGCGTACGCCCGCCGGATGGTGGTCAACGTGGCGCACGACGGGAAGCGGCGGCCGTGGCGGCGCGAGGTTTCGATCGCCGACGTACCTGACCGGGTGGAGCGGGACGACTTCGCCACCGGGTACGCCGAGCGGAACGAAGTACTCGAGGCACTGCGCGGGCTGGCGCCGCGGCAGCGGGCGTGTGTGGTGCTGCGGTACTACGAGGACCTGTCCGTCGAGCAGACCGCGGAGATCCTGGGGTGCTCGGAGGGCACGGTGAAGAGCCAGGCGGCGCGCGGCCTCGACACTCTCCGCAAGGCGATCGACCTGGCGCGGCGGACGAGCCGGGCGTTGTGAAGGAGAGCGAGATGGATGACGTACGCGAGGTCCGCGCGGAACTGCAGAGGCTGGCCGAGGCGGCGGCGCTCGAGCCGTTCGACACCGACGGGCTGCTGGCCCGGGGTCGTCGCGGGCGGCGGCGCCGTACGGTGCTGGCCGCAGGCGCGGCGATCAGTGGCGTGGCCGTGGTCGCGCTTGTCGTGAGTCTGATCCCGGGTGGCAGCGTGGCCGACAAGGAGCCGGGGTTTGCCGGCGATCAGAAGCAGAATTCCCAGTTCGAGGCGGTGCCGGGGATCGAGCGCGGGGAGGCGGCCGCCGGGCAGACGATCACGAAGGAAGAGGCGGTACGGCGCTGTGCTCTGCGCTACCCGGACCACAAGCAGGCGCTGCAGGCAGCAGGCTCGGTGAAGGCCGGGAGCACGGCGATGTACGCGTTCGAGATGGGTGCGAGGTTCGCGGCGTGCACGATCCCCGGCGGCGACAAGCCGAAGGCGGAGCTGGTCGCGGCGGCCGAGAAGGAACCGTTGCCGACGACCGCTGCCGGCCAGCTGCGGAACTGCTCGGTGCAGCTGTGGGTCGACCTGACCGGGTGGCGCGTGATGGCGGCGGATCAGTCGGCGCGACTCGGTACGACGGCGCTCGTCGCGATCTCGCCGTCCGGGAAGAAAGCGGTCGCGTGTGAACTCGCACCGCGTACGGCCGGTGAGCCCATGCCGGGGGCGACCCCGTTCCTGACGTTGAACGCGCTCGGGGACAAGGACCCGGTGCTCACGCCTGGCAAGGGCGCCAAGCACGCTGAGCTGTTCGTGGCGAGCGGCGGGGGTGGGGGGCACTGCCCCGGGACACCGTGCACGAAGCAGTACAACTACACCGGCTGGGGACGGGTGTCGTCGACGGCGACCAAGGTCCGGCTCGAACTGGGACCGGGTCCGACCCACGACGTCGAGGTCGTCGACGGGTGGTTCGCCTTCACGTGGTTGAGCCCCGGCCCGGCGACCAAGGTGTCGGCGCCGAAACTTACGGCGTACGACAAGGCGGGGAAGGTCGTGAAGGTCATCCGATGAGGGTGGAGGCCGTCATGAACAGGCCGAGGCCCAACGCAAGCACAGCCGCGCCAGCCCCCTTCGGCCGCTCACCCGGAGGGGGCCCACCCGGCCACCCCCGCCCATGCGGATCAGTCCAAACCTGCTGGTTGGGGTCGGGCGACGGGCTGTGGCTCATGAGACTCCCCACTGGATTCACAAGTAGCCCCATGAATACCAGCCCCACCGGTCCACCCGAGCCAGCTCCGGTTGCGTGGGGGATTCAAGCGGTGCGGCGGCGGAGGGTGGCGGCTCCTAGGCCTAGGGCGGCGAGGATGAAGGCTATTACCACCAGGGCGTCCGCGCCGGCGCCCGCGCCGAAGCCGTTGCCTTGGGCAACTCCGGTGACGGCGTCGACGGCGTAGGACAGCGGCAGTACGTCGCTGATCGCGTGCAAGACCGCAGGCAGTTGATCGCGCGGCACCAGCAACCCGCACAACAGGAGCTGCGGAATCATCACCGCCGGCATCATCTGCACCGCCTGAAACTCGGTCGCCGCAAACGCACTCGCAAACAACCCGAGCGCCGTACCGAGAACACCGTCGAGAACCGCAACAACACCCAACTGCCAAGCAGACCCGCGGATATCCAAATCCAGCGCATAAAGCGCAATCGAAACCACGACCACCGCCTGTACGACGGCAATCAGCGCAAACGCAACCGCATACCCCAGCAGGAAATCCAGCTTCCCCATCGGCATCGTGAAGAGTCGCGACAGCGTCCCCGTGGACCGTTCGCGCAACGTTGCGACCGACGTGACGACGAACATGATGATGGACGGGAACACCGCAAGCAGCGGCCCGCCGATTCGGTCGAACACCATCGGCGAATCGGTGAACATCCACCACATCAGGCTGACCAGCAATGCCGGCAGCACGATCAGCATGGCGACGGTGCGATGGTCGCGGCGAAGCTGCGCGAGGACCCGCGCGGCGACGGCCATGGTGACTCGGAGCGTCATCGCGCACCTGCCTTCCGTTCGATCAGGGTGAGAAACACCTGCTCGATGTCGTCGGTGCCAACCGAGTCGAGCAGCGCCTGTGGAGTGTCGTCGGCCAGCAGGTCGCCATCGCGCATCAACAGAAGGCGATCGCAGCGCGAGGCCTCGTCCATCACGTGACTCGAGACGAGCAACGTCGCTCCGTCATCCGCCAACGTGTGGAAGAGCTGCCACAGATCCCGCCGGAGCACAGGGTCCAACCCGACCGTCGGCTCGTCGAGGACCAGCAACTCGGGACTCCCCAGCAATGCCGCGGCAAGCGAGGCGCGCGACTGCTGCCCACCGGACAGCCGATCCACCCGCACATCAGCGTGCGAGCGCAGATCCACCGCATCGATCACGCGATCCACGTCATCGCTCGACACCCCGAGCACGGCGGCGTAGAAGCGCAGGTTCTCGGCGACGCTGAGATCGCCGTACACGCTGGGCTCCTGGGTCACGTACCCGATCCGCCCGCGCAGCTTGGGCGCGCCGGCAGGCTCACCGAGTACGGCGATGTCGCCGGTGACCTTGGCCTGGAGCCCGACGATGGCCCGGATCAGCGTGGTCTTGCCGCAGCCGGACGGACCGAGCAGCCCGGTCACCGTCCCGGTCCGGAGGTCGAACCCGACCCCGTGCAGGACCTCCCGGTCGCCGCGGACCACCACGACGTCCCGGCAACTCACCGCGTTTTTCATCATGTGATGAATTTAGCGCGCAACGAGACCCGGCCGCAAGGGGTCAGATCAGCGCGAACCCGGTGGCGTCGACCAGCGGCGCCAGGTCCGGGTCGCCGTACCGCTGCCGCATCGCGCCGAACGTGATGACCTTGTCCGCACCCCACCGAGCGACCACGGCCGCGTACGTGTCACCCGAGACGAACACCGGCGGAGTCCGCTTGCTGTGGAACTTGTCGGCGTACATGACGAGCTCCTCCTCCGGCGTACTGGGCACGTAGTCGCCCACCGGGATCGGCAGCCCCTGCCGCAGTACGTCGTCCCGCGTGATCCCAACGCCCGTGTGCCGGGAGCAGAAGCGACTCAGCTCATCCGGAAAGCCGAGCCCATGCAGGAGCGAGTGCCCCAGTACTGGGCGCGTGCGACCGATGCAACTCGCGGATCTCGCGATCCGACGGAATCTGCATCAGCCGGTCAGGTGCAGCTGCAGAACCGGCGCCAGCCGATCGATCAGGACGGCCAGGTCAGTGGACGCGACCGGCTCGAGACCGACCAGGTAACGAGCCATCGCGACCCCAATCAGCTGCGTGGCGACCATCGTGACGCGAAGCTGCGCGTCAGGTACGTCGAGGGCGCGCGAGACCGGCCCGATGATCATCTGGGTGATGCCCTCCCGCATGATCCGGGAGACCTCGTCGCTGGTCACCACGCTGCGGAAGATCGCCTTCATCCGCTGCTGCCCCTCGGCCGACTCCCAGACACCGAGGAACACGGTCGCGATCCGGCGACCGAGCTCCTCAGGTGGGCCGTCGAGGATCCGCGCGGCGATCTGCCGGGGGTCGACCGGGATCGCCATCGCCTCGATGAACAGCTCGTCCTTGCTGTCGAAGTAGTGGTGCACGAGCGCCGCGTCCACCCCGGCCTCGCGGGCGACGCCGCGGATCGACGTGCCGTTGAAACCCTTGTCCGCAAAGGACGCCCGGGCCGCGAGCAGGATCTCGCCACGGGTGTCCGGTCCCCCCGGCCGACGGCCCGGGCGTCCGTTGCCGGTGCCACGAGCGGCCGAAGCCTTGCCTCCGGTCGACGACCGGGTCATGTGGTGAGCTCCGAGATCTCCCCTTCCGGGGTGACGGCGAACGACGAGCGCCGGGACGTGCGGACGAAGTGCTTGCGGGTGAACTCGAGCGACTCGACCAGGTCGACCTCGCGCTCGGACCGGCTGGTCGCGCGGCGGGTGTTGATCTCGATGATGATGTGGCCGCGGAAGTCCTGGTTCGCCAGGCCGTTCAGCAGATCGGCGGCGCGCTGGGTGCCGCGACCGGGCACCAGGTGCTCGTCCTTGGCCGAGCCGGTGCCGTCGGTCAGGTGGATGTGGGTGAGGCTCTTGCCCATCGTCGCCGCGAGCTCGACGCAGTCCTGCTCGGCGGTCGACGAGTGCGACAGGTCGAGGGTGGTGTGCGCGTAGTCCTGCTCGGTCGGGTCCCAGCTCGGCGCGTACGCCTGCAGGCCCTTGCCGGGCGCACGCCACGGGTACATGTTTTCGACCGCGAAGATCACGCCGGTCTCTTCCTCGAGCCGCGCGATCCCCTCGACGAACCCGCGCGCGTAGTCGCGCTGCCAGCGGAACGGCGGGTGTACGACGACCACGTCCGAACCGAGCTCCTTCGCGGCCTCGGCGCTGCGCTCCAGCTTCCCCCACGGGTCGGTGCCCCAGACCCGCTGCGTGATCAGCAGGCAGGGCGCGTGAATCGCCAGCACCGGCAGCTGGTGATAGTCGACCAGCCGCTGGACCGCGTCGATCTGGGTGCTGAGTGGATCGATCCCGACCATCACCTCGACGCCGTCGTACCCGAGCCGGGCAGCCAGCTCGAACCCGCTCGCCGTCGACTCGGGGTAGACAGACGCGGTCGACAGGCCGATCCGGGCAGTCTTGCTGGTGCTCATCTGGTGCCTTCGCGGTGGTTCGTCAGGGGTGGTGCTTCATCGGGGTTGCAACTGGTCGAGCCGGGACAGGATGACACCCTCCCGCAGCGCCCACGGACAGACTTCGAGCGCGGGCAGGTCGAACAGGTCCATCACGGCGTCCGCGACCAGGGCCCCGGCGAGCAGCTGCGCCGACCGGCCGACCGAGACCCCGGGCAGCTCGGCCCGCTCGGCCGCCGACATCTTGGTCAGCTTCGGCATCCACTCGGCCAGGTCGTCCCGGCTCAGCGTCCGCGGCACGTACTGCCCCTCGTCCGACGGCGCCGCGCCGCAGATCCGGGCCAGCGACCGGAACGTCTTGCTGGTGGCGACCGAACGTTGCGGCTTGCCGGCCCGTAGCACGTCACCGGCCACCGCGGCCATCTCCATCCGGATCCGCTTGCGCAGCGCCCGGACCTCGTCCTTGTCCGGCGGGTCGTTGGTCAGCCCCTCGCGGGTCAGCCGGCCGGCGCCGAGCGGGGCCGACACCGCGACGGTCGGCTCCTCGTCGGACCCGGCCGCGATCTCCAGCGAGCCGCCTCCTATGTCGTACACCGCCAGGCGACCCGACGACCAGCCGAACCAGCGCCGTACGGCGAGGAACGTCAGCCGGGCCTCGTCCTCACCGGTCAGCACCTGCAGCTCGATCCCGGTCTCCTTGCGGACCCGGTCGAGCACCTTCTCGCCGTTCGGCGCCTCGCGCAGCGCCGAGGTGGCGAACGCGAGCACCGACTCGCAGCCCTTGTCCTCGGCGAGCTCGGACGCCTCCTTGACGAACGACACCAGCCCGTCGGAGCCCGAGTCGGCGATCTTGCCGTCCTTCTCCAGGTACTCGGCGAGCCGCAACTCGGTCTTGTGCGAGTACGCCGGCAGCGGCGCTGCACCACGGTGAGCGTCCACCACGAGCAGGTGGACGGTGTTGGATCCCACGTCGAGTACGCCGAGCCGCATACCCTCACGCTACTGGACCGGTGTACTTCGGGCCTTATCCGGAGTCGGCGTTCACGCTTACCCACCGAAGGCGCGTACGCTTTCCAGGTGCCTGAGGTTTCGCTCGATTTTCCCCGCGCCTGGGTCGAGTTCGTCGACCCCGAAGACCCCGACCAGGTCTTCCGCTGCGACCTGACCTGGCTGACGTCCAACTGGACCTGCATCTTCGGTGGTGGTTGCCGCGGCATCTACAAAGGCCGTCCGAACGACGGCTGCTGCACCCTCGGCGCGCACTTCTCCGACGAGGACGACGAGAAGCGGGTCAAGGGTTACGTCAAGGAGCTGACCAAGGAGGACTGGCAGTTCCGCAAGGAGGGCCGGAAGAACGGCTGGGTCGAGACCGACGACGACGGCGACCGCAAGACCCGGGTCTGGGACGGCGCCTGCATCTTCCTGAACCGGCCGGACTTCCCTGGTGGCGGCGGGTGCGCGCTGCACGGGCTGGCCCTGAAGAGGGGTGTGCACTTCGTCGAGACCAAGCCGGACGTCTGCTGGCAGCTCCCGATCCGCCGGACCTTCCGCGAGGTCGAGCGCCCGGACGGGACGTCGTACACGGAGGTCGGCATCGGTGAGTACGACCGGCGCGGCTGGGGGCCGGGCGGACACGACCTGGACTGGTACTGCACCGGAAACACCGAGGCCCACATCGGCGTCGAGGCTGTCTTCGAGTCCAGCAAGGTCGAGCTGCAGACACTGATGGGCCACAAGGCGTACGACGTGCTCGCCACCTACTGCCGTGAGTACCTGGAAGCCGGTCGGCTGCTGCCGCACCCGGCCTCTAAGTGATCTTGCCGTTCTCCACCAGCCAGCTGACGCCGGACAACGCGGCGTCCAGCGCGCTGTAGCGCGGGCGGAAGCCGAGTAGGCGCGCAGCCTTCTCCATCGAGCAGTGCGGGCTGTGCGCGATGTGGTCGTAGGTGGCCGCGGCGTCGTTCTCGGACACGGTCTGTCGCCACTCGCCCCAGGGCAGGAACGTCAGCCGCACCTCCTGACCGAACCAGGTGGCGACTCCTGCGGCGTACCCACGCAGTGTCATCGCGCCCTCCGCGACCGCGTGGAAGCTCTCGCCGACCGCGACCGAGCGGTTCCGCAGCGCGGCGAGGAACATGCCGGCCACGTCCGCGGCGTGCACGTGCTGGACTGTCTCCAGGCCGAGGTTCGGCAGCGCGAGCTCGTCGCCGTGGGCAAGCTTTTCGTACACGCCGAGGTCGAGGTTGCCCGCCGGGTTGATGGGCGTCCACCCGGGACCGCTGATGTGACCGGGGTGGATCAGCGTGGCCGGGAGCCCGTCGCGGCGCGCGCAGTCCAGCAGGTACCGCTCGATCGCCGCCTTCTGGATGCCGTAGTCGCCGAACGGCCGCCGCGGCGTGTCCTCCCGCGTCGGCACCAGCTCGCTCGGCCCATGCACCCAGACGGTGCCGCAGTGCAGCAGATGCTGGACCTTCCCACGCACAGCCTCGGCCAGCTGCCGTGCGCTGTCCTCGGTGAAGCAGATCAGGTCGATGACGACATCCGGCTGCAAGTCGGCGACACGGTCGCCGAACGTGCCAGCGGCATCCTCCGCAGCGCGGTCCACGGCGATCTGCTCGACTCGGTTCCAAGCACCGTCCGACTGGTACGGCGATCGCTCACCACGACTGAGTACGACGACCTCGTGCTCGAGCCGCACCAGCTCCGGCACGAGGTAGGTGCCGATGTGCCCGGTTCCGCCGACGACAACTGTGCGCATGGGTAGACCCTATCTGCGTGTCGCGACACCCCCAGGTCCGCGACTGTCGGTGATCGGGGCCAGAATGACTGGCATGCGTCTTGATCATCTTTCGTACGCCTGCGGGCCCGACGGGTGCGAGGCGACGCTCGAGCGGCTGTCCGCACAACTCGGCGCGGAGTTCGTCGACGGCGGGGTGCACCCGCGGTTCGGCACCGTGAACCACGTCCTCGCCTTGGAGAACGACCGCTACATCGAGGTGGTCGACGTCCTCGACCACCCGGCGTCGGACAAGGCGCCGTTCGGCCAGGCGGTGCGCGCCCGCAAGCAGTTGGGTGGCGGCTGGCTCGGCTGGGTGGTGGCGGTCCGCGACATGCAGCGGATGGAGCAGCGCCTCGGCCGGCACGCGGTGCCCGGCAACCGGCACCGGCCGGACGGGGTGAACCTGACCTGGCGGCAGATCGGCGTGAAGGGCCTGATCTCCGACCCGCAGCTGCCCTTCTTCGTGCACTGGGACGACCTGACCCAGCACCCGTCGGTCGGCGGCAAGGGCATCAAGCTGACCGCGCTGGAGATCGCCGGCGACCCGGTCCGGGTCACCGACTGGATCGGCCATCCGGCCGACCACCTGCTCGACGACCTCGAGGTCGACTGGCGTCCGAACGGTCAGCCCGGTCTCGTCTCCGCGGTCTTCGAGACTCCGAGCGGGACCGTCCGGCTGTAAAGCGCCGTACCTCTTGACCTGCCATCGTCGTTTGCCTAACGTACAACCAAATGGTTGTAGATGAGGCAGTCGTGGACCAGTTGCTGCATGCGCTGGCCGACACGACCCGGCGCGACATCGTGCGGCGCTGCCTGACCGGCGAGGCGTCGGTGTCGCGGCTGGCAGCGGCGTACCCGATGAGCTTCGCGGCCGTGCAGAAGCACGTCGCCGTACTGGAGCGCGCCGGGCTCGTCACCAAGCAACGCAGTGGCCGGGAGCAACTGGTGCGCACCGACAGGGACGCCGTACGGCGGGCTCGCGAGGCACTCGACCAGCTCGAGGCGACCTGGCGCGGCCGGGTCGACCGGATGTCCGAGCTGCTCACCGAAACAGAGGAGAACCGAGAAGATGAGCGTGACGAGCGTTGACAAGGACTTCGACGCCCTGACCCTGACCGTGGTCGCGGACTTCGACGCGCCGGCCGAGCGGGTCTGGGAGCTGTGGGCGGACCCGCGGCTGCTGGAGCGCTGGTGGGGACCGCCGACGCACCCGGCGACCGTGGTCGACCACGACCTGACCGCGGGCGGCGAGGTCGCGTACTACATGACCAGCCCCGAGGGCGAGAAGTACCGCGGCTGGTGGCGGTTCACGGCGGTGAACCCGAAGGAGTCGCTGGAGTTCCTCGACGGCTTCGCGGACGCCGACGGCAAGCCGGTCGACGACATGCCGGTCAACACGGTCCGGATGCAGCTCAGCCCGTACGGCGGTGGCACCCGGATGGAGCTGAAGTCGGTCTTCGACTCTCGCGAGCAGATGGATCAGCTGATCGGCATGGGCATGGCCGAGGGCCTGGAGCTGTCGATCGGCCAGATCGACGCACTGCTCGCTTAGTGGATGTTTTCGAGCTCTGCGAGTGAGGCCTCGAGGTGGATCAGGAGCCGCTGGAGGTGCGGGATGGTTCGGCGGCAGCCGATGAGGCCGAAGTGCAGGTGGTGGTCGTAGCTGGTCACGCTGATGTTGAGCGCCTGGCCGTTCAGCACGATCGAGGCCGGGTACATGCCGAGCAGGCGGGAGCGGTTCCAGTACAGCGGGCTCTCGGCCGGGCCGGGCACGTTGGAGATGACCAGGTTGTACGGCGGCGCCGTACGGTCGGCCACTCCCGGGAGCACGGCGGCCGGACCGGCGACGCTGAAGCCGAGGGCGCCGATCATCAGGTTCTGCAACGGAGTGAGGCCGGACAGCACGCCCTTGCCGTAGCTGGTCGACGCCATGATGCGGCGGATCCGCGCCTCCGGGTCCGCCTCGTCGGTGCCGAGGTCGGTGATCAGCGTGCTCAGCGAGTTGCCGCCGCCGGGTGCGTCGGAGCTGCCGCGCAACGACACCGGGACCATCGCGGTCAACGGCTTGTCCGGAAGGGCGTTCAGCTCGAGGAGGTAGTTGCGCAGGGCACCTGAACACATCGCCAGCATCACGTCGTTGAGCGTCGCCCCGGTGATCGCCCGCACCTTCTCCAAGCGCTCGATCGCCCACGACTGCGCCGCGAACCGCCGCGCCCCGGTGATCCCCTGGTTGAACACCGTCCGCGGCGCGGGGAAGGGGGTGGTCGCCTGCAGCAGGCTCCGCAAGCCGACCGGGGTCAGTCCGGCGAGGTCGGCCAGCAGACGGGCGGCACCACCCGCCGCATGAGCGGCGGAGCCCAGCGTCCGCCCCGGGATGCGGCCCACGGCGGCGAGCAACTCGGCGGGGCTCGGCAGTCCGGCCGAGCCGCCTCCGGCCGCAGCTTCGGCGGACAGTCCGTCGACAGCCGCCTCGGTTGAGCCGGCTCCTGCCGATCCGGCTGCCGCTCCCCGACCTACATCAGGGAGCGCGTAGGTGGCGGGCCTGCCCGTGCGGTCGGGGTCTGTGGTGAGGGTGTCCTGCATCCAGCGGAGGGCGGTGACGCCGTCGATCATCGAGTGGTGGATCTTGCTGTAGAGGGCGAAGCGGCGGCCCTCGACGTTCTCGATCAGATGCATCTCCCACAGCGGGCGGTGCCGGTCGAGGAGGGTGCCGTGCAGCCGGCTGGTGAGCTCGAACAGCTCCCGGTACCGGCCCGGCCGGGGCAGCGCCGACAGCCGCACGTGGTACTCGAGATCGATCTCGTCGTCCTGCTCCCACGACCAGTAGCCGAGGTCGAGCGGCCGGTTCCGCACCCGGCGGGCGAACAATGGGTTGACCGCCTGCGCCGCGACCATCTCGTGGTACAGCCGCGACACGTAGTCGCGCGACCCCTCCGGGAACACGTGATCCCGCCCGGCCCCCTCGGGCAGCTCGAACAGCATCAGCCCGCCGACGTGCATGGGCTGCTCACGACTCTCGCCGAGCAGGAACATCGCATCCAGCGGCCCCACCGCGGTCATGGGGCCTCCCGGCCTGGACTGAGGAACGGAGGGAGCGAAGCGACTGGAGAGACGAGGGAAGGCCGGGAGTTCCAGCCCCATGACCCGCCGCGCCGGAGGCGTGGCATCAGTACGGTCATCTGACCCTCCCGACCCTGGGTTCCTGACAACTCATCGTTGTCAGGTTGTCCCCAGGCCGTCTACCCCTGCTAACAGCGCTTACGGAGATTTGGTTATCCCCTCAGCAACTGCAGCAGCAGGTTTCAATCGAGCGGGCGGTAGTTGACGCCGAGGCGTTCGATGCGGGTGAGGTGGGGGCGGAGGCGGGTGAGGAAGTCGTCGTACGACGTCTTCGGCGAGCCCCAGGCGCGTTCGGCGAAGGCGGACAGCCGGGGCAGGAGCATGTAGCCGACCTGGTCGGGGCCTTCCATGTACTCGGTCCACACGTTGCACTGCGCGCCCACGATCCGGGCCTGCTCCTCGGCGTTGAGCCCGGCCGGGATCACCTCGAAGTCGTACACCTTCTCCAGCGGGATGAACCCACCGATCGCGAGCGGCTCCGTGGCCGCGTCACCCTGGTAGTAGTCGAAGTACACCGACTCGCACGGCGTCATCACGACCTCGTGACCCGCCTTCGCGGCCACCTCGCCGCGCTCGGCGCTGCGCCACGCCATGATCACCGCGTCCTTCGGGCAGTCGGTCTCGACCATCTCGTCCCAGCCGACCAGCCGCCGCCCCTCCTCGGCCAGCACCGACGCGACCTGCGCGGTGAACCAGCCCTGCAGCTGGCCCGCCTCGGACAGCCCCAGCTCAACCTGCCGCTTCTGCGCCGCCTCCGCCTCCCCCCACTGCACCGACGGGCACTCGTCGCCGCCCAGGTGGATGAACGGTCCCGGGAAGAGCTCCAGCACCTCCCGCAGCACGGTCCGGACGAACTCGACCGTCTCGTCGTTCACGTTCAGGACGTCGTCGCTGATCCCCCACACCTGCCGCACGCCGATCTGGTTCTCGGGGAAGTTCCCGAGCTCCGGGTACGCCGCGATCGCCGCCTGCATGTGACCCGGCAGGTCGATCTCCGGCACCACGGTGATCCCGCGGTCCGCGGCGTACGCGACGATCTCGCGCAGCTCGTCCTTGGTGTAGAACCCGCCGTGCCGCGTGCCGTCGTAGCTGAACTCGGTCTGGCCGTGCGACATCTTCCCGACTATCGTCTCCGGCCGCCAGGCACCGACCTCGGTCAGCTTCGGGTACGCCTCGATCTCGACCCGCCAGCCCTGGTCGTCGGTCAGGTGCAGGTGCAGCACGTTCAGCCGGTGCAGAGCGAGGACGTCGATGACCTTGAGCACGAACTCCTTCGGCATGAAGTGCCGCGCGACGTCCAGCATCGTGCCCCGCCACCCGAACCGCGGCGCATCCGCGACCCGCACCGCCGGCACCGCGATCTTCCCGTCCTCGACCGGTACGGCGGCATCCAGCAACTGCAGGTACGTCGTCTCCGCGTGCCGCAGCGCGTCCTCGGAGCCGGCCGACAACCGGGCGCCCTCCGCGGTCACGTCGATGCGGTACTCGGTCTCGCCGAGGTTCTCCACCACCGTCCGGACGGCTTCGGCGACCGGGTCCTCGGTGACCCATTGGCCTTCGGTGACGGTCAGCTCGCGCGGGGCAGGGACGATCGCGATGTCGGGCATCCGGACTCCAAGGGGGTGGAATTACGTCAAGAGGATCCTATAGTCGGGCTCCACCGCAGTCTATGTTCGGAAGTGCGTGCAACTCAGATACTGAGAACGCTGCCGAGCAACGGGAATCCGGCTGCCTTCCGGGTCAGGTTGATGAGAGGGTGACCTCGTGACCACCGACCAGAGACCCGCCGAGCTCCAGCGAACGACTCTGCGGGTGCTGGTGGCCAGCAACGCACTAGGCGGGGTCGCGACGGCCAGCGGGTTCGCCGTGGCCGGCCTGCTCGCGGAGAACGTCTCTGGCTCGACCTCGCTCGCCGGACTGGTCGCCACGTCGACCACACTGGGCGCTGCGCTGCTCGCCGTACCGCTGGCTCGGTTGGCTCGGTCGCGCGGGCGGCGGGTGTCACTGACGACGGGCTACTTCATCGCGTTCTCCGGTGCGGTACTCACCATCGTCGCCGCACAACTGGACTCGCTGGCGTTGCTGCTGTTCGCCGGTTGCCTGTTCGGCAGCGGCACGGCCTCCAACCTGCAGTCCCGGTACGCCGCCACGGACGCAGCGGACCCGGATCACATCGCACGTTCGCTGGCCTTGGTCGTCTGGGCCACGACGATCGGCGTGGTCGTCGGGCCCAACCTGACCGGCATCGGCGGCGAGGTCGGTACGTCGCTCGGCCTGCTGGCGCTGGCCGGTCCGTACATCTTCTCGGTGTTCGCGTTCGCCACCAGCACGCTCACGGTCTGGTTCGGCATGCGGCGACTGCAGCAGCTCACGCCGCGGCAGAAGCTGGAACGCCAGCCACTCGCGACGACCTTCCGTCAAGTCATCGCCATCCCCCACGCGCGGCTCGGCCTGCTGGCGATCGCAACCGCGCACGCGGTGATGGTCGGCGTGATGTCGATGACGTCGGTCCACCTCACGCACCACGGCGCGTCCCTGACCATCGTCGGCTTCGTGCTGAGCGGCCATGTCGCCGGCATGTTCGCTCTGTCCCCGCTGACCGGCTGGCTGGCCGACCGCCTCGGCCGGATCCCCACCATCGGCATCGGGCTCGGCATCCTGGCCATCGCGATGACGCTCGCGGCGCTGGCGCCGGACGACGCGCACGGCCTGACCGGAGTAGCGCTCTTCCTGCTCGGCCTCGGTTGGTCCGCCTGCCTGGTGGCCGGCTCCACGCTGCTGTCCCGGTCGGTCCCCGAGGACATCCGCACCTCGGCCCAGGGCATGTCCGACCTCACCATGGGCATCCTCGCCTCGATCGCCGGCACCGCCTCCGGCCCGATCCTCGCCTACTTCGGTTTCCACTGGCTCGCCGTCGTCTGCGGCCTCCTGCTCATCCCGGTCGCCCTGATGGCCGCCACCACCAAGCCAATGCCCCCAGCCACCGTCAGCTCCTGACGGACCGTCTCGGCGTACGACCCGGTGGAGTGCGCGGCTAGGGTCTAGCGGTGTGAGCATTGCGGACGGCGGGATCCCAAGCCCGAACATCTGGCACCACCCGAAGGTGTACGAGGTCGAGAACCAGGCGGTCGACCCGGACGGGGTGATCGAGCCGGCGATGCGGGCGATCCGGGACTGGGCCGGGGCGACCGTGCTCGACATCGGGTGCGGGACCGGGTTCCACCTGCCGATGTTCGCCGCGACCGCGGCCCGGGTGATCGGCGTCGAGCCGCACGGCGCTTTGGCCAAGGCGGCTCGCCGTCGGACCCGGGCGCTGACCAACGTCGAGGTCAAGCAGGGTACGGCGCAGCGCCTGCCGGTGCCGGACTCGTCGATCGACGTGATGCACGCCCGCTGGGCGTACTTCTTCGGACCGGGTTGCGAGCCGGGGCTGGCCGAGCTCGACCGGGTGATGCGGCGGGGCGGGACCGCGTTCGTGATCGACAACGACGGCAGCCGGTCGACGTTCGGGCGCTGGTTCAGTGCGGCGTACCCGACGATCAAACCGCCTGTGGTGGAACGGTTCTGGGCCGCCCGCGGCTGGCAGCGGACACAGCTGGACATGGGCTGGCGGTTCGAGAGCCGGGCCGACTTCGAGGCGGTGGTCCGGATCGAGTTCACTGCGGCCGACGCCGACAGGATCATCGCCGAGCACACCGGCGCCGAGGTCGACTACGCGATCAACCTGTGGAGCCGGGCCTTCTGAACATCTTCTGAAACGGCACGCGGCAACCCCTGCAAGGGGACCCTGGCCCCCAATAGGGTTGACGGACCACTCGACGGCTCATCTGGGGAGGCGCCAGCCAGGGATGGACGGACTGCTGCTCGAACGAATACCCGATCTGCCGGAACGAGTCCTGATCGAGGTCGGGGAGCAGCGAGCCCTGGTGATGCCCACTGCCGCCGCAGCCCGCCGCCTGGCCGACCTGGTGATCGGCCTGGAGGACCCGCCCACCGACGCAGTGGTCAAGACCGGCGGCGCGGTACGGCTGGTGCCTGCCGAAGGTGGACTGCTCCCCCACCTGACTGTGCTCGGCAACGTCGTACACGGGCACACCGTCACGCACCGGGTGACACGTCAGGCAGCAGAGGAGCACAGCCGGCTGACAGCTGAGTGGTGCGGCCTGGAAGACGTGCTGGACCGCTACCCGCACGAGATCACCCCAGGCCGTCGTCGACTGGCCGGTGTGGCCCGGGCCCTTCGCGCAGAGCCGCGAGTGATCGTGCTGGAGGACGCAAGCGGTCTGCCCACGTGGGGATCGCTGCTGGGTCTCAGATCCAACCCCGAGCTCGGCCGAGCCGCCATGCTGCTCATCACAACCGACCCGGAGCGTACGACGGGATTCGGCGATGCAGCGTAGTCGTCGGGCGTTCCTGGGCGCGGCGGCGACGCTGCTGGTCACAGGGTGCTCGAGTGACGTCCTCGGACTGCGTCGCAGCGTGCGGGTCGCGGTGAGCTGGAGCGGACAGGAACTGCGGGCATTCCATGACGTCCTCGACGGCATCGGCAGGCTGGACTACCCGGTCGAGGTCGTACCGCTCGGCGACGACATCTCCACGGCCTTCGGCGCACGCTCGACCCGTCGGCCGGACATCGTGATGCTGCCGCAGCCCGGTCTGGTCCCGCGCCATCTGCATGACCTCGAGCCGATCCCGGACGACGTCGACGACCGCGGCCGGGCCCGGCTCTGGGCGGAGTTGCTGGTGCACGACAGGACGACGTACGGCGTGCCGTTCAAGACGGCGCACAAGTCTGCGGTCTGGTATCGCCCATCGGTCTTCCGGAAGTTCGGTCTGGAACCGCCACGGCTCTGGTCCGAGTGGCTGGACGTCAACAGGTCGCTGTCGCTCGCCGGAGTGCGGCCGCTGTCGCTGGCTGCTGGTGATGGCTGGGTGCTCACCGACTTCTTCGAGAACGTCCTGCTGGGCATAGCGCCCAGCGTCTACGCAGCACTCGCGACGGCCGAGCGTCCGCACCCGTCGCACCAGCCGCAGATCGCTGCCGCCCTTCGCCTGCTGGGCACCATGTGGTCGGCTCGCGGCACTCTGGCCGGTGGAGTCGAACGGTCGCTCGTGCAGCAGTTCCCGGACGCAGTGGTCGAGGTCTTCGGGCACCGCAGAGCCGCCATGGTGCTAGCGTCCGATTTCGCCGAGCCCGTCGTACGCTCGTTCGCCGCAGACCCCGACGACGTCGGCCTTTTCACCTTCCCCGCCCTGTCCCCCGGCAGCGCGCCACCTGTCGTCGTCGGCGGGGACGTGATGGTGCTGCCGAAGCCAACCTCAGACGACGCCCTCGATCTGGTACGGCGCCTCGCCGCACCGACCGCTGTGGACCCGTGGGTCAAGGAGGGCGGGTTCCTGGTCGACGGACGGGACACCGGCTACTCCCCCGAGCTCACCCGGCTCGCCAAGCAGCTGTCGGAGTCCGGTGGACAACTGCAGTTCGACCTGTCCGACCGGCTGGGCCGACTCGGCGCCATCAACGGGCTGTGGCGAGTGCTCACCGACTTCCTGGTCCGGGTCGGTGACCACGGCAGTGAGTCCGTGCCTGCCGCAGTGGACGCGGCGATGACGGAACTGCGGAAGGTGGAGAGCTGATGGGCTTGCAGAGCAACGGCCTGTCGCTCGAAGTGGCCGGCCGCGAGGTGAGTGGTCGCCCGGTCGCAGGCAAGCCGCGGCGTCCGGCTGCGCCATACCTGCTGGGCTTGCCTGCGCTGTTGCTGAGCTGCCTGCTGCTCATCCCGATCGGGGTCACGGTGGTCGCCGCCTTCAAGACACCGAGCGGTTTCGGGCTCGGCAACTTCGCGGTGATGGGCGACCCCGAGGCATTGCGTGCCGTGGGCAACAGTCTTGCCTGGGTCGCGGTCGCGCTCGGTCTGGTGGTGGTCGGGTTCTTCCTCGCGCTGGTGAGCTACCGACTGCCCGAGGTGACGTCGTTCCTGCAGCCCGCGCTGGTGATCCCGTTCGCGGTGTCGGTGCTGGTGTCCGGGGCGACGTTCCGGCTGATCTTCGACCCGGCGCCCGAGCGCGGCACGCTGACCGCGGTCTGGACGAAGCTGTTCGGGTCGAGCCCGGTATGGCTCGGTCCGGGCCTGTTCTGGCTGGTCCTGGTGTCCGCCTTCGGCTGGACCTGGCTCGGGTACGTCGTCTCGCTGTTCCGGGCCGGCCTGGACGCCATCCCGGACGACGTGGGCCGCACGATCGCCGCGGAAGGTGTCACCGGCTGGCGGCGGCTGTTCGCGTTGGAGATCCCGCTGCTTCGGCCGATCACCGGTGTGGTCACGCTGACCCTCGTCATCGCGGCAGTCCGGGTGTTCGACCTGGTGCTGATCGTCGTACCCGGGCCGATGCAGCGCTCTGCCGACGTACTCGGCCTGAACTGGTGGCGTGCGACGACAACAGGCGACGACCCGGGTCGTACGGCGGCACTGGGCGTTGTGTTGTTCGCGATCGTGGCTGCGGTCGGTGTGGTCGGCGTACGCGGGCTGCGGCGGCGCAGGTGGGCGATGCCGGTGCAGGTGGTGCCGCCAGACCCCACAGTGGGTCGACCGAAGCCCAGCAAGCGAGTACGGCGGATCGGGTGGACTGCAGGTTTCGCAGTGAGCCTGGTGTGGATCCTGCCGGCGGTGGTGCTGGTTGCCACTGCATTGCACTCACCAGGCGAGGCAGGTCTGCGGGGCTGGTGGTCGCCGTCGGGGCTCGGGTTCTCCTCGTTCGCCGCTGCTGCGAACGTCGGGTTGTTCCGTGCGTTGCTGTCGACGCTTTTGATCGCCGGCGCGGCAACCGCCGTACTGCTGGTGATCGCCGTACCGACGGCGTATCTGGTCGCGTGGGGTGGGCTGCCGCAGTGGTTGGGGCGAGTGGTGACGTCGATGTTCGTCGTGCTGGCCGTGACGCCGGTGCAGATGTACGCCGCTCCGTTGCGCGATGCGATTGGTACTGCGGGTTTGGCCGGATCGCGGGTCGCGTTGGCCTTGGTACATGCGGCTGCCGGTCTGCCTTTCGCCGTACTGCTGCTGCGGTCCGCCTTCGCGTCTGCGCCACCTGCGTTGGTGTCTGAGGCATTGCAGGGGCCTGCGCGGCAGAGCTCCGTACTGGCGACTGTGCAGCGGACGTATCGGCCCGCGCTGGTTGCTGTGGCGGTGCTGGAGTTTGCCCTGGTGTGGAACGACTTCATCGTGGGCTTCTTGATCAGTGGCCCGGGTACGACGCCGTTGTCGCTGGTGCTGTGGGGTGAGGCGCGACAGTTCTCCGCGTCGGCGGGGACTGTCGCCGCTGCCGGTGTGGTGGCTTCCGTCGTACCCGTGGTGCTGATGCTGTCGAACTGGCAGCGGGTCGTGCGTGGGCTGACAGTCGGGGGCCGGCCGTGACGACGTCTGCGCCGAGTGCTCCGAAGGTCGAGGAGGAGCAGAGCCGACGGCGAGGTGGGTTCTTCAGTCGCAGTGCGCTCGCCTCCGGGCTGCTGACCGGACTGCTCGGCGACAGGCTGTCGGAGAGTCTCAACAGTGGTGGCTGGATCCGGGTCGCGGGATTCACCGTGGCCATCGCCTGCGCGCTGATCTGGGCGTACTACGACGTCCCGATCGCCTTGCGGGCGTACCGGAGATGGCGACGCGGCGGTGTGGTCGCCGTACCTGCTCCGGACCTGCACGCGGCGGCGGAGCAGGCAGAGTCGTGGATGTTCCAGCTCGGTTCGGGTGCTGCCGGGATGGCCGCCGCCGAGTGGTTCGCCCTGAACGAGCCGCGGCTGCGCGACCTGCTGGACACGGAGAAGGCGCGTGAAGAGACCGCTGACGACCTCGCTCGAATCTGTGACGCGCTGGAGGTCTGGTACCTGCGCAGGTACGAGCCGGCTCAACTGCTGGCGCTCAGTGACTTCCTGGCCGCGGTAGCGGACACGAGCGGCCGCCGCGACCTTGCGGAGCTGGCAGCCGCCCGTGCGGCGACGGCGTACCGGCTGATGGGTGACCTGGACAGTGCGACGACACGGCTCGGCATCTCGGACAACGTAGCTACCCACAGCCGTACGGCGGCCGCGCTGACTACTCGTCGTCAGGTGGAGCGGGCACTGCTGCACCTGGAACGGGCCGAGCAGTCGCCGGCCGGGAACGATCGGGACGAAGCCGTGCTGAACGCACGAGACCGGCTGGACGACGCACGGCTCAACCGACCGGGTCCAGACCTCGCTGCGGAGGTGGCGATCTCGATCAACCTCGCGATCGTGCACCTGTACCAGCAGGACCCGGAGAACGCGCTGGACCATCTCGGCACCGCGGCTGCTCGTGCCACTGCCGCCGGAGACATCAGCGGGCATGCACATGCGCTTGAACTGTATGGCGTCGCGGCCTGGATGCAACGCAGCCCGCACGAGGCCAAGCGGTGGTGGACGCACGCCGAGCACCTCTACGCGGAAATCGGCGAGCGCGAGGGACAGGCACGCTGTCTGCAGCATCTGGGATCTGCGGCGGTCGTCTCAAGTCAGCTCGAGGAAGGGCGGAAACTGCTCGAGCGGAGCGCGTCGCTGCGGCAGTCCGAGAGCGAGCTGTTGTCGACGTACCTCGAGGCTGCGCGGGAGACCCGGCAGCTGCCGGAGGTCGAACCCGATCCTCTTCCACGCTTCACCGGCGGGTGGATCCGCCGGCGTCTCACGCAGTTGCGCGACCACTTTCGCTGAGCCTGTGGACAGCCACTCGGGATTTGTCGGCAGCTTCGCCTAGGTTGTTCGGCATGGCGAAGGCAGCGGGGAGCACGAAAGGAAAACCGGCGTTCGCGTGCTCGGAGTGCGGGTGGACGTCGGCGCGCTGGATCGGGCGTTGTGGCGAGTGCCAGGCGTGGGGGACGGTCGCCGAGGTCGGCGCCCCCAAGGCCGCCCGGATCACCGCCGGCCCGGTGTCGTCACCCGCGATGCCGATCGCCAAGGTGTCCGCGATCGAGGCCGAGTCCCGCCCGACCGGGATCGGCGAGCTCGACCGGGTGCTCGGCGGCGGCGTCGTACCGGGTGCGGTGATCCTGCTCGCCGGTGAGCCCGGTGTCGGGAAGTCGACGCTGTTGCTCGAGGTTGCCGCGCAGTCGGCTCGGCGCGGTCAGCGGACGTTGTACGTGTCGGGTGAGGAGTCCGCTGCGCAGGTGCGGCTACGCGCCGGCCGGACCGATGCGCTGGTGGACGAGCTCTACCTCGCGGCCGAGACGGATCTGTCCGCGGTGGTCGGTCAGGTGGAGGCGGTCGAGCCGTCGTTCCTGGTGATCGACTCGGTGCAGACGATGGCGCATCCCGACGTGGAAGGCGCCCCTGGTGGGGTGACCCAGGTCCGTGAGGTGACGGGCGCGCTCGTGCGCCTGGCGAAGGAGCGGCACATCGCGGTCGTGCTGGTCGGGCACGTGACGAAGGACGGCGCGATCGCCGGTCCGCGGATGCTCGAGCACCTGGTCGATGTCGTGCTGGCCTTCGACGGCGACCGGCACTCCGGGTTCCGGATGGTCCGGGCGACCAAGAACCGGTTCGGCCCGTCGGACGAGGTCGGGTGCTTCGACATGGTCGACACCGGCATCGTCGAGGTGACGGACCCGACCGGCCTGTTCGTCTCCGAGCACGCCGAGCCCGTCGCGGGGACGTGCGTGACGGTGATGATGGAAGGCCGGCGGCCGCTGCTGGCCGAGGTGCAGGCGCTGGTCGGGCCGTCCGCCGCGCCGCAGCCACGCCGGACCACCTCGGGCCTGGAGTCGTCCCGGGTGTCGATGGTGCTCGCCGTGCTCGGGAACCGGGTCGGCCTGAAGCTGACCGACCAGGAGGTGTACGTCGCCACCGTCGGCGGCGTGAAGATCGGCGAACCGGTCGCGGACCTGTCGGTGGCGATCGCGGTCGCGTCGTCGGTGATGGACCGGCCGATCCACCCCGGCCTGATCGCGATCGGCGAGGTCGGCCTGGCCGGCGAGGTCCGCCGGGTCGGCGGGCTGGAGAAACGCCTCGCCGAAGCCGCCCGGCTGGGCTTCACCAAGGCGATCGTCCCGGCCGACGTCCCCAACCGCGGCAAGGACCTGAAACCCATGGACATGCAGGCCAAGTACGGCCTCCGGGTCTTCGCCGCCCCCGACCTCCCTTCCGCCCTGCTGGCCGCCGGCCTCACCTGACCGGCCTGTGTTTCCGGCCACACCCCACTGCTACCGGTGAGACGCGGGATCCACGGGCGTGCAGCGGGGAACGTACGCTGGGGTGGCCCCCGCCGGGTTCAGCGTGGAACCTGGACAGCTTGCCGGCCTGCCCGGATGACCGCAGGAGCCCTCAGATGACCGGATCCAGAGTTGTCGCGCTCGGCCACTACCAGCCCGAGCGAGTGCTCACCAACGCCGAGCTCGCCACCATGGTGGAGACCAACGACGAGTGGATCCAGAGCCGGGTGGGCATCCGCGAGCGCCGGATCGCGGCGCCGGACGAGCAGGTCGACGAGATGGCCTGGCGGGCCGCCGAGAAGGCCGTCGCGAACGCCGGCATCGACAAGGCCGAGATCGACTACGTCGTGGTCGCGACCTGTACGGCGATCGACCGTTCGCCGAACATCGCCGCCCGGGTCGCCGCCCGGCTCGGCCTCGGCAGCCCGGCCGCCATCGACGTGAACACGGCATGCTCCGGCTTCGCGCACGCGATCGCGACCGCCGACCACGCGATCCGCGCCGGCGCCGCCTCGAAGGCGCTCGTCATCGGCGTGGAGAAGCTCAGCGACTTCACCGACTGGACCGACCGCACCACCTGCGTGCTGATCGGCGACGGCGCCGGCGCGGCCGTGCTGGTCGCGAGCGAGGACCCGGAGATCGGCCCGGTGGTCTGGGGTTCGGTGCCGGAGATGTCGGACGCGGTCCGGATCGAAGGCCAGGACGCGAAGTTCGCCCAGGAGGGCCAGGCCGTCTTCCGCTGGACCACGACCCAGCTCCCGGTGATCGCCAAGCAGGTCTGCGAGAAGAGCGGGATCGCACCCGAGGACCTCGGCGGCGTCGTCCTGCACCAGGCCAACCTGCGCATCATCGAGCCGCTCGCGAAGCGGCTCGGCGCGGTCAACGCGGTGGTCGCCAAGGACGTGGTCGAGTCCGGCAACACCTCGGCCGCGAGCATCCCGATCGCGCTGTCGAAGCTGGTGGAACGCCGCGAGATCCCGAGCGGCGCGCCGGTGCTGCTGTTCGGATTCGGCGGCGGATTGTCGTACGCCGGCCAGGTCATCCGCTGTCCCTGACCGGGCAACCGTCGTCCCCACGGCGGTCCGATTCACGCGGGAGATCGGGTTGCACGGATCAGGTGCACGGGCGTTTGCACGCGCACGTGCAAAGGCATCCGATTCGCTGTCCGGCGACTGACCGGTAGCCGGGGACTAGCGCCCCACGACGTCGGGCGAACCGCATAGACTCAGTTTTCGTGGCCCCCAATTCCGACAAGAACAGCACCGACGCCCGGATGCGCGCGACCCTCGCGGCGGTCGCGCCCGGGACCGAACTGCGTGAAGGCCTGGAACGGATTCTGCGCGGTCGCACCGGCGCGCTGATCGTGCTCGGCCACGACAAGACCGTCGAGTCGATCTCCACCGGCGGGTTCGAGATCGACATCGAGTTCTCCGCGACCGGCCTGCGCGAGCTGAGCAAGATGGACGGCGCGATCATCGTCGACCGCGACGCCGCGCGGATGATCCGGGCCGCCGTGCACCTGATGCCGGACCCGTCGATCTTCACCGAGGAGACCGGCACCCGGCACCGCACCGCCGACCGGGTCGCCCGGCAGACCGGGTTCCCGGTGATCTCGGTGTCGCAGTCGATGCACATCATCGCGCTGTACGTCGACGACCAGCGCTACGTGCTGGAGGACTCCGGCGCGATCCTGTCCCGGGCCAACCAGGCGCTGGCGACCCTCGAGCGGTACAAGCTGCGCCTCGACGAGGTGTCCGGCACGCTGTCCGCGCTGGAGATCGAAGACCTGGTCACCGTTCGCGACGTGGCCGCGGTCGCCCAGCGGCTGGAGATGGTCCGCCGGATCGCCACCGAGATCGACGGGTACGTCGTCGAGCTCGGCACCGACGGCCGGCTGCTCACCCTGCAGCTCAACGAGCTCGTCGCCGGAGTCGCCGGCGAACGCGAGCTGGTCGTCCGCGACTACCTGCCGCCGGCCACCGGCCGCAAGGCGAAGACGGCCGACGACGTGCTGCTCGAGCTGGACGCGGTCAGCCCGACCGACCTGCTGGACATCGGCCAGGTCGCGCGGGCGCTGCAGCTCGGTGGGGCCGAGCAGCTGGACGCGGCCGTGACGCCGCGCGGCTACCGGCTGCTGGCCAAGGTGCCGCGCCTTCCAGGTGCGGTGATCGATCGCTTGATCGACCACTTCGGCCACCTGCAGAAGTTGCTTGCGGCAAGCATCGACGACCTGCAGACGGTCGAGGGCGTCGGCGAGAACCGGGCCCGCACGGTCCGCGAGGGCCTGTCCCGGCTGGCCGAGTCGAGCATCCTCGAACGCTACGTCTGACCCGGCCCCGGATCGCATCCGGCCTCGTCGGCACCTCCCACCCCCGGTTCGCAGCGCCGAGCCGGGGGTGACTTGTGTTCCGGGTCCGGCGCGAGCAATACTCCAGGTGGAACATTTCGCACGGAACAATCCGTACGGAGGATGATGGCTGAGCTGACCCCGCTGGCGATCTCGGTGCTGGCGCTGCTCAACGAGCGCCCGATGCACGCCTACGAGATGTACCAACTGTTGATCGCCCGGCAGAACGACCGGATCGTCAAGGTCAGGCCCGGCTCGCTCTACCACACGGTCGAGCGGCTGGCCGGCCAGAACTACGTCCGCGCGACCGGCACCGAACGCTCCGGCAACCGCCCCGAACGCACGACGTACGAGATCACTCCGGACGGCAACGAGGCGCTGCGCCGCCGGGTCGAGACCGGGCTGGAGACGTACGTCTACGAATATCCGCTGTTCCCGGTGGTACTGAGTGAAGCGCACAACCTCGACGTCGAGGACGCGCTGCTGCGGTTCCGCCGCCGGGTCGCCGACCTGGACGACCGGCTCGCCGAGCTGGACGAGGCGATCGCGACCGCCCGCGCCGAAGGGGTGCACGAGCCGTACTGGCTGGGCGGCGCCTACGTCCGGGCCCAGCTCGCCGCCGAGCGCGACTGGCTGGCCACCACCGTCGAACGGATCGAGAGCAAGGACCTGCCATGGGTACCCCGCAGCACGTGAGGCCGGAGGTCCGGCCGTGGCCGGCGCTCTGGGCGCTGGTGATCGGCTTCTTCATGATCCTGGTCGACTCGACCATCGTGTCGGTCGCGACCCCGGCGATCATGACCGAGCTGCGCACCAACGTCGGCAACGTGATCTGGGTGACCAGCGCCTACCTGCTGGCGTACGCCGTACCGCTGCTGGTGACCGGACGACTCGGCGACCGGATCGGGCCGAAGAAGGTCTACTTGACCGGCCTGGCGCTGTTCACCGCTGCGTCGGTGTGGTGCGGCCTGACGACGTCGATCGAGCTGCTGATCGTCGCCCGGGTCTTCCAGGGGCTCGGCGCGTCGATGATGACGCCGCAGACGATGGCGGTGATCACCCGGATCTTCCCGCCGGACCAGCGCGGCCGCGCGATGAGCCTGTGGGGCGCGACCGCCGGCGTGGCGACGCTGGTCGGCCCGATCCTCGGCGGCGTGCTGGTCGACAGGCTCGGCTGGGAGTGGATCTTCTTCCTGAACGCGCCGGTCGGCGTGATCGCCTTCGTGCTGGCCCTGCGACTGGTCCCGGACCTGCCGACCCACGAGCACAAGTTCGACCTGGTCGGCGTCGGGCTGAGCTCGGTCGGGCTGTTCCTGCTGGTGTTCGGCATCCAGGAGGGCCAGAAGTACGACTGGGGCACGATCAAGGGCCCGATCTCGGTCTGGTCGCTGATCATCGCCGGCCTGGTGGTGCTCGCGGCCTTCGTGGTCTGGCAGGCCCGCAACCGGGGTGAACCGCTGCTGCCGCTGGGCCTGTTCAAGGACCGGAACTTCTCCCTGGCGAACACCGCGATCACCACCGTCGGCTTCGCCATCACCGCGATGACGTTCCCGCTGATGCTGTACGCGCAGTCGGTGCGTGGCCTGAGCCCGACCAGGTCCGCGCTGCTGCTGGTTCCGATGGCCGTCATCACCGGCGCGCTGTCGCCGTTCGTCGGCAGGCTCACGGACCGGGCGCACCCGCGGTACCTGGCGAGCTTCGGCCTGCTGTGCTGCTCGGTCGCGCTGTTCTGGCTCAGCCAGGTCATCGAGCCCGATGTGCCGATCTGGCAACTGCTGCTGCCGATCGCGCTGCTCGGCGTGGCCAACGGCTTCATGTGGGCCCCGATCGGCAGTACGGCGACCAGGAACCTGCCACTGCATCAGGCCGGAGCCGGGGCGGGCGTCTACAACACGACACGTCAGGTCGGCGCCGTCCTCGGTAGTGCGGGCATCGCCGTACTGATGGAGTCGCGACTGGCGCACAACTTGCCTGCCAGTCCTGGCGGTGCCCCGGCCGGCGAGGGGATGGCAACGGGCGGAACGTTGCCCGAGCTGATGCATCAGGGCTTCAGCGACTCGATGGCGCAGTCGTTGATCCTGCCGGCTGTGGTGCTGCTGGTCGGGCTGGTCGCGGCGCTGATGTTCGTCAAGCCGACGCACCTGCAGCAGGCGCCGGCCGCCGGGTCAGACGACCTGGAAGGCTTGCGGAGCTGACGCACGGTCGTCGAAGACCGCCTTGACGACATAGGTTCCGGCCTTGGCGACCGGCTGACCGGGCAGGCAGCCGGGCCCGGACCGGCGGCCGTTCCAGGGCACCGTGACGGCCGACTGCTTGCCCTTGGCAACCACCAGGGTGGCGCGCTGGATCGTCTGCCCACAGTGCGTCGTGGTCCAGATCAGGTCGTTGCCCGAGGTAACGGTCACGGTCAGGGCGCCGGAGTCGATCGAGGCCTTGCACTCGTCCGAGATCGCCTCGAGGCGGACCACGAAGTTCAGCACCGAGCCGGACACGATCTTCCGGTTCGCCGGCACCGCCTCGACCCGTAGGTCGGAGCCTTCGCACTTGGTGTCGCGCGGCGGCGTCGTGGTGCCGCTGGTGGTCTTGGCCGGCTGCTCGGTCTTCTTCGTGGCCGGCGTGCCGCTGGGTGTCACCACCGGGGCGGTCGCCGGGTCCTGCTGCGGGCCGGACGCAGCCGTGTTCTTCGGCTCCTCGCCGCCGCCTCCGAACAGCCGGAGGACCAGGAAGAGCAGCAGCGCCAGGACAGCAAGTACCAGTCCCCGGCGGAACCAGTACACGCTGGCGGGCAGGTGCCCGACCGGACGGAGCAGGCTGCTCATGGCCTGCATCTTAGGATCGGCTTTGTGCTGGACCAGTCAGGCTCGCCGCTCAGGCCCACAGCTGCCGCGCCGCGCAGTCCCGCGGCTGCCGCGCTGCATGGGCCCGTTCTGCAGTGGTACGACGCCAACGCGCGCGTGCTGCCCTGGCGCGAGCCGGGGGCCGGTGCGTGGGCAGTGATGGTGAGCGAGTTCATGCTGCAGCAGACACCCGTCAACCGGGTGCTACCGGCGTACCGGAGCTGGCTGGAGCGGTGGCCGAAGCCGGCGGACCTGGCTGCAGAGCCGCCAGGTGAGGCTGTGCGGGCCTGGGACCGGCTCGGGTACCCCAGACGTGCCCTGCGGCTGCACGCGGCCGCTCAGGCGATTGTGGAGCGGCACGGTGGCGAAGTACCGGACGATCACGACGCACTGCTCGCTCTGCCCGGGGTGGGGACATACACGGCGGCTGCGATCGCGTCGTTCGCGTTCGGGCAGCGGCATGCGGTCGTGGACACCAACGTGCGTCGGGTGCTCGCGCGAGCCCTCACTGGGGTCGCGCAGCCGACCATCTCCCCCACTGCGGCTGACCAGCGGCTTGCGGTGAGCGCATTGCCCGCTGACGAGCCGACGGCAGCCCGCTGGGCGGTCGCATCGATGGAGCTGGGCGCACTGGTCTGCACGGCGCGTACGCCGAAGTGCGAGGACTGCCCGATTCGCGGGCGGTGTGCGTGGGTGCTTGCCGGGAGTCCGCCGTACGACGGGCCGCCTCGGCGGGGGCAGACGTACGAAGGCACCGATCGGCAGGTCCGCGGCCGGCTGCTCGCCGTACTGCGCGCCGCGACGGACGCCGTCCCCAAGCAAACCCTGGACGCCTGCTGGCCCGACCACTCCCAACGCGAACGCGCCCTGGACGGCCTAGTAGCCGACGGCCTGGTAGAACCCCTCCCCAACACCCACTACCGCCTACCCCGCTAAACCCGCCCTACGGGGCGAGTAGGCGCGTCGCCACTGGCCCCCTCCCCCGTGGTGCAGGAGGCGCTGAGGCTGGAGCCGGCTGCTGTTTTCATACCCCGCCGACGGGCGCCCCCCCGGCGCCCCTCGAACGGGTTTGTTTAAACCGGCGGCCCGGCCCCGGCAACCGCCGACCACGCGGGGGGTAAAATTATAAAATGTGCCCGGGGTGGGGTGTTTGT
>NZ_JBITHV010000022.1:0-76724 GCF_044458365.1 Kribbella sp. NPDC050470 | reverse complement strand
GCACGAAGGAGTCGAGCAGGCGGTCCAGGTCCGCAGCGGGATCGTTGGTCAGCCCGCTGTGGATCGGCCCGGGATGCACGACGGTACTGCGAGGTGCCGCCAGCCAGCGGAATCGCTCGCCGATCTTGGTCGCCGCGGCCGGCCCGCCGTCCGGATCGCCCGCGCAGACCGCCCGGATGTGGTCCAGCGACGCGCAGACCACGTCGACGTCGACCGCCGGGTCGAGCGCCTTCAGCCGGGACGGTTCGACGTCCCAGGCCGCGCCGAGGAAGTCCAGGGCCCGGCAGTACAGCACCGCGCCGACGTTGATGAACTCGCCACGGTGGATCCGCGGCGCTGCCCGCAGGATCACGTAGTCGAAGGGCACGAGGTCGGCGTTCACCGGGCACCTCCCGGCAGCCAGGCGGCGCGATTGTCCAGCCGGGCGAGCAGGTGGCCGAGGTAGCGCTCCCGGTCCCCGTCGTCGATCCACTCGCCCGGCACCAGCCCGATCACCTCGGTCAGCAGTTCGGGCGTGATCGCCGCCGCCAGCTCGGCGTCGAGCGCCGGTACGTCGGGCGCCGCGACCGAGAACACGTGGTCCGAGGAGTCGTACGGGAGTGCGGCGAACTTCTCCGCGGGCATCCAGGAGTGGTGGAAGTACAACGCGGCTCCGTGGTCGATCAGCCAGAGGTTCTTGTGCCAGACCAGCAGGTTGGTGTTGCGCCAGGACCGGTCGACGTTGGCGACGAACGCGTCCAGCCACAGGATCCGGGCCATCCCCTCGTCGCCGGGGTTGCCGGCCGAGCCGTCGTACCCGAAGGAGCCGGGCAGGAAGTCGACAGCCAGGTTCAGCCCGGCGCTGCGCAGCAGCAGCTCCTGGATCTCGAAGTCGGGCTCGGACTTGCCGATCGCGGGGTCGAGCTGCATCAGCTTGAGCTCCGGGACCCGCAGCCCCAGCCGACGGAACAGTTCGCCGACGATCACCTCCGCGACCAGCGCCTTCGGGCCCTGGCCGGCGCCGTGGAACTTCAGCACGTAGGTGCCGAGATCGTTGCCCTCGACAACACCAGGAAGCGAGCCGCCCTCCCGGAGCGGCAGCACGTAACGGGTCGCGATGACAGTCGGCAGACTCACGCCGCAGAGCCTAGCCGCCGGCCGTTTGCCGATGGGTACCGGAGGCGGGTGAAACGCCCTTCGATCGGGGTCGAGGAAGAGCTCCTGCTGGTCTCCGCCACCGGTGAACCCCTCCCACGCAGCAAGGCGGTCGTAGCGGACGTCCAGGACCTCGACATCGCCCTCGAGCTGACCAGAGCCATGGTGGAGATCAACTCCCCGGTCTGTGAGACCGCCGACGAGCTGCACGGCCACCTCACCGAGATGCGTACCAAGCTCGCCAAGGCAGCAGCGGAGGAAGGCGGCCGCCTGCTGGCCATTGCCGTGCCGCCGCACGGACGCGCTGCGCAGTCGATCACGCGGAAGCCGCGCTACCAGGAGCTGGCCGACAAGTGGGGGTTGCTGGCGCGGGAGCAGGGTGTCTGCGGTTGCCACGTGCATGTCGACGTACCGGACAAGGAGGCGGCGATCCGGGCGAGCAACCACGTCCGGCCGTGGCTTCCGGTGCTGCTGGCACTCACCGCGAACTCACCGATCTACCTGGACCAGGACACCGGCTTCGCGAGCTGGCGATGGCTGATGACGTCGCGGTGGCCGTGCGCCGGGCCCCCGCCGTACTTCGAGTCGATCGAGCACTACGACGCACTGGTCGCGATGCACCTGGCGGCCGGCACGCTGATCGACGAGCAGATGGTCTACTGGGACATCCGGCCGTCGACACACCTGCCGACGGTCGAGGTGCGGGTCAGCGACATCCCGCTCACCGTGGACGAGACTGTGCTCCTGGCGACCCTCGTCCGCGCCTTGGTGATGACGGCCGTCGACGACGGATCACAGGGCCCGTCGCTCGAGCCGGAGGTACTGCGCGCCGCCTACTGGCTGGCCGCGCGGGACGGGTTGACAGGTGACGGGCTCGACGTCCGTACGGCGGAGCCGCTGCCGATGCCTGACGTCCTGAAGCGGCTGCAGCAGCACGTACAGCCGGCGCTGCAGGAGCTCGACGCGGCAGACATGGTTGAGGACGGCATCCAGCGGGTACTTAGCACCGGCAACGGAGCCGTCCGCCAACGCAGGGCCTTCCGTGAGGGCGCAAACCTCATCGCCCTCACGGAAGTCAAACCCTAGGTCCGCAGGAACGCTTCGAGTCCGTGCAGGTCGTCGGTGTTGATGTGGTCGACGCCTGCGGCCACCAGCTCGCCCCACAGCGCCTCGCGGGCCGCGCCGCGGATGTCGGGTGTCGCCCAGAAGCGGACCCGGTAGCCGACGTGGTGAGCCCGGACGACGATGTCGTGCAGCTTGGTCTTCTCGGCGGCCGGCATCGGGCCGATGCCGGTCCAGGTGAAGTGGTTGGTCCAGTTGTCGCTCACCAGCGGCATCAGCGACGCCGGCATCCCGGACGGCAGGTCGGCGAGCCGGCCGTCGTACCCGGCGTACCGGACCTTCTGCGCCTTCAGCACGTCGAGCGGGCGGTTGCCGCTGATCACCGAGGTGACTGCGCCCTTGACCACGCGACCGTTGATGAACACCGTGCTGATGCCGCGGTACTTCGTCAGCTCCCGGTCGATGGCGGCGTACGTCGACGGCCCGTCGCTCTTGATGTCGATCAGCAGCTGGAAGTCCCGCCCGTGCTTGTACACCTGCCCGTGGTTCTCCCGGACCCGGTCGGCCAGCGGCTTCAGGTACAGGCTCTCCAGGTTCCGCCCGGGGACGGCGTCCTCGAGGTCGTGCGCGACCCGCAGCTCACCGTCGATCAGCCACACGTCCGCCTCGACGCTGTTGAACCCATGGTCCAGTGCGTCCTGCAGCGGCCGCCGGTGCTCGTAGTCGTTGTGCGCGTGCGCCGCCGGCAGCGCGCGTACGGCGGGAGCGTCGTACGACCGGGGGAGCCGGAAGCCCTCGGAGCGTGCGACCTCACGCAGCCGGTCCGGGTAGTCGGTGATGATGCCGTCGACACCCTTGTCGATCAGCGACTCCATCGTCGCCGGGTCGTCGACCGTCCAGGGCACGACCTTCATCCCGGCGTCGTGCGCGGACTTCACCATCTCCTCGGTGACGTACGGCCGGTACGTCGGGTCGGTGATCTTGCCGTCCTGCGGGAAGCCGTGCACCGGCGAGATCGCGGCCGCGCCGAACGACTTGGTCGCCTTGACCAGGTCGCCGCCGAAGTCGTCGATGTCGATGCCGCCCAGCCACGGCGACTTGCCGGGCTGGCCGACCTGCAGGAAGTCGTAGTTCGTCAGGGCGACCAGCGGCAGCTCGGGCGCGACCTGGCGCATCCGCGTCAGCGCGCCCCAGTCGAAGCTCTGGATCGTCACCTGGCGGGCGATCCGGGCGGTCCGGACCTCCTGTGCGACGACCTGCACGAACTGCTCGCGCGGCGCGGTCTCGGACGGCGCGCCGGCTTCGACCTTGGTCTCGATGTTGAGCTTGACGCCGTACGCGTGGAACCGGTGCACGAGCGCGAAGACGTCGCGCAGCTCCGGCATCTGGGCGCCCGGGTCGGGCTGCTGGCCGGGGTAGTTCGGCAGCGTCTGCGAACCGCAGTCGAGCTGCTTGACCTGCTTCAGGGTGAGGGTCTTGATGAACTTCCCGACGTACGGGTACTCCGGGTCGCCCGGGGTGTAGGGCGCGGTGTCCTTGCACTTGGTGCCGGAGATCCTGCGGTCGTGGGTGACGACGGCGTGGCCGTCCTCGGTGATCTGGACGTCGAGCTCGAGCGTGCTGACGCCCAGCTCGAGGCCGTGCGAGAACGACGCGATCGTGCTTTCCACCGTGAGCCCGAGGCCACCGCGGTGGGCCTGAATGTCGAAGTCACCACGAGACGCGGCAGCCGGAGCGGCCGGCAACAGCCCGGCGACAAGGGCAAGCGGAAGCAGCGCGCGGGTAAGGCGGCGCATGAGGGTTCCTTCCAGAGGGGTGTGGGCGGGACGCCCCTGAGGCTGGCTGCCACAGGGAGACCTGTGCCTTCGTGAAGGTAGCCCAGAAGCGGCTGGCTGGTGACCTCCGCGTGTCGCGGAGTGACCATGGAGCGGATACGACTCGTCGCTCAGCGCTACTCGTACTGCAGCGCCTCCAGCGGGTTCAGCCGGGCCGCGCGGCGGGCCGGCCAGATCGCGGCGAAGATGCCGACCACCACGGAGACGACGGCGAAGATCACCAGCTGCCCGGTCGGGACGGTGAACGTGATCTCGTCCAGCCGGGCGGCCAGCAGCGACGCCAGCACGAGACCGAGGATGATCCCGATCACCGCACCGATCAGCGCGGTGATCACACTCTCCTGGCGGATCATCCGCTTCACCTGACCCCGGGTCAGTCCGATCGCGCGCAGCATGCCGAGCTCCCGGGTCCGCTCGAAGACGGTCAGCACCAGGGTGTTGACGATGCCGAACAGACTGACCAGCACCGAGAGCGCGAGCAGCACGTACAGCACGTTCAGCAGGCTCTTCACGTTGTCGGTCTGCGCCTTCTTGAACTCGTCCCGCGTCATCGCCTTCGCGTTCGGGAACGTGCGCAGGGCGTTCTCCAGCGCAGCCGAGTTCTCCGTCGTCACTCCGCCGCTCATGTTGACGAACGTGAAGACGTTCAGCGGCTGCGTGCTGGCCGAGTCGAACGTCGCGGTCGAGATCGTCACGTTCCCGAACGGCGACCCACCCGCCGGCGGCCGGAAGATCCCGCGGACCTGCAGTTGCAGGGTCGTGCCGGTCGCCATCACCATCGGGAACTGCGACCCCAGTGTGAGCCCGTGCTCGTCGGCGTACTCGGCGTCGACGATCGCGCCGTTGGTCCCGAGCTCAGCGAGTGCTCCCTGCGAGCCGTCCCGCCAGTCGAACGTGAGCAGTTGCGGTGCCGCCGCATCGACCGCGGTGATCACGATCGTCTCGCCGAACGCCTGCGCCTGCCCACCGCGGACGCTGGTCAGCTCCTCCACGCCCGGTACGTCGGCCACCGCGGCGGCGACCGTCGGCGGCAACGGGCTGAAGTTGTTCTGCGCGGTGATCGCGTAGTCGGCGCTGAAGATCCCGTCGACGGCCTGCTCGAACGGCTTGATGATGCCGGCGCCGAGGGTGGCGACCAGCGTGACCAGGGCCAGCCCGATCATCAACGCCGCCGCGGTCGACGCCGTACGGTGCGGGTCGCGCCGGCTGTTCTGGCCGCCGATCGCCACCGCGGGCCGGTCGGGCAGGATCCGCGGGAACTCGGCCGGCCGGCCGAACAGCCGCCGTACCGCCCACAACGGCACCAGGACGAACGGCCAGACCAGAGCCGTGAGTACGACGACGGACCAGCGGGCGATCGGATCCGACACCGCGGCGAGCGGTCGCACCAGGCGCGCGGAGAACAGGGCGACCCCGATGAACAGCAGCAGGACGCCCGCGCCGAGGCACGCCAGCAGAGCGGTTGTCGACAATCCGTCTGCGAACAATCCGACAAGCACCAGGCCGATACCCGCCGCGGCGAGCAGCGCGGCGCCCACCGGGCGGAACCGGTGCAGCGGGCCAGGTTCGAGCGTCGCCCCTTCGCGGACCGCGGCGATCGGCGGAACACGGGTCGCCCGCCACGCCGGGCGCAGACTCGCCAGCACCGTCACCAGGACGCCGACCAGCAGGGAGACGACGATCGTGCGGGTCTGGAACACCAGCCCGTTGTTCGGCATCGTCAGACCGACCGAGTCGAACAGCTTGAACAACCCGCTCGCGATCGCGAGCCCGAGGAAGAGCCCGACCGCCGCCGAGAGGAACCCGACCAGCAACGCCTCCAGCACGACCGATCCGAGAATCTGCCGCCGGGACGCACCGAGGGTGCGCAGCGTGGCGAACTCGCGGGTCCGCTGGGCGATCGTGATCGACAGCGAGTTGGCGATCACGAACGAGCCGACGAACAGCGCGATCCCGCCGAACACGAGCAGGAACGTCTCCAGGAAGGTCAGGAAGCTCGCAGTGCCCTCCGCGTCCTCGGCCGCCTGGTCCTCGGCGGTCCGGACCTGCGTCGCCTCGGGAAGTATCGGCTGGACCGCGTCGACCAGCTGCTGGTCGCTCGTGCCCTGCTTCGCCGCGATCAGGATCTGGTCCAGCTTGCCGGTCTTGTCGAACAGCCGTTGCGCGGTCCCGAGCTCGAACCCGGCCAGCGTCGCGCCGCCGATCGACGAGACCGAACCGAACTCGACGAGCCCGGTGACCCGCATCCGTTCCGCCGCGCCACGGGCCTGCACACCGATCGTGTCGCCGGCCGCGAATCCCTGCTCCTGCGCGGTTTCGGTGTCGATCACGACCTCGTTCGCCGCCGGCCAGGCACCGGCCACGAGGGTGAGTGTGTTGAACTGCGGCAGCGCCGGGTCGACGCTGAAGCCGATGCTCGGCGCGCCGCCGGTCGAGACGGCCTTGCCGTCCTTGCCGATCAGCTGCGCCTCGCCGGAGACAGCACCGCCGGCCGCGCCGACCTCAGGTAGAGCGCGGACTTCGTCCAGCAGCCCAGCGTCGAACGGCGGCGCGGTCACCGTCCCGTCCTCGGCCGGGTCGAACGCCGCCTTCCCGGTGATCGCGGCGTCGGTGTTCTTGTAGTTCTCCGAGAAGATCGAGTCGAACGCGCCGGTGATCGAGTCCGTCAGCACGTACGTCCCGGAGATCAGCGACACCCCGAGCACGACCCCGATCGCGGTCAACGCCGTCCGCAACTTCCGAGCCAGCAACCCTTGAAACGCGAACCGGATCACTGCAAGTCCAGGGTGTCGATCATTTGGAGGATGTCGTGCTGGCTGGACTGGCCGGTCTCTTTCACGATCTCGCCGTCGGCCAGGTAGAGGACGCGGTCGGCCATCGCGGCGGCGCGGGCGTCGTGCGTCACCATCACCGTGGTCTGGCCGTACTCGTCGACCGAGCCGCGCATCAGCGTGAGGATCTCGCCGCTGGTCCGCGAGTCCAGGTTGCCGGTCGGCTCGTCGGCGAACACGACTGTCGGCCGCGACACCAGCGCCCGCGCGATGGCGACCCGCTGTTGCTGGCCGCCGGACAGCTCGGCCGGGCGGTGGTGCAACCGGTCGGCGAGCCCGACCCGCTGGATCAGGTCGGCGAAGAACTGCGGCTCGGGCTTCTCGCCGGCGATCGTCAGCGGTAGCAGGACGTTGTCCCGGGCGGACAGCATCGGCAGCAGGTTGAAGAACTGGAAGATGAACCCGATGTGCTTGCGGCGCAGCTTGGTCAGCGCGTCGTCGCCGAGCGTCGTGATCTCGGTGCCGTCGATCCGGACCGAGCCCGACGTCGGCCGGTCCAGCCCGGCCAGGATGTGCATCAGCGTCGACTTGCCCGACCCGGACGGGCCCATCACCGCCGTCAGCTGTCCCGGCTCGATCGACACGTCCACGCCATGCAACGCGTGGACGGCGGTTTCCCCCTCGCCGTACACGCGGACGACGCCCTGCGCCTCCACGACCCCCTGCGTCTCCACGACGTCCGTGGTCCCCTCCAAGCCGACCATCGCGCCCCTCCCCGGCGGATCAGCGGCCCCCAGCCTTAACGGTCACCCCACTCGAGTGTGCTCGCGTACGGCGATCAGATCCAGCCCCGGCGGGCTGCGTGGAAGCCCAGCTGCAGCCTGGTGTCCGCGGACACCAGGTCCATCAGGGCCCGGACCCGACGCTGAACTGTGCGCATCGAGAGGTTGAGTTGGTTGGCCACTGCCTGGTCGGTGAGCCCCGCGAGCAGCAGGCCGAGGATGCGGGCGTCCACCTCGGGCAGACCGTCGGACGGGCCCTCGATCATGCCGTCGGTGCCCAGGACAAGCGGCAGGCCGTCACGCCACACTCGGTCGAACAGAGCGAGCAGTGCGTCGAGCATGCCGCTGCTGTGCACGATGAGCGCGCCGATGCTGCCGCCGGCGCCGGACAGCAAAGGAACCAATGCGATCCGCCGGTCGACGATCAGCAACCGCATCGGCAGCTCCTGCACCACACGCACCTCTTCACCCGCCTTCAGTGAGTCGGAGGCGGCCGCGAAGAATCCGGGCCGGTCGAAGGCGCTGCGCTCGATCAGCACCCGGTAGCGCACACCACGGTTGACCGCCGCGTCCTCTTCCTTGTTTTCCTCGGGTGGGACGACAGCGATCTCTGCCTTGACGAACCCGAGGACCTCTTCCCGCGCGGACATCTGCAACTGCGCGAACCGCTGCCCGACCGCCTTGGCGCCCCGGACGACGTCCACCACATCGCTGACCGACCGCTCGGTGTCGGTGCCGCGGTAGACCTCGGCCAGCGACTCGATCTCGCGCTGTGCCCGTCGCAGCTCCTCCTCACGCTGCACAGCCAAGGCAGCGAGGGCGACCGACGGCGGTGAGGCGACGTACCGGTCCGTGCCGCTGCTGGAGCGAGCGGCCAGGCCGAGCGTCTCGAGCGCGACCAGGGCCCGGGCGGCCTCGACCGGGTGGCAGCCGAGGCGGCCGGCCAGTCCGGCGGCGTCGTACGACGGCACCTCGACGAGGGCGCGGTAGGCGAGTTCTTCGGAGTCATCCAGTCCGAGCACGTCGAGCACGATGCCTCCTAGCAGACGGTGTGTGGCGGGCGGACTCTGGCGGGTTCGCGAATTGTCGCAATCTTGCCAGTCCACGCCCCTCTCTCGCTGGCGGTTTTGCGATGGACTGACCCGCGACAACGTCACGAAGGTGGTCATCCGCATGTTTTTCCGCTCACTGGTGCGCAAAACCTTCGCCGGCGCAGGGATCACGACCCTGCTCGCCGTCGCCGCCCTCCCCGCCTCCGCCGGCCCGCCCGAACCGGCCGCCGAACCGGTTGCCGAAACCCGACCGACGCTGCCGGTGCAGGTCGACACCGAGAAGGTCGTCACCCTGCTGACCGGCGACAAGGTCAAGGTCACGCCGGCCGGCACCGGCCGCAGCAGCGTCCGCTTCGTGCCCGCCGACCCCGCCCAGGCCGGCTACGAGACCCGCACAGTCGGCAAGGACCTGTACGTCGTCCCCGACAGCGCGGCCAAGCTCGTCAACAACGGCAAGGTGGACCAGGCGCTGTTCAACGTCAGCGGCCTGATCCGGCAGGGGTACGACGACGCGTCGACCAGCCAGATCCCGGTCATCGCCACCTACAAGCCAACCGCCCGCGCCGCCCAGCAGGCCGTCCCGTCCGGATCCACCCGGACTCGGACGCTGGCGTCCGTAGGTGCGGCCGCCCTGCGGACCGACAAGGCGCAGGCCCACGAGACCTGGCAGACCCTGTCCACCGGCCGCGACGTCCAGAAGCTCTGGCTCGACGCGAAGGTGCGCAAGAACCTCGACCAGAGCGTCCCGTACGTCGGCGCCCCGCAGGCATGGCAGGCCGGGTTCGACGGCAGTGGTACGACGGTCGCCGTACTCGACTCCGGCGTCGACGCCGAGCACCCGGACCTGGCCGGCGCGGTGAAGGCCCAGCAGAACTTCACCGACAGCCCGGAGGTCGGCGACCGCGACGGCCACGGCACGCACACGTCCTCGACGGTCGCCGGCCGCGGCGTCGCCTCCAACGGCCAGAACAAGGGCGTCGCGCCGGGCGCGCAACTGCTGTCCGGCAAGGTGCTGAACGACTACGGCAGCGGTGAACTCTCCTGGATCATCGCCGGCATGGAATGGGCCGTCGCGGAGGGCGCCGACGTGATCAGCATGAGCATCGGTACGTCGGAACCCGTCGACTGCACCGACCCGATGGCGGCTGCCGTCGACCGGATCAGCGCGGAGTCCGGCGTCCTGTTCGTCGTTGCGGCAGGCAACCTCTATGGTCCGGCCGAGACGATCAGCAGCCCTGGCTGCGCCGCGTCGGCGCTGACGGTCGCGGCCACCGACCTCACCCAGACCACGGCCGACTTCTCCAGCCGTGGGCCGGTGATGGGCAACCACGCGGTCAAGCCCGACATCGCGGCGCCCGGTGTGGACATCACCGCGGCACGGGCGGGTGGACGCGGCGACTCGGCGTACACGGACATGAACGGCACCTCGATGGCGACGCCGCACGTGGCCGGCGCGGCGGCGATTCTGAAACAGCAGCACCCGGACTGGAGCGGTCAGCAGCTGAAGGCGGCCCTGCAGAACTCGGTGCGCTCGGCGAGCAAGGTCGGGATCTACGAGCAGGGCGCGGGTGAGCTCGACGTCGCGCAGGCGGTCACACAGAAGGTGACCGGACCGGGCACCGTCGACCTGGGCACCTTCGCCTGGCCGCACATGCCGGCGGAGAAGCTCACCAAGCCGCTGACCTACGTGAACGCCGGAGACTCGCCGGTGACCCTCAGCTTCGCTGTTGATGCCCGCGGCAACAACGGGAAGGCGTTGCCGGCATCCCTGATCAGCTTCGGCGCCGGCTCGCTGACCGTCCCGGCCGGCGGCACCGCCGAGCTCCCGGTGACCATCGACCCGTCCGCATCGCTGGACTACGGGCTGTACGGCGCGATCAGCGCCCGGGTGGTTGCTACCGGCAATGACGGCCGGACGGTCGTCACGCCGCTCGGCTTCTATCTCGAGCCCCAGGCCGTCGACGTCACGTTCAAGCTGATCGACCGCAACGGGCAGCCGGCCTCGTCGATCACCGCGCTGGACGTGTTCGACCTGGACAGCATCGCCGCGCAGCGGATCGGGTTCGACGGCGCGGACCGCACTCTGCACCTGCGGGCCGGCACCTACTCGCTGGCGGCCATCATCGCGACCGCGAACGCCGACGGCATGGTCGAGTCGTACTCGTTCCTCGGCAACCCCGAAGTCACGCTGACCGCGAACACCACCATCACGTACGACGCCCGGACGGCGGCCGAGGCCAAGGTGACAACCCAGCGGCCGGCCGAACGCAAGGGCGGCAGCCTGACCTACGGCCGGGTCGTCGACAACTGGATCCTGGCGTCGACGCGCAGCTACGGCACCCAGATCAAGTCCGTCTACCTCGGGACCACGCCGAAGGCTCTCCGAGGCACGTTCGAGGTGGTCGAGGGCTGGCAGCTCGGATCGCCGGCAGGCGCCAAGTCGCCGTACCTCTACAGCCTGGCGTTCGCGCACGAGCAGGAGGTGAAGGGCAAGCCGGAGCACCGGGTGCGCGATCACGAGCTGGCCACGATCGACGCGACGTACCACACGCCGGGGAAGGACTACACCTACTCCGAGTACGTCGATGTGTGGCGGCCGTGGAGCATCCAGCTGATCCCGACCGGGACCCGCGGATCGGTCCCGGCGCCGGCCCAGGTGCAGCACCTGGTCACGGCCGACCGGGACACGAAGGTGTCGCAGATGGTCGGGCATTCGGACTCGATGAGCTGGCCGTTCGCGACCTTGATGACGTCGACGGCGACGTCGTACAAGCCCGGCAGCAGGCACACCGAGACCTGGTGGAAGGCCGGGCTCCGGCCGGGCATGGTCACCGACCAGACCACCGGTCAGAAGTACGTGCCGGCCGCTCGGGAAGGCAACTCGATCTGGAGCAACTTCCCGACCTGGTCGGACACCGAGCCGGGACACTTCTCCCGCGGCGGGTTCCTGGACCTCGGTGGCACCGAGCTGCTCGCGGACGGGGTGTCGCTGGGGAAGTACGGGTTCTACGGGCAGGGGTACTGGGACGTGCCGGCCGCGGCCTCGAACCTCGAGCTGGTGTACGACCTGATCCGGTGGCAGCGCGGTGACTACAAGTGGGAGTCGCCGACGACGGCCGAGACCAGGTGGAAGTTCAGGAGCTCGGCTGCCGACGCGGGCAAGCCCCTTCCGCTGCTCTTCCCGGATTACGACCTGCCGGTCGACCTGAACGACCGCGCACCCCGGCTCAAGGTGTTCCCGATCACGATCAGCGCGGAGTCCGGCCACTGGTACACGCCGGGCCGGTTCACCAAGGCCCAGGCGTGGACGTCCACCGACGACGGCGCCACCTGGACCCAGATCCCGGTCGTCAACCTGGGCGCCAAGGCCGTCGCGCTGGCCGACAACACCAAGGCCACCGACTTCGTCACCCTCAAGGTCGCGCTGACCGACTCCAACCAGAACTCGGTCACCCAGACCCTGACCCGGTTCTACCAGGTTCGCTAGCACGCCAGAACGCCCCGGCCGCGCGGCCGGGGCGTTCTGCTGTACGGAATGCTTAGTGGCGTCGGACCGGGAAGCGCCTCACGGCGCGTGGCCGCTCGTAGCGGCTTAATTTGGGACCCGGGGCTTGCACCGGCCCGACACCTCGAACAGTGTAACGGGTGCCAAAACCCCTTGTCCTGTTGAGATCTCGGGCCTCAAGACGCCATAGCACCCGAAGTCGATCTCTGCAACTACCAGAGTTGCCCGGCGCGTTCGGCACGCGCCGCGGTCTGCAACTGGTCGGCCATCTCGACCAGTTTCGACGCCGACAGCACCTGGTCGTGACCGTCGTCCGCGAGGTGCGCGCGGCCGGTCGCGACGATCCGCGCGAACGCCGCTGCCCGGTCCAGAGTGGTGGCGAAGTCGCCGGTCGCGACACCTCGCAGTACGGCGTCCACCATGTCGCGGACCTCGGCCGGACCAGGCGGTTCGGCGACACCCGCGACCACTGCGTGCACCTCGGCGTACTTGCGGCCGGCGGTGAACTCGCGGGAGACCCCCTCCGCGTTCGAGTGCACCCAGGACCGGAGCAGGTACAGCCGCCAGAGCGCGCCCGGCAGCGAGTCGGCCGGCGCGTCCGACCACAACTCCGCAAGCTCGTCCAGACCGTAGTCGTCGGCCAGCTTCACCACCCGCGCGTGCACCTCGGTGTCCTCCGACGACCGCACGCCGCGAACCAGCAACTCGGCGGTCCGGTGCGCCACCTCGGTCACCGCAGCCGGGTCGGCAGCCCCGGGCAACGACTCGAACAACTTGTTGCCAGGCATGATCGGACGACGCGGATTGGGGCTGGTCACACGCTCCATGGTGCCTGACACCATGACCCGTCGCACGTTGACCCGGCCGAGTCAGGCCCTGGCGGTCAGTACGCTCGGAGACATGGCAGGTGTTCCTGGGGACAAGCGTGCGCGGCTGGCCAAGAATCTGGTCAAGTACGGCGTGCGGTACGGACCGCTCGCGGCCGAGGCGATCAGGCACGGTCGCGAACCCGCGCAGCAGGCGATGCAGGCGGCGCTCGCGAAGCGGGCCGCCCGGAAGAAGGCGATCGAGCACGCGCTCACCGTCCGCGACGGGTCCTTGCTGAAGGTCATCCGGGACGGGCAGGCGATCTTCTTCGTGTTCAGCGGCGACGCGATCGTGACGACGTACCCGCCGGTGCCGGCGAACACGTACCCGGAGCTGCTCCGGCACGCCGACCTGGACAAGCGGGAGCCCGCGGTGGTGCTGGCGGCGCGCAAGCCCAGGATCGGGCCGCGGTTGCCCAAGATGCGGCGCCGCTGAAGGTTGACGCGGGCGTAACATTCCGGACCCGGCGGGGCAACAGGCCTGACGGAGAGTGGAAGGACGTTTCCACGAGGGAGGGCGTCCGCATGCTCTGGAAGATCAGGACCGAACTCGCCGACCGGCCCGGTGCGCTGGCCGAACTCGCTGCACGGTGTGGTGCGGACGACATCAACATCCTGAGCCTGGAAGTGTTCACCGCCGAGACCGGCGCCGTCGACGAGCTCGTGGTATCGGCCGGCGTCGGCTGGACCGCGGAAGACCTGACCGCACTGGTCGCCGAGGCAGGCTGTGCCCGTACGACGGTCCGTCCGTGCCAGGCCGACGTACTGAGTGACGGGCCGACCCGTTACCTGCGCGCCGTACTGCGGCTGATCGACGACCCGGTGTCGGTCGACGAGGAACTGGGGAACCTGCAGGGGTTCGACGAATACACCCCGGCCGAGTGGGCGCGGGCCGATGTCCTCGTGGAGATCGCGGGCCGGCTGGCCGAGCGGTTCGAGGGGACCGTGATGGACGGGCCGCGGCCGGGTAGCGGCGTCCCGGAGTTGCGGAAGGCGAGCGTCGCGGACGCGGAGGCCGTGGTGGCGATGCACGAGCGGTGCTCGTACGAGAGCCGGACCAGGCGCTACCACGTGCCGATGCCGAAGCTGACCGCCCGGACCGCGCGGCACCTGTCCGCACCGGCCGGCGGGATCTCGATCGTGGCCGCCGTCGGCGAGGCCGTCGTCGGGATGGCGACGGCTGCGCCGTGGGAGGAGCTCGGCAGTACGACGATGGAGGTCGCCGTACTCGTCGAGGACGGGTGGCAAGGGCAGGGCCTGGGCCAGCAGTTGCTGCGACGGCTCGTCGTCGAGGCGCGGGAGTTGGGCGCCGACCGGGTGGTCTGCATGGTGCAGCCGGAGAACCACGCGATGCTCCGCACCCTCGAGCGGCTGCGGATGCGATCCCGGGCCGTGCAGGACGGCGACAGTTTGATGGTGACTGTCGCACTGTCCGACCAGAGCCTGTCGCATGCGGTGGATCGGCCGCCGGTGCAATATCGTCGGACTCGTGCCACCCCTTCCCCTAGGTCGCTCCCAACACGGTCTGCTGGTCAATCTGCCCGCGAGCACGCGCTCGCCGCTCTTTCAGCTGTTCCTCCGCTTTCTGGTGGCGCTGGGGCTGCTGACCGTGATGGTGCTGATCGTGGTGATCGACCGTGACGGGTACAAGGACAGCTACGACGGCAGCGTCGACTTCATCGACGCGATCTACTACGCGACCGTAACCCTCACCACCACCGGGTACGGCGACATCACGCCGGTGACCCCGGCGGCGCGGTTGATCAACGCCTTCATCGTCACCCCACTGCGGATCGCCTTCCTGGTGGTCCTGGTCGGCACGACACTGGAAGTCCTGGCAACCGAGGGTCGCCGCATCATGCGCGACACCCGATGGAGGAAGCGCATGAAGGACCACACCATCGTCGTCGGCTACGGCACCAAGGGCCGGTCGGCCGTCCAGACGCTGATCAGCAACGGGGTGAAGCGCGACAACATCGTGGTGATCGACCCGCGCGCGCAGGCGATCGGTGACGCGGGCAACGACCAGATGGCCGCCTTCCACGGTGACGCGACGAACCGGACCGTGCTGCGCCGGGCCGAGGTCATGAACGCTCGCGAGGTGATCATCACCACCGACCGCGACGACGCGGCGGTGCTGGTCACGCTGGCGGTCCGGCAGCTCAACCCGGAGGCGCACATCGTGGTCGCGGTGCGCGAGGAGGACAACGTCCCGCTGCTGCGGCAGAGCGGCGCGGACGCGGTCGTCACGTCGTCCGAGGCGGTCGGCCGGCTGCTCGGCCTGTCCGCGGTCAGCCCGAACCTCGGCGAGGTGATGGAGGACCTGCTCACGTACGGCGAGGGCCTCGAGGTGGCCGAACGACCGGTGCTCGGCCGCGAGGTCGGCAAGCCGCCGTCCGCGCTGCCGGACCGGGTCGTGTCGGTCGTCCGGGACGGCCGCGTGCACCGCTACTACGACTCCAGCGTCTCCGTCCTTGCGGCCGGCGACAAGCTCATCGTGGTCCGCCCGGCCAAGGAGACCCCGTGGGCCGAGCGCCCCGGCGCCGACGACGAGGACGAGTGAGCCCTTCCGCTCTCGACCGCTGAGTGCTTACCTTCGGACTGGCGGGGGTGGCTCCGGTCTGAGGATGGTGAGGCATCGTGCGGTGGAGAAGGACGATCAGCGTTGTCGCTGCGGCGTTGATGGTGGGGTCGGGAACGACCGCGGCGCAGAGTCAGGTGGTTGCCGAAGGTAACGAATGGGTCATCGAGTGTGACCCGGGTGCCGCCGAGGCCCGGGGCGGGCCGGCCCGCGAACCGGATCTCGGGCAGGTCCACCAGGATCTGCCGGCTGCGGCGAAGGGCAAGGCCGGGCCGAACTTCAAGGCGACGGTTCCGGTGTACTTCCACGTCGTCACCGACGGGTCGATCGGCGCCCTGACGACGGCGCAGATCAACGCCCAGATCAACGTGCTGAACAACACCTTCGCGGGTGGTGAAGGCGGCGACAACAGCGGCTTCAGCTTCCGGCTCGCCGGGGTGACCCGGACCGACAACGCGGCCTGGTTCTACGCCAACCCGGGTGGCACCAACGAGCACAGCATGAAGCGGGCTCTGCACACCGGTGGCCCGGGCGATCTGAACTTCTACTCGACGACCGCCGGCGCCTACCTCGGCTGGGCGTACCTGCCGGACATCGTGACGAAGCCCGGGCAGGCCTACCTCGACGGCGTCGTCGTCGACTGGGAGTCGCTGCCGGGTACGTCGACGACGTACGAGGGCCGCTACGACCAGGGTGAGACCGGGACGCACGAGGTCGGCCACTGGCTGAACCTCGAGCACACCTTCTACGGCGGCTGCAGCGCGCACGGCGACTACGTCGACGACACTCCGGCGCAGAAGACACCGACCAGCGGATGCCCCGAAGGCAAGGACACCTGCAAGGCACCCGGCCTGGACCCGATCCACAACTACATGGACTACTCCTACGACACCTGCTACACCGAGTTCACCCCCGGACAGTCCCAACGCATGTCCGACGCCTGGCTCCTGTACCGGGCCTGAGCACACACCAGCGAACCGGATCGTGACCTGAACGGGGTCACGGTCCGGTTTCGCGTTGTAGCGAGGGGTTCCCCGGTGTTGACGGTTGTGGGTGGGCGACCCTAATGTCTGATCTGTAAACGATTACAAGAACGATTACAGGAGGCGCGCGTGAGTCGTCCGACGATCGCTGGGGTGGCCCGGGCAGCCGGGGTCTCGGTGGCGTCGGTGTCGCGCGTGCTGAACGGGCTGCCGGCCACCGAGGAGATGGTCGAGCGGGTGCAGCGAGCGGTCGAGGAGCTCGGGTACGTGCCGGATGCGCGGGCCCGGTCGCTCAAGGTCGGCCGGACGTTTCAGCTCACGCTGGCCGTCGCGGACGTCGGCAACCCGGTGTACGTGACGATGATGCGTGCGGTCGAGGAGGTCGTCTCGGCGGCCGGCTACCGCCTCGTGGTGACGACGACCGGCCCGGACGTGGTCGACGAGGTCGCGCTGGTCCGCGGGATGGCCCGCGGCTACGCCGACGGTCTCGTCATCAGCCCGCTCCGCGTCGACGAAGACCTCATCAAGTCCATCCGCGAGTGCGAGGTTCCCGTAGTCGTCGCCGGTAACGTCCCCACCAAGGCCGGCGTCGACACAGTCCGAGCCAACTCCCCGAAGGGCATCGCCCTGGCCGTCGAACACCTCGTCGCCCGCGGCCGCACCCGAATCGCCTTCCTGAACGGCCCCGCCGACACCGTCCCGGGTGCTGCCCGGGCCAAGGGCTTCGCAGATGCCTTGCAGGCGCACGGCTTGCGCCCAAGCGCGTCGGCCGAGGCAACCGACTTCACCTTCGCCGCCGGCCGAACCGCCGCGCCCGACCTGCTGGCCGCCGCCGCCGGGCTGGATGCGGTGATCTGTGCGAATGACCTGCTTGCCGTCGGGTTGATGCATGAGCTTGTGGCGGTGGGGCTCGAGGTGCCGGCGGACGTCGCGGTGGTGGGGATGGATGACAGTGAGCTGGCTGAGCAGAGTTTTCCGCCGTTGACGAGTGTGAATCTGGGGTCGGCGGAGCGGGGGCGGCGGGCGGCCGAGTTGCTGCTGGCCCGGATCGAGGACAGCAGCCGGGCACCGCGGCGAATCGTCGTACAGCCGACCTTGAGCGTGCGGAGGTCCACCCCATGACCGCAACTGTGACGGCGCCGCCGCCCACTCCGGTGAAGAAGGCCGGGCCGCCGAAGCAGAACCGTGAGGCGATCTTTCTCTTCCTGCCTGCGCTGCTTCCGGTGCTGCTGCTCAGTGTCTACCCGCTGGTCCGCGGTATCGCGCTCGGCTTCACCGACGCCCGCGCCGGCCTGAACGTCGAGACCACCTTCGTCGGCTTCGAGAACTTCGGCAAGCTGCTGCAGAACGACCTGTTCTGGTCCTCGTTCCGGATCGGCATCATCTGGACCCTGTCGGTCACGATCCTGCAGTTCGTCGCCGCCCTCGGCCTCGCGCTGCTGCTCAACACCGACATCAAGTTCCGCGGTGTCGCCCGGACGCTCGCGCTGATCCCGTGGGCGATGCCGCCGGTGGTCGTCGCGATCATGTGGCGGCTGCTGCTGCACCCGACCAACGGTCCGGTCAACGAGGTGCTGCAGACCCTGCACCTGACCGACCAGCCGATCAACTTCCTCGGCGACTTCAGTACGGCGCTGCCGGCCGTGATCGTGGTCGGGATCTGGGTCGGCATGCCGATGACCACGGTCACCCTGCTGGCCGGCCTGCAGGGCATCGACCGGTCGCTCTACGAGGCGGCCGCGGTGGACGGCGCGAGCGCGTGGAGCCAGTTCTGGAACATCACGCTGCCGCAGCTGAAGACCGTGATCGTGGCGATCACCAGCCTGGACATGATCTGGAACTTCAACTCGTTCGGCCTGGTCTACGTGCTGACCGCCGGCGGCCCGGGCGGCAAGACGATGCTGCCGATGCTGTTCGCCTACAACGAGGCCTTCCGCTACGGGAACTTCGGCATGGCCGCGGCAATGGGCGACGTGATGGTCGTGATCATCATCGTCTTCCTCGCCTTCTACCTGCGGAACCGACTCAGGAGCCAGGCATGAGAACACGTCCGGCCGCCCGGTTCCTGCAGTACGTCGCCGTCGCCTGCTACCTGATCTTCCTCGGCTTTCCACTGCTTTGGCTGGTGTCCAGCTCGCTGAAGTCGCCGCAGGAGTTCGCCGGCATCACGCCGTCGCTGCTCCCGAAGAACGTCGACTTCTCCAACTACACCGACGCGCTGGAGGAGCAGGGGCTGGTCCGGTCGATGGGCAACAGCCTGCAGATCTCGGTACTGAGCACGATTCTGGTGCTGATCGTGTCGCTGCCGGTCGCGTACGCGCTGGCCCGGTTCCGCAGCCGGTTGCGGCCGGTCACGAACGGCTGGATCCTGGTCAGCCAGGTGTTCCCGGTGATCCTGATCGTGATCCCGCTGTTCATGATCCTGCGGCCGCTGCACCTGACCAACACGATCCCCGGCGTGGTGATCGTCTACATGGTCTGGTCGCTGCCGTTCGCGTTGTGGATGTTGCAGGGGTACGTCGCCGCCGTGCCGCGGGAGCTGGAGGAGGCGGCCTCGGTGGACGGGGCCGGGCGGCTGCGCACGATCGTGTCGATCGTGATGCCGTTGCTGCGGCCCGGGTTGATCGCGACCGCGATGTTCACCTTCATCTCGGCGTGGAACGAGTTCTTCTTCGCTCTGGTCCTGCTGCAGGACCCCGAGCTCAAGACGCTGCCGCTGGTGCTGGCCCGCTTCGTCGGTGCCGAAGGCCAGGTCCAGTTCGGACCACTCGCGGCCGCGTCCGTCCTGGCCACTGTGCCCAGCTTGGTGTTCTTCGCCTTCTTGCAACGCCGGTTGACTTCCGGCCTGCTGAGTGGCGCTGTCAAGGGTTAGAAATCCCCTGAGGAGATGCAATGAGAAAAGCAGTAACCGCCCTCCTGGCGGCCGGCGCGCTGGTGACGCTCGCGGCCTGTGGTGGCAACAGCGACGACGGCTCCGGGGACTCCGGGTCGTCGAACGAGAAGGTGACGCTGAAGTTCCAGAGCCTCGCCTTCCAGAAGACCACCGTCACCGCGACCAAGAAGATCGTCGCGGACTGGAACGCCGCCAACCCGAACATCCAGGTCGAGTACGTCCAGGGCAGCTGGGACTCGGTGCACGACCAGCTGGTCACCCAGTTCCAGGGCGGTACGGCGCCGGACATCATCCACGACGAGTCCGCCGACATCACCGGCTTCGCCAACCAGGGGTACCTGGCCGACCTGTCGCCGTACCTGAGCCAGGAGACGAAGGACGCGGTGCCGCAGGGTGTCTGGGACACCGTGAAGACCGGCGACGGCAAGATCATCGCGGCGCCGACGCTGCTGCAGTCGTACGTCGTGTTCGGCAACTCGGCGCTGCTGAAGCAGGCCGGGATCGCGACGACCGGTGACTCGCTGAGCTGGGACCAGCTGCAGGCGGACGCCAAGAAGCTGACCACCGGCGGCAAGTTCGGCCTCGGCTGGGGCCTGAAGAGCCCGACCGCGACCGTGCTGAACCTGGGCATGAACTTCGACGCGCAGTTCTTCGAGGGCTCCGGCCGGGACGCGAAGGCGAAGATCGGCGACGCCGAGCTCGAGGTGCCGAAGCGGATCCACGCGATGGCCTACACCGACAAGTCGATCGAGCCGACCTCGCTGACCCAGAGCGGCTCCGACGTACTGCCGGGCTTCTTCGCCGGCAAGTACGCGATGGTTGTCGGTGGCAACTACGCCGCGCAGCAGATGGTCGAGCAGGCGCCGAAGGGCTTCCAGTGGGAGGTGCTGCCGCCGCTGAAGGGCACCGGCACCAAGCAGGCGGCGAACCCGCAGACGCTGTCGGTGCCGGCCGAGGGCAAGCACATCGAGCAGTCCGCGAAGTTCATCGACTACTTCATGAAGGCCGAGAACCTGGCCGCGGTCGGCCAGGGCGACTGGCTGATCCCGACCACCCAGGCGGCCCGGGACGCGATCCTGAAGGAAACCGGCGGCAAGAACGGCTGGGAGCAGACGCTGGCCAGTGGCAACGAGCTGACCAAGGCGCCGTTCCAGAGCGTGGAGAACTACCCGAAGTGGAAGGACCAGATCGCCACGCCGGCGCTGCAGGAGTACCTGGCGAACAAGACCGACCTGGCGACGCTGGGCAAGAAACTGAGTGACGGATGGGGTCAGGTCAACAGCTGATGTCCCTGTTGGAAGAGAAGGCAACGGGTGCCCTCGTCGGCTCGGCGGTCGGTGACGCGATCGGCGGTGCCGTCGAGGGCTGGACCCCGGAGGCGATCCGGGAGCGGCACGGCGGCTGGGTGACCGGCATCGTCGGGCCGTGGTACGACGACTGGCGCACCGCCCGCCCGATCGCGCCGTACCACAAGGGCGACGGGCACATCACCGACGACACCTTGATGACGCACGCGCTGGTCGAGGTGTACGACGAGCGCCGCACGCACCTGGACGCGTACGCGATCGCGGACCTGCTGGTGCCGAAGATGCTGACCGGGCGCCGCTGGGTGCCCGAGCTCGAGACCGACGCGCTACTGCTGCACCGGGTGTTCCTGGCCGAGAAGTGGCTGGTCACCCGGTTGCACTACGGGCACGTCGACCCGCGGGAGGCCGGCGTCGGCAACATCGTCAACTGCGGTGCGGCGATGTACATGGCGCCGGTCGGGATCGCGAACGCCGGCGACCCGGAGGGCGCCTACGCCGAGGCGATCGACCTGGCCGGCGCCCACCAGTCGAGCTACGGGCGGGAGGCGGCCGGGGTGTTCGCGGCCGCCGTCGCCGCCGCGATGGCCCCGGACGCCACCGCGGCGTCGGCGGTGGACGCTGCGCTGAGCCTGGCCAAGGACGGCACTCGGAGGGCCGTCGAGGCGGTGGCCGACGCGGCCGACGGGATCATCGACTGGGAGCAGGCGATTCCGCTGCTGCGCAAGGCGATCGAGCCGTTCGACACCGTCGGGCCGGACTACCGGGACCAGTCGCTGGACGCCCGCCGGCCGAGCCGGACCAAGGCGATCGAGGAGCTTCCGGTCGCGCTCGGCTTCGTGCTGGTCTCCGGAGGCGACGTACGGCGTGCCGTCCTCGGCGGCACGAACTACGGCCGGGACGCGGACTCGATCGCGTCGATGGCCGGCGCGATCACGGGTGCGCTGAACGGCCTGGCCGGCGTGCCGGCGGACTGGGCGGCCGACGTCGCCGAGGCGAGCAAGACGAACCTGGAGCGACCAGGCCGGGTGATGGCGTCGGTGGCGGAGGACATCCGCACGGCCGACGCCAAGCGGTGGGCCCGGCGGACGGCCGTGTTGGACGCGCTGGTCTGAATGTCAGTTGGCAAACGCCTCCAGCTCCACGATCCGCGAGTACCCGTGGTCGTTGGAGTCGTGGCTGACGAGTTGGACGGCGTCGACCGCTTGCGGCGGGAAGGTCACCGTGACGCGACCCTGCACGTTGCCGCGCACCTCGCCGACCGTCGTCCAGGCGCCCGCGGTGCGGACCTGGATGTCGAAGTCGCGGAGGCCCATCACGGCCGCGGGGTAGCGGGCCGAGTCGAGGGTCTGGAGGACGATGCGGCCGACCGTCGTGGGTTGCTCAAAGTCGACGCCGTACGTGTCGGGGAAAACGCCTTTGGTGGCGTCGTGCCAGCCGCTGGCGCCCCACTGCTCGGAGTCGGCGTTGCCGTCGACGCCGCCGCACAACCGCATGTTGCCGTGCGTGGACGATGCGATGGCCTGCTCGCCGAGGAGCAGGTTGTCGCGCGGAGGCACGGGCCGGACGGTGACGGGGACGCGCAGGCGCTCCCGGCCGACGCTGAGGTTCACGTCGTACGTCGCGGGGGCGGTGCCGCGCGGGATGGTGATCTCGAGCGGCGCCTTGACCAATTGGTCGACCGGAAGGTAGCTGGAGAACTGGTGGCGGGACAGCGTGAGCTCCGGGTCGCTGCTGATCCGCATGTCGGCGATGGTCGGCTTGCGGCCGGTGTTGGTCATGCCGAGGGTGAGCTTGCCGGACGGGAAGCACGGCAATGGGACCACCTCGACCGGCTGCGGGGTGGCGCTGATCTCGACGGCGTTGTTGTTGCTGACGGCAACTGCGACTGCCGGGACCAGGAGAAGGAGCAGGGCGGCGCGGTTCATGGCGGGGTCCGTTCAGGCCAGGTGGGTTCCGGGACGGCCGTCCTCGACGACCAGGGTGGCTCGGGTGGATGCCGTGCCGCCGGGCGTGGTGACCCGGTCGACGATGCGGAACTCCGACGTCCACTGGGTGCGGTCCAGTCGGCAGCTGAGGTAGCCGCGCTGGACGTTCTGGAACTTGACGTGCGGGTTCTCGGCGAGCAGGGCTCGGCCGGTGGCGTCGGCGTCGACACCGTCCTTGCCGGACGAGATCGACGTGGTGACGAACTCACTGCCGACCGCGGGAGTCGCCGGGTCGGCGAAGTTCACCCGGAGGTCGGACGCGACGCTGCGGTGCAGGTCTCCGGTCAGGACGACGAAGTTGCGCACCCGCCGGTCGCGGACGCCGGACAGCACCCGGTCGCGGGAGGCGGCGTACCCACTCCAGGTGTCCATCGGCAGCTCGAGGTCCGGCCCGGTCTTGCGGTCAAGCTGAGCCATCGCGACCTGCTGGGCGACGACGTTCCATCGGCTGCTGGACCGGCCGAGGGTGTCGAGCAGCCAGCGTTCCTGCGCGTCTCCGGTGATCGTCCGGGACGGGTCCGTGGTCACGTCGTCCGGTGGCAGCCAGCCGCCGGTTCCGCTCTGGTCGTCGCGGAACTGCCGCGTGTCCAGGACGCTGAGGTCCGCAGTGCGGCCGAAGCGGAGGTGGCGGTGCAGGCGAATGGACGGTCCGTCGGCGGACTGGTCGAGGCGCAGCGGCATGTGTTCCCAGTACGCGCGGAAGCCGTTGGCACGCCGTACCAGGAAGTCGTCGTGCGGCAGGCCGTCCTCGGAGACATAGTCGGCCCAGTTGCCCTCGACCTCGTGGTCGTCGAGCGTCACCACCCACGGCGCCGCGGCGTGCGCAGCCTGCAGGTCGGGGTCGGTCCGGTGCAACGCATAGCGCGCCCGGTACTCGTCCAGCGTGAAGATCTCGCCCGCGAAGTCGACCGGCACGGCCTGGTTGCGGACACCGGCCGTCGGACCGACGCCGACCTCGTAGATGTAGTCGCCGAGGAACAGCACCACGTCGTGGTCCCGCCGTACGACGTCCTGGTACGCCGTGTAGTAGCCGTCGTAGAAGGCCTGGCAGGACGCGACCGCCATCGTCACCGCGGGCTGGTCCTGCGGCGCGGGCGCGGTCCGCGTACGGCCGATCGGACTGAGCTGGCCCTTGGCGCGGAAGCGGTAGAAGTAGTGCCGCCACGGACGCAGACCACGTACGTCGACGTGCACCGTGTGGGCGTACTCCGGCCGGGCGTGAGCGGTGCCGCGTCGTACTACTCTGCGGAACGTCTCGTCTTCGGCGACCTCCCAGTCGACGTTCACCGAGCGGTCGTCCATCCCGCCGAACGGCTCCAGCGGACCCGGCGCGAGACGCGTCCAGATCACCACGGTGTCCGGCATTGGGTCGCCCGACGCGACGCCCAGAGTGAACAGCGGCCGATTGTCGGTGCGATGCGGTATTCCTACTGGTCCAAGACCGGGAAGGTCGCCGGTGAGGGCGAGAGCGGCGGCGGCGCCGGTCGCGGTCAGAAAGCTACGGCGGGTGGGCATGTGACGGAGTATCAGGCAGTCGTGAGACGGCGAACCAGCGGTGCGTTTCGCCTGCTGCAACAGGGGAAGGAAGTAGCCCGATGAGACTGACCTGGGTGCAGCCCGAAGACCTGCTGCCGCATCAACTGGTCCAATCGAGATCCGAGGGGGTCGACGTCACCGACGTCGAGGAGCGCTGGCTCGCGGCCGGCGGGAGCACGGACGCCCCGGCCTCGGGTGCCTCGGACGCTCCCGCCTCGCCGGAGCTCCGGTCGCTGGCTCGTGAGCTGATGGACGAGCTCGACCGCCGGTGGACCGGCTGGCCGGAGCCGGACGTCCCCGACCTGCCCGTGCTCGGCACGCCGGACGAGTCGCGGGTCCTGAACGCGTGGCTCGGCCGCGCCGCCGGGAACCTGCTCGGCAAGGTGGTCGAGAAGATCCCGCGGGAGGGGATCCGGGAAATCCTCGAGACGTCGGGCCAGTGGCCGCTCACGCAGTACATCACCGCGATCGGTGTGCCGGACGAGGTGCAGCGGCGCTGGCCGTGGAACAAGCGCTCGATGCCGACCAGCCTGCGCGAGAACATCGACGGGATGCCCGAGGACGACGACCTCAACTTCGCCATCCTCGCCCTCCAGCTGCTGGAGCGGCACGGCTCCGCGCTGACCACGGAGGACGTCGCGCTGGCGTGGTTGAACGACCTGCCCGCGGGCCGGGTGTTCACCGCCGAGCGCGTTGCCTACCGCAACCTTCTCGAAGGGGTCGAGCCCGCACGGGCGGCGGTGGTCGGCAACCCGTTCCGGGAGTGGATCGGCGCCCAGATCCGGACCGACGCCTACGGCTGGGCGCACCCGGGCGACCGGACGGCGGCCGCCCGGCTCGCGCTCGTGGACGCCCGGTTGAGCCACACCGGCGCAGGGGTCGACGGCGCGTTGTGGGTCGCCGCGATGTCGGCAGCCGCGATGGTCCTGGACGACCCGCGCGAGGTGGCCGTCGCCGGGCTCGACGTCGTGGCCAAGGACGGCGCAATCGCACAAGCTGTCCGCTTCGGGCTGGAGCTCGCGGACACCGGCCTGGACGAAGCGCTCGACGCTCTGCACGGCGAGTACGGCGACCTGCACTGGGTGCACGCGGTGAACAACACGGCGCTGACGGCGTACGCGCTGACCGCCGCCGACTTCGGCGACGCTGTGGGCCGTGCGGTGATGGGTGGGTGGGACACCGACTCGGTCGGCGCCACGGTCGGTGCGGTGTTTGGCGCTGTCCGCGGGGTTCCGGCAGAGTGGTCTGCACCACTGGACAACCGGGTGGCCACAAGCCTGCCGGGAATGAACCAGATCGCGATCGACGGGCTGGCTGCGAGGACTGTGGAGGTGTCGCGGGGTGGAGCCTGACGTTGTCGTCGTAGGTAGCGCGAACGTGGATCTGGTGCTGCCGGTCCGGCGGATTCCACGTCCCGGCGAAACCGTCCTCGCCGGGGAGATGACCCGTGGCCCGGGCGGCAAGGGGGCGAACCAGGCCGTCGCGGCGGCGCGGGCGGGTGCACGTACTGCAATCGTTGCCTCACTCGGCGTCGATGACGCGGGTGAGCTCCTCCGCGACGCGCTGTCCGCCTCCGGTGTCGACCTCGCTCTGGTCTCGGGGTTGGAAGCCACTCCGACCGGGACGGCGATCATCACGGTCGACGACTCAGGGGAGAACTCGATCGTGGTCGCGCCGGGCGCGAACGGCGAGTTGACCCTGTCCGAGGCAGCGAGCCGGGCGGTGAGCGGAGCGAAAATCGTCCTTTCCCAACTGGAGATCCCGTTCCCGACCGTGCAGGCGGCGGCCGCGGCGAGCTCGTACTTCGTCCTCAACGCCGCCCCGGCGGCCGAGCTGTCCGACGAGTTACTCGCCGAGGTCGACCTGCTGGTGGTGAACGAGACCGAGGCCGAGCTGATCGCCGGCTCCGACCGGTCCGCGCTGCTCAAGCGGGTGCCGGCCGCGGTGGTCACGCTGGGCGGCGCCGGCGCAGTGATCCTGACCCGTGGCGCCGACGAGATCGCCGTCCCCGGGGTGCCCGTGGACGTGGTCGACACCACTGCCGCGGGGGACACGTTCTGCGGTGTGTTGGCGGCAGCATTGGCTGCCGTGTCAACCACCGATGCGATCACGGCAAGCGACCTGACGAATGCTGTCCGACGCGCTAACGTTGCTGCTTCACTGAGTGTTCAGGCCGCGGGGGCTATTTCCTCGGTGCCGCACGGGGATGCAATCGACGCGCGTTATGCGGAGGTGTACCTGTGAATCCGCTCGAGCCGCGGCCCATCGATCTGCCCGGCAGGGTCGATCTGGGGCTCCGGGCCGACCTGGCCTACCTCGACGACGCCAAGATCCTCGGCGCGCCGGAGGACCCGGCCGACCTGCCGCGGTGGCGCGGCAAGCTCGCCGAGTGGTTGATCGGCGCCTACGACCGGACGCCGTACGACGGCACCCACTACGAGGTGCCGGGTCGGGAGTGGACCCAGACGGCGTACTCGGTGGCGCTCGTCTGGCTCTGGGACGACCAGCTGTACGACGTCCGGACCGGGAAGTTCACCCCGGAGAAGTTCGTCCAGCACGGCGTCGACGACTTCGGCGGGTACGACGCGATCGTGCTGTGGCACGCCTACCCGGTGATCGGGATCGACTCGCGCAACCAGTTCGACTTCTACCGCGACGTGCCGAAGCTGCGCGAGCTGGTCGACGACCTGCACCGACTCGGGCTGAAGGTGTTCTTCGACTACAACCCGTGGGACGTCGGCACCCGCCGGGCCGCGCGCCCCGACGCCGACGAGTTCGCCGCACTGGTGACCGAGTACGCGGTCGACGGCGTCTTCCTGGACACGCTGAAGGAGGGCGACCCGAAGCTCACCCGCGCGCTGCGCAAGGCGAACCCGTCGATCGCCCTGGAGGGCGAGTCCCGGTTGCCGATGGCAAGGATCGGGGACCACGCGCTGTCCTGGGCGCAGTGGTTCGCCGACACCCGGGCACCCGGCGTGCTGCGGGCACACCTGTTCGAGCGCCGGCACATGATGCACCACACCCGCCGCTGGAACCGCGACCACAGCGACGAGTTGCAGTCAGCCTGGGTGAACGGCGTCGGCATGCTGGTCTGGGAGTCGGTGTTCTCGGCCTGGGTCGGCTGGAGCGCGCGCGACCGGGCGACCCTGCGCCGGATGGTCGCGGCGCAGCGCGCGTTCGCGCCGGTGCTGCTGAACGGCGACTGGATCCAGCTGACGCCGGAGGTCCCGGACAAGGCGCGGGACCACGGCATCTACGGTTCCCGCTGGGACCTGGCCGACATCACCTTCTGGACGCTGATCAACCGCGACGAGGAGGACTTCGAGGGCATCGTGCTGCGCTCGGAGGACCAGGTCGGCGACTGGTACGACGTGACGTCCGGCGTGCCGATCACCGCCGACGACGACGGTGTCCACTTGGTCGTGCCGGGGCGTGGTGTCACCGGCATCGTCCGGGTCGGCGCGACCGCGGGATCGAGTTGCCGGGCCACGGCCCGACGGCTGGGCACGCTGCCGCGGCCGCATGTCAAGGACTCCGCGTTCCCGATGGCGCCGGCCGAGCGGCAGCCGGTCCCGGAGGTCTCGGGCAACGCCGACATCGGCCCGGCGGTCGTCGTACCGGCGGGGGAGCGGGAGTTGGTCGTCCGGCATCGGCGCCGGGAGACCGGGCTGTACGACCAAGCCCCGTACGTGGAGGAGTGGAAGCCGCTGCCGCCACGTCTGCATGACATCCAGACCGTGAGCCGCTCGGTGTCGCTGAGCGGGATCTCGGTCGCGGTGTCCGAGGTGACCAACGTCGACTTCGCCGAGTTCCTGGCCGCGACCGGCTACCGGCCGCGGATCCCGAACCGTTTCCTGAAGCACTGGGTGGACGGGGCGCCGGTGCCGGGGACCGAGGCGCAGCCGGTCACGTACGTCGACCTGCCGGATGCGCGCGCGTACGCGGACTGGCGCGGCGGACGGTTGCCGACCGAAGACGAGTGGCAGGTCGCCGCCGGACTGGACGGGTTCACCCGGGTCGAGCCGCTGGTGTGGAACCTGACCGAGAGCGAGCACCGGGACGGCCGCAGCCGGTTCTGCATCCTCAAGGGCGGGTCGCACTACGTTGCCGAGGGCTCCGACTGGTACGCCGACGGCGGCCCACAGCCCCCCGAGGTCAGCTTCAAACTCGTCCTCACCGGCGCCGGCCTGGACCGCTCCGAAACCATCGGCTTCAGGATTGCAGGATGAGGACTGTTCCGCTTGAGGGTGTGAAGGTGCTGGAGGCGGCGACGCTGTTTGCGGGGCCGCTGGCGGCGACGTTCCTGGGGGACTTCGGGGCCGACGTCACGAAGATCGAGCATCCGGCGCGGCCGGATGCGGCGCGGACGCACGGCGCGTCGAAGGACGGCGTCGGGTTGTGGTTCAAGACGCTCGGCCGGAACAAGCGGCTGGCGACGCTCGACCTGTCCCGCGGTCGCGACGTGTTCCTCGATCTGGTGCGGGAGAACGACGTACTGATCGAGAACTTCCGGCCCGGGACGTTGGAGCGCTGGGGGCTGGGCCCGGACGTGCTGCTGGCGGCGAACCCGCGGCTGGTGATAGCGCGGGTGACGGCGTTCGGGCAGGTCGGGCCGTGGTCGGGCCGGCCCGGGTTCGGATCGCTGGCCGAGGCGATGAGCGGGTTCGCGGCGGTGACGGGTGAGCCGGACGGGCCGCCGACGCTGCCGCCGTTCGGGCTCGCGGACGGGATCACGGCGCTGGCCACGGCGTACGCGGTGATGGTCGCGCTGCGCGAGCGGGACCGGTCCGGCCAGGGGCAGGTGATCGACATGGCGATCATCGAGCCGATCCTGATGATGCTCGGCGGCGGGATCACGGCGTACCAGCAGACCGGGTACGTGCAGCCGCGGCTGGGGAACCGGTCGTCGAACAACGCGCCGCGCAACGTCTACCGGACCGCGGACGGCCGGTGGGTCGCGGTGTCGACCAGCTCGCAGAGCATCGCCGAGCGGGTGGTGACGCTGGTCGGCCGGCCGGATCTGGTCGCGCAGCCGTGGTTCGCCACCGGGCGCGAGCGGGCGCAGCACGCGGACGAGCTGGACGACGCGGTCGGGTCGTGGATCGCCGAGCGGCCGCTGGACGTGGTGATGGCGGAGTTCGAGAAGGCGGAGGCCGCGATCGGGCCGGTGCACGACATCCGCGGGATCATGGCCGATCCGCAGTACGCCGCGCTGCAGACGATCGTTGCCGTGGACGACGAGGAACTGGGGGGTCCGGTGCAGATGCAGAACGTGTTGTTCCGGCTGTCGGAGTCGCCGGGGTCGATCCGGTGGGCCGGCCGGCCGCACGGCGCGAACACCGACGAGGTGCTCGCCGAGATCGGGGTGACGCCTGCCCAACTGGCCGCCCTGCGCGAAGCCGGCGTGGTCTGAGTGCTCACAGCGCTGTACGTCCCGGCGAACCGGCCGGACCGCTTCGCGAAGGCGGTCGCCGCGGGAGCGGATGTGGTCGTGTTCGACCTGGAGGACGCCGTACCGGTCGACGACAAGGCGGCCGCACGCGGCTGGGCGGTGGCCTGGATCGCTGCCAACGCCTCGGGATCGGTCGAGGTGCGGGTCAACGCGCCGGGCACGCCGTGGATCGAGGACGACCTGGCCGCGGTGGCCGCCGTACCGCGGATCCGGATCCGGCTGCCGAAGGTGGAGAGCGCGGCCGATGTGCACGCCGTGCTGGAGCAGGTGCCGTCGGCAAGGATTACGGCGCTGATCGAGTCGCCGCTGGGCCTGGAGAAGGCGTTCGAGATCGCGTCGGCCGACTCGCGGGTGACCGCGATCGCGCTGGGTGAGGCGGATCTGCAGAGCTCGCTCGGCGTGGACGGCCCCGCCGGTCTGGCGTGGGCGCGCGGCCGGCTGGTTGCCGCCTCCCGGGCCGCCGGGCTGGGGGCGCCGATGATGTCGGTCTACCCGCACGTGCACGATCTCGACGGCCTCCGGGAGACGTCGCTGGAGGGTCGTGCGCTCGGTTTCGTCGGGCGTACGGCGATCCATCCGCGGCAGCTCGCGACGATCGTCGAGTGCTTCACGCCCACCGCCGTACAGGTGGCCGAGGCCGAGGCCCTGCTCGCCGCCGTCGAGAAGGCCGGCGTGTCGGCGGGCGGCGTGATCGTCCTGCCCGACGGCCGGATGGTCGACCCCGCCATGGTGGGGCGCGCCCGCGAAGTGAGCACCCTGATGCGAGAGATCGAGCTAAGGTCGTAGGCATGCTGCCGCGCAGTGTTGATGCCGTGGTGATCGGGTCGGGGCCGAACGGGCTGGTGAGCGCGATCGCCCTCGCCGACGCGGGCTGGGACGTGCTGGTGCTGGAGGCCGAGGAGACCTTCGGCGGCGCGGTCCGGTCGACCGAGAGTGACGGCTGGATCAGTGATCGTTTCAGCTCGAACTACCCCCTGGGCGTGGCCTCACCGGTGCTGCGCGCGCTGGAGCTGGAGAAGCACGGTCTGCGCTGGGCGCACGCGCCGCTGCCCCTCGTGCACCTGCTCGACGAGGACGGCGCCGCGGTCGCGATCCACCCGGACCCGGAGGACACGGCCAAGTCGATCGGTGTCGACCACCCGGGTGACGGCGACGCGTGGCTGCGGCTCTACCAGCAGTACGTCACGATCCGCGAGCCGCTGCTGAAGTCGCTGCTCACCACCTGGCCGCCGATCGTGCCGGGGATCAAGCTGGCCCGCAAGCTCGGGTCGGTGGGGGAGTTGCTGCGCTTCGCGCGGTTCATGGCGATGCCGATGCACCGGATGGGCCAGGAGCTGTTCGAGGGATCGCGCGGCCCGGCCCTGATCGCCGGCAACTCGCTGCACGCCGACGCCCCGCTGTCCGGCGCCGTCAGCGGCACTATGGGCTGGTTGCTCGTCATGCTCGCGCAGGATGTCGGCTACCCGGTCGCGGCCGGTGGATCGAGCTCGCTGTCGGGCGCGCTGGTCCGGCGGGCCGAACGAGCCGGTGCGTTGCTCGTTCGCGGGACGCCGGTGTCCGCGATCGAGGTGTCGTCCGGGCGGGTGACCGGCGTACGGACGGCGTCCGGGGAGACCGTCGTCGTCAACCGGGCGGTGATCGCGGACACGTCCGCGCCCACGCTCTACGACTCGTTGTTGCCAAGCGCAACGATTCCGGCGGGGTTGCGGCGGGACCTGGACGAGCGGTTCGAGTGGGACTACCCGACGGTGAAGCTGAACTTCCGGCTGAGCGGGCCGATCCCGTGGCGCTCGCCGGAGGCGCGGTCCGCCGGCGTGGTGCACCTCGGCGGCACCGCCGACGACCTCGTCCACCTGTCCGCCGACCTCGACACCGGCCGGCTCCCGTCGACGCCGTTCCTGCTGATCGGGCAGACCACCAAGGCGGACCCGTCGCGGTCACCGGAGGGCACCGAGGCGGTCTGGGCCTACGCGCACCTGCCCCGCAGGGTGGCGGACGACGAGTCCGCGGCGAAACTGGCGAACCGGATGGAGCGGGCGATCGAGCGCTTCGCTCCCGGGTTCGGCGAGCTGATCATCGACCGGGACGTGCAGATCCCGAGCGCCCTCGAAGCCGGCAACGCCGCGCTCGGGCTCGGTGCGGTGGGCGGCGGCACCATGCAACTCCAGCAGCAGCTGATCTTCCGGCCGACCATCGGGCTGGGAAGTCCGCGGACGTTCGTCTCCGGGCTCTACCTCGGCAGCTCGGCGGTCCACCCCGGCGGCGGCGTCCACGGCGCCTGCGGTCACCTGGCGGCCCGGACCGCGCTCCGCGACGCCTCTGTCCTCGGCCCGCTGACCCGCACCCTCCCGACGGCCGCACTCCGACGACTCCAACAGTGACGTGCGACTCGACGAAGCCAACTGCAGGGCCCGGGTTGCGGCGGCGCGGGTGGGGCGGCTGGCGACCGTAGGCGCTGACTTGCGGCCGCACGTCGTACCAGTGACTTATGCGGTGCACGGGGACGAGGTGTACGTCGCGATCGACCACAAGCCGAAGACGACGACAGACTTGAGGCGGCTGCGGAACATCGCGGAGAACGACCGGGTCGCGGTCCTCGTCGACGAGTACGACGAGGACTGGACGCACCTGTGGTGGGTCCGGCTCGACGGCGTCGCGCGGGTGCTGCCGTCCTTGCCGGCGGCGGTCGAGTTGCTGCAGGCGAAGTACCCGCAGTACGACGCCGAGCCGCCGCGCGGGCCGGTGATCGCCGTCCAGGTGCAGAACTGGTCGGGCTGGTCCTACACCTGAGTCGCGATCCGGAGGGCGGCGACCAGGTCGCGGTAGAGGTCGTCGGTCGCGAGCAACTCCTGGTGGGTGCCGCGGGCGCGGACCCGGCCGGACTCGAGGACGACGATCTGGTCGGCGTCGATGACCGTGGACAGCCGGTGGGCGATCGTGAGGACGGCGCCGGTCCCGGCGATCCGGGCGATCACCTCGTGGACGGCGACCTCGGTCAGGCCGTCGAGCTGAGCGGTCGCCTCGTCGAGCAGCAGGATCTCGGGGTCGCTGACCAGCGCCCGGGCCAGGGCGATGCGCTGCCGCTCGCCGCCGGAGATGGCCGCGGTGGACAACACCGTGTCGAGGCCGTCCGGTAGCTCGCGAACCCGGTCCTCCAGGCGGACTGCCCGGAGCGCCTCCCAGAGCGCGGGCTCGCCGGCGTCCTCGTGGGTGTAGAGCAGGTTCTCCCGAAGGGTGCCGGGAACCAGGGGCGTGTCCTGCTCGACGTACACGATCCGGCGGCGCAGGTCCTCCAGCGACCACTCCGGCAGCGGTACGCCGTCCAGCACCAGGCGGCCGGAGTCCGGGTTCAGGAACCTGAGCAGGAGCGAGAACATCGTGGTCTTGCCGGCTCCGGACGGACCGACGATCGCGGTGTGGCCGCGGCGGGGGATGGTGAGGCTGACGTCCTGCAACGCCGGTGCCGCGCCGGGCGCGTAGCGGGCGGTGACGTTCTCGAACGTGAGCGCTGACGGCACGTTCGTCGTACGGCCGGGATTGGTGTCGGCGGGCTCGAGCTCGAAGGCGTCGACCTCGCGGATCCGCATCGCGGCCGCGACTCCGGACTGCAGACCACTGACAGTCTGCGTGAGGGTGCCCACCGGCTCCATCAGCTGGAAGGCGTACAGCAGGAACGCGACCAGGGCCGAAACAGTCAGCAGGTTCTCGCTGACTCGCCAGGCGCCGATGCCGAGGATGAGCAGGGTCGCGGACCCGATCCCGAAGCCGGCCGCGGTCCAGGCGACGGCTTCATAGCGGACCGCGCGGACGCTCTGCCGCGCCGATTCGGTCGCCTCGGAGATGACCCGGTCGCTCTCCCGCGCTTCGGCCCGGCTGGCCTTGACCGTCCGGATCGCCCGCAGCGCACCTTCCAGTGAGCCGCCCAGCCGGCCGACCGCACCTTGCGCCTGCTCCTGGGCCTTCGCCATCGGCGGCATCAGCAACGCAACGATGATCCCGACCGCGGCCAGCGCGCCCAGTGTCGTGAGCAGCAGCACGCCGTCGAGCATCGCCATCAGCACCAGCGCGCCGACCAGCGAGATCACGCCGTTGACCAGCTGCACCAGACTCGATGCGGCGGCCTCGCGGAGCAGCACGGTGTCGGACGTGACCCGGGTGACGAGCTCGCCGGGGGAGCGGCCCGCGAGCTCACCCACGCGCACCCGGAACAGGCGCCGCACCATCGAGCTCCGCGCGTCGAGCACGACCCGCTCGCCCATCTTGCCGAGCAGGATCCACTGCACCAGGCCGAGCCCGGAGCTGACCACCAGCAGTACGACGAGCAGCGCCACGGCCGACGTGATCGGTGTCGACGCGGCCAGGCCGTCCAGGACCGGGCGATCCTGGAGGCTGCGGTGGTGGTGTTCGCCAAGCGGCGGACCGCCTCGCTGGGCGACATCGCGACCGAGGCGCAGGTCGCGCGCAGCACCCTGCACCGGTACTTCCCGGACCGCGAGGCGCTGATCCGGGCACTCGCCGAGGACGTCCTGGAGCAGACCGAGCGGACCATCCAGGAGGCCCAGCTCGACCAGGGGCCGGCCAGGGAGGCGCTGCAGCGCCTGATGACCGGGTGGTTCGACCTCGGCCCGCGGCTGTTCTTCCTGTACAACGAGCCGAGCTTCAACACCACCTATCCGGAAGCGGCGCAGTGGGTGCAGGACTTCTTCACCCGGCTTGACCAGGTCGGCAAGCCGATCGACCAGCTCATCGCCCGGGGGCAGGCGGACGGAGTCTTTGCGCCGTCGCTGCCGCCGGCCTGGATCAGCCGGATGATCTGGTGGATGGTCTACATCGGCTGGGAAGGCATCACCGAAGGCGACCTGACCCGCTTCACCGCCCCCGCCACCGTCCTCCAAACCCTCGAATCCGGCATCCTCGCCACCCCCACCTCCCCGCCCTCCCGCCCTCCGGCCGACCGTTGAGTTGTCGATTTCGGTTGGTGATCGGGCCGGATCTGCGCCGTTTTCCACGACTGAGTGGGGACTCACCTAGGGTGGAGGCGTGATGGGTGGAGTGGAAGGGGTACTGCGGGAGTTGGCGCCGCAGGTGCTGGGGTTCCTGGCTCGGCGGCATGGGCAGTTCGACCTGTGCGAGGACGCCGTACAGGAGGCTTTGCTGGCGGCGGCGACGCAGTGGCCGGTGGACGGGGTGCCGGCGAATCCGCGGGGCTGGCTGATCACGGTCGCGACCCGGCGGCTGACCGACCAGTTCCGCAGCGAGAACGCGCGGCGGCGCCGGGAGGACACCGTAGCGGCGATGGCCGGGCCGGAGGAACTCGTTGCCCCAGGCGCCGATGTGGACGCCCCACCGGACGCCGACGACACCCTCACCCTGCTCTTCCTGTGCTGCCATCCCGCTGTCACACCGGCGTCGCAGGTCGCGCTGACGCTGCGTGCGGTCGGCGGTCTGACCACGGCCGAGATCGCCCGCGCGTTCATGGTGCCGGAGGCAACGATGGCGCCGCGGATCAGCCGGGCGAAGAAGAGCATCAAGGCGGCCGGCAGCCGGTTCGCGATGCCGCCGGAGGAGGAGCGGGCCGACCGGCTGCGTGTCGTCCTGCAGGTGTTGTACCTGATCTTCAACGAGGGCTACACGGCCAGCTCGGGGGAGGCGTTGCAGCGGGTCGAGCTGACCGCCGAGGCGATCCGGCTGACCCGGATGCTGCACGACTCGCTGCCCGGCGACGGCGAGGTGGCGGGCCTGCTCGCGTTGATGCTGCTGACGGATTCCCGTCGTACGGCGCGGACGACGGCCGACGGCGGCCTGGTCCCGATCGACGAGCAGGACCGGAGCCGGTGGGACCGCAAGCAGATCGAGGAAGGTGTCGCGCTGATCCTGGAGACGCTGGCTCGGGGTGAGGTCGGGCCGTACCAGGTGCAGGCGGCGATCGCGGCGGTCCATGCGGAGGCGCCGAGCACCGAGGAGACGGACTGGCGGGAGATCCTCGGGCTGTACGTGCTGCTGGAGAAGCTCGCGCCGAACCCGATGGTCACGCTGAACCGCGCGATCGCCCTCGCTCAGGTCGAAGGTCCGCAGGCCGGTCTCGACCTGCTGGCAACTCTCGACGACGACAAGAACGTGACCGAGACCCACCGGCTGGACGCTGTCCGGGCGCATCTGTACGAACGGGCGGGGGCGCCGGCGAAGGCGCGGGAGCATTACCTGGCCGCGGCGCGCCGTACCACCAGCCTGCCTGAGCAGCGCTACCTGAACGCGAAGGCCGCCGGCATCCCGTCTGGGACGACCGGCGGCTGACGCGCGGGATCACACCGACTCGGTGACCTTGTTTTCGGCCGGAGCTTCCTTCAGGGCGAGCGCGGCCAGGAGTGCGCAGGCGAGGAAGGCGACGGCGCCGACGACAGCGACGACGTTCAGCCCACTGACGAACGCTGCCTTCGCGGCCACCGCCAGGTCGGAACCGAGTTGATGGGCGGCGCCCACACTCTCCGTTGCCTGCCGGGCGACGTCGTCGGGCAACGTCGCCGGCACGTCGAGTTGCTTGCGGTAGACGGCCGTCCCCAGGCTCCCGAGCAGCGCGACTCCCAGTGCGATACCGCCTTCGCCGCTGGTCTCGGCCAGTGAGGCGACCGACCCGGCCCGCTCCGGCGGAGCCGCGGCCAGCATGAGGTTCATCGTGAGAGCCATCGGCATCCCGATGCCGAACGAGGTCAGGGTCAGGCCGGTGACCAGGAAGCCCAGCCCACCGCCGGTGACCACCAGAAGGCCGGCTGCTGAGATCGCCAGGCCGATCGCGGCCGTGGTCGACGTCGGCAGCCGTTGGGCGATCCGCGGCGCCAGCGACAGGCCGAAGATCATCGCCACGCTCTGTGGCAGCAGCCAGAGCCCGGCCTGGAACGGAGTCAGCTCCTCGACGACCTGCAGGAAGAGCGCAGCCTGGAGCGAGATCCCCGCCATCACCACACCGGCGGCGACGGAGATGCCGAGGGCGGCGCTGAACTTCGGCGTCCGGAACAGCCGCAGGTCGAGCAACGGATGCGCCAGCTGTTGCTGGCGCCGGATGAAGCCGATGCCGATCAGCAGCCCGGCCAGGATCGCAACGAGCGGAGCGGTCGCCCAGCCGTGGCGGGCCAGTTCCTTGAGTCCCCAGACGACCGGCAGGATCGTTGCCAGCGACAACCCCACGCTGAGCAGGTCGAGCTTGCCCGCCGAGGTGTCCCGGTACTCCGGAAGCAGCAGCGGACCCGCGATCAGGAGTAGCAGCATCACCGGTACGCCGAGCAGGAACGCCGAACCCCACCAGAACCGCTCGAGCAGCAACCCGCCGACCACCGGGCCGATCAGCATGCCGACCATGAAGCAGCTGAACCACAGACCGATCGCCTGCGCGAGCTGGGCCGGATCGTGGAACATGTTGCGGATCAACGCCATCGTCGACGGCATCAAGGTCGCTCCGGCGATCCCGAGCATCGCCCGGCTGGCGATCAGCATCTCGGGGCTGCTCGAGTACGCCGCGAGGACTGACGCGACCGTGAACGCGGCGCCGCCGATCAGCAGCAGCTTCCGCCGACCGATCCGGTCGCCGAGCGTTCCCATCGTGACCAGGAAGCCGGCCAGCAGGAACGAGTAGATGTCCAGGATCCACAGCTGCTCGGTGCTGTCGGCGCCGAGATCGGAGCTCAGACTGGGCAGGGCCAGGTAGAGCACGCTGACGTCGAGCGACAGCAACAGCGTCGGGAGCGCGAGGACCGCCAGGCCCGTCCACTCTCGTTTGGTCGCCTTCATCGGTTCGTCCCTTCAAGAGTCGTGATCAGGTCGGGCATCAGCACCAGGTCGGGCCAGCCCTCGTCCGCCGCGAGCCGGGTCACCGCCGCCGCGACCCGGGCGCCGTCGCCGGTGCCGGTGATCAGCAGGCGGGCGGGATCGGCCTGCAGCTCGACGGCATGGTCCGCGGCCCAGCCGACGATCGCCTTGGCGTCGGCGACGGCTTCGTCGTACTGCGGGCTGGTCGGGCCGGCGAGGATCACCAGTCCGCCGCGCCGGCACAGCTGCCGGCACTCGGGGTCGGGATCGCCGGCGCCGGGGAGGAACACCAGCAGTGGCGGGCTCGTGCCGCTCGCCGGGGGCCAGTAGACCCGGGCCCAGATCGGCCCGCTGCTTCCGCGGAGCTGAACCGCGGCACTTCGTACGGTCGTCATGGCTCACACGCTGGCACCGGCGACGGACCGGAGGGAAAGGCCGATCGTGCATGACGGTGGTGCGTCATCGGCATCACCATCCGACGCCGATCCGGGCCAGAATGAACGTCATGACCGACAACGGGCGTGGTGAGGACACAGCCGACGTACTGGCGATGCCGCAGACCCCGGATGCGATCGAGCTCCGGCACCTGCGGTCGTTCGTCGCGGTCGCCGAGGAGCTCAACTTCGGCCGGGCGGCCACTCGGCTGTACCTGTCGCAGCCCGCGTTGAGCCGGCAGATCCGGGCTTTGGAGCGGCTCCTCGGCTGCGATCTGCTCCGGCGCTCGACGCATCGGGTGGAGCTGACACTCGCCGGCGAGGCGTTCCTCGACCGGGCCCGGACCCTGCTCGGCGACCTGGACAGCGCGATCGCGACCACCCGCTCGGTCGGTGGCGAGCTGACCAACCGGGTGAACCGGATGTGGGCGCCGCTGGCGGAGGAGGGTTTCGAGGGAGAGGTCGGCCGGATGCGGGCGGCGTACGAGGGGATGCTCGCGCAGGTGGAGCCGCCGGCCGACGTCCCGGTCGTGCCGGTGACCGCCGGAGGGGTTCCGTCCTTGCAGGTGGGTGGTCCGCCTTCGGTGCTGCTGCTCCACGGTGGTGGGTTCGTGCTCGGATCGGCGTACGGCTACCGGGCGCTGGCCGGGGCGTTGGCGGTCAGCACGAGTTCCGGCGTACTCGTGCCTGACTACCGGCTGGCGCCGGAGCACCCCTTCCCCGCCGCTGTGGACGACGCCCGGAACGCGTATCTGTGGATGCTGGAGCAAGGAGTCGCCCCGGAGGAGCTTCTGGTCGCCGGGGACTCGTCGGGTGGCGGGCTGGTGATGTCGCTCCTCCTTCTGCTGCGCGAGCAGGGCCTGCCGCTGCCGGGTGGCGCCGTACTGCTGTGCCCGGGGCTGAACGTGGCCGCGATCCTGGACGGCAGCTCACCGCTTGCCACGCAGGATCAGTTCCAGACGATGGCGCGCGTCACCTCCTGGTACGTCGGTGGGCATCCGCTGGACGATCCGCTGCTGAGCCCTCTGAACGCCGACCTGCACGGCCTGCCGCCGTTGCTGGTCCAGTCGGCCACCGGCGATCCGGTCGGGGACGACATGCGCCGGCTGATCGAGCAGGCGGAGAAATCTGGAGTCGACGTGGTAGCCGAGCTGTATCCGGCCGACACCCACGTGTTCCAGCTCTTCTGGTCGTTCCTGCCCGAGGCGCAGCAGGCGATGACGCGGATCGGTGAGTTCGCCGCCTCGATCAGGGGATCAGCAGATAGAAGCGCAGGTAGTCGTCCTGGATCGGAAGGGTCTGTACGTCGGTGAAGCCGGCGTCGGTGGCGTAGCGGCGCAGCGTTGACGGGCGCATGACTGCTCCCGTTGCCGCGGTCTCGGGGTCGCCCATCGCGTCGGGCAGACACGAGAGGACGCTCCAGCTGTAGTGGTAGCGCTCGATGTCCGAGGCCGGGGCGGTGAACTCGTCCTCGACGAGCTCGTCGACGATCAGGACGGTCCCGTCGGCGGCCAGCATGTCGCGGACGCCTTGGAGCGCCTCGACCGGGCGCGACATGTCGTGCAGGGCCTCGATGACCGTGACCAGGTCATAGCCGGGCGTCTGCTTCAGTTTGGCGGCGTCGACTACCGAGAACGTGACCCGATCGGCGACGCCGGCTTCCTCCGCGTTTTCGCGCGCGGCGGCGACGGCGTCCTCGTCGAGGTCGTAGCCGTCGACAGTGACGCGGGGATAGGCCTGTGCGATGGCGATCGCCGCCCAGCCCGTGCCACAGGCCACGTCGGCCAGCCGGGCCGGTGGGTCGGAGCGCAGCCTGCGGTCGAGCTCGGGGATCGCCGGCAGCCAGGACTTGGCCAGCAGGTTGAGGAACAGCGGCCGGTTCCACTCCGCTCGACCTTCCGGCTCCCAGGGGAGTGGAGGTGGCGCGTCGCCCGTCCGGAAGGCCTCGACCAGCTCGGGCAGCCGGCGGCCGGCGCGGGCGATCTCGACACCCTGGTGCGCCTGGTAGCGAACGTCGTCCGGATCTGCCAGGACGGGGACGAACGCGGGCGGCAGGCTGAACCGCCGTACGGCGGCTTCTGCAGTCGGGTCGTCGACCTCGAGCAGTCCGCTGGCGGCCTGGTGCTCGAGCCACTCGCGGATGTAGCGCTCCGCGGTGCCGGTGCGTTGGGCCAGCTCGGTCGAGGTCGCGGGGCCTTGCTCGGCGAGCGACCGGTACAGGCCGAGGCGTTCGCCGAGGTAGACCGTATAGATCTCCAGGGCCGCACCGGCGTGGCGGAGCAGTCGATCGGCGAGCGCTTGGGTGTCGTCCGTCGTACCCATGAGGGGATCGTAGTGGCCCGGGTCACGTGACCTGAGTTGTAACTTCGGTTTACAGTGGCCGGTATGAGTCTTGTGCTGAAGAGCCGGCGGGACGCCATCGGGGTCGGGGTGGCGCTGCTGAACCGGCTGGCCAACTCGCGGGCGATCGACCGGCTCGGGCTGCGAAAGCCGGCCGAGCGGGCGGTGTTCGAGGCGACCAAGACCGGATTCCGGACGGCCGGCGCGTGCTCCCGCCGGTTCACCGCGGCGTCGAAGCTGGCCAAGCCGTCCCGGCTGCCCGCGGCCCGCGGCACCGGGCGGTTCGACCTGACGCCGACCGAAGACCAGCAGATGGTGGTCGAGGTCGTGCGCGAGTACGCGGCCGAGGTGCTGCGTCCGGCGGCCGCTTCCGCGGACACGGCGTGCGCGACCGACGCCCAGGTGCTCTCGTCGTCCGCGGACCTCGGCTTGAGTCTGATCGAAGTACCCGAGGAGCTCGGCGGCATCGTCACCGAGCGGTCGGCGATGACCGGCGTACTGGTGGCCGAGGCGATGGCCCACGGTGACTTGGGTCAGGCCGTCGCGTGCCTGGCGCCGGCGGCGGTGAGTACGGCGATCTCGCTGTGGGGCGACGAGACGCAGCAGGCGACGTACCTACCGGCGTTCACCGGGTCGTCGGTGCCGGCGGCGGCGCTGGCGATTCTCGAACCGCGGCCGCTGTTCGATCCGTTCTCGTTGCAGACGACCTTCGCTGGTGGGCGGCTGAACGGGGTGAAGTCGTTGGTGCCGCGGGGCGCCGAGGCCGAGTTGTTCGTGATCGCGGCTGCGTCGGAGTCCGGTCGGCCGGCGTTGTTCCTGGTGGAGTCCGATCATCCTGGGGTGACGATCGAGGCCGAGCCGTCGATGGGATTGCGGGCTGCGTCGCTCAGTCGGGTGATCCTGCAGGACGTGCCGGCTGTGCAGTTGGGGACTGTGGAGGACTACGCCGAGTGCGTGCGGCTGTCGCGACTCGGGTGGTGTGCGTTGTCCCTTGGTGCGGCGAAGGCGGTGCTCGACTACGTGACGCCGTACGTGAACTCGCGGGTCGCCTTCGGTGAGCCGATCAGCCATCGGCAGTCGGTGGCGTTCATGGTCGCGAACATCGGGATCGAGCTGGAGGGCATGCGGCTGGTGACGTACCGGGCCGGATCGCGTGCAGAACAAGGGCTTCCGTTCGCGCGCGAGGTCGCGCTGGCACGGCGGTTGTGCACGGACAAGGGGATGCAGATCGGGACGGACGGCGTGCAGCTGCTCGGCGGACACGGGTTCGTGAAGGAGCACCCGGTCGAGCGGTGGTACCGCGACCTCCGGGCCATCGGCGTCATGGAAGGTGCGGTGCTGGTCTGATGATCAACCTCGAAACCCCTCGCAAGTTCAGGGCCTTCGTCAACCAGGCGCACCAGGTCGCGGCCGAGATGCTGCGGCCGAACTCGCGCAAGTACGACCTGGCCGAGCACGCCTACCCGGTCGAGCTGGACATGCTCGCCGCGGTGGTCGACGGATTGGGTGCCTCGGGCACCGGTTCGGGCGCCGGGGCCTCCGGCGTACGGCGGTCCGTCGAGGCGGCCGACGGTGTCGTGAACGGGTCGAACATGTCGTCGGTGCTGTCGGTCATGGAGATGTGCTGGGGTGACGTCGGGCTGCTGCTGTCGATGCCGCGGCAGGGACTCGGCAACTCGGCGATCGCGTCGGTGGCGTCGGACGAGCAGCTCCGGCGCTTCGAGGGCGTGTGGGCCGGGATGGCGATCACCGAACCCGACTGCGGATCCGACTCGGCCAACATCCAGACCACGGCGCGGCTCGACGGCGACTCCTACGTGCTGAACGGCGAGAAGATCTTCGTCACCGCCGGCGGCCGCTGCGACGCGGTCGTGGTGTGGGCGACGCTGGACAAGTCGCTCGGCCGCGCTGCGATCAAGTCGTTCGTCGTACCGAAGGACACCCCCGGGGATGACGGTCGAACGCCTCGAGCACAAGCTCGGCATCCGCGCCTCCGACACCGCCACGATCCGCTTCGAGGACTGCCGGGTGCCCGCGGCCAACCTGCTCGGCTCGCCCGGCATCGACACCGGCAAAGGCTTCGCCGGCGTCATGCAGACCTTCGACAACACCCGCCCACTCGTCGCCGCGATGGCGGTCGGCGTGGCCCGGGCGTCGCTGGAGCTCACCCGCTCGATGCTGTCCGAGGCCGGCGTCGAGATCGACTACGACCGCCCCGTCCACCTGCAGCCGGCGGCGGCAGCGACGTACCTGACCCTGGAAGCCGATTGGGAAGCCGCCTACCTCCTCACCCTCCAGGCCGCCTGGATGGCCGACAACGGCCGGCCCAACTCCCTCCAGGCCTCCATGGCCAAAGCCAAAGCTGGCCGCACCGCCAACGACATCACCCTCCGCTGCGTAGAACTGACCGCCCCCCTCGGCTACTCCGAACACCACCTCCTCGAAAAATGGTCCCGAGACAGCAAAATTTTGGACATCTTCGAAGGCACCCAACAAATCCAGCAGCTCATCGTCGCCCGCAGACTCCTCGGCAAGACATCTGCTGAGCTGAAATAGCCTTGTTTGCAAGGGATCTGAGTGGACTATCACAGCAGATCGGGACCGCTGTCGAGGTTATCGACTTCCGGGCTCTGATCCGCCCTGCTCCGTGACTGCTCCGTCAACCGCCCGGCAAGTCGCTCCAGTCGTCGGTCGACGCCGGTGACTAGCCAAGTCACATCGCACAGATCACGACTCGGCCGGCCGCGAGTACGCCGCGCGGACCTGCGACGGGTGTCACAGGACTGCTATCTGTACGCAGCCGTATAGATGGGATTACGCTCCATCTATACGCAATCGTATGGATTGGGCGGATATAGATGAGGATTCCGAAGTCGGAGCACACTGCGCGGCCCTGGCGGATCCACGAGATCACGCCGGACTTCACTCTGGAGGACGTCTGGCGGCTGCCGACACCCGGTGGTCCTGACGACCTCCGGCTCTTCGTCGCGGACGTCACGGGTACGAACGACCCGTCGGCAAACTGGGCCTGGCCTGCTCGTGCGCTGTGGGCGATCCGCTGGAAGCTCGGCGAGCTGTTCGGCTGGGACGACCCGGAGCACGGCCTGACGACAAGGGTTCCCTCCCTGCGCGATCGGCTGCCGGACGACCTGCGCGACGGGCCGTCGGGGCCGGAGTTCACCGGGCTGCCGTTCTCACCGCTCTACCAGCTGCAGGACGAGTGGGCGGCAGAGATGGCCAACCGGACCATGCATGGGGTGATGCACATCGGGTGGGTGCCGGACGGGGACGGTCGGTACCACGCCCAGATGGCCGTGCTGGTACGGCCGAACGGATTCTTCGGTCGCCTGTACATGTCCGCCATCGCGCCGTTCCGCTACTGGATCGTCTATCCGGCACTGATGCGCGCGATGGAACGCGAATGGGGCAGCGTCGCAGGCGCTGTGAGTCCGGTCCGGTGAGTGGGGCACTCGTCGCGGTCGCGGCGATCATCGTGGCCCTGCTCGGGGGAGCGCATCTGACCTTGCTGTACGCGAGCCCGAAGCTGAGTCCTGACGACGATCTGGGCAAGCGTCTCTCGGTGTCCGTGGTCCCGTTGTCCGACGCGACGAACCTGTTACGGCTGTGGGTCGGGTTCAACGCCAGCCATGCCCTCGGCGCGCTGGTCTTCGGGCTGACGTACAGCTATCTCGCCCTCGTGCACGACGAGATGGTGTCCGAATCGCCGTACCTGATCGTGGTCGGTGCAGCCTATCTGCTGGCGATGCTCCTCGCCAGCGTCCGCTACTGGTTCAGCGTGCCAAGTACCGGTCTCGCGCTCGCAACTCTTCTCTACCTCGTCGGTGCCGTGCTGGGCGCGGCTTGATTCTCACGAAATGTCCACTCAGGAAAGGTGTTTGGCGCCATGACACAACCTCTGCGACGCATCGCCGGGTCGGCGCTGTCCGTAACAGTCGTCGCGATCGCCTCGGGACTCACTGCGGCACCGGCTCAGGCAGCTCCCTACTACGCGTACAAGAACGAGCATTCGCGCACCTGTCTGACGGGTGGCAAGACCGGGACGGTGTTCGTCTCGTCCTGTAACGGCAGTTGGTATCAGCAGTGGACGTGGGCGGGCGGCGACGAACAGGGCTACTACCGCCTCAAGAACCGCGCGACCGGCGAGTGCCTCATGACCGACTACAAGAGCCAGGTCAACGCAGTGTGGACGAGTCGCTGCAGCACCGACAACGACGTACGCGGCCAGCTCTGGAGAACCCCCGGCTACATCATCAACCGAGATCTGATCAGCCTGCTGCGGACGAGCCCGACAGCCGGCGCCGTCTACAGCGACAAGAGCGACAGCTCGTTCGACTGGTCGTACTACGAGTGGCACTCGACAACCCCGTAGATGATCGCCGAGGGAGCCGTGACGCCGGCGTCCGGCTCCCTCGCCGTAGAGAGGTCTGCTGATGATCCGCAGCGTGGTCCCGGGCATCCTCGTGCTCGTTCTGGTCGTGATCGGCCTTCTTCACTTCGTCTGGGCGGTCACGCCCTGGCCTTGGCGCGACCAGGTGTCCTTCAGCAAGGCGATCTACGGCAGTGACAGCGGCGACATGCCGCCACCGCTGTTGTCGGCGCTTGTCGGGGTCGCACTGCTCGGCGGTGCGACGCTCACCCTCATGGTCAACGACACCCTTCCCGGGATCGGACCGGACTGGCTCCAACACACGGGCATGTTCGGCCTTGTCCTGGTGATGCTCGGCCGCGGTGTCGGCGGCTATTTCATGAACTCTGGCCGGGCCGCCGAGTTCCGGCGATGGAACTCCATCCTCGACTCACCGCTGTGTCTCGGGCTGTGCCTGCTCGCCACGACAGTTGCTGTAGCAGCGATCGCCCGTTAGCGCTCGCTCGAGATGTGGTTTCGACCAACTCGGCCAGGACCCGGCAGTGGTCCTGCCAGATCTTCACCCTGATCGCCGCTGGGAGCGCCTCTGCTCCCTGGCGCCACGTCTGACCAGATCATCGGTACTGAATGGAGGAACAATGACCAGTCAAGAGCGGCCAAAGGTCGTGGTGCTGGGAGCCGGCTTCGCCGGCGTCCAGGCGATCCGCCAGCTCTCGCGTGCACATGTCGACGTGACCTGGGTGGATCAGCACCCCTACAGCACCTTCCAGCCGTTGCTGTACCAGGTAGCGACCGGTGGCCTGAACGCGGGGGACATCACGTACCCACTGCGGCACCTCAGCGCTCGGCATAAGGTCCGGTTCCGGCGGGCGACCGTGCTCGGCATCGACCGCACGAGCCGGCAGGTGCTGGTCGACGCCGGTGCGCCGATCCCGTACGACTACCTGATCGTCGGCATCGGAACGGTCGCCGATCACTTCGGTGTCCCTGGGGCGGCCGATCACTCGATGTCGATGTACACCCGCACGGATGCGCTCGCCGTACGGGACAGGATCTTCGGCGGACTCGAAAGGCTCGCCGGTCAGTCAGGTCCCGGAGCCGACGAGTTCCACATCGTCGTCGTCGGGGGCGGTGCTACCGGGGTCGAGATGGCTGGTGCGATCGCCGAGCTCAAGCAATCCATGGTGTCCAAGGCGTTCCCGGAGCTTGACGAGTCTCGTGTCAGGGTCACGTTGGTCGAGATGGCCGGCGCTCTCCTGGCACCATTCGACGAACGTCTGCAGGACTACACCTACCGCCAGCTGATCAAGCGCGGCGTCGATGTCCGGCTCACTACGGCGATCTCCTCGGTTCACGAGGACCGTGTCGATCTGAAGGACGGCTCGACCTGGCCGGCGGACCTGGTCGTCTGGGCCGCTGGTATGACCGGCGGCGCGGAGGACGGGTGGGGGCTGCCGACCGGCCGTGGCGGACGAATCGTCGTCGACGACGACCTTCGCGTTCCAGGCCTCGGCACTGTCTTCGCGGTCGGTGACGCGGCGATCAATCCGGCCGATCCGATGGCGCAGCTTGCGCAACCCGCGATGCAGATGGGCAAGCACGCGGCACGCCAGATCGCCAGGCTCGAGCGAGGCAAGGCCGCCCAGCCGTTCCGCTACCGGGACAAGGGCACCATGGCAACCATCGGCAACCGGGCCGCCGTTGTCCAGTTGTCCATCGGGCCCCGGATCACCGGAACCATCGCGTGGGCAACCTGGGTGCTGCTCCACATCTGGTTCCTCCTCGGTGGCCGCAACCGCATCGGAACCCTGGTCAACCTGGCCTACCAGTACCTCCTCTGGCCCCGCCGAACGGGCGCGATCGTCGGCGACATCTCCTCCCTGCCGCCCTCCGCTCACGAGACTCGCAGTACCGCTCGGCAGGAAGTCACCTGACGGCAGTGGCGGCGAGGTGGCTGAGTCGTGCGGAACCGCTGGCGCGGTTCTTGTACTCGGTTCGGACTGGCCTCGGCGCCACTTCGGCAATTCGAGGTCCGACTTGGCATCGAGCCTTGCACGATTTCGCGACGCCGATCGCGGTAGCCGGCATCGATCTCGTACCAGTCGCCGTCGACGATCCGTACCTTGCAGGCCTGGATGTTCTCGGTCCCGCCGGCCACTTCCCTCGAGTCGAAGGCCCAGATCGGTGAGCCCACCAGTGGTGGGACAGCCGTCACAGCCCAGTGATCTATACGGCTCCGTATAGAAAAGGTTGGGCTCCATATATACGCCATCGTATGGAATAGGCCGCGAGGGCCCTGATTCATTGAGGAGGAGTCCGTTGCGAGATTTCCGGTTTGGATTCAGTGTGCTGGGGATCCGGTCTCGAAAGGAGCTCGTCGAGCAGTGTCGCGCCGCCGAGCGGTACGGCTTCGACATAGTGCTGGCCGCCGACCATTTGGGGATGCCGGCGCCCTTTCCGGTGCTCACCGCGGCGGCTGATGCCACGACTCGGCTGCGTGTTGGCACGTTCGTCCTCAACACCGCGCTGTGGAATCCCCACGTGCTCGCCCGCGAGATCGCCACCGTCGACCGGCTCACCGGTGGACGCCTGGAGGTCGGTCTCGGTGCCGGATACGTGCGCTGGGAGAACGAGGAAGCGGGGATCGGATGGGATCGGTTCACCACTCGGACCGACCGGCTGCAGGCGACGATCGATGAGCTCAGCAGGCTTTTCGGAGGCCAGGGGTACGAGCAGCAGCGTTCGCTGCGTGAGATGTTGGATCTGCCGATTCTCGCCCCGCTGCAGTCTCGAGGCTTCGGTGGGCTCGGGCCGCCGCTACTCGTGGGCGGCACCGGCGACACCGTGCTGGAGCTGGCGGCGCGGCAGGCGGACATAGTCAGCATCTCCGGAACCCATCAGATCAAGGGATCGCCGTTGGGTGCGGTCCGGCTCGGCACGGCCCGGGAGACCCAGGAACGGGCGCGGTTCGTGCGGCAGGCGGCGGGGGACCGGTTCCCCGGCATGGATCTGAACACGATCGTGCAGCTGGTCCTCGTGACCGCTGACCGGCGCGCCGCCGCGGAGAAGCTGGTCAGTACTCAGCTTCGGACCTTGACTGTCGACGAGGCCCTCGAAACGCCCCATTTGCTCATCGGGACCGAAGATCAGATCGCTGATCAACTCCATGAGCGAAGAGAGCAGTACGGCTTCAACTACTTCACGGTCCAGGAACCGTTCATGCACGCCCTCGGCCCCGTCGTCGAGCGCCTGCAGGGGTGATCCCGCTGCACCGTTCCGGCCGTTGACTTCATGGAGGTCATTCGACGCACACGCACGAGAAGCGCCCGACGCTCGCTCGCCTCAGAGGCCTTGTTCGACGGGCCGGCGTGGCCACGGTCGCCGCCGTCGCGATCGTCGCCTCAGTGCCGACAGTGGCGGCCGCCGGAGTCGACACGCCGACAGCGGAGATCAGCAGCTCTGACTGCCCGGCGCTCGACAATCTCTCCGCCCATGGCAGATTCGTAGCGTACGGCGACAGTTTCTGGGTGTACGACGACTGCGCCGACGGCCACTCCGCTCAGCTCCAGGTCGACATCGAGCCGTTCGGCGCCTCGGGCCACTTCGACTGGAAATTCACGACATCGAACGGCGATGGCAGCTACAAGAAGGTCCAGTTCGATCTCCACGAGGGTACCGCGGTGACTGTGCGAGTCTGCATCAGCGAAGGCTCCGTCGCGGTCGCCTGTGGCCGGTGGGAGACAGGAATGGCCTGACGACTCGGCCGATGTCCTGCTGGTCGGGCGTTTGCAGTCCAGTTACGTACGCGAGGGACGCCTTTGACGGCGGGGGCTTCAGTGCCGGGTGATGCGGTCTGTCAGGCGGTTGAAGGCGGCGAGGTAGTCCTTGGGGCGTTCGAAGTGTACGAGGTGCCCCGAGCTCACGGTGACGATCTCGGCGTTGGGCAGCAGGTCTGCCGCCCGCGCGGCATCGTCGGTGTCCATGGCGGCCATGAGTACGCCGGCGTCGTTGTAGGACGTCGCGTGGTGGTCCTGCCACCAGGTGGTGTGCATCAGAACGGTAGGCGCGTCGACTGCGGCGAGTGCCACGGCGGTGTCGAACTCGCCGTACCACTGTTCCGTGTCCCAGGCGGCGCCGAAGGCCGGATCGTAGTGAACAAGTCCCTCGAAGTAGACGTTGATCAACGGCGGCAGGAACCAGATCCGCAACGGCTGGCCCGGGTGGCGGTCGATCCAGCGCAGGGAGTACTTGGTGAGCGGACGGGCGAACGGGCCGAAGAAGGCGAAGTAGTTGCTGTGCTCCACGTAGTAGCGCTGGAAGCTCGTGTGTGGGCGCTCCCGGACGTAGGCGGCGGCGATCCGGTGGAGTGTTCCCCCGGTGGTCTTCTCGCCCCTAGGGAGGACCGAGGAGAACAGGGGAGGGTCCTCCAGGAGCAGGCCGCGGACCAGGTCGGGTCGGTTGGCGGCGATCCAGAGTGCGAGCAGTCCGCCTGAAGAGTGGCCGGACACGATCGCCGCTCGTCCAACGACCTGCTCGATGGTCTCCGCGAGCACAACCCCGATGTCCGCGAGGGTGTACGACGACGGCGGTACCGCGGCTGAGGCTCCGTGGCCGGGGATGTCGATCGCGAAGACGTGATGCTCCGCCCCCAGCGCGGGCAGCACCCGCCGGTGGTCCTGCCACCTGGACCCCTGACCGTGCAGCAGCACGACGGCCGGCCCGTTGCCGGGGCCCTCGGCGACGTTGATCGTCCGCTCCCCGACCCGGACCTGGCGCTCGGTCAGCAGATCCGGGCCGTGAGTGTTCGTCGGACTCGGCATGGTTGGCTCCTGGTCGTCACTCTGCCGCGTGGGGGTGCGGCCGTGGGCTGGTCTTCGCAGTCAGTGCCACGATGAAGGCAACGACTGCGACGGAGAACGTCGCGACTGGCGGTCCGGGGATCAACGCCAAGGCGAGGGTGAGCGTGCAGGCGGTGGCGATCAGTGCGACGACACCGAAGGGCCGCAGTTGATGCGCTTGGGTTTTGAGTGCTTGCGTGATCATGAGCAGGAGGAGCCCGACGACGATCATCGCGAGACCCATCGCCAGGCTGACACCCCGATTCACGGACTCCGCGTTCATGGAGATGGGGCCTATCTCGATGACTGAGCCGCGCATGGTCTCGTTGAGTTCGGGATCGCCCGGGAGGGCGAATTCGAGGACGTCGTGCACGAAGCCGGTGAAGATCCAGGCGGCTGCGCCAACTCGCATTGCTGTCAACTGCATCCGGGTATCAGCTCCCTTGTCAGTGGCCGGACGGTTCGCCCTGGTGGTTCCGCGGAAGCATCATACATTCGTACGCGTATGTATGTTAAATTTGGTATCGCCGCTCCGGAGTGAGATTGAACGGAAGGGGAGCATGCCGAATCCGACCAGCCCGTCCGGGAGTCGCCGCCGCACGCAGGCGGAGCGCGTCGAGTTGACGCGGAGCCGCCTGCTGGAGTCGGCGGCGCGAGGATTCTCCACCGACGGTTACGCCAACGTTCGCCTGGACGACATCGCCCGCGAGGCGGGCTACACCCGCGGCGCGGTCTACCACCTGTTCGCCAACAAGGAGGAGCTCGCGCTGGCGGTGGTCGAATGGGTCGGGAGTACCTGGCGCGCCGAGGTGGGGGAGCCGGCCGAGGAGATCGCCGACCCGGCCGAGCGGTTGCTGTGGACCGCGCGGGCTCACGCCAGATACTGCCGCCGGGACATCGCCGCGGTCCTGATGAGCCTGCGCATCGAGTTCGCTGACCGCGATCATCCCGTCGGAGCGGCACTCAGCGGAATGATCGAGCCGTTGAAGGAGGAGCTGGTGAAACTCATCACCCGCGGACGCCGGGCCGGCAGCATCCCGCCAGGCCCCTCCCCTCGCGCCCTCGCCGCGGCCTACCTCGGCGTCCTCGAAGGGGTCACGACCGCGGTCCGCGGTCACTCGCAGGATCAGGAGATCACGGAGCGAGCGGTACGCGGACTGCTCGGGCTTCCGCCTCGATGAAGGCGATCCATGGCAACCTCGTCCTCGGGGCGACCTGCGCTCCTGCGCGAGCGCCACGACGACCTGCTCGGGCGGGGAGGGAGTTCGATCGAGTGCCGAACCCGACGTAGCTCTCGGCTAGTGGGGCACGCCCTCGTCGAGGATGCGACCACCTACAGCGGGCCGGCAGAGCTCCTGTCAGCGGCGGTGGCGATGCGCAGCCGGAGTTGTACGCCGACTACGCGCCGATGACTGAAAGCGGCGGGGCGAGGAGGTCTTCGTGCCGACGAACGCGGCAGCATCGGTTTCGCGCCACCGTCTCGCCTGTCGATGCCGAGCGACTCCTCATGGCCCTTGAAGGCTTCCGAACCACCTGACGCGATACCCGTTCCACAGGGTCCGGCCGACCGGGGGCCTGTTGGGGTGACAGTCAGACAGTTGAGGATGTTCATCCCGCCGGCGGGGACGTGGAGTATCACGGCCAGGCCGCTGATCCGGCCGCAGGTCCAGATACGTCACATCGTCGTCGCGCCAGGAGCCCCGCGGGGTTGTCCCGCAGATTGATCAGATGCAGCACCGCTCGGCCGAGCGCTGTTGCACCGCCGTCCAACCGGCTCTGCCCGACCGGTGGAGCTTCCCGCGACCCGCGTCGTCGTGGCGCGGGCAGCCGGGGCGAGCACGGCTCAGTCCGTGGCGTTGCCGCGCGGTGCGCCTTCCTCTTCGCGGTGACGTGCGAGTTCGTATTCGGTGAAGGCCTGGATCATCGCGCGCCAGATGGCTTCGGCGACATCGGGCGACAAACCCGCGGCGGTGGCACGCCTCCGGGCGGCTTGAATCACCGCATCGGCGCGGTCGGGTGCGCGAACGGCGTGCTCGTCCTTCTTGAAGGCCGCGGCGGCGCGCACCAAGTCCTGACGCCTGGCCAGCAGATCGGTCAACTGCTCGTCCAGCTCGTCAATGCGGCCGCGGATCTCAGCGAGCGAGCTCAACTCGGACACGGAACCCCAATCTCTGGGCAGCTTCGGCGCTACGTTGGCGATGACGTCACCGTAGCCAGTTGGTGAGTTCCGGGACGAAGCGGGTCTTGCCTTTCCCTGGGCGGTTGGGAGGTGAGGTCGGAGGGGCGGGACCAGAAGTCGTGTTCGCCGCGCAGGCTGAGTGTGCGGGCTCGGATCCGGTGGGCGTTCCAGAGTTGGGTGCCGTTGGCAAGTTGTGGCTGTCGGCCATCGCGCCGGTCGGGGGCGTGGAAACTCGGTGGTTCTCGGTCGGTGGAGATCGGACCGCTAGCGAATGCTTCGTCGGTGTGACTGTGCAACGCGTGGGTCACGCCATCGTGCTGTTCCTGCGTACTCTCGGTCCCGGCTTGTACGACGAGATCACCGCAGCGTGCAGGCGCGGCGACTTTGCGCCCACCGTCACGCCGGAGGCAGATCAACTGCAGACCATCGTCGGCCCGGTCGCCGCGGGCTGCGGAGTCAGCATCCTGCCGGCTCGACGGCCCAACCGAGGCCGGAAGTGGTCATCCCACTGGCCCGCCTGGTGGACCTTTGCGATCGTGCTCCCGAAACAGAACCCATCCGCCGCGGCAATCAACTTCGCTGCACGGGCGAAGGCCTCACACGCTAACCGTCGGATGACACGGGGTTGATCACCCGCTGGAGTGCGGCGCGGAATCGTGGTCGTCCCCTCAGCGACACTTCGTCGCCGACTCGACGGCGGCGCCCAGTCCCGCGCCGATCGCCACGCCGAAGGTGAGCGTCAGGCCGAGGTTGTCGACCACCAACAGGCCGATGCACACACACCAAGACACACGCCGACGGCTATACCGATCCCCGGCGGCGAATCGTTCCGGTGCCGCTCATGGCGCCTGCCGGCCCAGTTTCATCTGCGGGCGCTTGCGGTCGAGCAGCAGGTCGGCCGCGCGGGCGATGACCTCGGCCCGGGTGCGGGGGCCGTGCTCGGCGGCGAGGAAGTGTTCGCCGATGGCGACGCAGAACGCCATCAGGCTGCGGGCCTCGACCTCGTCCGGGTCGGTACAGAAGGTGCCGATCATCTCGCGCAGCAGGTCCATCCGGCGGTTGTCCACCCGGGTCAACCGCGCGGCAACCGCGGGGTCTCGGCGCGCCCAGTCGCGGACCGCGAGATCGATGGGCCGCAGCCGCTCGTCGGAGAAGGTCAGGACGCCGGCCCGCTGGATCTTGGTCTTCGGGTCGCCGCCTTCCTGGTGCACACGGTCGATCACCTCGTCGATGCTCTCCCGCTCCCAGGTGTCCAGCATCTCCTCGAGCAGGGCGTTGCGGTCGGCGAAGAAGCCGTAGAAGCCACCCTTGGTGACGCCGAGGTTCTTCGCCAGCGTCTCGATCCGGACCGCGTCCGGCCCACCGTTGCCGAGGACCCGCAGCCCCTCCTCGATCCAGCGCTCGCGCGGCGTCCGCGTCGTCGCACCCATACCGCGCTCCACCTCACCTTTCGCCGTCTCCACATCGCATTGTCAGCTAACTATACGACATCGTATAGATCGCGCGGTCCGCGAGTGGTTCGAAGGCCCTGTACGACCAGTCCGGTGGGTCGCGGCGGGCTGGAACCGGCTCGGTCCTGCTCCGTGACTGCTCCGTCGAACGCTGACAATCATCGGTCATCGGTGGCTGTCGATGAGTAGTAGACGTGCAGGTCAGATGCGAAATCGGCGGTGTTGACCCGGTCACGCAGCTCAGCGCCACCGAGATCGTGGACATCTTCGAAGGCACCCAGCAGATCCAGCAACTCATCGTGGCGCGCAGACTCCTCGGAAAAACCTCGGCCGAGCTCAAGTAGATGTAACTGCGCGGCTCGCTTGGATCATGGTGGGGGAGCGGTGGTGCGGCGGGGGATGAGGGTGGGGGAAAGCTTGATCTGGGTGGTGGGTCGGTGGCGGTCGGTGATGCGGTCCTGGAGGAGGCGGGCCGCGTTGGCGCCGATGTGGTGGCCGGCCTGGTCGACGCTGGTGAGGGAGACCTGGCCGAGGGCGGCGAAGGTGGTGTTGTCGTAGCCTGCGAGGGAGATGTCGCCGGGGACGGAGAGGCCGGCTTCGGCGAGGGCGTCCAGGACGCCCATGGCGGTGAAGTCGGAGCCGGCGAAGATCGCGGTGGGGCGTTGCGGCCGGGCGAGGAGTTGCTGCGCGCCGAGGTAGCCGCCTTCTTGGGTGTAGGTGGTGGAGACGATGTCGATCTGATCGGCGAGGTTGTGTGCGTGCATTGCCTGCCGGTAGCCGTCGGCTCGGACGGCGTTCGGCATCTCGATGAGGCGGATGGGGTCGGTCTCGTGATGTTCGATGTGGGCGATCCGGCGGTGACCGAGTCCGGTCAGGTGATCGATGACGAGCGCGGCGCCGGCGAGGTCGTCGTCGGTGACCGTGTCGTAGGCGGCGGAAGGTCCGTGCCGGCCGATGACGACGGTCGGCACCAGGCCGGCGATGCGCTCGAGGTGCGAGCGGGGTGAGACCGGCGCGATCAGGACCAGGCCGTCCATGCCGCGGTCGACCATCGCCTCGGTGACCCGGGCCTCGGCGGCGACCCCGTTGCAGCCCGGGCCGAGCAGGACCTGGTAGTCGGTGTCCTGGAACGAATCGGTGATGCCGTCGAGGATCTCGGGGAAGAACGGGTTGCGGATGTCGGGCAGCATGACGCCGATCGTGTAGGTCTGGCCGCGCATACCCCGGGCCGCGGCGTACGGCCGGTAGCCCAGCTCCTCGATCGCCTTGCGCACCTTCGCGCGCATGGTCGGACTGGTGCCGTAGGCGTTGCGCAGCACCTTGGAGACCGCAGTCGTCGACACCTTCGCGTGCTGTGCGACGTCGACGATGGTGACTCGTCGCGGCGGTGTGACCGGCTCCATCGGTTCTCCCTCGATGTTGGGCAACGTTGCCTGATGAGTGTAAGTGACCGAATGCGGCAAATCGCCAGGTCGCAGCGCCGACATCTTGACGCCCCGGAACGACGGCTCTTACAGTCGCAGCAAGATTTGTAAAACGTTACCCACTCCCTGACGCGCAGGCCGCAGGCGGTCTCCGGCGGCTTTTTGAAACGTTTCATGAAGGCGGGATCCAGCACGTGACCATTGCCCCGAGTAAGTACCAGGCGAAGTCGGCGTACGCGCCGCGCGGCCGCCGCGAGCGCAACCCTCCGGTCCGCCGGCGGACCGCGCCGCCGTGGTGGTTCGCGCTGCCCGCGATGGTGCTCTTCGCCTTCGTCGTCCTGATCCCGAGCGCGCGCGGCGTGTACTACGCCTTCACCGACTGGAACGGCCTCGATCCGGACTTCGCGTTCGTCGGCCTGGACAACTTCGCGGAACTCTGGCGTGATCCGGACGCACGCCAGGCGGTCTGGCACACGCTCGTGATCGCCGTGTCGATCACGATCATCCAGAACGGCTTCGGCCTGCTCCTGGCACTCGGCGTCAACTCGGCCATCAAGTCGCGCAACGTGCTGCGGGTCTTCCTGTTCGCTCCGGCGGTGGTGACCCCGATCGTGACGGCCTACCTGTGGCGAAACCTGCTCGGCCCGGACGGTGCGGTCAACAGCCTGCTCGGCGCGGTCGGCCTGGATTCGTGGCGGCAGGACTGGCTGGGTGATCCGCAGCTCGCGTTGTGGTCGATCGTCGCGGTGATCGTCTGGCAGTTCGGCGGCTACTCGATGGTGATCTTCCTGGCCGGGTTGCAGTCGGTGCCGCAGGAGATCTACGAGGCCGCGGACATGGACGGGGCCGGTCCGGTACGACGGTTCTGGTCGGTCACCCGGCCGCTGCTCGCGCCGGCGTTCACCATCAACCTGATGTTGTCGATCATCGGCGGGATCAAGCTGTTCGACCAGGTCTACGCGCTCACCGGCGGCGGCCCCGGGCACGCCACGGACACCATCTCGACGTTGATCTACAAGGACGCTTTCACGCTCGGGGAGTTCGGCTACAGCATCGCGCTCGCGGTCGTCCTCACCATCATCGTGGCGATCGCCGCCAGCGGTCAGTACGTCGTACTGGCCCGCAACGAGAGGGCGGCATCGTGAAGCGGCGCTACCGATTCCGGACCTTCGGCCTGGAACTGGTCATGGTCGGGGTGGCCCTCGTGGTCGGGTTCCCGATCTACGTCCTGGTCAACCTGGCGGTCCGGGCGCCGTCGGACACGTCGTCACCGATCCGTCCGACGTCCTCGCCGACCTTCGACAACTTCAGCCAGGCCTGGCAGCAGGGCGCACTCGGTGGTGCGCTGATGAACAGTGTGCTGGTGACGGTCGTGAGCGTCGTGATCGTGCTGGCGGTCTCGTCGCTGGCCGCATATCCGTTGGCGAGGGCAACGGCACGCTGGTCGCGCGTGACGTTCCTGCTCATCATGCTCGGCCTCGTGCTGCCGTTCCAGCTTGCCGCGTTGCCGCTGTACCAGACGATGCGGGACCTCGGGCTGCTCGGCACAGCGTGGGCGCTGATCCTGTTCTACGCCGGGTTGCAGGTGCCGTTCACGACGTTCCTCTACATCGGCTTCCTGCGGGCGTTGCCGCGCGACTTCGAGGACGCCGCGCTGATCGACGGCTGCACGCCGCTGCAGGGTTTCCGGTACGTCGTCTTCCCGATGCTCAAGCCGATCACGGTCACCGCGCTGGTGCTCAACGCGGTGTCGGTCTGGAACGACTTCTTCACCCCGCTGCTGTACCTCAGCGGCAGCACCCAGCAGACCATGCCGGTCGCGATCGCCGGCTTCGTCGGCCAGTACGTCACCGACTGGAACCTCATCTTCGCCGCCTTGGCGATCAGCATCGTCCCGATCCTGGCCGTCTACTTCGCGCTGCAGCGCAGCATCATCAGCGGCTTCGCGGGCGGGCTCAAGGGATGACACTCACTTCTCACCAGGAGACACCATGAAGACACGTACGTTGCCCGCCGTGGCGGTCGCGATCGCCTCGACCCTCGCACTGGTCGCCTGCAGCGGCGGTACCAAGGCCGCGTCCGGCGGCGACTCCGGCGGCGAGTCCCAGACCTTGTCGCTGGCCTCGGTCGACCAGGGGTCGATCGAGGACGTCGTGAAGGCGTTCGAGGCGGCCAACCCGGGCGTCAAGGTCAACTTCACCACCGCCGGAGCGGACCAGTACCAGCAGCAGATCCGCACCCAGCTGTCGTCCGGCACCGCACCCGACGTGATGTCGGTCTGGCCGGGGAACGGCAACCCCGGTGCCACCTACGTCCTCGCAAAACCGGGCTACCTGCTCGATCTGTCCGACCGGCCGTGGGCGTCCAAGTTGCCCGACGCGGTCAAGACGGTCGCGCAGTACGACGGGAAGACCTACAACGGCGTGTTCGGCCTGAACGGGATCGGCGCGGTCTACAACCAGCAGGCGCTGGCGAAGTCCGGGCTGACCGCACCGACCACGTGGACCGAACTGCTCTCGTTCTGCAAGGCAGCCGCCGCCAAGGGCACACCTGCCTTCGCACTCGGAATTCAGGACAACTGGGTCACCCAGCTGGTTCTGTACGCGCTGGTCGCCACCACCGTCTACGGCCCCGACCGCGACTTCGACAAGAAGATGCAGGCAGGCCAGGCCACCTTCGCTGCCTCTCCGTGGACGACGGCGATGGCGAAGTACCAGGAAATGAACGCGACCGGCTGCTTCCAGAAGAACCCGCTCGGCACCAACTACGAGGCCAGCCAGACACTGGCGGCCAGCGGCAAGACGCTCGGACTCGTCCAGGGCAACTGGGTGATCGCCCTGCTCAAGGGCAAGAACCCGTCCGGCACGTTCACCTGGAAGCCGCTGCCTGCGACGGACGACCCGGCCACGGCTCTGGTCCCGGCCGCGGCCGGCGCCGGCTACGGCGTCAACGCGAAGGCGAAGAACAAGGAACTCGCGCTGAAGTTCGTCGACTACGTGATGTCGCCCGAGGGCATGAACCTGTTCGTCAAGAAGCAGGGCGGCCTGCCCACGTTGCCGGACACCGGGTTCACTCCGGACCCGTCGCTGACCGAACTCTCGCAGTTCATCACCGACGACCGGACCGTGCCGTTCATGGACCAGCTCTGGCCCAACGCGAAGGTCCAGCAGACCATGCTCAGCGGCCTCCAGGAGATCTTCAGCGGGCAGTCCACCCCGGAGAAGGTGCTGACGGCAATGGACGCCGACTACCAGGCCGGCACCTGACGAACGATCAGAAGACCTCCGGGCCGAGGTGCGTAGTGATCCACTGAGCAGAGAGCTGGGTCGAGGCGAGGTTGGTCTCGGCCTCGGGGACGTCGACCTCGACGATGAGCCAGCTAGTTCGCGTCGGCGTCCCGGGCGGCCTGCGCCTGGGCCAGGTGGACGTCCTTGAGGTACCGGCCCAGGCGAGGTGACCGGTGTCGGGCCCGAAGGACAGAATCGATGCGGGTACGGCGTCCAGGACCGCACGGATCTCGGGTTCGGTCTCGATGGTGCTGCCGACGTGGGGGTGCAGGGCCGGGGTGACACCTTCGGATGTGATGGCCTCGGCGGCCACGCCGACACCGTCAACCACCTTCGGCAGCAGCGCATCACCGCCGTACGGACGGTCCGCCTGGCCACATCGCGTCATAGGTGCGTGGTACGGCGTACCAGCCGTCGAGTGTCCGTCCGTCGAACAGTTCGGTGTACCCGTTCATCTGTTCCTTTCTCAGCGACCGGCGAGGGATCCGCAAGACCGCTTCGGTCAGGTTGAAGCCCTCGGGGGTCAGGACCCAGGGCAACGGGTTCAGGCCAACACGGAAGCCGACCTGACGTGAAGGGGGTCATTCCGAGCTCCTTGATTGCGAGGTTGCGCCACCGAGGCATCCCCTCTGCTCCCTGAGAGGGTGACAACAGTCGTCACCGGTGCCAGGTGCCGTTGAGTGGGAAGCCGGCTGCGGTCGCGATGCGGTTGCGGGAGTCCAGGAGCCGGGTCTGCAAGGCGCCCAGGTCGATGTCGACGAGCTGTCCCTCGCGCTTGACCGTTCGGCCGGCGACCAGGACGGTGTCGACCAGCCCGGGGTGGGCTGCGGTGACGATGGTGCCGACCGGATTGTTGAATGGGAAGACGGCTGGATCGTCGGTGCGCAGCAGGATGACGTCGGCGGCCTTGCCCGGGGTGAGGCTGCCGGTTGGCAGCCCGCATGCTGCCGCACCGTTGACTGTGGTGAACGTGAGCAGGTCTCGGGAAGTGAGCCCGCCGTCGATGCCTCGCTGAGCGGCGTACGCCGTGCGCATGGTGGCGAACATGTCACCTGCGACCGCGGGCACATCATCAGGGGACAGGGTCGGGGCGATACCGGCAGCGAGCATCCGGCCGGTCTCCGGCTGGCCGAAGCCCATCTTCAGCTCCACGTCCGGGCTGATCGAGACCGAGCCGCCGCTGTCGGCGATCAGCTGGATCTCCTCGTCGCTGAGACCGTTCGCATGGACGTACGTCGTGGTGTCCCGGAGCAGACCGTGCTCGCGCAGGGCGGCGATCGGGCGGTGGCCGTCGAGTCCGTCGACGTGGACGCTGGTCCGCAGGCCCAGTTCGTCGGCGAGCTTCAGGTCGGCGGCGACGTTGTCCATCGTGGTCTCGTCAGGACCGCGGAGCCCGAGTGCCATGGTCAGCAGGCCGTCGTGGGGGACTTGCGCGCGCATCCGGCGTACCTCGCTGTCGATGGAGTCGTCGGTGCGGTAGCCCGCGCCGTAGCAGAAGATCGACCGCCCCGGCGCGTCCCGCAGCGCGGCGACTGCTGCGTCGGCGTGCTCGGGCGTCTGCGCGGCGTGGAACCAGTCGAGCATCGTGGTCACGCCGGAGTGCAAGGCGTCGACCCGGCCGAACAGGTTGCTGAGGTAGACGTCCTCGGGCCGGTACTGCGGCTTGAGCATCCCGTGGATCACGGTCGCGTAGTCGGCGAACGTCCAGTCCGCGCCGACGCCGCGGAACGCGGTCTGCCAGGTGTGCCGGTGAGTGTCGACGAACCCGGGCATCACGACCCGATCGGTCGCGTCGATGACCTCGGCGTCCGGTCGTTCGATCCGCTCGGCCACGGCGACGATGACGCCGTCTTCGATCAGTACGTCGCCCCGGTCGAGATCACCGATGGCCGGATCCATGGTGACCACGATGCCGCCGGTAATGAGGCTCCTCATCGGTCGACCGCCTCCAATGCGTTGCGTACGTCGGCGACCAGGTCCGCGGTGTCCTCAGTACCTGCGGCCAGCCGAACCAGGCCGAGCGGGACTCCCGAGGCCGCGATCTGCTCCTGGCTGAGCATCCCGCGCCACATCGAGGCCGGATGGACGGCCAGTGACTCCACGCCGCCGAGGCTGGCCGACCGGCGGGCGTACCGCAGCCGGCCAAGGAATGCATCTGCTGCCTCGAACCCGCCGGCGAGCTCGATCGCCAGGACGCCCCCGAACCCGCTCAGCTGACTGTTCGCCAACGTGTGCTGCGGATGGCCGGCCAGGCCGGGATAGTGCACGCGGGTTACTGCCGGATGCATGCTCAGTGCCTCTGCGAGTGCCTGACCGTTGGCGTTGTGCCGTTCCATCCGCAGCGGCAAAGTCCGCAGGCCGCGGAGCAGCAGCCACGCGTCGATCGGTCCGAGGACAGCGCCGGTCAGCACGCCGACGTCCCAGATCCGATCCAGGACCTCCGCAGCTCCGGCAAGTACTCCGGCCGAGACGTCGGAGTGGCCGTTCAGGTACTTCGTGGCGCTGTGCCAGACCAGATCGATGCCGAAGGCAACCGGTCGCTGGTTGACGGGAGTTGCGAAGGTGTTGTCGGCAAGAGTCAGCACGCCGTGTGCGCGGGCGAGGTCCGCGACCGCGCGCAGGTCGGTGATCTGCAACAGCGGGTTGCTCGGAGACTCCACCAGGATCAGCCGCGTCCGCGGGGTCAGCGCCTTCTCGAACGCCTGCGGGTCGGTCTGGTCGACCAGAGTGGTCTCGACACCGAGGCGCGGCAGGAGGTTCATCAGCACCGACGCCGTACCGCCGTACGTCGACTGCTGCCCGATCACGTGGTCGCCGGCGGACACCAGCGCGAGTACGGCGGTAGTCAGCGCGGCCATCCCGGACGCGGTGACCATGGCCGCCTCGGTGCCCTCGAGCTCGGCGACCACGGCCGCGACCTGCGCATGGTTCGGGTTCCCGTAGCGGGTGTAGAAATCGTGGCCCCGGCGATCGACGGCGACCTGAGCGAACTGCTCGCCGTCCTCGGCCCAGAACGTCGCCGTCTGGAAGATGGGCCGTGCCACGGCGCGGCTCGGATGGATATCGCGGTCGGCATGAACAGCGATTGTGGAGGTCCCGGTCATAGGGACAGCCTGACCTAGGGATCCGGCGGGAGACGCGGATCAGCGCAACTTTGGCAGCAAATTGCTCCGTGAAGCCGCGTAGATGATGTGGTAGATGTCGCTCGCGCGCAATAATCTGCCCATGGATGATGTGGACCGGGCGATCCTCGCCGTACTGGAGCGGGACGGGCGGATCAGCAACGCGGAGCTCGCCGAGCGCGTCGGGCTGTCGCCGTCGCCCTGTCTGCGGCGTGTGCACCGGCTCGAGGAGACTGGCGTGATCCGCGGCTACCGGGCGCTGATCGATCCGGCCGCGATCGGACGTGGTCTGCGCGTCATCGCAGGCGTCCGGCTGGTACGGCATGCCCGGGTCGACGTGGTCGCGTTCGAGCAGGCAGTAGTCGAGTTGCCGGAGGTGGTGTACTGCCACCACGTCACCGGCAACTTCGACTACCTGCTCCAGATCGAGCTCGCGGACCTCTCGGCGTACGAAGACTTCCACGCCAACCAACTGGCAAGCCTGCCCGCCGTCGCCACCGTGACGACGTACGTCACGATGAAGACCCTGTAGCTCAGTGTCTCGGTCGTTGTACGTAGAGACGGTTGGTCGTAGGTCCGGTCCACTCCATTCGGACGACGCCCGGGACGGTCGCCTTGTCGCGGCGTGATGGGTCGGACCAGTAGCCGAACCGGGGGTTGCGGAAGAACGTCGCCCACAACCGGCCACCGGCGTCCTGGAAGATGTTGTTGTGGCCGGCGCCGACGCCTGCGGTCCACCGCTTCGAGTACGGGCCTTCGAAGTGGTCGGCGACCGCCATGATCGCGTCGTAGTGATACTGAACCCTCCCCGGCCCGGCCGGGTCGTAGGCGTTCCGGGTGGTGCCGTCCGCGTTCGTCGAGGTCCGGTTCCACGCAGCGTGGAGGAGGAAGTACTTGCCGCCGTACTTGAACACGTACGCGCCCTCGAGATACGGCTCGGGTTCGTACGGGCGCTGCTGGAACCTCGGCAGGCCGGTGGTGGGGATGATGTCCTCCATGTCGTCCCGGAATCTCGCGTACAGGTCGTTGTGGAGCACCAGCCAGGCGTCGTCGTTCTCGGTGTAGATGCTGCCGTCGATGTGGTGGTAGGCGCCGGGCTCGATGAACGCCGGCCCTCCGATGAAGGAGTCCCCGAACGGCTTGTCGACGTTGCCCTCGGCAAGACGGTACGGGCCCTCCACCCCACCTTCGCTCACCAGAAGGAAAGAGCCGACCTTGCGGGAGTGGTCGCCCATGCAGGCGGCGATGTACCAGGTGCCACGGAAGAAGTGCACTTCAGGAGCCCACACGGCTCCCCGCTTGCCGAACTGCTCGTCGTACCAGTACTCCTGCCAAGGAGCGACGACAGTTCGCCCGGACCGGTTCTCACCGACGAACTCGGGCGACCAGACCTTGCCCTTCTCCACGTCCGGCCGGATCCCGGTCGTGTCGGCGAGGCGCCAGGGACCGGAGAGCGAGCTCGACACCCACACGAAGAGGCCGTCGTTCCAGGGCGCGGGTCCGCTGACACCTGGGGCGCGCGTCGTGCCCGTGGCGACGTACTGCGGTCTGCCGTCGACAAGGAAGCAGTTGACGTAGGTGTCACGCATCCAGACCCGCCCGAGCTCGTCGTCGCGCGGGCGGAGCTCGAGTGGCAGGACGAAGGAGTTGTCTTCCCGCGGCCAGAGTTCGGGCCGGGTGTCGGCCAGGCCGTAGGGCTCGAGCTCAGGCCAGGGCGAGGGGTAGCGGCGCATCGAAGTGCGCCCCGCCGACTGGATTCCGGGATCGCCGGCCGCGGTCACCGGGGGCAGTGCGGCCGCGCCCACCAATCCGGCCATACCGGCCATGACGGTACGTCGACCGACGTGCGACCCGCTCTCGTTGCTGGTCATCCGCGAATCCTCCTTCGTCGTGCTGGGCTCCCGTGCCCTGCGGAAAGCACACGCTAACGACGTTCATTTCGACGGTGAACAGCCGACAAAAAGGGATCTCGAACCGGGCTCGTCAGCGAGCAAGGGTGTCAGCTTGGGGGTAGCCGACCAGTAGTGGGCTGTTGTGGAACAGGGCTGCCAGTGCGCCGACTGCGCCGGCCTCCTCCGCGAGCTCGGCGGCCCGGACGGACGGGGGAGTGACGCCACTGGGAAACAGTTCGTCGGCGACCGCGGCGGTGACCTGCTGAACGATGACCGGCGCAACCCGGGTGATCCCGCCGCCGATCACGATTCTGGCCGGGTTCAGCGCCATCGCGGACCGTCCAGCGACTCGGCCAACCGCGGCCGCCGCAGTCCGCAGTACCTGCTCGACGACCGGGCTCGGGTGCGCGGCGGCTGCCTGCAGGTCGTCGAGGTTGTCGACCAGTACGCCGCCGGCCCGACAGGCGGCGAGGATGGCCGGAACGGATGCAACAGTCTCGAGGCAGCCGAGCTTGCCGCAGCGACACTGCCGACCGTCCGGTTGCACTGTCACGTGACCGAGCTCGCCGGCCAGGCCGTCCGAGCCGGTGACCAGTCGGCCACCTACCACCAGGCCGCCGCCGACGCCGTCGCCGAGGCGCACGTAGATGAGATCCTCGACCGGGTCGTCGCCGCTGATGGCCTCGGCCAGCGCGGCCAGCCTGGTGTTGTTGTCGACGATCGCCGGCGCGTCGAAGCGGTGAACGAAGGCGGCGTCCACACCGTCGGCGGAACCACGACCGGCCGAGTCGCCGACGTGGCGCGGCCTGGCGGTCGGAGGCCCTGGGTGCGGGCCGGGCACGCCGATCCCGATGCCCTGCAGGGCGCCGAGGTGAACACGCGCCTCGGAGCTCAGCCGATCGATCAGCCCGAACGCCCGCTCGATCCGGGCCGGCCAGGCGGTGTCGCTCTCGTACGGCGCCGATCCCGACATGAGGATCTCGTGCGAGGCGTCTGCCACCACGACGTGCACCCGCCGATGGCCGAAGTCGACGCCCATGAACTGGCCGGAGCCCGGGTCGAGTGCCAGTCGCTCGGCCGGCCGCCCGCTGCCCGTGCGGCGCCCCGCGTCGGTGTCCACGACCACGATGGCGCCGCGGAGCAGCAGGCTGCCGGTGATCTCCGAGAGCGTCGACCGCGACAGCCCGACCACTTCCGCGATCTCGGCCCTGCTCATCGCTCCGCCCTCCCGGAGGGCGCCCAGGACCCGCTCCTCATGAGTTCGCCGGACGAAGGCTTGAACTCCGGCGCGACTCGGCATGAGCGCACTGTAGGAACCGCGGGTTTTTCCGACAAGCCTCCGGACGAATTCAACCGGAGTTTCGTCGACTGCTGTCACCTGCCGATCATCGGCGAACAGCGCGGACCGTGTCGCGGATGACCACGTGGGTGCCGAGGGTGGTGTGGGGTTCGGTGGGGGAGGGGGCTATGGCCAGGGCGGCGGCGGTGCGGCCGAGCTCGCGGGCGGGGATGTGGACGGTGGTCAGCTGGAGGTCGGCGGCGAAGGAGTCGTTGTTGAAACCCACGACCGAGATGTCGTCCGGGACCCGGAGGCCGGCGTCTCGCAGTGCCTGCATGGCGCCGGCGGCGACGTGGTCGGTGTGTGCGAGTACGCCGGTGAACGCGGGCGGGCCCGCGTCGAGGAGCTCACGCATCCGGGCGTAGCCGCTCTCGCGGTTCCACGCGGGGTGGATCTCCAGACTGGGGTCGAGGTCGCCGCCCAGGTCGCGCAGGGCGTTGCGGTAGCCGATGGATCGCCGGGTGGTGATGCTCTGGCCGTCGGGGCCGCCGAGGAGCAGGATCCTGCGGTGGCCGCGGGACAGCAGGTGGCTGGTGGCGGCGTACGCCCCGCCCTCGTTGTCGTACTCGACCGAGGCGTCCTGGAAGCTGGGGTCGATCGGCGGCCGTGCGCACAGCACCAGACGAGTGCCGGACTGTCTGAGCTGGGCGGCGAAGGCGCTCATCCGCTCGCGGTACTCGTCGCTCTCGACCACGGCGCCGACGAGGATGATCGCCTCGACGTGCTGGGCGTGCATCTGCCGCAGTACGGCGAGCTCGCGGTCGAGATCGCCTCCGCTGGTGCCGATCAGGCACAGCTTGCCGGCCTCGGCGACCCCCGTGGCGATGCTCTCGACCAGATTCATCAGGAACCCGTCGTCGAGCATCATGACCACGAGTGCGATGGTGCCGGTGCCCTGGCGGGTCAGGGCGCGGGCGTGCGGGTTGGCGACGTAGTCGAGCTCCTGGACGGCCCGCATCACCTTGTCCCGGGTCTTGGGCGCCGGGGGATAGCTGCCGTTCAGGATCCGGGAGACGGTCGTGACGGAGACGCCGGCCCGGGCCGCGACGTCCCGGATGCTCGGCCGCCCATCGCTCATGCGCCGCTCCTCGAGTCGGTTAAATCGGTGTACCAAACCCTAGCACTCTGGACGCCTCATGCGATGGAAAACGCTTGCAGTTGACCGTCACTGGCTCTTGACCCGGGTGTGAAACCGTTTTAACTTTCTCGGCAGATCGCGGATGAAGAGCCGTCCCGATCCCTCGACGAAAGGTCGTGCCATGCGGTCCCACCTCACTCACCTCGGCCGGCGGTTGACTGCCGTCGGTCTCGCCACGGCCCTCGCCCTCGCCGCAAACCTCGGGCCCCAGGCCACGGCCGCGCCTGCCGCCATCGAGCCACCCGACAGCGTGGTGGCGCTCCTGACCCCGCAGCATCCCCGCCTGCTCGCCCGCCAGGCCGACTTCACGACGGCGAGCGGGCGCCTGCAGACCGACACCAGGCTGCAGCGCTGGTTCGCCAAGGTGCGCAAGGACGCAGACGCGGCCCTTGGTACGACGCCGAAGTCGCCACCCAACAGCGTCGACACGAGCCGCGAGGTGAAGCGCCGGGTCTACTCGCTGGCCTTGGTGTACCGGCTGACTGGTGACAGCCGGTACGCCGCCCGCGCGGCCGAGGAACTGCTCGCGGCCTCGGCGTTCCCGGACTGGAATCCGTCGCACTTCCTCGACGTCGGCGAGATGACCAATGCGGTTGCCGTCGGCTACGACTGGCTGTACGACTACCTGTCCGCCGCCCAGCGGGCGACGATCCGCACGGCGATCGAGACCAAGGCGCTCCAGCCGGCGCTGACGGTCTACGTGCAGCCGGCCAGCTTCTACACGCAGACGCACAACTGGAACCTCGTCTGCAACGCGGTCGCCCTGGGTGCGCTGGCGATCGGTGACGAGAGTCCGGAGCTGGCCGATCAGGTGCTGCGCAAGAGCATCACCTCGATCCAGAACGGCATCAGCGAGTACAACCCCGGCGGTGGGTACGCCGAAAGTCCGGTCTACTGGGCGTACGGAACGGAGTACCTGGTCCAGTACCTGGCTGCGTTCAAGACCGCGGTCGGGACCGACTTCGGCCTGTCCGCGCTGCCGGGGTTGTCCATCACCGGTGACTTCCCGATCCAGGTCACGGGTGCGGGTGGCGAGGTGTTCAACTTCGGTGACGGCGGCACGGACCTGTTCGGCGCCGTCACGTCCGGCTGGCACCTGCCCTCGATGATGTGGCTGGCGAGCCGGTACAACCGCTCGTACCTGGCCGCCTGGGAGGCCGCGCGGGCGGATCGATCGGCCAGCCCACTGGACATTCTCTGGTACGACCCGAGCCGCACGACCGGCGTCACGCATCCCGGCTGGACCGATTGGACGTTCCATGGCGCCGAGGTGGCCACGGCCCGCAGTGCGTGGGGCGACCCGTACGCCGTCTCGGTGGCGACGAAGGGACTCCGCGCCGGCTACGACCAGGTGGTCGCGCACGAGAACCTGGATGCCGGCGACCTCGTGATGGACGCGAACGGCGTCCGCTGGTTCGACGATCTCGGCGGTGACAGCTACAGCCTGCCCGGGTACTTCGACTGGAGGAAGAACGCCGGCGGACGGTGGGACTACTACGTCGCGCGGGCCGAGGGCCAGAACACCATGCAGCTCGGCAGCGGCCCGAACCCGCAGACGGCGCTGACCAACGGCGCGCCCGTCGTCGAGACCGGATCGACCGCACAGCAGTGGCACGAGATCACCGACCTCACCGGGATGTACGGCGGGACCGTGCAGCGGGCCCAACGCGGGGTGAAGCTCTTCGACGACCGCAGGCAGGTACTGATCCAGGACGAGGTCCAGGCCGGCCAGCCGACGGACTACTGGTCCTTCCTGCACACTCGCGCCGACGTCGTGGTCGCGGCCGACGGGCGGTCCGCCACCCTGTACCGGGGCGGTCAGCGGTTGTGGGTCCAGTTGCTGGCGCCCTCGAGCGCGCGAATCCTGGTCGGCGACGCGACCCCGTTGGCCGGCAGCCCCGCGCCGTCCGGACAGAACCCGCAGTCCGGTGTCCGCAAGCTGATTGTCAACATTCCTGATGTCAGCAATGCGACCGTCGCACTCCGCGCGGTCCCGCTGGCCACCGAACAGCAACCACCGGCCGCGCCGACGATCTCACCGTTGGCGTCGTGGGACACGGGTTCGGCGGCTTCGGCACCCCTCAAGGCGCTCGTTGTCGGCGGCAAGCAGCTGACCGAGTTCGAACCCGGTCGCTACCGGTACGACGTGACCCTGCCCTGGACCGCGAGCAGTGCACCGAAGGTCCTCGCCTCGACCGAGTCGGACGTGGTTGCAGTCGTCTCCCAGGCCGCGGGCGTGTCGGGGGTCGCCACTGTCAGCACGTATCGGTCCGGGCGGCGCGGACCGTCGTACCAGATCCACTTTCGGCAGCCAGGGAAGGCCGGCCGGTCGTATCCGGTCGCGTCGGCCAGGGCCAGCAGCGACGACGGCAACGCCGCGCCGAACACGGTCGACGGGAGTCTGGCGACCCGATGGTCCGCTGCGGGGGACGGGGAGCACATCACCTACGACTTGGGTCGCGCACGCTCCGTCGGCGCGGTCGCGGTGGCCTTCTACAACGGAGCGCGGCGGACCGCGAAGTTCGACCTGCTGACCTCAAGCGACGGCGTGACCTGGCGGACCGCCCGGGCCGGCGTCGTGTCGTCCGGGACTACGGACGACCTCGAGGTCTACGGCCTCCCGACAGCGACTGCCAGGTATGTGCGGCTCGTCGGTCATGGCAACTCCGCCAGCAACTACAACAGCGTCCTCGAGGTCCGCCTGTACGGGAGCACTGCCGACGCGAACGCCGATGCTCCACCGCGGCCCGTCGTACTGGGAACTGTCGCCCTCGCTGCGCCGCCTGAGCTCACTCTCGGCAGCAGCGCGCAACTTTCCCTGACCGGGAGCCGCACCGACGGCCGGCCCGCAGACCTCACCACCGCGGCGATCACGTGGGCCAGCAGCAACCCCACGGTGGCGGACGTGGACGGGAACGGTCGGGTCACCGGCACAGCGGGTGGCACCACGTCGATCGCCGCCATGGTCACGGCGCCGCCGGTGCTGAAGGTCGCGCGCACGCCGATCAAGGTGATCGACCCGTCGCGGGTCGACGTGACCGCCGACAGCTTCGTGCGCAACGGTTCCTTCGCGGGTACGACGTACGGCAACGCGGCCGCCCTCGAAGTACGCAACAACCCGGGCCTGAACAGCGGTTTCGACCGAGTCGCCTACCTGACGTTCGACCCGTCCGCGGTCCGCGGCACGATCGCGTCCGCCACATTGCAGCTGTACGGCGGGATCGACGACGGAACGGCCACCTCGACGGTCAACGGGGTGTACGCGGTGGACGGCGACTGGACCGAGTCCACGCTGACCTGGAACAACCGCCCGCCGCTCGGCGCCCAGCTCGGCGCCCTCGCCCTCGACGGCACAGCCGCCTGGCGCACGGCCGACATCACCGAATACGTCCGCTCGCGGATCGACAGCGGCCGGCCCATCAGCCTCGCCGTCGCCTCGACCGTTCCCAGCTACGGCCCGCACACCGGCGTCACCAGCAAAGAGGCGGCCGGCAACCGGCCCTACCTGCACCTCACGTTCTCCTGAAAAGTGGAAGGAACTTCGACATGGCAGCACACATCTCCCGGCGGCGAGTCCTGCAGCTCGGCGGCCTCGCGCTGGGATCCGGCCTCCTGACCGCCTGTGGCGGCTCCGGATCGGGTAGCGGCGGCACGGTGACGATCCGGGTCGCGTACGACGGGAACGCCGAGCGCACCAAGCAGGTCGGCCTCGCGCTGGAGAGGATCCAGTCCAAGCTGACCGGTGTCACCGTCCAGTCCGAGTTCGGCGGCGACGCCGCGTTCTTCACCAAGGTGCGGACCCAGATCGCGAGTGGTGACGGGCCCGACATCTTCCTCGCGAACACGATCGACCTGGGCAACTACGTGAAGAGCAACGCCGCCCTGGACCTCGGCAAGTACCTGCCGGGCACCATCCGGACCGGGGAGTGGGACCAGCAGCTGCTCAAGGGCGCACAGGTCGACGGCAAGCAGTACAGCATCGGCACCGGCGTGAACTCGTTCTGCCTGCTGTACGACAAGGCCGCGTTCGCGAAGGCCGGGATCACCACGCTCGACCCGGCCTGGACCTGGGACGACTTCACCAGGATCGCGACCGAAGTGTCGGCTGCCAACGCGCGCAAGCCGTACGGCACGAGCGACGCGAGCCGGGATCTGCAGACCTTCCAGGTCTACGCGCGCGGCCACGGCGCCGAGCTCTTCACCCCGGACGGCGCGCTCGGTTTCACCGAGGACCATCTCGTCGCCTTCTGGACGCTGTGGCAGCGGCTGCGCGACACCGGCGCCGCCGTGCCCGCGGAGGTCACGGCGGCCGCCGACTTCAACAACAACAACCTGGTCAAGCGCAAGGCCGCGATGAACTTCGACTTCTCCAACCGCATCCTGTCCAACCAGACCCTCGCCGGGCGCCCGCTCGGCTCCACCACCTACCCGCAGGGCGACCGGCCCGGAGCCTACATCCGGCCGTCCCGCGTCTGGGCCGTCTACGGCCGGAGCAAGAACCCGGAGAAGGCGGCGCAGATCCTCGACGGGCTCGTCAACGATCCGGACGCGGCCCTGCTGATCAGGACTCAGCTCGGCGTCCCGAACAACCCGGAGAACCGTGCCGCGGTCGAGTCGTCGGCGACTCCGGACCAGGCCCGCGAGTTCACCCACCTCGCGCTGGTGGACAAGCATCAGACGCCGCTGGAGAACGTCGTCTTCCCGGCCGGCGGCGGCGACGTGTCGGGCGCGTTCCAGACGTTCGCCGACAAGGTTGCCTTCGGCAAGATGTCGGTCGCCGAGGCGGCCAAGAGCCTGATCGCCGACGCGACCAAGGCGCTGAAGGGCTGAGCAGATGCCGACAGTGACAGCTCGCGAACCGGACACGTCGGCCCCGGAAAGCGGGGACAGCAGTCCGCCACCGGGCGAACGACGTACCGCCGGACGGAGTCGGGAGGGCCGCTGGGGTGCGCTGTTCCTGACGCCCTGGCTGCTCGGCCTCGTCCTGCTGACGCTCGGCCCGATGGCGGCCTCGCTGTACTTCTCCTTCACCGACTTCGGACTGCTCGGCAGCCCGCACTGGATCGGCGGCCAGAACTACAGCGAGCTGCTGACCGACGATGCGACGTACCTGCAGTCGATCAAGGTGACGCTGGTCTACGTCGGCCTGTCGGTGCCGCTGAAGCTGGCGATCGCGCTCGCCGTCGCGATGGTGCTGAACACCAAGCTGCGGGGCCTGTCGTTCTACCGGGCCGTGTTCTACCTGCCGTCGTTGCTGGGGGCAAGTGTCGCGGTCGCGATCATGTGGCGACAGCTGTTCACCGGCGACGGGGTCGTGAACCAGTTCCTCGGCGCGTTCGGCATCGACGCGCCGAGCTGGGTCTCGAACCCCGACTACTCGATCTACACCCTGGTCGCGCTCGCCGTCTGGCAGTTCGGCACGCCGATGCTGATCTTCCTCGCCGGGTTGCAGCAGATCCCGCGGACCCTGCTCGAGGCGGCCGGCGTGGACGGGGCCGGGACGGTCAGCCGGTTCTTCCGGGTCACTCTGCCGCTGCTGACGCCGATCCTGTTCTTCAACCTCGTCATGCAGGTGATCGGGGCCTTCCAGACCTTCTCCCAGGCGTACGTCGTCGGCGACGGCCAAGGCGGTCCGGCCGAGTCGACGCTCGTCTACAGCCTGTACCTCTACAAGGCCGCGTTCGTCGAGTCAAGATGGGCTACGCCTCCGCCATCGCCTGGGTCCTGCTGGTCGGGATCGCCGCGATCACCGCCGTCAACTTCCTCTTCTCACGCTACTGGGTCTTCTATGACGACGAACACTGACCGCCGCCGCTTCGCCTGGGCGCGCCACGCCGTACTGCTGTGCGGGGTGGTCCTGATGCTCTACCCGGTCGCCTGGATGCTGAGCAGCTCGCTCAAGCCGGCCGGCGACATCTTCACCACCACCTCGCTGGTCCCGCGGTCGTGGGACCTGTCCAACTATGCGACCGGCTGGGAAGGCGCCGGCAACTCGTTCGGCGCCGCGATCGTCAACTCGTTCCTGGTCGCCTGCGTCTGCGTCGTCGGCAACGTGCTGTCCTGCTCGATGGCGGCGTACGCATTCGCCCGGCTGCGCTTCAGGTTCCGCGGCGCGGCTCTGGCGGTCATGCTCGGCAGCATCATGCTGCCGCACCAGGTGCTGCTGATCCCGCAGTACTACCTGTTCTTCCAGGCCGGCTGGGTCAACTCGTTCTTGCCGTTGACCGTGCCGAAGTTCCTCGCCGTCGACGCGTTCTTCATCTTCTTGATGGTCCAGTTCATCCGCGGCCTCCCGAAGGAGCTGGACGAGGCTGCCGTCATCGACGGGTGCGGCCCGGCCCGGATCTACTGGCACATCATCCTGCCGCTGCTCACCCCGGCGATGGTGACGACCGCGATCCTGACCTTCGTCTGGACGTACGACGACTTCTTCGGGCAGCTCATCTACCTCACCGACCCGGCCAAGCAGACCGTCCCGGTCGCGCTCAGCGGCTTCATGGACAACATGGGCGGCGCATCACTGTGGGGACCGATGTTCGCGATGTCCGTCATCGCCCTCGTCCCCGTCGTGGTCATCTTCCTCGTCTTCCAGAAACGCATCGTCGAAGGAGTCGCCACCACCGGCCTGAAAGGCTGAGGACCAGGACTACTTGCAGTTGAAGTTGTGGTCGCTGGGGGTTTCGTACTTGCTGGTCTGCCAGGTGAGGGCGGCGGCGTCGCGGACCTTGAAGAAGTTCTCCCTGAAGCGGTCGTGGATCTGGTCGTCGGTGATCCGGAGGAGGCACGCATGACCCCACCCACCACAGACAACGCCGAGGCGGCCCCACTCCCCAGTTAAGCAGTGGTCGGCCGTTTGGTCAGTGGGTACTGGGGGCCTTCGCGGAGGAGAGGAGGGCTTTGTGACCAGCGGGCGTGGGTCTTTGCCGTTGCCGGAGTTCGAGGGAGTGCCGGCTGGGGCGTTGGCGGGGCGGATCGGGACGCTTGATCTTCAGCAGGTGGAGCAGTTGATCGGGTACGAGCGCAACCATGGGGAGCGGGGCGCGGTGCTCGAGGTCCTCGAGCGGCGGCGGGATCAGCTTCGCGGCGGCGCGGAGGCGACGACTTCGTAGCTGGATTGTTGCGGGCGCCGATCAACCGTCGGGCGGTTACGCGGTGTTGATGATGGTCTTCACCGGGAGGCGGTTGGACGGGGGAGGGTGTGCGTGCCGTCGCAGAGGGGTGGGATGCCGGTGCGGCCGCAGCGGCAGAGGGCGATGGTACGGCGCTGGGCCGGGATCGGATCGCCGTTCTCGTCCAGGAGCTGGAAGTCGCCGCGGACCAGGAGCGGGCCGTCGGGGTACGCGCGGATCTCGGCCGGGCGCTCGTCCTTCGAGGTCATGAACAGGCGGTACCCACCCTGATTCGCGGCCGTTATCCGCCGGGTACCGGTTCGCGCATGCAGCTACCACCGCCACGTGGGCCGCTCAGCGCCTGGCTGAACGACCGGCTCACCGGACAAGACAACGCAGCGCCTGAGGTCGGGACGTCCGGCCGGCCGTACGACGACGATCTCCAGCTCGCCCTCTGGGTCGCGTACGAACTGCAGTACCGCGGCTTCGACGGCGTACACCCCGATCACCAGTGGGATCCGGTCGTCATCGCGTTCCGCACCGAGTTGGAGCGGCCCTGGATCGGCTGGCTGGAGGGCAACTGCCGGATCCTGCCGACCGATCGACCGGTAGCACAGCAGTTGCGCGCTGTGCTCGACGCCGATGATGGTCCGCGACTGGCGCCGTACCTGCGTCGGCATGCGACGGTGGAGCAGTTCCGGCAGTTCGTGCTCAACCGGTCCGTCTACCAACTCAAGGAGGCCGACCCGCACACGTTCGGCATCCCGCGCCTGGACGGTGCTGCCAAGGCGGCGCTGGTCGAGATCCAGTCCGACGAGTACGGCGGTGGTCGCCCGGAGCGCATGCATTCCGAGCTGTTCCGTACGACGATGCGCTGGCTCGGACTCGACGACAGCTACGGCCACTACGTCCCGGAGGTCCCGGCGGTCACGCTGGCGGTGTCGAACGTGATGTCGCTGTTCGCGGTCCATCGCCGCTGGACGCCCGCGCTCCTCGGGCACTTGGCCGCACTCGAGATGACCTCGACGCTTCCCAACCGCCAGTACGCCGCCGGCGCCGCGAGACTCGGCGCGTCGGATGAGCAGGCTCGCTACTTCACGGAACACGTCGAAGCCGACGCCGTCCACGAGCAGATCGCCGCCCACGACCTCTGCGCGAGCTACGTGCAACAGCATCCCGACGCGATTGCCGACGTACTGTTCGGCGCCCGGTGCTCGGTGGTGGTGGACAACCTGTTCGCCGAGCATCTGCTGACGGGCTGGCAGGAGTACGGGCGAGTCGCCGAGGCGACCGCCGGATGACGGTCTATCGGATGATCTGGCGAGGGCTCTGCTGCGTCATCCTCGCAGCCGGAGTAGCGGCCGGTGCCGTCCTGCTGCCTGGAGAGCTGTGGGTCCCGGTGGTGTTCGTGGCGGTCGTCCTCACGCTCACGACTGCCGCGGCCGGTGTGGTCGCGGGCAGGCGCGCGCCTGTCACGCCGCATTCCGTACTGCGACCAGTCACCATCTGTCTCGCGATCTTCGGCGTTCTCGGACTGGCCGCCGTACTTCATGAGGGTGCGGCCTATCTCCTCGTGCTGCTGGGTGCGAGCTCACCGTGGGCGATCGAGTGGTGTCTGCGCCGGCTCGGTCGTCACTCGGCACCCTCGCGGGTTCCCGTCAGCACGCGGCAGCTGTGCCGGGAGTGGCATGAGAGCTACCAAGCACTCAGCCAAGCGGCAACCTTGTCAGCCCGCCTGCGCATCGTGAAGGCGCGCGAGCGATGCCTCGACGAGCTCGAGCGCCGCGACCCCGCGGGCCTGCAGGCGTGGCTGGCCTCAACCGCCAGCGCCGGCGGCGACCCCACACGATTCCTGGCCACCCCGGACAAACCACTCGATCAGGACCCGACCTGAGTGGTGGCCGCCCAGGCGCTCAGCAGCTTGAGGTTGTCGGCGGTAGGAGTGTTCTTGGGAGCGGTGTAGACGAGCAGGGTGAGGCCGGGGTGGGAGGGCAGCTCCATGGCTTCGAAGTTGAGGTCCAGGTCGCCGACGGCGGGGTGGTGGAGTTTCTTCCGGCCGGTGCGGTGGAAGCGGACGTTGTGGGCGGCCCAGCGGGCCGTCGGGGGTCGGCGAGCATCGGCGCGTACAACGCGACGTCCAGCCGGTTCGCGGCGAGGTGGTCGTGGCGGGCGTTGCGGACCCAGGCGGGGGCTTCGGTGATGGCCTCGAGGACTTCCAGGACGCTGGCCGGCCAGCATCGCCACTTCCTCGCGGCGGAGGCCCTTGACACGGCGATTCCCGCCGTCCGCCGGTAGGCCTGCCTGCTCGGGGGTGAGCCGGGCCCGGCGCGACGAGAGGAACTCGCGGACCTCTGCTCGGTTGTCCATGCCTCCACGGTAGGGGGCGCCGAGCCGGCGAAGGAGGGACTGCCAGTACCTGGATCAGCAGGTCCTCCCACAACAGCGCCGATACCCCTTCACTGGGACCGTGACTCCCCGACCCCGTCCCACCCCGGCGGGCTGCTGGTGCTGTGCTTGATCACCGTGCTGACTTCGAAGGAAGGAACGATTCGTGGCGAAGAAGTTGTCGAAGGCACCGACCGGTAGAGGGCCGGCGGAGTGGTTCACCGGTGAGGTCTGGTTCGACCAGATCTACCGCGGTGAGGAGCCGTCGCGGGTGCGGGTCAACTCCGTGCACTTCGCACCGGGGTCGCGTACTGCGTGGCACAAGCATGCGGTCGGACAAACACTGCACGTGACCGAGGGGGTCGGCCTGGTCCAGGCGCGCGGTGGCGAGGTGATCGTGATGCGACCCGGCGACACCGTGCATACCCCACCCGGCGAGTGGCACTGGCACGGCGCCGCCGACGCCCACTTCATGACCCATCTGGCCATCTGGGAAGGCGCCGGCGACGGCCCGGAGACCACCTGGGGCGATCACGTGACCGATCCCGAGTACAACCAGGAGCAACCGTGACCGGGCGCCCGAGCTGAGAAGAACGGCCTGACCGAGAGCGAGCTCAAGGAAGCGATCATCTACCTGGCGTTCTACGCCGGCTGGCCGCGGGCGATGTCCGCGATCACGGTCGCCAGAGACGTGTTCACCCAGCACTGAGCAAGGAGTTTCGATGCGAGCGACTTACATGTACGGCGCCGGCGACGTTCTGGTGGTGGACGTGCCGGATCCGATCGTCAAGGAGCCGACGGACGCGATCGTGCGCGTGGTGCGACTGCACACCTCCTGCCGGTGCGGCGGATTCTGGAACAGTGCCGGGGTCGGCGGCGGACAGGCCGAGGCGGTCCGGGTCCCGCTCGCCGACGGCACGCTTGTCGCAGTACCGGTCGAGGAGACGTCCGCGCTGATCCCGTCCTTGCTGACGCTGTCCGACGTGTACGGGACCGGCTACCACGCCGCAATCAAGGCGAACGTCAACCCGCGGACCACGGTCACGCCACCGATGTCGTCGCCGAGCGGGGCGAGGAGGGCATCGCCAAGGTCCGCGAGCTGACCGGAGGCGATGGCACCCACGTGGTCATCGAGGCTGTCGGTCACATGCCCGCCTACGAGCAGGCCGTCGGTGTCGTCCGGCCAGGTGGTGTCATCAGCCGGGTCGGCGTACCGCAGTACGAGGCCGCCCCGGTCGGATTCGGCAGCCTGTTCGGACCCAACATCACGCTCACCGGCGGTCCCGCCCCGGCCCGCGCCTACATCGAGACCTTGCTGCCCGCCGTGCTCGATGGAACCGTCGACCACGGCAAGGTCTTCGACCGCGAAGTCGCGCTCGACGAGATCGCGGCCGGCTACCGAGCGATGGACGACCGCGAGGCCCTCCAGGTCCTGGTCCGGCCGTGAAGCAGGCCCGCGAAGGAGGAGATGACGTGACCCAGAACGGCTGGACGCCCGACGAGCTGACCCGGATCGGCGGCGCCACCGAGCTGAAGCTGGCCTCGTACCGCAAGGACGGCACCCTGCGGCGCTACATCACCATGTGGACCGTCGCCGTCGGCACCAGCATCTACGTGCGTTCGGCCTACGGCACCGACAACCCCTGGTTCCGGCGGGCGGTCGCCGCCGGCCGTGGACGCATCCGGGCCGGCGGCGTGGAACGCGACGTCGACTTCACCCGCCTGACCGCCGACGACCCGCTCCATACCGACATCGACACCGCCTACCACACCAAGTACGACCGGTACGGCGCTCGGCTGGTCGCCACCGTCACCGGCGACCAAGCCACCCACACCACCATCCGGCTCCTTCTCG
>NZ_JBITHV010000021.1:0-79815 GCF_044458365.1 Kribbella sp. NPDC050470 | reverse complement strand
TGCGGCTCGGCCGGGTGCTGCTGGAACTGCGTCATGGCTGGGACTCCCCCTGCTAAGCTAATGTATGCCTAGCACCATAACCGTCCCGACGCACACTCACCGGGCACACTAGCCGAACGGCCCCTGCCTTGACAGTCATTCCGGTAATCGGACGGCGACACGCCGTAATAAGTTGCACCCAGCAACAGGCAACCGCTTAACCGCCCATCGCGCACCAGGGGATATCCCCCGCGCGTGTGGGTTCTCCCCTTGCCGACGAGGGGAGAACCCACAACACACGGGGATATCCGCTGAAACGGGTCGGGGGTCAGAGGTTGCCGCGGCGTTCTTGTTCGCGTTCGATGGCTTCGAAGAGGGCCTTGAAGTTGCCCTTGCCGAAGCCCAGCGAGCCGTGCCGCTCGATCAGTTCGTAGAACACCGTCGGCCGGTCGCCGATCGGCTTGGTGAAGATCTGCAGCAGGTAGCCGTCCTCGTCCCGGTCGACCAGGATGCCGCGGCTCTTCAGGTCCTCGATCGGCACCCGGACCTTGCCGATCCGGGCTCGCAGCTCCGGGTCGTCGTAGTACGAGTCCGGCGTGTTGAGGAACTCGACGCCGTTGGACCGCATGATGTCGACGGTGCGCAGGATGTCGTTGGTGGCGAGCGCGATGTGCTGGGCGCCGGCGCCGTCGTAGAACTCCAGGAACTCGTCGATCTGCGACTTCTTCTTCGCGATGGCCGGCTCGTTCAGCGGGAACTTGACCCGATGGTTGCCGTTGGCCACCACCTTGCTCATCAGCGCGGAGTAGTCGGTGGCGATGTCGTCGCCGATGAACTCCGCCATGTTCACGAAGCCCATCACCTTGTTGTAGAACCCGACCCACTCGTCCATCTTGCCGAGCTCGACGTTCCCGACCACGTGGTCGACGGCCTGGAACAGCCGCTTCGGGTGCCCCTCCGGCCGAGTCACCTGGGTGCTGGCGGCCACGAACCCGGGCAGGTACGGGCCGGAGTACTTGCTCCGGTCGATCAGCGTGTGCCGGGTGTCGCCGTACGCGGCGATCGCGGCCCGGCGGATGGTGCCGTGCTCGTCGGTGACGTCGTTCGGCTCCTCGAGTACGACGGCGCCCTGCCGGCGGGCGTGCTCGATGCACTTGTCCACGTCCGGGACCTCGAGCGCGAGGTCGGCCACGCCGTCGCCGTGCCGGCGGTGGTGGTCGAGCAGCGGGCTCTTCGGGCTGACCCCGCCGGTGATGACGAAGCGGGCCGAGCCAGCCTTGAGCACGTACGCCTTGCTGTCCCGGTTGCCGGTCTCCGGGCCGGAGTACGCGACCAGGTCCATCCCGAACGCGAGCTGGTAGTACTTCGCGGTCTGGGTGGCGTTGCCGACCACGAACACCACGGCGTCCATCGCGTGCACGGGGAACGGGTCGGTGCTCTCGTCGTACGGCACCAGGCCGACGAGTTGCTTCAACTGGTCGAGGTCGAGATCGGCGTCGAGCTCTGCGGGGGTGAGGTCGGTGCTGGTCATCGTGGTCCTCCCGGTTCGGGTTCGTGCCGATGAGCCTGCTGCGGCGGGACAGGTTGCGCAACACATCCCTGTTTGACTGGGCAGGTTGTGCAGTATCGTGCAGATGTTGCTGGACTATTTGGTCAGGGTGACCATTGATGGAGGCAAGTTATGTCGGTGGACGCGCTGGACGCCCGCATCCTGGCGTTGTTCGCGGCCGAGCCGCGGGTCGGCGTGCTGGAGGCGTCGCGGCGGCTCGGGGTCGCGCGTGGCACGGTGCAGGCGCGGCTGGACCGGTTGCAACGTGACGGCGTGGTCCGCGGTTGGGGGCCGGACATCGACACCACCGCGATCGGCTACCCGGTGACCGCGTTCGCCACTCTCCAGATCGAGCAGGGCTCCGGCCACACCGCGGTCGCCGAGGCGCTGGCCCGGATCCCGGAGGTCCTCGAGGTCCACACGATCACCGGCGCCGAGGATCTCTGGTGCCGGATCGTGGCCCGCTCCAACGCCGACCTCCAGCGCGTCATCGACCAGGTCGTCATCGTCCGCGGCATCCAGCGAGCCTCGACGGTGATCGCGCTGGCCGAGCAGATCCCGCACCGAGTCCTGCCCCTGGTCGAGGCGGTTGCCGAACGCCCAGGCCATCACAATGCGGGCCGGCGAGCGGACTCCCCGCCTGCGGCACCGCTCGAGGAGCGATTGTGATGGGGTGGGGGTCCGCCTAAGCGAGTCGCTTGGCGACCTCGATCGCGGCCCGGGCAACTCGGGGGCCGACGAAGTCGCGGTCGAGCTTGCCGAGGACGACCACGCCGATCGAGGCTTCGACCCCAGGTACGCCGAGGACCGGGGACGACACGCCTTGCGCGCCGGCCTGGAGCTCGCCCGAGGTGACGACGAACGGCCGGCCGGCCGGGTCGGGTTTGCGGCGGCCGGCCAGGATCGCCTTCCCCGCGGCGCCCTGGTCGAGCGCGTGCCGCGACCCCATCCGGTAGGAGACGTGGAAGTCGGTCCAGCTCGGCTCGATCACCGCGATGGCGAGCGCTTCGTCACCATCCGCGACGGTCAGGTGCGCCGTCGCACCGGTGTCTTCCGCCAACGAGCGCAGGACCGGCAACGCAGCGTCACGGAGCGTGGGCTGAACGCGCCGGCTGTAGTGCAGGACCGCGAGACCGAGCCGGGCCCGGCCTTCACTGTCACGCCGGACCAGCCGATGCAGCTCCAGCGTGTTCACCAACCGATAGACCACCGTGCGGCTGACGCCCAGGGCGGCGGCCAGCTCGGTGATCGAGAGGCCGTCCGGGGCGTCCGCCAGCAACTCGAGGACGGTGAGTCCCCGGTCGAGGGTCTGGGACGTCTCTGCGGGCACCTCCGAAGCGTATCCGTTTTTCGGGCACGGCCCGATGGCCCCGTATCTTGCTGCCGTGCGAAATTACTGGGCGCTCCTCCCCGCCATCGCCGTGATGATCGGGCTGATCCTGCTGTACGCGATCCCGACGCTGATCAATCCGCAGTGGACCAGCTCGATCCTGGGCCTGTTCCGGCAGTTCCCCGAGGACGCCCAGCCGGCCCAGAATCCAGGGCAGGATCAGGCCCGGAATCAGGCCCAGAATCAAGCGCAGAATCAGGAGCAGGCCCAGCGGCCGGCCGGGGTGCTCGGGCCGCAGCAGATCAAGTCGCGCCGGATGCTGGCCGGCTTCCTGGTCGTCGCCGCGCTCGCACTGCTCGGCTTCAACATCCAGCTGAACCGCGAGTCGAACGCCTGCTACCAGGCGGCCACCGCATGGGGCGCACTGCACGGCGAGGCCGCCGAGGACCCGTGCATCGGGATGATCTACGGCACCTTCTTCGGCGACGGCACCGGTTCGACGACCAAGGACAGCGCGCAACCGGTCCCGGCGTACCAGGTGGTGCACAAGAAGAAGCCGACGTACCTGCGCTGGATCCAGAACCCGCCCAAGTACGACGAGGCCGACCTGCTGATCGGGACCGTTATGGAGTGCGCCTCCGACCTGCGGATCACCGAGGAGGAGGACAAGGTCGTGGTCCTGATCGACGCGAACCAGCCCTGCCCGGAGACCGACAACGTCTCGCTGACCTCCTACAAGCTGAAGAAGCCGCTCGGCGACCGCAAGGTGGTCACCGTCGACGACAAGCCGATGGAGCAGATCAACCCGGACGTCGACTCCTGGCCGACGGTCGTCAAGAAGCTGGTGACCGGCGGCTAGTTCAGCTCCCGCGTCCTGGAGTCGTAGACCCGGAACGGGCGGTTGCGGGCGAGGAGCAGCAACAGTCCGGCGATGCAGACGGCGGCGCCGCCGAGGAGGGCGATGGTCGGGGTGGTGAGCGACGCCGCCGTGCCCGCGACGAAGTCGCCCAGGCGCGGGCCGCCGGCGACCACGACGATGAAGACGCCCTGGAGCCGCCCGCGCATCGCGTCCGGCGCGGCCGACTGCAGGACGGTGTTCCGGTACGCCGAGCTGACCATGTCGGCCGCCCCCGACAGTGCGAGCAGCGCGACCCCGAGCCAGATCGTGCGGTACAGCCCGAAGAGTCCGACCGCGGCGGCGTAGACCGTGATGGCGACCACGATCGCCACGCCTTGGCGCCGTACCCGGGTCACCCAGCCGGAGAATACGACGCCGATCAGCGCCCCGATCGCCGGCGCCGCCTGCAGCAGGCCGACCGTGCGGACTCCCCCGCCGAAGAACGCGCCCGCGACCGCCGGGAACAGCGCCCGGGGTTGCGCGAACACCATCGCCAGGATGTCGGCCAGAAACGTCGCGAGCAGTGCCGGTGCCGCCCGCAGGAAGGTGAATCCCTCGAGCACCGACCGCAGGCCGGCCCGGCGCACCTCACCGGTCGGCGGCACCGACGGCAGCCGGAACAACGCGTACAGCGCCGCGGTGAAGGTCAGCACGTCGATCAGGTACGCCGCCGCGAACCCCTGCCAGGCGATCACCGCCGCACCGAGCAACGGTCCGGCGGTGAAGCCCAGGTTGAACGCGGCCTGGCTGAGCGTGTTCGCGGCCGGCAGCAGCTCGGGCCGGATCAGCCGCGGGATGATCGCCGACCGCGCCGGGTTGTTCACCGCGAAGCACGCCGACTGGCAGGCCACGACGGCGTACAGGACCCAGGTCTGGTTCCAGTGCAGCTGGGACTGCAACACCAGGACCATCGAGAGCAGCCACAGTCCGGCCGACGAGACGAGTGCGAGAGTACGACGGTCGATCGCGTCGGCCATCGCCCCGCCGTACAACCCGAACACGATCAGCGGGACGAGTGAGCACAGCCCGACCAGCCCGACCGCGAACGTCGAGTGCGACAACGCGTAGACCTGGATCGACACCGTCACCGCGGTCATCTGCTGGCCGAGCTGGGACACCGTCGACCCGACCCAAAGCCGGCGGAAGTCCGGCGACTCCTTCAACGGCCGGATGTCAGTGAGCAGACGCACCCTGACAACTTATGTCACGGCGTGAAAATACTCAGAACCGAGGGAACAGCTCGTGCTCGAGCGGCTCGCCCACGGTCAGGCCGAGCCCGTCGGTGACGACGTGCCGGGCGCCCGTGTACGTCGCCTCGGCGTCGACGTAGATCGCCACGTGCGCGATCCGCGGGTCGTCGGTCAGGTTCGGCGTCGCGGAGTGCGCCAGATAGGCGTTGTGGAAGGTGCAGTCACCGGCCCGCAGCGGGATCGTGAGCCGCTCCTCCCAGCGCAGATCCGGCGCAGCCCGGAACATGTCGTCGCGGTCGGACAAGTCCTGCCGGCGCAGGTCTTGGTGGTCGTGCGAGCCCGGGATGAACGTCATGCACCCGCGCTCCACCGGTACGTCGACCAGCGCCACCCACACGGACAGTGAGTGCCGCGAGCCACCGTGCGGCCAGTACGGCGCGTCCTGGTGGAACTCGGTGGCCGCGCCGTTGTGCGGCGGCTTGATCAGCAACTGGTCGTGCCACAGCCGCAGCGGAACCCCGGCCAGCGCCGTCGCCGCGGCGGCGAGCCGCGGGTCCAGGGTGAGCTCCTTCAGTACGTCGTCCTGCCGCCAGATGTTGACGTACTGGTTGAAGATCGGCGACTCGCTCGCGTTGTCGGCAGCGATCCCGCTCGCCGCCGCGGCCGCGTCCCGGAACCGGGCCGCCTCGTCGGCGCTGATGATGTTCCGGATCCGGACGACGCCGTCGCGGCGGTAGGCCGAAATGGTCTCTTCATCCAGCTGCGCGGCTGTCGTAGGGTCGGTGGTGGTCATCGGTCGGCTCCTCGGAATCCGTTGCCTGGTTGGTGCTTCCAGCCTCGGGCACGCACGACGGTGAGGACAGGCAGCAGTTGACCAGAACTTGACTGATCCTGACCTCCGGAGGTCGGCAATGCACAAGGTCCTCAGCAGTGAGGTCTTCGCGGACCAGCGCCTCCCGGTCGCCGGTGAACGCCTCGAACTGGTCGCCGACGTCGCACCGCACAGCCACGCGTTCTTCGAGATCGCGGTCGTGATCGCCGGCCGCGGCATCCACCTCTCGGCGGCCGGCGAGGTCACGCTCGAACCGGACTCGGTCGTGGTGCTCCGGCCGGGTGAGTGGCACGGGTACACCGACTGCGACGGGCTCGTGCTCCGCAACGCGTACCTTGGTCCGGACGTGTTCGGGTTGCTGTCCGGCGCGCTCGTCCGCGGCGGCGAGTCGCCTGAGCCGGCCCATCCCGCGGTGCAGCACGCGATGCGATTGCTGGAGGCAAGCATCGACGAGCCGTGGACGCTGGACCGGCTGGCCGGTCTGGTGAACCTCGCACCGGGGTACCTGGTCCGGCTGTTCGGGCGGACCGCAGGCATCTCACCGATGGCGTACCTTAACCGCCTCCGGGCCGAGCGCGCTGCCGGCCTGCTGATCGAGACCGAGTTGCCGATCGCCGCCATCGGGGCGATGGTCGGCTGGCACGACCCGAGCCACGCCACCCGCCGCTTCCGCTCCACCTTCGGCCTCAGCCCCTCCAGCTACCGAGCAACCTTCCGCCCGTAGCGGCGACGCGCGGGAATGGGACTGGGCGGGCAGGGGGTGGGGTGGTGGGCAAAGATGGTCACCATGAGTTCCCTTCGCACCCCTGACCCGAACCCCGGCTGGCTCTCCGAGTTCGCGCTCGAGGAGACCCGCACCCGGGTTCCGATCCTGTACGTCGAGGCCGTCCCGGCGCGTGTCGACGCCAACGGGCAGATCGAGCATGTCGGCGTACTGCTGCGCGGGTCGGCCACGACCGCCGGACAGATCACCCGGACGCTGGTGTCAGGGCGCGTGCTGCACGGCGAGTCGATCCGCGACGCGCTGCTGCGCAACATCGAGAAGGACCTCGGCCCGGCGGCGTTTCCCCGGCTGCCGGTCAGCCCGGTGCCGTTCACGGTCGCGGAGTACTTCCCGCTGCCCGGGATCAGCCCGCTGCACGACCCCCGCCAGCACGCCGTCGCCCTCGTCTACGTCGTCCCGGTGACCGGCGAGTGCAACCCGCGCCAGGACGCCCTCGAGCTCACGTGGCTGACCCCGAAGGAAGCCCTCGAGCCGAGCCTGCTGGGCGACCTCGAAGGCGGCCGCGGCCAGCTCCTCAAACAAGCCCTCGCCTGGTCCGGCGCTCTGGTCTGACTACGGGCGCCCTGAAGACGTCCGGCGCCCTGATGACGTCCGGCGCTCTGGTCTGACGTCCGCCGGGGAGGTCGCTCACCACGGCAACCGCCCCTCCTCGGCCTGCACCTCACCGGTCGGCCCGCCCGCGTCCAGCGTCGCCAGCCGGACCGCGACGGCCGCACCCTGCTCCGGCGTCCGCGGCGCGTCCCAGCCGCCCATGTCCGTCGCGCAGTTGCCGGGGTCGGCCGCGTTCACCAGGATGCCGCTCCCGCGCAGCTCGTTGGCCAGCATCACGGTCACCATGTTCACCGCCGCCTTGGACGCGTTGTACCCCAGCATCAGCATCGTCGACAACGGCGACTCCGGATCGCCGACCACCTCGAACGACGCCAGCGAAGTCGACATGTTGACCACCCGGGCCTGCTCCGCCTTCCGCAGCAACGGCAGCATCGCCTGCGTCACCCCGACCAGCCCGAACACGTTCACCTCGAACGCCTCCCGCAGTACGTCGCCCTCGATGCGGGACACCGCGTCGTCGCCACGCGGGATGATCGCCGCGTTGTTCACCAGCACGTCCAGCCGCCCGTACTCCGCCTCGATCCGGCCAGCCGCGGCCCGCACTGACGCCTCGTCCGTCACGTCCAGCTGCACCGCCTCCACTTCGTAGCCCTCGGCAACCAGCTCCTTCGCTGCCGCCGCTCCCCGGGCGAGGTCGCGGGACCCTGCCAGCACGGTGAACCCAGCCGCCCCGAGCTGCCGCGCGATCTCCTTGCCGATGCCTTTGTTGGCGCCCGTGACGAGCGCGATCTTCGTGTCCATGCGGTCCAATCTGCGGCCGCCGAACGGACTCAGGCAGAGTGGGCCGAACCTGGGATCGGCAGTCCCTGTTTACGGTTTGCGGCGCCTGGAATCCTTGGTCCATGGACCGGGGACAGCTCGCAGAGTTCTTACGGCTACGGCGGGAGGCGCTGAAGCCCGCCGATGTCGGCCTGCCCGTGGGCCTGCGCCGGCGCACCCCCGGACTGCGCCGCGAGGAGGTCGCCAGCCTGGCCACGATGTCCACCGACTACTACACCCGGCTCGAGCAAGGCCGCGGTCCACGCCCGTCCAGACCGGTGCTCACCGGCCTCGCCCGGGCGCTGCGACTGAACGACGACGAGCGCGACCACCTGTTCCGCCTGGCCGGTGAGCAACCCGGTCCGCCGCCAGGCCCGCCGACCGACGTCCGGGTCGGCGTCCTCCGGATGGTGGCGCGTCTCGACGTACCGGCCCTGGTCCTCGACGCGAAGTACGACGTCCTCGCCTGGAACCCGTTGTCCGCCGCGCTGATCACGGACTTCTCGGCGCTGCCGGTCAAGGAGCGCAACCTGCTCCGGCTGCGGTTCCTGCACGGCGACAAGCAGGCGGAGCGGTTCGGCGAGACAGCGACCCACGACTTCGCGTTCGCGACCGCGGCGGATCTGCGCGGGGCGACCGGCCGCTACCCGAACGATCCCGGCATCGCCGGGCTCGTCGCGGACCTGCTGGCGGGCAGCGAGGAGTTCGCGAAGATCTGGTCGTTCCACGATGTGTCCCGGCAGCACAGCATGTGCCAGACGATCTTCCACCCCGAGGTCGGCCGGATCGACGTGGTCTGCGAGGTCCTGGTCGTCCCCGAGCGCGACCAGCGCGTCATCCTCTACACCGCAGAGCCGGGCTCACCCTCCGACGAGGCACTCCGGCTGCTCGCCGTCATCGGCACCCAGACCATGTCCCGGACTTGACAACCGAGCGGTCTACCGCCCGGAGTAGGTCGTGCCAGACACGACCTAACCAAGGCTGAGCCTCCGCACGCCAGGGGCGTGCGGAGGCTCGGGGGTCACCGGGAGGGGCTACTGCCCGGTGAAGGTGAAGGTCGAGCCGGGTTCCTTGACGATGTCGCCGTCGCGGGAGTTCGTGACGGTGACGCTGCTCAGGACGGCGTTGCCGCGGGCGCCGCCCATCGCGAGGATGCCGGACCCGTTGTTCGACGTGTCGATCCGCAGGTTGGTGAGCTGGACGTTCGGCATCTCACCGCCACCGGTCTTGAACTGGATCCCGTCGTACGTCGAGTCGTGGATCTCGGTGTCGCGGATGGTCACCCCGGTGATCGGCAGGTTCGCCGGGAACAGGGTGATGGCGCCGAACTCCTGCGCCTCGCCCCAGAACACCCCACCGCACCGGTACAGCGCGTTGTTGGCGATCAGCGTCGTACCGGAGAACGGCAGCGGGTCGTGGTCGGTCGCCAGCATGATGCCGGGGTAGTTCATCGTGTCGTAGATCAGGTTGTTCTCGATCTTGTTGCCGTACCCGCCGTAGATCGCGACGCCGTTGGCGCGCCACGGCAGCTGGATGGTGTTGTTGGTGAACGCGTTGTCGTGGCCGATGTCGACCGACTGGTCCTTGACGAACTTGCTCGCCCACACCGCCAGCGCGTCGTCGCCGGTGGTCCGGAAGGACGAGTCGAACACCTTCGAGTTGCGGGTGCCGTTGGCGAAGTTGATGCCGTCGGCGTAGGTGTCGCGGATCCGCATCCCGCTGAACTCCAGCCCGTCGCCCGGTCCCCACAGCTCGGGGATGTTGTCGTAGTCGCGGCCGACCCAGGCGCCGACGTTGGCGTGCTCGATCCAGACGTTGCTGATCTTCGTCCCGGTGCCGAACCGGCCGTTCAGCGCGACGCCGCCCTCGGCGTTCCCGTCGCCGCCGCGGATCCGGCCGGAGCCGAAGATCGCGATGTCCGACAGCTGCACGTTCTTGTCGATGTCGAAGCCGAAATTCCCCTCGTGCGGGTGGTTGATGCCGCCGGCGTTCTGCGGCTCGATGGTCGAGTACAGCTGCGAGTACCACATCCCCGCGCCGCGGATCGTGGTGTTGCTGATCCCGACCTGGTTGTACTGGCCCCGGTTGAGCGGGTCGTCGGTGAGGATCTTCTTCTCCTGCCGCCACTGGCCGGCCGGGATCCAGACGCAGCCGATTACGCCGTTCTGGTCGTCGGTGACGGCCCGCTGGATCGCGTCAGCGTCGTCGATCCCGTCGTTCGGCACGGCGCCATACTGCGTGATCGACGTGCAGCCGGCCGGTTGGGTCAGCGGCGGGGCGACCTGCTCCAGGTCGATCATGTCGATGATGTAGAACGACGCGCCGTCGCCGGAGTCGCGTTGCAACTTGAACTTCGTCCCGGCCGGGTACGACGTGCCGAGCAGCGCGTGCGACTCGTCGAAGAGCCGGCGCGCGTCTCCGCCCGGGGTGTTGGTCAGCGACTCCGGTCCGTCACTGTTGCCGTAGAGCCAGCTGTGCCGCGACGACAGGGTGAGCTTCTGCTTGAAGACGCCGTCGACGTACAGGCTGATGGTCGCCTCGAGCCCCTGCCCGTTGGCCGAGTCGGGGATCGAGTTGCGGACCACGATCGAGTTGGTCGGCACCGTCGAGGTGAACTCGACGAACTGGCCGGTCGAGTTCAGCCGGACCGACTGGCGGCCGGACGACTCGGTGGCGAAGTTGGTGTGGCCGAAGGTCCGCTTCGCGTCCGAGACGAGCAGCGTGCCGTTGTGCGCGGCCGCTTCCGCCTCGTACGACGTGTACGGCACGGCGGCGCCGCGTCCGACCACGATCGACCGGCTCAGCGTGTTGTTGGTTTCGTTGGTCTCGGCAACGGTGTTGGTCGCGTCGGCGATCCCGGTCACGGTGGCGCCGCCGTTGGTCGCCGTCCAGGTGCCGGTCATCGCGACGTTGCTGGTCGCGCCGGCCGCGATCGAGGCCGTGTTCGTGTTCAGCGTGGTGCTGCCCACGGTGAGGCGGGTGACGCTTGCTGCCGAGGCCGCCGTACCGCGGTTGTTGACCGCGACCGTGAAGGAGACCTGTGATCCGGGCGCGGGGTTGGCCGGGTTGGTGGTGATCCCGGTGACCTGGAGGTCCGGGCCGGGCGCCTGGCCGACGGTCAACGGGGTGGGCGACTGGAAGGTGTTGTTGGTTTCGTCCTGCTCGACGACGGCGTTCGCCGGGTCGGCGACCGCGGCGACCGTGTGGTTGCCTTGGGCACCGGTTCCGGCGCCGGCCGTGACGGTGGCGGTGGCCCCGGCGGCAAGGGCGCCGACCGCGGCGGTGCCGGCGACCGAGCCGTCGACCAGGAAGTTGAGGCTGCTCGCGGGCGCGGCCGCGACACCGGAGTTCCGGACGGTGGCCGACAGGGTGATCGGAGTGGACTCGGTCGGTTCGGCCGGGCTCCAGGTGACGTTCGTGACCACGAGGTCCGGGTTCGGCGCCGCCGTACCGAAGATCTGGAAGTCGGCGACCTGCCCGCCGGGGGCGCCGGTGTTGCCGAAGAACTGCAGGCGGACGTCCGCGTAGCGCCCGCTGACCGGGATCGTGATCGAATTCTGGTTGCCGGACGGGCTGAACTGGTAGTCGGTCCGGGCGACGAGCGAGGTGAAGGTCGTGGCCGACTGCTCCCGGCCGAGCACCTGGATGCTCTGCGTCCGCGGTCCCCAGATCGGGTCGGGGTTGAGTTTCACCACGATCGAGCTGAGGTCGGCGTTCGCGCCCAGCTTGACGGTCAGCGTCGAGGGGAAGCCGTTGGACTCCCAGTAGGTGTTGACGCTGGTGTCGTTCGCGTTCGTGGCGACGAACTCGAAGACCGACGACGACGCCTCGATCGGCTTGCCGGTCGCGAGGTTGGTGCCGACCGGAGGCTCGACCGGCCCGCCACCAGGTCCGGCAAGGTCGAACTCCGACAGTTGAGCGGCCGGCCAGCCGGTGTTCGCCGTGACGACCAGCCGGAGGTAGCGGGCGGACGTGGTGGTGAAGTCGATCGTGACCGTGTTGTTCACGGCGGGGTTGAAGGCGTACGCCGTACTGCCGACGAGCGTGCTGAACGACGAGCCGTTCGTGCCGGCCTGGACGGTGATGGTCTGTGTCCGGGCGCCCCAGGACGCGGGGAGCTTCAAGGTCACCTGGTTGACGTCCTGCGTCGTGCCGAGGTCGGCCTGGATCCACTGCGGGAGCGCGTTGTTGCTGCTCTCCCAGTACGTGTTCTGGCTGCCGTCGGCGGCGTTGCTGCTCGGATACTCCCCGAGCGAACTGGAGGCCGACAGTGTCTTGCCGAGGTTGGCGGTGACGGCTGCCGTCGCCGATCCCGGGACAAGGGCCGCGCCGACGAGCGCAGCCATGAGCAAGCCGACCAGCAGTCGCCAGCCGGCAGATCTCTTCCACTCCATGAAGTTGTCCTCCGTCAGGTGGGCGGGGGCGGACGCCGACCCTCAAGAGTTTTCATTGTCTTGCTAATTTCTTGCGGGGCGGTAACCGAAGCTTGCAGCCCAGCTCACACCTCGTCAAGACCTCGCGCACGCAAAACCACCCCGCCCCGAATCTCCGGGGCGGGGTGGTGAGCAGGAACTTCAGGCGCGCCGCTGAGCAGCCCAGTCGCGGATCAGCTCGATGCGCTCCTTGAGCTGGATCGAGGAGGCGTGGGCGGCCGCGGGCCCGCCCAACTTGCGGCGAAGGTCGTTGTGGATGACGCCGTGCGGCTGGCCGGTCCGGTGGTGCCAGGCGGCGACCAGGCCGTTCAGCTCGCGGCGGAGCAGCGCGATCTGCTCGTGCGTGGCCAGCTCGGTCGGCGTCGGGTCCTCGCGGCCCGCCGGCTCCGAGGAACCACGCTGGGACCGTTTCTGCGCCGCGATCGACTTCGCCTGCCGCTTCTTCAGCAGCTCCCGCACCTGATCCGGCTCCAGCAGGCCCGGCAGCCCGAGGAAGTCGAGCTCCTCGTCCGACGCCATGTCGCCGCCGGTTCCGTAGTCACCGCCGTCGAACACGACCCGGTCGAAGCTCGCGTCCGACCCGAGCGCCTCGAACTTCGCCTCCAGCTCGTCGCTGGCGCCCTCGGCCTGGTTCGCCTGCTTGATCAGGTCGTCCTCGAGGGCGAAGATGTCGCCGTCCTCGTTGGAATTCTTCCGGCCGAGCACGTGGTCGCGCTCGACCTCCATCTCGGCGGCGAAGCTCAGCAGCCGGGTCACCGACGGCACGAACACCGAGGCCGTCTCACCCCGCTTCCGGGCCCGCACGAACCGCCCGACCGCCTGCGCGAAGAACAGCGGCGTCGACGTCGGCGTCGCGTACACCCCGACCGCCAGCCGCGGCACGTCGACACCCTCCGACACCATCCGGACCGCGACCATCCACCGCGAGTCGCTCTCGGAGAACTTCGCGATCTTCTTGCTGGCCGCCTTCTCGTCGGACAGCACGACGGTCGGCGCCTCGCCGGTCAGCTCGCGCAGCGTCTTCGCGTACGCTCGGGCCGTGTTCTGGTCACCGGAGATGACCAACGCGCCGGCATCCGGCATGTGCCGGCGCACCTCGGTCAGCCGCTTGTCGGCGGCCGCCAGCACGGCCGGCATCCACTCGCCGGCCGGGTCGAGCGCCGTACGCAGCGCCTGCGCCGTCAGGTCCTTGGTCAGCGGCTCGCCCAGCCGCGCCGCCACCTCGTCGCCGGCCTTCGTCCGCCAGCGCATCTCACCCGAGTACGACATGAAGATCACCGGGCGTACGACGTGGTCGCGCAGAGCGTGACCGTACCCGTAGGTGTAGTCCGCCTTGCTCCGGGCGACGCCACCCGGCCCCTCCTCGTACGTGACGAACGGGATCGGGTTGTCGTCGCTGCGGAACGGCGTACCGGTCAGGCAGAGCCGGCGGGTCGCGGGCTCGAACGCCTCCCGGACGCCGTCACCCCAGCTCAGCGCGTCGCCGCCGTGGTGCACCTCGTCCAGGATCACCAGCGTCTTGAACCGCTCGGTCCGGACCCGGAAGGCCAGCGGGTTCACCGCGACGCCGGCGTAGGTGACCGCGACGCCCTGGAAGTCCTTGTTGGTCTTCCCGCGCCGGCCGGCGAACGCCGGGTCGATCGCGATCCCGGCCCGGTCGGCCGCCTCGGCCCACTGGACCTTGAGGTGCTCGGTCGGCGTCACCACGGTGACCCGCTCGATCTGCCGCCGGTGCAGCAGCTCGGCGGCCACGGTGAGCGCGAACGTGGTCTTGCCGGCTCCCGGTGTCGCCACCGCGAGGAAGTCCCGCGGGTTGTCGTCGAGATAGAGCTTGAGTGCCTCCGCCTGCCAGGCGCGCAGTTTGCTCGCGGTACCCCACGCGGCGCGGTCCGGGTAGGCCGGAGGAAGCACGGCTGGTGTGGCGGGCGCGTGCGAATCCACGGACGGCATACTCCCCCGTTAGTCGACTGTCGGCCGTGCAGGAACGTTACCTGACGTCGGGGACAACTGCTGACCGGCATGTCGGGGTACGGCCGGTCTGTGGAGAAAGTTCCGGATCCGCTGGTGAGGCGGCCTACACTCGGGGGCATGAGTACTCAGTTGACCCCCGGCGCCGAGACGGTCGTCGACGAGCGCACGCAGCCGTCGCTGCAGGAGCCTGGCGATCACGAGCGGTTCTCGCACTACGTGCCGAAGGACAAGCTGACCGAGGCGATGGTCATGGGCACGCCGGTGGTCGCGCTCTGCGGCAAGGTCTGGGTGCCCAGCCGGGACCCGCAGCGGTTCCCGGTCTGCCCGGAGTGCAAGGAGATCTGGGACTCGCTCAACCCGGGTGACGACGACCAGGGCGGCGACGAGTAGACCCGCTCAGTTCAGGGTCGGATCGTCCGGGTACGTCGCCAGGTAGGCCATCTGGTCGTTCTGGCGGCGCAGGACGCGGCGCCAGAGCTTGTCCGGGTGCAGGCTGAACACGTCGTCGGGCTCGGACTCGACGACGTACCAGGCGCCCTCGGTGATCTCGCCCTCGAGCTGCCCGCTGGACCAGCCGGCGTACCCGGCGAAGATCCGCATCCGCTGGATCGCGCCCTCCAGCAGCGCCGGCGGTACGTCGAGGTCGATCAGCCCGATCCGGCCGAAGCACTCCCGCCACCCGGGCGGATCGGCCGACTCGATCACCTCTGCGACCGCAAGGGCACTGTCCGTGCCGACCGGGCCGCCCATGAACAGCACCCCGGGCTCGTTGACCGTGGTCGACCAGTTCGGCAGCACGCGCTCGACGGCCAGGTCGGCAGCGCGGTTCACCACCACCCCCAGAGCCCCGTCGTCGTCGTGGTCCAGCAGCAAGATCACCGAGCGGCGGAAGGGCGGCTCGTCGAGTAGCGGAGTCGCCACCAGCAGCGAACCGGTCAGGGTCGAGGCCGTCATGCTCCCATCATGGCGTACGACGGAGCACACGGAAGGCCAGCCAGGCGCCGACCACCACCCCGGCGAGGTCCGCGACGACGTCGAACGGGTCGCCGTCGCGCTGCGGGAGCACCCAGTACTGCACCAGTTCACTGACGATCGCGTTCGCGACCAGTGCTCCGAGCAACCAGCGCGCCGGGATCCGCAGCATCAGCCCGAGGAACGCGACCGACCCGAACAGGAACAGGTGCGCGACCTTGTCGATCCCGGGGATCCCGACGTGCGGACCCGCCTCCCGCGGCGTGTAGACGCCGTACAGCTGCAGCGCCACGGCCGCGACGAAACCGATCCGCCACGCCCAGACCTTGGCCCGCGAGCCGGTCGCCCCCGCCACCGAAACGGTCACGCCGGCGAGTCGTCCGGGTAGGTCTCGTGCGCCGGCGCCCGGCCGCCGGCGGCGTCACGGACCGCGTGCGCGACCATCGTGTGCACCTCCGGGTGGAAGACGCTCGGCACGATGTAGGCCGCGTTCAGCTCGTCGTCGGTGACGACGCCGGCCAGCGCCTTCGCGGCGGCCAGCTCCATCTCGATCGACACCTTCGACGACTGCGCGTCCAGCAGACCGCGGAAGACACCCGGGAAGACCAGCACGTTGTTGATCTGGTTCGGGAAGTCGCTGCGGCCGGTGGCCACCACCGCCGCGTGCTCACCGGCCTCGGTCGGGTCGACCTCCGGCACCGGGTTGGCCAGCGCGAACACGATCGCGTCCTCGTTCATGGTGGCGACGTCGGCGCCGGTCAGGATGTTCGGCGCCGAGACCCCGATGAACACGTCCGCCCCGGCCAGCGCGCCCTTCAGGTCGCCGCTGTACTTCGCCGCGTTGGTGTTCTCCGCGATCCAGCGCAGCTCCGGCGACAGGCCGTCGCGCTCGGTGTGGATCACACCGCCGATGTCGGCCACGCAGGTGTCCTTCACCCCGGCCGCGAGCAGCAGCTTCAGGATCGCCGTACCGGCCGCGCCGGCGCCGGACATCACCACGCGCACGTTGCTGATGTCCTTGCCGACCACGCGCAGCGCGTTGTAGAGCGCGCCGAGCACGACGACCGCCGTACCGTGCTGGTCGTCGTGGAAGACCGGGATGTCGAGCTCCTCGCGCAGCTTGGCCTCGATCTCGAAGCAGCGCGGCGCGGAGATGTCCTCCAGGTTGATGCCGGCGAACCCCGGCGCGATCGCCTTGACGATCTGGACGATCTCGTCCGGGTCCTGGGTGTCCAGGCACAGCGGCCAGGCGTCGATGCCGGCGAACCGCTTGAACAGCGCCGCCTTGCCCTCCATCACCGGCAGCGCCGCCTTCGGGCCGATGTTGCCCAGGCCGAGTACGGCGGAACCGTCGGTGACGACCGCGACGCTGTTGCGCTTGATGGTCAGCCGGCGGGCGTCGTCCGGGTTGGCCGCGATCGCCAGGCAGACCCGCGCGACCCCCGGCGTGTAGATCATCGACAGGTCGTCACGGTTGCGGATCGGGTGCTTGGCCTCCATCGAGATCTTGCCGCCGAGGTGCATCAGGAAGGTCCGGTCCGAGACCCGGCCGATCTCGACGCCGGGGACGGCGCGCATCGCCTCGACCAGGCGGCCGGCGTGCTCGGTGTCGGCCGCGGCGCAGGTGACGTCGATCCGCAGCCGCTCGTGGCCGGACGCGGTCACGTCGAGCGCGGTGACCAGACCGCCGGCCTGCTCGACCGCGGTCGTCAGCTTGCTCACCGTCGAGCCACCCGCGGGCACCTCGAGGCGAACGGTGATGGAGTACGAAACACTCGGCAAGGCAGTCACGCGGGTGATCCTCTCACGGCACTGGTAAACCCCGAAGGTTGTGTTCGTAAAGTGCACGGCAGGAAGTCCGGTAATCCATCACCCGGACGGGTGACTGTTTCGCCGGCAAAGGAGGTGCGATGGCGACGATCAGTGACGTGGCGGCGCGGGCTTCCTCGGCTAGTACGCCGTACCGAGTACAAGGCAGCCGGTGCTCATCGGGCCGCCCGCGATGGCCGTCGGCGTACTCCAGGCCTGCAAGACCTGAAGCTCCGTTGCACAACCGGCGTACGAGATCGGCGCGGCGGGGTGGGAGCCTGGCGCTCCCCCACCCCGCCCCGCACCCCGGGGTCAGCCGGTTGGGTTTTCTTCGGTGTAGATCTTGGTGGCGTTCGAGGCGTCGATCAGGCGGGTGGGGAGGATCTGGGACTTTTCGATGGTGCCGCAGTCGACCAGGAGCTTCTTGGCGGCGGTGATGGCTTCCTTGCCGTTCGTGGGGTAGGTGAAGGTGGCGCTCAACCGGCCCTGTTCGACGGCCTTGATACCGCCGGACGGGATCGGCAGCGCGTCGATGCCGAGGAACTTCATCTCCTTCTCCCGGCCGACCGCCTTCGCCGCCAGGTACGCCCCCTCTGCCATCGGGTCGTTGTGCGCGTACACCACGTCGATCTTCGGGTTCGCCTTGAGCAGCGCGTCCATCTGCGCCTGCCCCTTCTCCCGCAGCCAGTCACCGCTGGCGTCGGCGACGATCTTGATCTTCGGGTTCGCCTTGATCGCGTCCACGAAGCCCTGGTGCCGTTCGGCCTGGGGCGTCGCCCCGGCCAGACCCTTCAGCTCGACGATGTTCCCGCCGGACGGCAGCAGCTTCTCGGCGACGTACTTACCCGCCTCGGACCCGATCTGCACGTTGTCGCCGCCGATGAACCCGGTGTACGCGTCACCCTCCACCTTGCGGTCCAGCACGATCACCGGGATGCCCTTGTCGTAGGCCTTCTTCACCACCGCGGTCAGCGGTTTCGCCTCGTTCGGGCTGATGATCAGCAGGTCGATCTGCTGGGTGATGTAGTTCTCCACGTCGGCGACCTGCTTGGCGTTGTCCTGGGCCGCGTCGGCGAACTTCACGTCGAACTGCGGTACCTCCTTGGCGGCCGCGCGGATGTCGTCGTCCATCCGCTGCCGGTACGGCTCGGCGACGTTCGCCTGGCTCATCCCGATCGTGTACTTGCCGTCGGCGCCCTTGCAGGACTTCGGCTCACCGGCGCCCGGCGAGTCCGCCGTCCGTTCGCTGGTCGTGCCACAGCCGGCGAGCACCAGCGCGGCGACGGCCGCGGCGGCGAGGGGAATTCGCAGAGAGCGCATGACGGGAACCTTCCTCACGAGGCGGGACGCAGTCGCTGCAGCGCGGCGGCGGCAACGATCACGAGTCCCTTGATCAGCAGCTGGATGTTGGAGTCGATGTTGTTCAGGGCAAGGATGTTGTTGAGTACGCCGAGCAGCAGCGCGCCGGCCACGGTCCCGGCGACCGAGCCGCGGCCGCCGGCCAGGCTGGTGCCGCCGATCACCACCGCGGCGATCGCGTCGAGCTCGTAGCCGATCCCGTCGTTCGGGCTGCCCTGGTTCAGCTGTACGGCGTGAACCACGCCGGCCAGGGACGCGAGCAGACCGCAGATGGCGAAGACCGCGATCTTCACCCGCACCACGGGGACGCCGGACAGCCGCGCCGCCTTCTCGTTGCCGCCGACGGCGTACAGGTGCCGGGAGAACGCGCTGACTCGCAGGAACACGACGGCCGCGATCGCGACCACCGCGAAGATCAGCACCGGGATCGGGACCAGTCCGCCGAAGGTGCGTTCACCGAGGATCGCGAACGACTCCGGCGCCTCGTGCGGCCCGTCGCCGTAGGCGATCGCGACGCCCTGCCCGCCGGACCAGATCCGGGCCAGGCCGCGCGCTATCTGCAAACCGGCGAGCGTGACGATGAACGACTGGATCCCGATCATCGCGGTCGCGGCGCCCTGCAACGCGCCGAAGACCAGGCCGATCGCGAGCACGAGCAGGACCGACGGCAGGAAACCCCAGTCGTTCTCGACCATCAGTACGGCGGACCCGACGGCGGCCAGCCCGAGGACCGCGCCGACCGAGAGGTCGATGCCGCCGATCAGGATCACAAACGTCATCCCGACCGCGATGATGCCGATCTCGGACACGGCCCGGACCACGTTGGCCAGGTTGTCCGCGCTGATGAACAGGATCTCGCCGTCCTTGCGCGGCGAGAAGATGATCGCCGCGACGAACACCGCGAGCAGCCCGAACACACTCTGGAACCGGAACAGCGTGGCGACCACACCACCCTTGTCCCGGGCCAGTGCCACGGCGGGTTTGTCCTGCACGTCGGTCACTGCGCTCCTCCGACTTCCTCGAACACTGCGCCCTGTCCCATCGCTGCGGCGAGCAGATCTCCTTCGCCGGAGTCCGCCGTGCTGAACGAGGCGACGTCGCGGCCGTCCCGCAGTACGACGACCCGGTCGCAGACGCCGATCAGCTCCGGGAGCTCGGACGACGCGAGCAGTACGCCGAGCCCCTGGCCGGCCAGCTCGCCGAGGAGCCGGTAGATCTCGGCCTTCGCGCCGACGTCGACGCCTCGGGTCGGCTCGTCCAGCAGCAGCAACCGTGGCTCGGTCAACAGCATCCGGCCGAACACGACCTTCTGCTGGTTGCCGCCGGACAGCGTGCCGACCTCGTCCTGCAACCGGCCGAACTTCAGTCGCAACCGGTCCGCCATCCGCACCGAGGCGGCGCGTTCCATCCGGCGCGCGATCACGCCGAGCCGCCCGTACGACGGGAGGCTCGAGACGACCGTGTTGGCGAGGATCGAGTGGAACAAAACGAGTCCGGACACGCGCCGGTCCTCGGGGACGAACCCGATGCCGTGAGCGAGTGCTTGGCGTGGACTGCGGGGGCGGATCTCCTTGCCCTGCAAGAGGATCCGGCCGGACTGGGTGCCGGCGGGCGCGACGCCGTACAGGGTCTCCAGGAGCTCGGTGCGGCCGGCGCCGAGGAGGCCGGCCAGGCCGACGATCTCGCCGGAGCGGACGGTCAGGGAGATGCCTTCGGGGTCGCGGCGGCCGGGACGCGGGCGGCGGGCCTTGAGGGCCAGGTCCTCGAGGCGGAGGAGCTCGTCGCCGGTGTCGGCGTCGGGGGTGGTGAACATGGTCTGGACCGGGCGGCCGACCATCGCCTCGACGACTTCCGCCGTACTGAGTGTGCGGGGGTCGAAGCTGGTCACGACCTGGCCGTTGCGGAGGACGGTCGCGCGGTCGGCGACCTGGGCGATCTCCTCCATCCGGTGCGAGATGTAGACGATGCCGACACCTGACCTGCGCAGCTCGCGGATGACGTCGAACAGGCGCTCGACCTCGGAGGTGGTGAGGGCGGAGGTGGGCTCGTCCATGATCAGCACGCGGGCGTCGAGGGAGATCGCCTTCGCGATGGTGACGAGTTGCTGCTCGCCGACGCGGAGCTCGCCGACCGGCCGGTGCGGATCGAGTCGAACGCCGCTGCGCTCGAGCAGGGCGCGGGACTCGCGGTCCATCCTTCGCCGGTCGACGGTCCGCAGTCTGGTGCGGAGCTCACGGCCGAGGAAGATGTTGTCGGCGACGGACAGGCCGGGGACCAGGTCGAGCTCCTGGTGGATCATCGCGATCCCCGCCGCCTGGGCGTCGGTGGGGCCACCGAAGTGCACCGGGTCGCCGTTGATCTCGATCGTGCCGTCGTACTCGGTGACGTCGCCGGACAGGATCTTCATCAACGTCGACTTGCCGGCGCCGTTCTCGCCGAGCAACGCGTGCACCTCGCCCGCGCCCAGCGTGAAGTCGACGTCGCGGCAGGCCTGCACCCCGCCGTACCGCTTCCCGATGCCCGCCATCCGCACCAGCCCGGCACCGTCCGCCATCCCACCAGCCTCTCCTGTGAGAAATCGATTTCCCAGACGCTAGACCGCACCCAGGCCGCCGTCAACCCCTCACCACTTCCCGGCGCTCAACCGTGACCCAGCTTCGTGCTTGGCGGTTTCGGACAGCAGCTGTTCGATCTGGATGGAAGGGGTGGCGGATCTCCAGGCCACCACAATCGACAGCGGGCCGTCCGCGTGAGCGTGAACCCACGCGGACGGCCCGCGTTGTGATGGCCTGGCGGTCCGCCCGTCAGCTCCCGGACACGGTCACCTTCGCGAACAACGGCCGCCCACTCGGCGGCATCTGGAAGTTCTGGACTCGGAGGCGGACGGCGGAGTTGGAGGCCAGGTCGGCGGGGAAGATACCGACCGCGTCGGTCCAGAGGATCTGGGCGGCTTGTTCGTACAGCTTGGGGCGGTCGGACTGGTTGACCGACGAGCGGGCGTCGAGGAGGAGTTTGTCGAGGGCCGGGTTGCAGTAGCCGTTGCGTTTCGCGGCGCAGACGTAGAGGCGGGCGAGGGTGTAATCGGCGTCGCCGGTGCCGGTGACGTTGGTCTGCAGGTTCATGTCCCAGTTGAGCTTGCCGAAGTCCTCCAGCCACTGGGCGCGTTCCTTCTCCAGCGGCTTCACGGTGACGCCGATCTTGGCCCAGTCCGAGATCATCGCCTGCGCCAGCGCCCGGATGTTCGGACCACCTTCCAGCGGCCACTGCATCGACGTGCTGAACCCGTTCGGGTACCCCGCCTCGGTCAGCAGCTGCTTCGCCTTCGCCGGGTCGTACGGGTACGGCGTCAGCTTCGGCGCACCGATCACCCCCTGCGCGAGCGGAGCCTGCGCCACCGAGGCCAGGTCGCCGAACAGATCCTTGATCGTGCCGTCCAGGTTCAGCGCGTGCCACATCGCCTGCCGGACCCGCTTGTCGTCGAACGGCTTCCTGTTCGCGTTGAACCAGTCGAAGTAGTACGTCCAGCTCGGCGTGGTCGAGTAGCTGATCCCGTCACCGCCCTTGACCGACCCGACCTGGTCCGGCGGGATCTGAGTCAGGACGTCGACCTCGCCGTTCTCCAGCGCCGTGATCCGCCCGGCCACCTCCGGGATGTTCACGAACTCCAGCTTGCTCAGCTGCGGAGCCCCGTCCCAGTACGACGCGTTCGCGGCCAGCTCGAGCTTCTCGTCGGGCTGGAACGACGTCACCTGGAACGGCCCGGTCCCGATCGGCTTGCCGAAGAACCCGTCCGCGTTGAGCTTGTCCGCCGGCCCGATGAACAGCAGCGTCAGCGAACTGAGCAACGTGCCGAGCGGCTTGCTCGTCTTCACCGTCACGGTCTGGTCGTCGCTCGCGGCGAACGACGTCACCGTCGCGTAGAGCGGGACCAGCGGTCCGTCGAGCTTCTTGTGCCGTTCGTACGACGCCACCACGTCCTTCGCGGTAAACGGCGTACCGTCGGAGAACTTCACGCCGGAGCGCAGCTTGAACACCCACGTGGTCGGGTCCGGGTTCTCCCAGGAGGTGGCGAGCACCGGGACGATCTTGCCGTCGTCGACCCGGACCAGCGGCTCCATGATCTGCTGGATCGCGGTCTGCACGGCCTCCTCGCCGGCGAACTTGTGGGTGTCGAGCGACACCGGGAACATCGCCGGCGCGTACCGCAGGACCTGTTCCCCACTGCTCGGTTCACTGGCCGGCGAGCAGGCGCTCAGCCCGGCCGCCACCGTGGTCAGGACGGCCAGCGCCCCGACGATTCGCTTCCTCAACACAGGGGTTCTCCTTAACAGGGCAGGGCTCAGCTGAAGGTGTAGGTGGCGACGACGGGGTGGTGGTCGGAAGGCGCCCGGCCGTCGTGGAAGAAGTCGACGACCTCGCTGGTCCGCGCGGCGAGCGGGCCGCGGGCGAAGATCCAGTCGATCGCCTTCGGTGGCGAGGCGAGCGGCGACAGCCGGGTCCCGATCGGGCCGGTCGCCACCGTCGGCACCACCGGATGGGTCACCGGTGAGTGCCGGCCGAGTGCGGTGAAACTGTCCAGGAACCCGGCGTTGCCGAGCTCCCACTGCGGTGGGCCGATGTCGTTGATGTCGACGGTGAACAGGCACGGACCGTCGCCGGCCAGCCGTTCCAGCGCCTCCCCGATCACCCGCGCCTGACCGACGCGACGGTTGCCGAGGTCCGCTCGCTCGTCCGGATGCCCGGGCCAGGTCAGGTGCGCCGTACTGAAGACAAGCTCGTGCCCGTCAGCTGAACGCAAACGGACCCAGAAGAGCCGGGCGTCGGGAGACAGGATGCCGACGTCCTCGGCCCCCGACTCGATCGCGGTGAACAGGTCGCGCCGCCACCACAGGTTGCTCTGCGTCTCCCACCCGGCCGTACCGTCGACCCGATCGTGATCAGGCAGTACGTCGTCCAGCAGCTTGCGGGTCGCCGGACGCAACTCCTGTACGGCGAGAATGTCCGGCGGACGGGTCGTGAACAGCGCCGTCAGGGCCTCCCGCCGCTCGTCCAGGTGGAAGTCGGCCCACAGGTTGTAGGTCATCGCCACGAACGTGAGGCTGCTCATTGGTCACCGGTCCAGGTCGGGACGTTGTAGGAGGAGAGCGTGGTCACCGCGAGCAGGTCGTCGACCCGTACCGTGGTCAGCGAGCAGTTCGCGGGCGGGTCCAGCGTCACTTCGCCACCCGGCGAGAGCCGCAGCGTCGACGCGGTCGCGACCCGGATCGGTCCGCCGTGCGTCACCACCAGCACTCGGTCGGCGCCGGAGATCGCGATGTCGCGGATCGCGTCCCAGACCCGTTCTCTCAACTGGACAAAGGTTTCGCCGCCACCCCGCGCGATGTCCTCGCCGCGGGCGAAAGCGTCGACGACTTCCGGCTCCTCGTCGTACACCTCGGCGAAGGTCCGGCCGCCCCAGGCGCCGACGTCGATCTCCCGCCAGCGTTTGTCGATCCGGACCGTCGGGTGGTCGCAGGTGTCGAGGTACGGCTGGAGGGTCTCCGCGACGCGCTGCAGGTCGCTCGCGACGATCTGGTCGAAGGGTCGATCCTGCAGCAACAAGGCCGCCTGTTTCGCTTGCTGGTGACCGAGCGGGCTCAGACCGGTGCCTTGCTGGCCTTGGTACCTTTCCTCGGCGTTCCACAGCGATTCGCCGTGCCGAAGGAGGACGAGTTCGGTCATCGGCTCGCCCCCGCCAGCTCGGCGGCGAAGTGACAAGCGGCGGGGTGCAGGTCCAAGCGCGTGTCGAGCACCGGCTCTTCCCGGGCGCAGATGTCCTCAACCTTCCAGCAGCGGGTTCGGAAGCGGCATCCCGACGGCGGGTCGGCCGGTGAGGGTACGTCGCCGCCGATGATGATCGGCTCCCGCGCCGGCTTGTCCCACGGCTTCGGGTCCGGTACGGCGGACAGCAACGCCTGTGTGTACGGGTGCAACGGCCGGTTGAACAGCTCGTCCTGGGTCGCCGTCTCCACCACGCGACCGAGGTACATCACCGCGACCTGATCGGAGATGTGGCGTACGACGGACAGGTCGTGGGCGATGAACAGGTACGCGAGGCCGAGGTCGCGGCGCAGGTCGGCGAGCAGGTTCAGCACCTGCGCCTGCACCGACACGTCGAGCGCGGAGACGGCCTCGTCGCAGATCACCAGCTTCGGGCGCAGCGCCAGGGCGCGGGCGATGCCGATCCGTTGGCGTTGGCCGCCGGAGAACTGGTGCGGGTAGCGCTGGGCGTGGTCCGGGTTGAGGCCGACGCGTTCGAGGAGCTCGCGGACCTCGGCGCGGAAACGGTTGCGGGGTACGACGTCCGGGTGGATCTCCCACGCTTCGGTGATGATCTGCTCGACGGTCGCGCGCGGGTTCAGGGACGCGTACGGGTCCTGGAAGATCATCTGCAGCTGCCGGCGGACCCGGCGCATGGATGCCCGGGGCAACGAGGTGAGCTCCTCGCCGTCGAACACGACGCTGCCGGACCGTGCCTTCTCGAGCCCGATGATCGTCCGCGCCACGGTCGACTTCCCCGACCCGGACTCCCCCACCAGCCCCAACGTCCCACCCACCGGAATGTCGAAGGACACTCCGGCCACCGCCTGCAGTTGCCCCACAGTCCGCCGCAAAACCGCCGACCGCAATGGAAAGGAGGTCTGCAGATCCCGCACCGACAGCAATGGCGCCGGCCGGCCGTCGGCCGGCTGCACCGTCGTGCTGGGGGTGGCGGCCGGCGCCGGATCAGCGGGCATTGGTCAGGACTCCTTCGGCGTGGTGGCAGGCCGAGCTGTGGGTCGCTCGGCCGGTCAGGTCTCGCAGGGCGGGCTCCTGCTCTGCGCACAGTGAGTCGGCGTAGCGGCAGCGCGGGCGGAAGGAACAACCGGTGGGAAGGGCCAGCAAGTCGGGGGGTGCGCCCTGGATTGGGGTCAGGCGCTCGCGTGGGCCGTCCAACGTGGGGACCGAGTTCATCAGGCCGGTGGTGTAGGGGTGGGCGCTGTGTTCGTAGACCTCGCGGATCGGGCCGGTCTCGACGACTCGGCCGGCGTACATGAGGACTACGCGGTCGGCGACGTCGGCGACGACGCCCAGGTCGTGGGTGATCAGGACCAGGGACATGCCCTCCTCGGACTGCAGGCGGGCAAGGAGGTCCATGATCTGCGCCTGCACGGTGACGTCGAGTGCAGTGGTCGGCTCGTCCGCGATCAGCAGCCGCGGGGACAGTGCCAGCGCCATCGCAATCATCACCCGCTGCCGCATCCCGCCGGAGAACTGGTGCGGGTAGTCGTCCAGCCGCTTCGACGCCGCCGGGATCCCGACCCGCTTCATCAGGTCCAGGGCGGCGGCCCGGGCCTCGCGCCGCGACGCACCCCGGTGCCGCCGGAACATCTCCCCGATCTGCGACCCGACCCGGAACACCGGGTTCAGCGAGCTCAACGGGTCCTGGAAGACCATCGCGATCTCGCGCCCGCGCAGGCCCTTCGCCGTACCAGGCTCGAGGAGATCCCGGCCGTCGTACGTGACACTCCCGCCGACCACCCGGCCCGCTGGGCGCGGCACGATCCCCATCACGGCCTGCGCGGTGACGCTCTTCCCACTCCCGGATTCACCCAGCAGCGCAACGGTTTCTCCCGCGGCGACCTCGAAGGATGCGCCGTCGACGGCCTTCACCACCCCACCGGACGTGGCGAACTCGACCCGCAGGTCGCGAACACTCAGCAGGCTCATCACAGACTCCTCAGCCGCGGGTCGTAGCGGTCGCGCAGCGCGTCACCGAGGACGCCGAGCGAGACCACGAGGAAGGCGAGCGCGATGCCGGGAATGGTCGAGATCCACCACGCGTCGGCCAGGTAGTTGCGGCCGTTCGCGATCGTCACGCCCCAGCTCGGCGTGCTCGCCGGTGTGCCCAGCCCGAGGAAGCTCAACGACGCCTCGGCCAGGATCACGTGGCCGATCTCGACCGTCGCCACCACCAGCACCGGCGCGACGCAGGCGGGGAGCACGCACCGCGAGATCAACCGCCAAGTCCCGGCCCCCAGCGTCCGCGACGCGTCGACGAACTCCCGCCGCCGGGTCGCCAGCGCCTGCCCCCGCGCCACCCGGGCGAATGTGACCCAGTTCGACACCGCGAGCACGATCACCACGTTCACGACCGAGGGACCGAGAAGCGCGGCGATGAAGCTCGCCAGCAGGATCGAGGGGAACGCGAGCTGGATGTCCGCCAGCCGCATCAGCACCCCGTCCAGCCGGCCGCCGAAGTACCCGGCCGCCAGTCCGACCGTGACGCCGATGGCGCCGGCCAGCACCAGTGTCGCCAGGCCGACCGCGATCGAGATCCTTGCCCCCTGCAACATCTGGGCGAGCAGGTCCTGGCCGACCTGGTCGGTGCCGAAGATCGCGAACGACCCGTCGGACAGCCGGCTGAACGGCGGCCGCAACCGGTCCGCGGTCCGGGTGTCGACCGGGTCGTACCGGACCAGCCACGGTCCGGCGACCGCGGCCACGACGTACACCGCGATCACCACCAGGCCGAACCGGATCCGCGCCGAGCCGGCCCGGGTACGGCGCCGGCTGCGCACGACCGGGAGCGTCGCTGTCGTCACGTCGACCGCCACTTCAGTCACCCGCCAGACGGACCCGCGGGTCCAGGAAGCCGTAGAGCAGGTCCACGAGCAGATTGATCACCACGAAGATGGTTGCCACCAGCAAGATCGCGGCCTGGACGACGCCGTAGTCGCGGCGCCCGATCGAGTCGATCAGCAGCCGCCCGACTCCGGGCCAGGCGAAAACGGTCTCGACGATCACGGTCCCGCCGAGCAAGGCGCCGAACTGCAGGCCGACCACGGTCACGATCGGGATCAGCGCGTTCCGCAGGGCGTGGACGAGGATCACGATCCCCTCACCGAGCCCCTTGGCCCGCGCGGTCTGCACGTAGCCCTCGTGGACGACCTCGAGCAGGCCGCTGCGGGTGAGCCGCACCAGGATCGCCAGGAACGGCAGTGCCAGCGTGATCGTCGGCAGGACGAGGTGCGACCACGTGCCCGAGCCCGCGCTCGGGAACATGTGCAGGCCACGTGCGAACACCAGGATCAGCACGATCCCGAGCCAGAACGACGGTGTCGACTGACCCATCAGCGAGAACACGGAGATCGTTCGATCCACCCAGCTGTGTGCCCGCAGCGCCGCGATCACGCCGAGCGGCAGCCCGATCAGCAGCGACAGCAGCAGTGCGGTGGTGGCGAGCTGGATCGTGGCCGGAACCCGTTGCAGGACAAGGCTCATCGAGTCCGCGTTCAGCCGGAACGACTGCCCGAAGTCCAGGTGCACGACGTTCGCCAGGTACGTCGCGTACTGCTGGATCAGCGAGTGGTCGAGCCCGAGCTGTGCCCGCAGCGCGTCCACCTGGGCCTGGTCCGCGTCCGGCCCGAGCATGATGTACGCCGGGTCGCCGGGGACCAGCCGCAGGACGACGAAGATGATCGTCACCGCGCCCCACAGCACGAACAGCGAGAAGAACAACCGCCGGACGACGTACGCCCCCATCAGACGCCGCTCCGCAGTACCGACACCACGCGCCGTACCTCCTCGATCGAACCGGTCTGGATCAGCTCCGCGCCCAGCGCACCCGCGCACCGCCCGGCGTTGTCCAGCACGGGTACGGCGACCATCCGCGGCAGCGACGCCACCGGTCGGGCGTTGTGCGCGAAGCCGCTGACCCGGACCCGCTGCAACGTGTCGAGCAGGTCCGGCGTTCCGGTCACCTCGCCCGCCGGCAGGGCGGACAGGTAGGCACGGCCAAGCGCGCTGCGGCGGAGCGAGACCGCATGCCCTGGTTGAACCGAACCACCGCCGGCCACCGCAGCTACCTGAAGAACAGGCCCAGCGGTCTTCGGCAGCGGCTTCGCAAGGACGACGAGCCGCCCGAGCCGATCACCCAGATCGGCCAGCGACTGCGACGGCCCGGCTCGGCGTTCCGCCGTACGGCGGAGTGCGGCCAGCCCGTCGAGCGCGGTGTACCGGTGGTCGTCGACCCGGTCGGCCAGGCCGTGCTCGCAGAACGTCGCGAGGATCCGGTGCACGGTGCTCTTGTGCAGGCCCACGGTGACGGCCAACTCGGTCACGCCGTACGCCCGGTCCTCGCGGTTCAGCTCGGCCAGCACGGTCAAGGCGCGGCTCAGCGACTGCATGGCGACCTCGTTTCAGGCGGAAAGCAAGGAGCCACCGTGAACGTTAACGGTAGCGTTAATGCACCGTAGAAGCGTGATATTTGAGTGTCAATAGACCAGCGTTGCAGTCCGCGAAACGGCTCGTTGACGGTCAATTCCCGTGAACGTTAACTTCACATCACATCCACCTGACCCCGCCTTGGAGGCACTGCGTGACGACATCCGACGTCCGCGCCGCGCTGCTGGCCGCCGATCCCCGTCTGTCCAAGTTCTCGCCGCTGCCGCGCATCCTGGCGTTCGACGAGTTCGACAGCGGGACGCACGGCTGGTGCGAGTTGCTCGGCAACTACAACGGCCGCGGCGACCTCAGCACGGTCGACGACCACATGCGCGACTTCCGGCCGCCACAGCTGTCGGCCTGCAACTTCTTCGACATCGGCACCCACGGCGCGCTCAGCGGCACCTACGCCCTGAAGCTCGCGACCCGGCCGCACAAGGGCCACACCGCGGTCGCGATCCGCCGGCTCACCATGAGCGGCCGCGGCATGGTGCAGCTGGAGACGTACTTCGCCTTCAAGTCCGAGGCGACCCTCGGCGGCGGCGCCGAGCTCGACAGCTTCGGCGACGTGCAGTGGGACGGCAACACGCACCCGTCCGAGGCGCAGTTCGGCGCGTTCACCGTCGCGACCGACCTGTGCGGCGACGGCGGCCTGCGCTACCACACCGTCGCGCGGTACCAGAACACCGACATGGACAACCACTTCACCCGGCAGTGGGTGGCGCCGATGGTCCCGGAGCCGACGCCGCGCGAGCACTTCGAGGGCAAGGTGAAGCTCGAGTACGCCGCCGACTTCACCGCGCCGAACCCGGAGGACTGGAAGCCGTTCGGCGAGCCGCAGGAGCTCTGCTACAACGAGGTCCCGACCAAGGTGAACTGGCACTACCTGCGCTGGCTGGTCGACACCGACAAGCGCCGCAACGTGGAGCTGCAGGTCAACGACCGGGTGATGGACATGCGCGACGTGCCGGTGCCGCCGTACGAGGAGCGCTACGAGACGCTGGAGAACCTGCTGAACTTCTACTTCTCGGTGCGCACCCACTCCCAGGTCCGGAACTTCCTGTTCCTCGACTCCGTCCTCATCTCGGTTGATTGGTAGGCCCCATGCGACAGTCCATGACGGCGGTGCTGGAACGCGACACCACCTTCGAGAACCGGTTCGCCACCGAGCCGTACGAGGTCGCCTGGGCCGGCGAGGCCCGCTGGTTCGTCCAGCACGTCGGCGGCGAGGGTACGGCGACCTACATCACCCAGGTCTCACCGGACGGCATCACCTGGTGCGACCTCGACGACCTCGAGCACGTGGTCGAGCCCGGCAACCTGATCAGCTGGCCGGTCACCGGCTTCGGCCACTGGCTGCGGCTGAGCGCTAGGGTCGAGGGCTCCGTCCAGGTGCGCATCCACCTGGCCGTGAAGGCTTAAGCTGCTCGAGGGGGTAGTCGATGACTGAGGCGCGGCGGGCGACGTTGCGGGACATTGCGACGGCTCTCGGGCTGTCGGTGAACACGGTGTCGCGCGCGCTCGGCGACAAGGACAGCGTCAGCGCGAAGACGCGTGCGGCCGTGCAGGCCGAGGCGGCCCGGATCGGCTACGTGCCGAACACGCTGGCCCGGTCGCTCGTGCTCGGCTCGGCCATGACGCTCGGCCTCGTCATCACCAACCCCTCCAACCCGTTCTACGCGCAGCTCATCAGCAGCATCGAGCTCCGGGTCCGCGCTCAGGGGTACTCGCTGCTGCTGCTCGTCACCGACGAGTCCGCCGAGAACGAGCAGCGCGCCACCGAGGCGTTGCTGCGGTCCGCGGTCGACGGCGCCGTGGTCGTGCCGGTGCAAGCCGAGTGGGACCACTGGCGCCGGGTCCGCGACACCGGCATCCCGCTGGTGTTCGTCAACCGGGACGTGCCTGAGCTCGACTGCGACATGGTCGGAGTCGACAACGAGCGGGGCGCCTACGAGGCGACCAGCCACCTGATCGCGGGCGGCGCCCGCCGGCTGCTGGTGCTGGAGGAAGACCTGCCGATCACCACCACCGCCGACCGGGTGGCTGGCTTCCGCCGCGCGATGGCCGACGCCGGCCTGAAGGTCGCCGACGACCTGATCCGCGCCGTCCCGACCAAGCGCTACGACTCGCTCGCCCTCCCCTGGCAACCCGAAGAGGCCTACCGCTTCGCCCAGACCCTGCTCGACGACGGTCATCCGGACGCGATCGTGACCGGCAACGACTACTTCGCCCTCGGCCTCCTCCGCCTGCTGGCCGAGCACGGTCTCGCCGTCCCCGACGACGTCGCGATCACCGGGTACGGCGACCACCCGTACGCGGCCTACCTGCAAACACCCCTCACCACAGTCCGCCTGCCCGCCGCGGAGGTCGGCACCACAGCCGTCGATCTGCTCATGCAGCGGCTCAAGAGCAGTGGCTCCGAGCGGCCGCGGAAGACGCTGATCCGGCCGGAGCTCGTCGTACGGGCGTCTTCTAGTCTGACTCCAGCCAGGCTCTGACCGACTCGTTGTGCTCGCCCAGTCGCGGCGGCGGGAGGTTGGTCTCACGGGCACCGGCGTACGGCTGGTCGTCGAAGCGCAGCGGCGGGCCGGGCAGCTGGATCTTGCCCAGCGTCGGGTGCTCGACGTCGATCAGCAGGCCCTGGGACAGCGTCTGCTCCCACTCGTAGACCTGCTGGAAGTCGCGCACCTTCCCGGCCGGAATCCCCTTGTCCGCAAGCCGTTCCAGCCACACGTCCGCATGCTCGGTCGCGAAGGCAGCCTCGATCGCGGCCGTGAGCTCCGGCCGATGCGCGACTCTGGCAGCGTTGACCGCGAACCGCTCGTCCGCCGGGTCGAGCCCGACGATCGGCGCGAACGTCCGCCACTGACCTTCGCTCCCGACCGCGACCTGGACGATGTAGTCCTTGGTCCGGTACAGCCCGTACGGCGCGATCTGGGCATGGTGGTTGCCGACCCGCTCGGGCAGCTCGCCCGCGACCGTCCACTTCGTCCCGTGGAACGCGTGCACCCCGACCACCGAGGCCAGCAGGCTGGTCCGGACGACGCGGCCCTTGCCCGTGATGGATCGCTCGTGCAACGCGGCCAGCGCACCGTAGGCGCCGTACATCCCGGCCAGCAGGTCCGCGATCGGGACACCGACCTTCGTCGGCTCGACCGCGCCGGTGATGCTCATCAGGCCGCCCTCGCCCTGCGCGATCTGGTCGTACCCGGCCCGGCCGCCGTCCGGCCCGTCGTGGCCGAACCCGGTGATCGACAGGATCACCAGGCCCGGGTTGAGCTCGTGCAGCCGCTCAGTCGAGAAACCGAGCCGGTCGAGCACGCCGGGCCGGAAGTTCTCGATCAGCACGTCGGCCCGCCGGACCAGCTTGGTCAGGAAGTCCTTGCCGTCGTCCGACTTCAGGTCGGCGGTCACCGACTCCTTGTTCCGGTTGGCCGACAGGTAGTACGTCGACTCGCCCTCGACGAACGGCGGTCCCCAGCCCCGGCTGTCGTCCCCGCCCTCCGGTGTCTCCACCTTGATCACCCGCGCGCCGAGATCACCCAGCATCATCGCGGCATGCGGCCCGGCCAGCGCCCGGGTCAGATCGACGACCACCACATCAGACAGCAGATTCTGCACCCCGTCACCCTAGGCGAGACGCCGGATTCCAGCCGTGACGCGCTTCTCACGACGATGAACCGTTCCGGGACTTCGTACGTGTAACGAAGTGAGGATCCACCTCACCGCCAGGAGGGGCACCATGTCAGCACGCACCGGTATTACCGCAGCCGCCGTCATGCTCGCGGCCGCCGCGTTCGGCCTATCGACCGCGACCGCGGCGCCCGCGATCCCGCTGAACGGCGAGCAGGAAGCAGCCGCCGCCGATCCGGACGGTCACGGGTTCTTCACCTACACGCTCGAGGGCACCACCTTCTGCTGGACCCTCAGCTGGCAGGACATCGAGACCCCGACCGCCGCCCACGTCCACCTCGCCCCGCGCCACATCGCCGGCCCGGTCGTGATCCCGCTCACCGTGGCCACGAACCCATCATCCGGCTGCACCACAATCAGCACCGACCTCGCCACCGGCATCACCACCGACCCGAAGGCCTACTACGTCAACGTACACAACGCGCCCTTCCCAGGCGGCGCCATCCGAGGCCAGCTGAAGTAGGCCCACGGTCAGCGTCCCCGCCGGCGGGTGCCCTTGATGGTCAGGTCGTAGGTCGCCTGGACAGAGAAGCTGCCCTGGCGTCCTTTCAGTACCAATCGCTGCTGACCTGGCTCGAACGGCCCGGCGGTGAACCAGATCCCACAGCCGAACACCGTGTTCCGGCCCGCCGGGAACCCGGCTGGGTTCCCGGCGGCGGCGACGAACTCGAATCGCGTGGCGTCGACCGCCGTCACCTCTGGCGCCGGGTCGATCGACACCGTTCCGTCGGCCGAACTGACGAATCCGTCGCAGTCGTCCGCGTCGGTCGCGGCCAGGTTCACCAGCGGACCTGCGATCGGTACGCCCGCCGGGACGGTGCACCGCCGATGAACGGTCCCGCCGAAGCTCCCGGCCACCAGCCACACACCTCCGGCCTGCCCTCTCGCGCAGTGGGCGCCGGTCGAGTCTGTCACCGGATTGATCTCTTCCGGCAACGTCGCCCACGTCCACCACTTGGCTTGGAACTCCGGCGATCGAACATCGACAGCCTGACCTGAGGTGGAAGGCTTGGGCGTTGTCGAAGCCATCGATGGCGGCGGCGGTTCACTGCTTGTCGACTCACCACTCGTTGCCCGCCCCTGGGCGGCGCAGGCCGGCAGTGTCAGGACGAGGGCCAGTGTGACGATGGTCGTTCGCTTGAGCACAGCGCAGCGTAACCTGCGCCGAGTTGACTTCAGGCTCTGACCTTGCGGGCCAGGGAGGCGAGGCGGTGGGTCACGTCGCGGGGGCGTTCCTGCATGAGCATGTGGCCGGCGCCCGGGTACATCCAGAGGCGGGCGGTCGGGAGCTCGGCGGCCATCCGGTTGGCGTGGCGGGGTGGCAGGAGGCGGTCGCGGGTGCCGTGCATGATCTCGACCGGGAGCTGGTCGAGCACCTTCAGCGCGTGACCGCGATCGTGCTGCAGGATCGACTCGAAGAAGCCGCCGTACGACGGTCCCGGCACGACGGCGAGGTCCGCCAGGAAGAGGTCCACCTCGGCCGGGTCCACCTTCTTGCCGAACACCATCTGACGCAGCGCCGGACGCTGCAACCGCGCGGCGGTCAGCTCGACCGCCCGCCGGCCACGCGCCGCGGTGACCTGAGCCGCGCGGAGCGCCTTGCGCTCGACCCGCGCACCCACGAGATTCACCGCCCGTGGCGCGAAGGCCACCGCGGCCGTGTCGAACCGCTTCGGGATGCCCAACGCGCCCGAGCTGGCCTGGCCGGACGTCGTACTGACCAGCGCCGCGGCCTTGATCCGGGAGCCGAACACCTCGGGGCGCCGGTCCGCGAGCTCCATCAAGGTCATTCCGCCCATCGAGTGACCGGCGTACACGACCGGGCCGTCACCGACCACCGTGTCCAGCACGGTCATCAGGTCGTCGGCCAGCTGCTCGATCCGCGTCGACCCGGCCGGCGCCGCGTCCGACCGCCCGTGACCGCGGTGGTCGTAAGTGACAACACGTACGGCGTCCTGGCCCAGGACCTCTGGAAGCGCCTCGACCTGGTTGTGCCAGGACCGCGTCGAGCAGGTCCAGCCGTGGACGAGCAGGACCGTCACCGGCGCGTCGTGCGGTCCGGTCGTCTCCACGTTCAGTCTGAGCCCGTCGGTCGTGGTCACGTCCGACCGGTTCGCCTGGATCGTCACGCAGTCTCCCGTTCCCGAACGCCCGCCGCCAGGTGGGCGGCACGCAGGCGACCACCTCGGGCGCCGCGTCCGACCAGCCAGGCGATCCCGGCGATCTCCAGCAGGCCGACCACGCCGAGCAGGGCGTAGCCGCCGTTCCACATCCATCGTGGCACGTCCGTCCGTTCCTCGCGCCGCAACACCTGCTGCTCGTCGATGAACTCGACGGTCCGGCCGTCCGAGACCTGCACGGCCGGCTTCTCGATCGCGGCGTCCTCCGGCGCGTACACCCACATCGACACCAGGTCGCGCTGCCCCTGGTGCAGCCGGATCATCGACTTCCACTTGCCGAACATCGGCAACGCGTCCGCCGACTGGTAGGTGCCATCGGCAACCTTCTCCATCCGGTGCGTGACGAACCCGGCACCCTGCCACGCCATCGCCTGGAACCAGCGCGCGCCCTGGGCGGCGCCGGCCGGCTCCAGCTTGACCGTGACGTACGCCGTCGGCTCGGCCCCCGTGGCCACCCGCTCCAACGACACGGTCGCGGACACGCCCGGATCGGCCGAGCGCGGCACGCAGAAGAACACGGTCCCGAGGACGACGGCCAGCCCGACGGCGCCGAGTTGATGAGTACGGCGGACCACGGCCGGGCGCGCGTTCCGGATCCCCGTCGCGCGCTCCTCTCCGGCCACCTCGGCGTACCGGATGGCGAGCCAGGCTCCGACCATCCCGGCTCCGATGCCGGCCAGGACGCCGTACCCGATGGCGGACGGGAGCATCGACGACGGCCACGGGATCGGCATCCAGACGTGGCTCCAGGCGTACTCCGCGACCACGCCGACGGAACCGATCAGGGCGCCGGCGACGATGCCCAGGCGGAAGCGGTTCTTGTTGCCCAGGGCAAGCGCGACGGCCTCGACCAGGATCGCCTCGACGATCAGCAACGGGAAGTGGCCGAGGATCCCTCCGAGCGGCTGGTCGACGGCCCAGGCGATGCCGCCGCGGATGACCAGGTAGACGGCCAGCGCGGCGAACGTCGTACCCGGGCCGCGCCGGGCGCGCAGCACGGTGAAGGCGAGCGCGGCGCCGAACGCGATCAGGATCGGGTGCAGGACCAGCGGGAACTGCGGCACGCCGTAGTTGAACTCGGTGCTGAACAGGTCCCACGCGATCAGCAGCGCGCCGACCGAGACGAGCTCCTGGAACAGGCGGCGCTTGTTCGGGCCCATCAGCTGTTCGACCTCCGCGATCGCCAGCAGGCGGGCGAAGATCGAGAGCACGACGCCGCCGATCATCAGCAGGTGGGTCGGGCCCCACAGCGTGACGTCCTCGCCGAACAGTCGGTGCCAGACGTCGTCCATCGGGAAGCCGACGAGAGCGAACGTGCCGCACACGGCGACCAGCGCTGCGCTGCACGGGATCCGCCAGCCCTTGGTCAGCTTCAGCGTGCGAGCCGGCAGCGGCTTGCGGGCGAGCGCGATCGGGAGCACGCCGGACACGATCACGCCGAGGATGCCGAAGAAGATCGGGTAGTGCGCCGGCGTGCCGAACGGGCCGGTGTCCCGGCCGCGGGCGATGTGCACCGCGATGTCCCACCAGACCCCGAAGGCACAGGCGAGCAGCGAGATCGCGTGCAGGTACGGCGTCAGCGCGGCCCATCGGGGGACTCCGTCCAGCCTCCCGATGGTGTCCGCAAACCGTCCTACCAGCGTGACGCGTCCGGTCCGTTCCCGCCACAGGAGGACGGCGAGTGCGACGTACAGCAACGAGACGAGGCCGGTGACGATCGCGATCTGGTCGAACGTCGCCGTACCGGTGGTCGCCAGCGGGATCGCCATCAGGGGTGCTCCTTCACCTTGGCTCTACACCATCTATGCACCATGCGGAATGTTACATCATCTATGTAACGTGGAGTCTGGAACACTGTCAAGCGTGGAGACACGAGACGAGGAGCTCACCGTCGACCAGCTCGCCGCCAAGGTGGGCATGACGGTCCGCAACGTGCGGGCGTACGCCGGACGCGGCCTGATCCCGCCGCCCCGGCTGGTCGGCCGGACCGGGTACTACGGCGCCGACCACGTCGCGCGGTTGACGCTCGTCCGCGAGCTGCTCGGCAAGGGCTACACGCTGGCCGCCGTCGAGCGGATGATGAGCGAGCTCCCGGACGGCGCGCTCGCGCTGGGCGTGTTCGAGACGCTCGTGAACCCGTGGACCCCGGCGGAGCCGGAGGTGCTGGACGAGCACCAGCTCGCCGAGCGGGCCGGCGTACCGCACGACCCGGCGGTGATCGCGCGGCTGGTCGAGCTGGGGATCGCCGAGCGCCAGGAGGACGGCCGGCTCCGGATCCCGAACCCCGACCTGCTTCGCACCGGGCTCGAGGTGATCAAGCTCGGCGTCCCGATGCAGGCGATCTTCGACATGCTGCCGAAGCTGTTCGCCCAGGCCGACGCGGTCGCCAAGATCTACGTCGAGCTGTTCCGCAGCACCGTCTGGCGCGAGTTCGCCGACGCCGGCCTGCCGGCCGAGGGCTGGCCGGAGATCCAGCGCACCCTGGAGAACATCATCCCGCTGGCCGGCCAGGCCCTGGTCGCCGCCTTCCGCGAGGCGATGGCCCGCGAGATCGAGGTCGTCGCCTACGAAGAACTGGGCCTCGACCCCAAAACGGCCCTCCCCTCCACCGGGTAGCGCGAGTACGCTCGAAGTGCTTGAGGGGTGCGGTATGGGGGAACTTCGGGTAGCGGAGATCATGAACCGGGCCGTCGCAGCGGTGCGGCGGGACACCGTGTTCAAGGACGTTGTCTGTGCGTTGCTGGCCAGTGACGCTGGGGCAGTGCCGGTGGTGGACGACGGCCGCCCTGTCGGTCTGGTGACCGGCGAGGCTCTGGTCGCCAAGCTCGAGTTCCACGGCGGCAACGACGCGCGGCCGATCCTGGGCGGCGCCAAGGCACGCGCTCGTTGGCATCAGGCGGCGGCCCGGACCGCAGGCGACCTGATGTCACCGCCCGCTCCGACGGTGTACGGCGACACGCCGATCGGCCGGGCGGCCGCTCAGTTAGCCGCATCCGGGCAGCCGCTGGTGTGTGTCGTCGAGAAGAACATGCGACTGATCGGCGTACTGACCTCACGCGAGCTGCTCAGCGTCTACCAGCGATCCGACCAGAGCCTGGCGGCGGAGATCCAGGCGCTCCTCACCCCGCACGCCCAACGCCCCGCCCGGTCCCCCGCCCCGGTCAGCGTCCAGGTCGACCACGGCGTCGTCATCCTGGACGGCTCCCTAACCTTCCGCAGCCGCGCCGAACACGCCGGCTACACCGTCGCCCACATCCCCGGCGTAGTAGCCGTCCACAACAACCTCACCTACGACCTGGACGACCTAGCCATAACCGGCTTCTAACGCCACCACCTCCGCCACGAAAACGGACACCGCCTCCGGCGGCGCCAGTTCCCCTGAGCCGCAACCGCGCGACAAGCCCACGCAATCACCGCGGAACCAACCCGGCAGGTGCGTGAGAGCCCGGCCGCGGCACGCAAACGCCCAGGTCCGAGTCGCACCAGCCGACGCAAGGCGGTCGGATGGCCGGACCGGACACTGGCACTCTCGCCGGAGGCGTGTTCGGGCCGGTGGCGCGGACAGCGAGACAACCCCGCTCGAACTCTCCGTAGCTCCAGTGGATAACCACGCGTGTTGTGGGTTCTCTGCTCGTATACAAGCCGAGAACCCACCATTCGAGTGGATAACCCTCGAACGTCGGACGGCCGGACGAGCCACTGGCGCTCTGGCCGGAGGCGGAGTCGGGCCAGGGGCGCTAGGAGCGTACAAGCGGTGGGATGGTGGTGACGGCACCGTGGCGGGGTGGACGACGTGAGCGACCCGGTCAGGGTTCGAGACGAAGATTGCTCTGTACTGCGGGGGATTTGGCTGGGTTCCTTCGGGCCTCGGGAGCACCTCCCGGCGCCGATCACCGCTGACCGCAACCCGGCCCGGCGCGACGCCGAAGACGCCCAAAGCACGGCCACGGCCGAAGGCCTTGTCCCTCGCCGGGAGCACCTCCCCGCCGCCGATCGCTTCCGAGTACACCTTGGCTCGGTGCGCCGTCGACGGTTGCCGACGTCAGCCTTCGGGAGCAATGAGCGCTGATGCGAGATCGGTGTGGATGAAGTCCTTTCCCTTGAACAGCAATGGTTCGCCCGCCTCTTTGGCCAACGCGTACGCGAAGCAATCGCCGAAGTTGAGTCCAGCCGGATGACCGCTGCCCTTGCCGAAGTCGCGGTATGCCTCGCGCGCTGTACGGGCCTGCGCCTCGGTGACCGGCTCGACCAGAATCTCTGCGGCGGCGACGAGCTCGTCGAAGCGACGGCTCACCACCGGGTCGCGAGCGCTGTCCATCACCACTGCCGCCTCCAGGAAGTTGGCCGCCGAAATCCGCCGCGAGGGAGCAGCTTCGATCGCTTCGGCGAAGTCAGCCGCATCCGGCTCCGCCCGCAGGATCGCGATCAGTGCGGAAGTGTCGATGATCACCGAGGCAACCCGCTCTCGTCGTACAACAGGTCTCCATGCTCCGCGGTACGCAAGGAGTCGGGCAGGCGGTGGGCTGTGTCTGCACCGATCGCCAGCAACCGATCGGCGAGGCCGGCGCCACGAAGACGCCGCACCCGCGCAAGACGTTCCCGAACCGCGGTGTCCACCGCAGCCGTCTGGGATTGCCCCGTCAAGCGCGCCAGCTCACGCACCAGCTGATGCGTGTCCTCGTTCTTGATGTTCAGGCTCATTCATCCACCTTTCTACCCAGCCAGACTACCATTCTACCCAATGAACAGGTTTCCGTGACCACCTCCCCGTCGCCGAGCACCTCCGACGACAACCCGGCTCGGCGCGCCGCCGAAGGCGGCCAGGGACAGCCGACAGAAGGCCGTGTCCGTCCCCGGGACCACAGCCCCGTCGCCGAGCACCTCCGTCCACGACCAGGCTCGGCGCGCCGCCGAAGGCGGTCAATAGAACAGCCGCGGCCACAGCCCGTGTCCTTTCCGGCCGTGCTCTTGATCGCCGTGCCCCGCCTGACCGCAAACGATTGCATTAGGATGTTTGTATGATTGCTGCCGCGTTGACGACGCCGTTTGGCCGGGCTGATCAGGTGGATCTCGGGGGTGTGCGGGCGCTGGTCGAGCATGCGGTCGGGGGTGGGGTGCCGGCGGTGTTCGTGGCGGGGACGAATGGCGAGTTTCCGGCGCTGGATGATGGTGAGCGGCTCGATGTGATCTCGGCTGCGCTGGAGGTGGCTGGTCCGGCGCGCGTGATCGCTCATGTCGGGGCGGCGACGACACGGCAGGCGGTTCGGTTGACGGCTGAGGCGCGGCGGCGGGGAGTCGAGCGGCTGGCGGTCATCACGCCGTACTTCGTTCCGGCTGGGCCAGAGCGGGTCGTCGAGCACTTCGAGCGTTGCGCCGCGGCGGCGGACAGGGCGGACGTGTATGTCTACGTGTTCACGGCGCTGGCCGGGACCGTCGTACCACCCACGTTGCTGACCAGGATCGCCGCGATCGACGGCATCGTCGGGGTGAAGGTCAGCGGCGCCGGGACGGATGTCGTACGGGCGTACTCGCAAGCGACCCCGCCCGGCTTCGAGGTCTGGTCCGGCAACGACGCCGAACTCCCCGAGGTCATAGTTGCCGGCGGCACCGGAATCGTCTCCGGCAACGCCGGTGCGCTCCCCGCCTTGTTCGCCCAGTTGCTCACCGGGTACGCCGCCCAGCCGGCCGTCCACTCAGCGGTGAAGACGGTCGACGGCAGCATCGCCAACATCAAGCACCTGCTGGATCTCCAGGGCCTTCCCGGCGGCCGCTGCCGGATGGCGATCGACCCACCAAACGCCGACCGCCGAGCGGCGCTGGCTCGGCTACTTGCGTGACACGTCCTGTGACTCGCGACGGTTGCGGAACAAGAAGAAGGTTCCGCCGGCGACGATCACCACGATGATCGCCGCGCCGATCACGACCCAGGTCGTGCCGGTGTAGTCGTCCGGGTCCGCGTCCTGGGCGCCCGGCGGGTTCGGGTTCGGCGACTCGGTCGAGCCGAGCGTGGGACTCGGCGTCGGGTCGGCGACCGGCTGAGCCGCCGCCGCGCTCACCGGCATCACCATCAGCAGGAGCCCCAGCAGAACCGTACTCAGCACTTTGGCTCTCATGCCCGCCCGGTGCCCATCGGCAAACCACTTCATGTAGTAAAATCATGCTGTCGGCCTTCGGATCACGCAGCGATCTGCGTGCGTTCGGAGGCTTTTTTCATGCCTTCCTACCGCTCATTGCTCCGCCATCGCGAGTTCACCGGGCTCTACCTCAGCTTCACGCTGCTGGTTGCCGCCAGCACGCTCTCGGGGTTCGCCCTGGCCACGCTGATCAACGCTCAGACCGGATCGCCGTTCCTGACCGCCATCAGCATGTACGGCGCGACGTTCGCGACCGTGATCGGCGCGCTCACCCTGATGTCGGTCGCCGACGGGCGCCGGCCGCGGCGGACCCTCGTCGTATTGCAAGGCGTATCTCTCCTGGGCGTCGCCGCACAGGCGCTTCCCGGGCTGCCGTTGACCGCGAGGTTCCTGCTGCTGCTCGTCGTCGGGTTCTTCCAGTCGCTCGGAACCGGCACGCGGCTGGGCTTACTCGCCGAGGTGGTCCCGGCCGAGTCCTATGCGCTGGCGCGTTCGCTAATGAACATCACGTCAGGCGGCATGGCGATCCTCGGGTACGCCGTCGGCGCCGTACTCCTGCAGTTGTTGGACCCGACCGGCGTGCTACTCGTCGCCACAGCGCTGACCGGGATCGGACTGCTCGTCGTAGCTGCGACCGTTCGCGAACACTCGATCCGGTTGACCCCGAGGCCCGGTCTGCGGCAGACGTGGTCGACGAACGTCGTACTGCTCTCGTCGCCCGGTCGCCGAGCGGTGCTGCTGAATCTGTGGGTGCCGAACGGGCTCATCGTCGGCTGCGTCGCGCTCTTCGTGTCCTACATCCCGGAACAGGCTGGAATCCTGCTGGCCGCGGGATCGGCCGGGATGCTTCTCGGCGACCTGACCGTCGGGCGCCTGCTCACCGGCGAGCAGCGGCGGCGCAGCGCGTTTGCACTGCGGCTGCTGCTGGCGGCGCCGTACCTGTTGTTCGTCCTCGAGCCGCCGATCGCGGTGACGGCGGCGGCCGTGTTCATCGCCAGCGCCGGGTACGCCGCCACGCTGCCGCTGCAGGAACAGTTGCTCGAGCTCACGCCCGACGCCGTCCGCGGACAGGTGCAGGGCGTCGAGTCGGCCGGGCGCATGACCTGGCAGGGCATCGGGGCCGCGATCGCCGGCGGTCTCGCACAGCAGTTGCCGACCGCGGTGACGATCACAGTGCTGGCCGCGATCTCGCTCGGGATCACGGTTCTCTCGCGGCCGTTCGTCGTTCGAGCTCGAGGAGGCGGTCAGCTCGTGCGCTGATGTCGGCCGCGGTGGTCAGGCCGTCGAGGTGGCGGCCGTACCAGTGCACCAAGCTCGTTGCCTCGCGCAACAGTTGGAGCTCGGGTACGGCGCGCCGCTCGGCCTCGGTCAGCGGGAGCCGGGCGAGGTAACCGCGCCGGAACGCATCGGCCGGGTCGAACGCCGCCATACCAACGGAGAGGTCCAACGCACGGTACATGGGTCCGGCGACCTCGAAGTCGAGGATCGCCGTGACCCGCGATCCGTCCATCAGCACGTTCGTCGGGAAGAAGTCCGCGTGGATGATGCTCCGCGGCAGGTCGGGCTGCTGTTGCACGGCTGCGAAGATCCACCGCACCTGCTCCCGCCGTACGGCGCCCTCCAGGCTCGCAATCAACTCCCCCGGATCGGGCACCCGCCGGTGCACCTTGGTGAGATCGCCGTCCCACTCGTCCCGCGGCGGGAGCGTCTGAGGGTCGAGGCGGGCGAGGGCCTCATCCAATTCCGCCAACGCCGCGCCACAAGCCTCAGCCTGTACGACGTCACCGCGCCGCGGATGCTCTCCCGGGATCCGCCGGCTCAGGCTGGCCGTGACCAGGTCGCCGTCGACCTCACGCCGTACGACGGTCGACCCGTCGTCAGCGGGGACCGGTACCGGCACCGCGAAGGACAGCCCGTCGAGCGCCCGCAGTACGGCGTGCTCGTAGTCCGGGACGGTCGTGTTGCGGTGGATCCGCAGGACGAACTCGTCCCCGACGAAGAAGGTCGTGTTGTTGGTCCCCTCCCCTGCCGCCCGGACATCGGACGCGCGGACGCCCCAGGCCTTCAGCAACTCCTCCACCGACCCATCCTCACCCCGATCTGCATAGCGGCGGGTACCGGGGTGCGGGACGGAACTGGGGGTTCCGAGGTCGCGGAGGGCAAGAGAGGACCTCGTCCGATGGCGGAGCTGGACACGTCCACACTGACACCGGAGCAACTGGCTCCGATGCTGCGCTGCTGGGCGGCCGGGATGGAGAACGTCGAGGCCGGGGTCGAGTTGCTGATCACCCACCGCTACTGGCTGGAGCGGGCGGACTTCCGGGCGACCTGCATCACCGCCGCCGACGACGGCTGGGGTCCGGACGGCACGATCTGCTCGATTGCCACGATCGACTGGGACGCGGTCACCGCGACGGCCAAGGACACCGACGCGCCGCCGGCCGCGGGCAGCGTGCTCCGGCTCGCGTGCGCGCTGGCGGACGGCGTCAAGCACGCCGTTGCGCTCGGTAAGGAGCTCCAGAACCTCGAGCCGGACGACGTACCGCTGATGCTCGAAGCCGTCGCTCACAGTACGGGGTGGCACCACACGGAGGGCGAACTCCGAGTCACCGGTCGTTTCGAGCAGTAGCCGCAGCGCCGCCGCTCTGTGCGGCGATTCTTTCCTCGCGGGACCGATCCGACGTACGTCCCTCTCCGAACCCTCAGTGAGCCCCGAGCGATGGCTAAGGGGTGGATAGGTACCGATATCGGTAATTTTCCGCATGTGCTCGAACCAAGGACTTGGGATGTTGGTCTAACCAGCCACAGAGTCCCCTCACAGTCAGGACCGGAACGATGAGCCGACAGATCCAGCTCCGCCGCAGACCACTGCGAACGCGCCGCACCACGAAGACGATCGACCTTCGTACGCCGTCAGGCCGGCCGCTTCCGTTCTGACTCCACCCGACCAGTCGCCCGAGAAACCCGTCCGATCATGAACCTCCGACTGCACGTCCACCGCACCTTCACCGGCGGCTGGTGCGCCGACATCGACGACGACAACGACCGCCAGCCCGACGACCCGTACTGGTGCGTCGACCAGTGGCCCACGCTGCACGCCGCGATCGCCGCCGGCTGCACCCAGCTGGCCGAGCTTGCCACCGGCACGCCGACCCGCGTCAGCGAGCAGTTCGTCCTGCAGGCCGCCTGACCTCCTGCTGTTCCTCCGCGGCGGCCTGCAGGTCGCCCAGGTCCGCGTCCCAGTCCTCGTACTCGTCGTCCGGCAACGTCGCCTCGTTGCGGCGGGCGATCCTGACGAACGCAAGGATCAGCAGGATCGGGCCCAGCACCATCGCGGTCTCGGGGATCCCTCCCATGTGCAGCGCGATCATGAGGCCGTCACCAACGCGATCCCGCCGGCGGTGAACGCGACCATCGCGGCCAGCATCGGGTACTGCGCCCGCCGCAGCTGCCGGCGCCGGAACAGTTCGGCAGCGCGATCATGCGCGGACACGACCCCAAGTATGTGTCCGAGCACGATCGCACCGATTTGGACCCCCGCAATCACCCCGGTCGACAGGAACGCGTAGTCGATCCGCGTCCCGCTCGTCCCGAGCAGGTCCCACCCGCGCCCGAACGGATCGGTCGCCAGCAGCACTCCCTCCTGCCCCTGGAACATCGCGAACGAGAAGTAGTGCGCGACCGCATACCCGATCGCGATCGGCACCAGCGAGTGCACGAACGCACCCGGCAGCCCCGCCCGTCCCACAGCACCGGGCCGGACGCGGACCGCCCCGGTCGTCCGCGCGGCCAGCACGAAGAGCACCGACACGATCGCCACCGAGACGATCAAACCCAGCGTGTGTACGGCGATGTGCTGCGGCCGGCCGAGATCGCCGGCCAGCTGGGTCCAGGCGGACCAACGAGAGATGCCGTCGAAGGCTGTCGATCCGAGCAGCAGGCACGACAGCCCGACGATGCCCGGTTGCTGCGGCATCGTGGCCAGGCCGGCCAGCGGGTTCCGTAGGGCGAGGCGGCCGTCTGCGCCGCGCCCGAGTGGGCTCAGTCGCGCCAGCACTTCGCCGTACACCTCGAAGGTGTCGCCGATGCGGAACCAGGCCGGTCCGTAGACGATGCCTGCGGCAACATTCAGGACGGCGTAGCCGGTGACGAAGATCGCGACGACGAGGGGGTTGGAGCCTTCCGGGCAGGCGAGCTCCAGCCAGAGGAAGCCGGCCAGCCCGGCGACCGCGGGCCAGTAGGCGATCCCTTCGGGAAGTCGCCAGTACGACGTACGCCGTACCAGGCCCGCGATCGTGCGGAACGGGTTCGCGAGTCGCCAGATCGGGCCGCAGACGAGGGAGAGCGGGATGATGCCGACCCAGCTCCAGACGTAGAGCCAGGTCGGCGCCGGATTGAGCGCCGGCGAACTGCTGCCGAACCACGCCGCCCCGAGCAGCAGTGCGAACGCGACCAGTCCGGCCAGCTTGAGCACGGCGCGGGTCTGTCGATTGTCGACAATCCGCGTCAGCGCGTTGAGCGGCCGACCGCCGGCGGTGTCGAACTTCGGCCGCGACCAGAAGGCCGCGAGGGCGAAGAAGGAGACGGCCACGGCCGCGCCGGCGGAGTAGACCGCCAGCCACAGCGGCACCGGCAGATCGCCGCGACCACCGATCCCGTGCATCGGAACCAGCAGTTCCACCACGGCACCGCCTCCGATCAGCCGGCTATCTGACTGATCGAATGTAACACGATCAATGTCACATAGTGAGAGTCTGATACTCGTTCGCGTCGAAGTGGCTCGTCAGCTGCCGGAACCGGAACGTGAACGACGGCCAGAGCGTGGTGTTGCGGCCCTCGGAGTCGAGATACCAGCTCGTGCAGCCGCCGAGGGTCCAGATCGTGTTGCGCATCGACGATCGAACGCCGTCGACGAACGCCCGCTGGACCTCTGGCCGGACGTCGACCTCGCGCAGTCCGTCGGCGTCCATCGTCTTCAGCGCGTCCAGGATGTAGGCGATCTGGGACTCGATCATGAACACCATCGAGCTGTGGCCGAGGCCGGTGTTCGGGCCGATCAGCATGAAGAAGTTCGGGAAGCCGGCGACCGCCGTACCGAGGTGGGCCGCCATGCCGTCGGACCAGGCCTTGCGCAGGGAGACGCCGTCGCGGCCGTGGACCATGTCCATCACCGGCAGGTCGGTGACCCGGAACCCGGTGCCGTAGATGATCGTGTCGACCTCGTGCTTCACGCCGTCCGCGGTGACGATCCCGGTCGGCGTCACCTCGGCGATGTGGTCGTTGACCACCTCGACGTTGGGCTGCGCGATCGCCGGGTAGTAGTCGTCGGAGATCAGGATCCGCTTGCAGCCGAGGGTGAAGTCCGGCGTCAGCTTGGCCCGCAGCAGCGGGTCGCGGATCTGGTGCTCGAGGTGCTTCTCGGCGACCTTCTGCGCCTGCCTCATGATCGCCGGCAGCTTGGCGAACCCGAGCACCAGCGACTCCCGGCCCCAGTAGGTACCGACCCGGATCGCCTTCTGGACAAGGGGAAACCGGCGGAACACCGCCTTCTCGGCCGCGGTGATCCTGCGATCCGGCCGCGGCATCACCCACGGCGGGGTGCGCTGGAACAGGTGCAGCTCCTCGACCTCGGGCTGGATCGCCGGCACGAACTGGATCGCCGACGCGCCGGTCCCGATCACCGCCACCTTGCGACCGCTGAGGTCCAGGTCGTGGTCCCACCGCGCCGAGTGGAAGACCGCACCCTCGAAGGACTCGATCCCCGGCAGCTTCGGGTACGACGGCTCAGCGAGCGAGCCCATCCCCGACAGCAGGAGCTGAGCGGTGAACTCGCCCTGGCTGGTGCGGATCCGCCACTGACCGTCCTCCCAGTGCGCCGACTCGACCGCATGGCCGAACCGGATGTGCGGACGGACGCCGAACCGGTCGGTGACGTCGCGGAGGTAGTCCTCGATCTCGGGTTGCGGGGAGAACGTCGACGACCACTCGGGATTCGGGGCGAAGGAGAACGAGTACAGGTGCGACGGGACGTCACACCGGCAGCCCGGGTAGGTGTTGTCCCGCCAGGTCCCGCCGACGTCGTCGGCCCGCTCCAGTACGACGAAATCGTCGTACCCGGCCTGCTTGAGGCGCACCGCCATCCCGATCCCGGCGAATCCGGTCCCGACCACGACGATCCGGTGGTGAGAGCTCGCCTGCGCCATCGGGAACCTCCAGCCTGCGGAAAGAACTTACTCGGAGTAAGTTACTCGGAGTCAGTTAGACTGCGCAAGTGACCTCGACCACGCCCTCTACCCAGACCGACGAGCCGGCGGGTGGGGTGGTCAAGCGGCGGCGGGACCGGGCCGCGCGGGAGCGGGAGATCCTCGAGGCGGCCGAGCGGATCTTCGGCGAACGCGGCTACCAGGGCACGTCGATGGACGACGTCGCCGCCCAGGTCGGGGTGTCGAAGCCGCTGATCTACCAGTATTACGGCTCCAAGGACGGCCTGTTCCTCGCCTGCCTGGCGCGGTTGCGGACCCAGCTGCTGGACACCGTGTCCGACGCGGTGCTGGCGGCGCCCGATGCCGAGGACGCGCTGTACGCCGGGTTCGTCGCCTGGTTCGAATTCCTCGACGACCACCCGCAGGCATGGTCGGTGCTGATCGACGAGGGCATGCTCGGCATGAGCCCGGCCGCCGGCCCTGCCGCCCAAGCCACCGACGAGGTCCGCGCCGCCTTCATCGACCTGATCGCCACCATGGTCCGGATGAACCTCCCACCCGGCCGCACCCCCGACGAGGACGAGATCCAGATCGTCGCCCAGAGCATCTCCGGCGCCACCGAACGCCTGGCCATCTGGCGCAGCCGCACCCCCACCCCACCCACCCCCCAAAAAGTAGCCCAAACCCTCCAAACCCTCCTCTGGCAAGGCCTAAACCCCCTCCGCACCCCCTAACCGGACCCCGCTCCGCGGCGACAGTCCTTTCAGCCGCCTCCGGCGGCACGCGCGAACTGCAATCACGGGCAACCCCATTGGCGCCGCGTGCCGTGGCGTGTCACAAGCGACCGCAGTCCGAGCCAGCACGGTCCCAACCGACCGGGTGAGTCACAAAGCGTCGGCGGCAGGATCTCCAGGCCGGCGCGGAGTCGGTCATCGTCGGCGAAGCGGTCGAGCAACTGCAATGCGCGGTCGTGGACGGGATGTCTACCAACTGAGGCTGCCCGCTGGATCCCGACGGCAGCGAAGCCGGTGAAGGTCGAGCGCAGGAAGGCGTCGTCGACCCGCGGAAGATCCGACGAGAGCTCGGCGACTGCCCCCAGGTGACGCTGGTGCAGGCGAGCGAGGGCTGTGTAGACCGCAGGTGGTGGTTCGGCGGACCAGTCGAGCGGCGGGCCGGGATAGTTCGGCGTGACGACCCACGGGCCGACCTCATCGTTGCCGGAGTCAAGCAACCGCGGGAACACCGGTTCGACCACAGTACCCGCCGCCGCGGCGCCGTCGGTCGTGTCCAGCAGCCGCATCGCTGCCAACTCCCCCGGCGTCGCACGCTTGGCGACCACGTCGACCGTCGTACCCGGGGTGATGAGCGTGACGCGACCGCCGGCGAGACGACTCCACCGGCCAGCGGCGTACGCCGTCGTATCCCGAGGATCCTGGGACCGAGCCGACTCTGGATCCGATCGAGGCGAAGCGGCACCGACCTGGTCACCCGATCGAGCGAAGGTTCAGCGGAAGTGGGCGTCGGCGGACGGTAGTGAGAGCAGGACGATCACCGCGACCGAGCCGAGGGTCGCGACCAGCAATCGGCCCAGTTGCACCGCGCGGGTCCACGCGGGGAACTCGGTCCTGGCCGCCGCAACCACAGCGCGGCCGTCGAGCGACTGGACCGCGGGATCGGCCGACTTGCGGAAGGCCGCCTGGACCACCTGCTCGGCGAACACCTGACTCGTCATCACCAGTCCGCCGCCGACGATCGCCAGTCCGGCAAGCACGTACGGCGCGATGCGGGCCGGGGCGTAGCCGACGAGCAGGAGTACGGCGACGAGGGTCAGGCACACCGCGATTCCGTACGGAAACAAGGCTTCCCGGGCACTCTCCTTGAACTGAACGCGATGCGCGGCGAGCACGCCGACGGACTGCCCCTGCCGTACCACCTCCGCCTCGGCCGCCCGCTCGGCCGCGTCCCCGTCCCGGCGCGCCACCCAGGTCAGCACCACGAACCCGATCGCCAGCAGCACCTGCAACCCCGCTGCCAGAACTACCGCACTCGCCACCATGCTCACTCCCCAGGTTGAACTAAGTTCAAGAACGGTATCAACCTACTTGAACAAAGTGCAAGAGAAGGCCTCGCGTTGGAAGGGACCAGGCGATGGGCGGGTGACTCGAACGTCCCGGCGACGGCCGCTCCGCGCGGCGGCAGGCGGAGCCGGTGTGCTCAGAACCGCAGCGTGCACGCCACCGCGCGGTGGTCGGACGGCCGCTCCGCGCGGCGCCGGGCGGAGCCGGTGTGCTCAGAACCGCAGCGTGCACGCCACTGCGCGGTGGTCGGAGGGCGTGATGCCGTCGACGGCATCGCCTACCGTCGAGCAGTCGGCGACCGACACCGGACGGTTGAACATGCCCGGCCGGAAGAAGATGTGGTCGATCCGCTGACCGAGCAGCCCGGGCCCGGCCTCGGCAGGAGCTGTCACGGCTGCTGGATCGCCATCACCAGCCACCCAAGCGTCGGTGAGAAGGTCGGTCAGCGGACGCAGTAGCGGGCTCGACGGCGGCGCGTTCAGGTCGCCGGCGACCACGACCGGCAATGGGCCGTCCAGCGACGGATCGGTGGCCAAGGACGCCAGCAGGCCGGCCTGCGCCATTCGGTCGTCGTTGTACGCCGCGTCGTACTCCAGGCACCCCACCACGACGTGCAGCGGCGCGACAGGATGCGCAACCGTGGCCGCCGCCACCGGATCGAACGCCCGATGGCGGGCCGGCATCCGTACCACCCGCCAGCGCGTGATCTCCCATCGGCTCAGCAGCCCGATCCCCACCTCCACGCCGGCATCCCGCGGGTCCCTGGCCACGTCGGAGGCGGGCGGGTACGACGGTCCGCCGTACGCCGCGAACATCCCCAGCTCGGCGCCCAGCGCCACCACCTGGTTGGTTGCCCTGGTCCCCCAAACCTCCTGCAGCGCAACGACATCCGGCCCGTCCGCCCGCAGCGTCTGCGCGATCACCTCATGCCGCGCAACCCACACCGGCCCGAACCGCCACCACACGTTCCAGGTCAGCACTCGCACCTCACCCATACCCCCGCCGTGCCCACCTGCCGCGCCCCGCAACCCCAGAGCCCCCTCGGCCTTTAAAACCCGGCCGACGAATGTCACAGGCCGGTCTTGATCGCTCGTCGTGCCTGGGTCTCATCCTCGCCTCGTCCAGACCCGCCGGCTCCGGACCTACCGCTGGCTGCGGCTCGGCGGACCGTCGAGTTGCCGCCGAACGCCTGACCATCTGGCGCGGCAGCTGTCCGTTCAAGCCGCCCCTGGCGGCACACGCAATCCGAGCGCAGTTCACGGGTGTCATCCCGTCCTGGCGTCGGGGGCATGAACAGGAACCAGTCGGTGCGGACAGCAAATAACGGCTCTTGTGACGGATGTGTGGGCGAGGGCTGAGCGGGGCGCACACCGTTGGGTGGTCGGGTTTGTGAGCGGCGAGGGCGGACCGCCGGGCCATCACAATCGGCTGGCGTCGGCGGTGCCAGGCGGGGTGCCGGGTTGGAAGTGGTGATTGTGATGGCCTGGCGGTCCGGCAGCATCGGGATCCCGTTCGCGGGTGGTCCGGGTGTCATGGGCGCGGCGCACTCGACCGCCCTGGGTGGCGAACTAGGGCACCAAGCTGACGCACACATCAGTCAGAAGAACCCAAATAGCCTGTTCACGGCCCCCAGTCGGCGTGACCAGCCCCGTGAGTCGGCCGGAACCCCGGCCCAGACCGCCGCAAACTGACGCGATACCGACCCGATCCCACCGACTCACACACGCCACACCACTCCCCAGTCCTCACCTCACGAAGACCGACGGTAAACCAGCCCGTCCGCCCCATCCAGACCCACCCGACGCCGACCACGTCGGACCGCGACACCGGGACGCGCACCCCGCCGAAGGCGGCAAGAGGACAGCCGACGCGAAGCGTTGTCCTTTGTGGGTTGTCCTCTGGGCGTTGTTGGACTGACGGATGTCATGGGTGGGGCGTGACGGGCGGGCCAGGGGTGGAGCGGCGTACGCGGCGAAGGTTCTTGGTATGACGACAGAGACTGCGGTCAGCCTGAGGGGTGTGACCAAGAGGTATGGGGCGGTGCAGGCGGTCGCCGGGGTGGATCTGAGCATCCGGACCGGTGAGGTGGTGGCGTTGCTGGGTCCGAACGGGGCCGGGAAGTCGACCACGATCGAGATGTTGATCGGGCTGGTCCGGCCCGACCAGGGCAGCGTGCAGGTGTACGGCGGGACGCCGGTCGACGCGATCGCGCAGGGGCAGGTCGGGGTGATGTTGCAGAGCGGCGGGATCATCGAGGACGCAAAGGTCGGCGAGCTGGTGAACCTGGTGGCGGGTCTGCACCGGGACCCGATGCCGGTCGGTGAGGCGCTCGACCGGGCCGGGATCGGCGATCTGGCCGGCCGGAAGATGAAGGGCCTGTCGGGAGGCCAGAAGCAGCGGGTGCGATTCGCGATGGCGATCATCCCGCAGCCGGACCTGATCGTGCTGGACGAGCCGACGACCGGGATGGATGTCGAGGCCCGGCGGGACTTCTGGGCGTCGATGCACGCCGAGACCGCACGCGGCCGGACGGTGCTGTTCGCCACCCACTACCTGGAAGAGGCCGACGCGTACGCCGATCGCGTCGTGCTGATGCGCAACGGCAAGATCGTTGCCGACGGCACCGCTGCGCAGATCAAGGCGAGCGTGTCCGGCCGGCGGATCCGGGCGACCGTGCCCGGCGCCGACCTCGCGGCTCTGGCGTCGCTGCCCGGCGTACGCAACGTGGAGACGCGCGGCGACGTGGTCCTGATGCAGTGCGCCGACTCCGACGACACCTTGCGCTACCTGCTCGCGAACACGCGGGCCCACGACATCGAAGTGACGTCCGCCGACCTCGAGGACGCGGTCCTCGCCATCGGCGCCGAACAGGAGAGCCTGGCATGAACCGCGACTACCTGATCTTCGACATCCGCCGCACCCTCCGGAACCGCCGGGTGCTGATCTTCGCGATCCTGATGCCGCTGGTGCTGTTCGTCATCTTCGGCGTCACGCTGCCGAAGGATGCCAGCGAGGGCGGGATCTCCGCGGTCGCGTACGTGATGGTGAGTATGGCGATGTTCGGCTCGATGTCCGCCGCGATGAGCAGCGGCGGCGTGATCGCGGCCGAACGCGACGGCGGCTGGAACCGCACCCTGCGACTCACCCCACTGAAGCCACAGGCCTATGTGGCCAGCAAGGTGATCCTGTCGCTGCTGCTGGCGCTGCCCCCGCTGCTCGTGGTGTTCCTGTCCGGGATGATCTTCGGCCACGTCCACCTCGACGCCGGCCAGTGGGCAACGGTGGCCCTGGTGTCCTGGCTCGGCGCGCTCCCGTTCGCCGCTCTCGGCCTGGTCATCGGGTACGTCGCCAAGCCGGACAGCGTGCAGCCGATCACCGGACTGGCGACGATGCTGATCGCGGCCTTCGGCGGACTGTGGTTGCCGGTGGACCAGATGCCGTCGCTGATGAAGCACATCGCCCAGCTGACTCCGGCGTACTGGACCGGGCAGACCTCGCGGAGCGCGTTGACGCAGAGCGGTCTGGACATGCACGCGCTGCTCGTGGTGCTGGGGTGGACCGTCGTACTGGGTTTCGTCGGCCTGCGCCGGTTCCGGGCCGACACCGCACGTGCCTGAGGTTCGTGCATTAGCGTGACTGATGTGACGCGGACCCCAACCCTGGTCGAGGCCCTGGCCGAGCGTGGCAACACCCGGCCAGGACGCTGGGGCTGGATCGCTGCCGGGGTCTGGCTGTTCTACCTGTCCAGCCCGTTGAACGCGATCCTGGACCAGCAGGGCGCGACCCGGGTGTTCGGTCTGGTCACGCTGGGTCTGTTCGCCCTCTCGTACCTGGGTTTCTTCGGCTGGATCCGCCGGATCGGCCTGTCTGGCGGGCTGGCGACGTGGCAACGGTTCGCGTACCTGGGCGCGATGCTCGCGCTGACCTTGGCGCTGATCCCGTCGGCCGGCCAGAAGGCGCTCACCTGCTGCGTGTACATCGCCGCGGTCGCGATGATGGCGCTGGAGGTGCGGGCCGGCGTCGCCGTCGTGCTCGTGCTCCTCGTCGGGGCCGAGCTGTCGATGCGGGTCGTGCCGGACTGGACCACGGACAACAGCTACGGGTTCGCGATCTTCCTCGGGGCGCTGGCCGTCTTCGGGATGCGGCGAGCGATCCAGCGCAGCATGGAGCTTGCCAAGACCCGGCAGGACATGGCCGAGCTCGCGGTCCAGGAGGAGCGGAACCGGTTCGCCCGCGATCTGCACGACATCCTCGGGCACTCGCTGACCGTCATCACGGTCAAGGCCGAGCTGGCGGGCCGGCTGATCGCGGCCAATCCCGAACGCGCGAGCGCCGAGGTCGCCGAGGTGGAAAGCCTCGCGCGGGCGGCGCTGGCCGACGTACGAGCGGCTGTCGCGGGGTACCGCGAGCTGAGCCTCGCCGGTGAGCTGGTGTCCGCGCGAGCGGCGTTGCGGGCGGCGGAGATCCGGGCCGAACTGCCGACCACGGTCGACGAGGTCCCGGAGGAGAACCGTGAGCTGTTCGCCTGGGTGGTGCGTGAGGGCGTGACGAACGTCGTACGGCACTCGGGCGCCAGGCGCTGCACGATCCGGCTGAATGCCAATCAGATCGAGGTTCTGGACGACGGTAAGGGGCCGACGCCTGGTGGTGGCGCGTCCGGTCACGGGTTGATCGGACTGCGGGAGCGAGCCGACCAGGCCGGCGCGAGCCTCCAGGTCGGCCAGGCGCCGGGCGGCGGCTTCCGGCTGGCTGTCAGGGTGGGCCCGTGACCATCCGACTGCTGATCGCGGACGACCAGGCCCTGGTTCGCGGAGCGCTGGCCGCGCTGCTGGATCTCGAAACCGATCTCGAGGTGGTGTCCGAGGTCGGGCGCGGCGACGAGGTGATCGAGGCCGCGCGGGCGACCAAGCCGGACGTCGCGCTCCTCGACGTCGAGATGCCCGGGCTGGACGGGATCGAGGCGGCCGCCGCGCTGCGGAGCGCCGTACCCGGGGTGCGGATCCTGATGGTCACGACCTTCGGGCGGCCCGGGTACCTGCGGCGGGCGATGGAGGCCGGTGCGGCCGGGTTCGTCGTCAAGGACACGCCTGCGGCCCAATTGGCCGACGCCGTACGGCGGGTGCACCAAGGCCTCCGCGTGGTCGACCCTTCGCTGGCCGCGGAGACGCTCGTCGCGGGCACGAGCCCGCTGACGGCAAGGGAGTCCGACGTACTGCGGGCCGCCCTGGAGGGCGGGACGGTCGCCGACATCGCCAAGGAGCTGCACCTGTCCGAGGGCACCGTCCGGAACCACCTCTCGGCGGCGATCGGCAAGACCGGCGCCCGCACTCGCGCGGAGGCGGCACGGATCGCGGTCGACAACGGCTGGCTCTGAACCTTCCGCCCAGCATAGGGTTGGGCAAGGGGAGGGGATCACGATGTCGATCGAGCAATTCAGCGTGCGGGGGCGGTTGGCGGACACCGGCGAGGGGATCACCGCGGACGAGCTGCAACTGGCGGCTCGGAACCACGGCATGCCACTCGAGGGCCTGCGGTACGACGTGACACCACCCGGACTGCACTACGTCCTGGTGCACTACGACATCCCGGCGACGAACGCGAGCACCTGGTCGCTCAGCATCGACGGATGCGTCGAGCAACCGTTGTCGTTGGGGCTGACCGCGCTGCGCGCGATGGGCCGCCGGACCGTGCGGGTCACTTTGGAGTGCGCGGGCAACGGGCGCGCGGCGCTGCAGCCGCGGCCGATCAGCCAACCCTGGCTGAACGAAGCCGTCGGTACGGCGGAATGGACCGGCGTGCTGCTGTCCGACCTGTTGCGACTGGCCGGGATCCGCGAGGACGCCGTGGACGTCGTGTTCACCGGCGCGGACCACGGGGTCGAGCGCGGTGTCGAGCAGGACTACCAGCGTGGCCTGTCGGTCACCGAGGCGATCGACTCGGGCGCCCTCGTCGCCTGGGAGATGAACGGTCAGCCGTTGCCGCCGCAGCACGGTTACCCACTGCGCCTCGTCGTACCCGGGTGGTACGGGATGGCCAGCGTCAAGTGGTTGCGGTCGATCGAGCTGATCGACCACGAGTTCGACGGGTTCCAGAACGCGGTGGCCTACCGGATCCGGCAGAGCGCCGACGACCCCGGTGAGCCGGTGACCCGGATCCAGCCGCGCGCGTTGCTGGTCCCGCCCGGCTTCCCGGACTTCATGAGCCGCCACCGTTTCGTTGCCGCTGGCACCGTTACGCTGCACGGCCGGGCCTGGTCGGGCTGGGCGCCGATCGAGCGGGTCGAGATCAGCGTGGACGCCGGGGTCAGCTGGGAGACCGCGAAGTTGGATGCCGTCGGCAACGACGAGCTGGCCTGGCGCGGTTTCAGCCACGACTGGGAGGCCACTCCCGGCGAGCATGTCGTCACCGTCCGCGCCATCGACGCCAGCGGCCGCGAGCAACCGATTGAGGCGGACTGGAACCGCGGCGGCTTCGCCAACAACACCGCCCAGCGGATCACGGTTCTGGTCACCTGAAACGCGTGTCGTTCGGCGGTTCCGGGGCCGCGCAGTCACATCCTGGAGAGGTACACGGTCTCACTCTCGTAGGAGTGTTGCGGTGAACGATCTGGGTGTTGAGGTGCACTTGCACGCACGGGTGTTCCGTACGGCGGGCGAGTGGTACGCCGACGTCGACGACGAGCTCGACCCACAGCCGGACGACCCGTTCTGGTGTGGTTCCTACCAGTCCCAGCGCGCCGCGATCGACGCGGCCTGCGCGCGGATCGCGGCGATGCAACTGGCGAACACGACACGGCTCAGCCAACAGGCCTCCTGATCACTCCGGCTCGTTCTGCGCCGGGCCGCCGATCCGGTACGGCGTACTCACGCCTTCGTACATGAGGTGCGTCATCAGGCCCTCCGACGCGTGCGGAAGGTTGTGGCAGTGGTCCATCCAGACGCCCGGGTTGTCGGCCAGGAAGGCGATCTCGTACGTCTCGTCGTCACCGACCTCGAGCGTGTCCACCCACCACGGTGAACCGGTCGCCGCGACGCCGTTGCGCGACAGCACGACCGCGTGGTGCCCGTGGAGATGCATCGGATGCGCCTGGCCGCTGGTGTTCGAGATCGTCATCCGTACGACGTCACCCTCGGCCACCATGAACATCGGCACGTCCGGAAACTTGTGCCCGTTGATCGTCCACCACAACCCCGGCATCCCGTCGAGGAACCCGGGCCGCCGGCCGATCCGGTACTCGAACTTCCGGTCCGCCTTCGCCGGGTCGAGCCCCAGCGGCGCCGGCGTGCCGTAGGTCAGCAGGTCCACGGTCTCCCCCGGCAGCTCACCGGTCGGCGCATTGGCGCCGATCCCCAACGACAGCGTCGAGGATCCCGCCACCAACCGCATGCCCCCGGCAGGCACCACGGCCTCGAGATCCACTCGGGCCCCGGCCGCCAACGGGAAGGCAGCCGTGACCGGAGTCGGCCCGTGCACGTCCCGTCCGTCGACCGCGACCACCTTGTACGGCGTCCCGAGCAGCCCGACCCGCAGGATCGCGTTGTCGGTGTTGATCACCCGTACCCGAGCCTTCGTACCGGCGGGGAGGTCGACCTGCTGAGTCCCTGTCCGGCCGTTGATCGTCCGCTTCCCGTCGTACGTGTGAATCGCCGCGATCACCTCACCGGGCTGCTCGGGCGCGATCACGATCGTGCCGAACAGACCGCCCTTGACCTCCTCGCTGGACACCTGGTGCGAGTGGTACCAGTACGTCCCCGCCTCCTCGGCCGTGAAGCGGTACACATGCTTCTGCCCGATCGGTACGGCGTCCTGCGTCACGCCGGCCACGCCGTCCTCGGCGTTCGGTACGTCGATCCCGTGCCAGTGCAGCGTGGCGCCGTCCGCGATGTTGTCGTTCACCAGCGTCACCTGGACCAGGTCGCCGACCTTCGCCCGGATCAGCGGGCCGGGTGACGTCCCGTTGAGCGTGTAGCCGTCCATGGCTTCACCACTGGCCAGCTGGTACTTCGTCTTCCGGGCGGTCAGCGTGACGTCGACATCCGGGGTGCCTGTCTTCGGTCCGGTGAGGTCGACGACGCTCGTCCCGCCGTGGTGGTGCTCGTGTCCGCTCGACGCGGGTCCGCCGCCGTAGTCGGCGTACCCCATGTCCATGGCCGAGTAGTCGTTGGGGACCAGGCTGGTCGCCCAGAGGTACCCCAGCGGTGCGAGCACCGCCAGGGTCACTCCCAGGGCGATCAGCTGCCGTCTCCGGTTAGACATTGGCCGGCTGCTGCGCGGAGACCTCGGTCGAGCGACGGGCCGCCGCACCTGCGACACCGGCGATGGCCAGGCCGTTGATGCCGTGCAGGACGCCGAGCGCCGGGATGCCGAACGACACCACCGCGAGGACGAACTGCACCGCGACCAGAGCGACGATGATGCCGGCCAGCGACCGGCCGCGCGGGACGTCGGTCAGGAAGGACACGATCAGCAGCAGCAGCGCGACCAGGCCGATCGCCGTACCGGCGATGCTGTGGTAGCTCTGGCCGAAGTTGCTGTAGTCCGCCCCGATCACGACGCCGTCGCCGGCGTCCTTCGACACCGTGAATCCGGCCAGCGCGATGGCCGCGACCTGCAGGACGACGGCGATCGCGATGGCCAGGCTGAGGACCCGGTAGACCGTTCTCATGCCCGACGCTCCTGCCGGCGCTTCCGCACGATGACGACAGCAGCCACGATCGCCAGCAGCGGCAGAAGCGGCGGGTGCCCGCCACCCACCACGCAACCGATCGACGCGATCAACGCCAGCGCACCCAGCGCGATCAGCAACGGCAACGGGATCTTCCCGAGCGGGCCCCGAGCCGCCCAGGGCGGGCGACGTCCCGGCCCGGCGTTCGGTGCAGCACCCTCAGGTGCGGTCCACGGCGGCTTGGTCCAGCCCCACGGGCCGCCCCAGGCCTCGCCGCTCTCGGCACCAGCCCGGTGTTCGCCTGGAAGATCCGAGAAGAGGGCTGCCAGGTCGGCGTCCGTCTTGGCCTCGAGGGCCTGGCCGATGCGTTCGGTGTGCTCCTCGGCGGTCAGCCGGCCGGCTTCGTAGTGCTCGCCCAGACGCTTGACCGCGTCCTCGCGCTCCTTGTCGCCGATGCGGATCGGTCCGCCCGGCCTCTCGTCGTTCATCTCAGACTCTCCTCGGTGCTCGCAGTTGTTTCGACTGCACCAAGGTTGTCCTCGACAGCACCCTCACCGCGTCGCCTCGGCGGCGACACCTCACCTACCCCCGGAGGAGCACACTGCGCCCTCGGACGCAGTACGACGTACTCCCCCGGGCGTAGGCCCGACCCGGGAAAACCCTCAGGCGTTCGCGGAGAGGATCTTGTTCACCTCGTCGTTGGCCTTCGTGAGCGAGCTGGGTTCTGCCTCGAACGACATCACCGCGTCCATCGCCGGGGTCATCACCGCGGTGACGTCCGCCGCGTTCGGGTTGGCCGGGTACGGGAACACGTCGCCGGCCTCGACCGGCTCCAGGAACGGCGTCACGTCCCAGCCGTTCTTCGCGAACGCGTCCTTCGCGGCCGGCATACTCGCCGCCACCGCCGGGAACACCACGCCCGCCTTCGCGACGATGTCCTGCGCGGTCTTGGAGCCGAGGAACTTCACCCAGGCCCAGGACGCGTCCCGCCGGGTGGTCCCGGCCCAGATGGTGTCCGCGAGCCCGTTCATCATCGACATCCGCTTGCCGACCGGCCCGATCGGCAGCCGGGCCAGCTTGGTCTTGACCTGCTTCAGGCCGGCGTAGGTGGCGAGCATCCAGGACCCGTTCGGCGTCATCCCGTACTTCCCCGCACCGAAGCTCGTGGTGACATCGACCCCGGACTTCGCCTGCGCGTACGTCGGCATGTACCCCTTGGTGATGAGGCCGCGCCACCACCCGATCGTGTCGGTGAACTTCGGGTCGCCGTAGAAGAACTTCGTCCCCCACGGCTCGCCCTCGGAGTACTTCCACCCGTTGATCGCGGCGTACCAGCTCCAGCTGGTCTGCCCGTCGCCGCCACCGGCGTCGGCGTACCCGAGCCCGTAGACCTTGACGTCGTTCTTGTCGAACCCGGGCTGGTCGCCGCGGCGGCCCTTCGAGTCGACCGTCAGCCGGCGCACGATCTCCTCGAACGTGCCGCCGTCCTGCGGGTTCCAGGTCATCGAGTTCAGCTGCTCGGCACTGATCCCGGCCTGCTCGGTGAACGTGCTGTTGTAGAAGTAGACCTCGGTGTCCCAGTCCTTCGGCAGTCCGTACCGCTTGCCGTCGGCGCCGATCCAGCGGTCCGCCAGGCCCTTCTGGTAGATGCTCAGGTCCACGTTGTCCCGGGCGACGTAGTCGTCGATCGCCAGCACCTGGCCCTTGTCGGCGAACAGCGGGTACTTCGACGAGTGCCCGGTGAACACGTCCGGCGCGGTGTCGGAGATGAACCCGGTCACCAGCTTGGACCAGTAGTCGTTCCAGCCGTACTGCTCGATCTTCACGGAGTACTGCGGGTTCTGCTCGTGGAACACCTTCGCGCACTCGGTGTACATCGGCAGCTGAGCCGAGTCCCACAGCCAGTAGATGACCTCGCCCTCACCCCGGGCGGCGGCGCCGTTGTTGCACGCGGCAACCGCCGGGGCGACGAGGCCGGCCAGTCCGGCCTTCAGCAATGTCCGTCTCGACAGATTCATCGGTAGCCTCACTTGATCCCGGAGAAGCCGATGGAGTTGGTGATCTTCTTGGCGAACGCGCAGAACAGCACGATCATCGGCAGCGCCGCGATCAGCGCGGCGGCCATCAGCCCGGCCCAGTCCGGCCCGCCCTGCGGGGTCTGCGACCGGAACACGCCGAGCGCGACCGTCAGCACCCGGACGTTCTCATGCTGCCCGACCAGCAACGGCCAGAAGTAGTCGTTCCAGGAGTTGATGTAGGTCAGGATCGCCAGCGTGGCGATCGGCGCCCCACTCATCGGGATGATCAGGCTGAAGAAGATCCTGCGGTGCCCGGCGCCGTCGATCATCGCCGACTCCTCCAGCTCCCGGTTGATGCCGAGGAAGAACTGGCGCAGGAAGAAGATCGCGAACGGTGTCATGAACGCCCCGGGCAGGATGATGCCGGCGAAGCTGTTCAGCAGCCCGAGGCTCTTGATCAGCGCGAAGTTCGGCAGCGTGGTGAAGATCGGCGGCACCATCAGCGCGGCCAGGAACAGCGCGAACACCTTGTCCCGGCCGGGCCAGCGCAGCCGGGCGAACGCGTACGCCGCCATCGCGCTGAAGAACACCTGGCAGATCGTGGTGACCGTTGCCACGATCACCGAGTTGCGCAGGTACAGCCAGAAGTTCACCGAGGCGCCGGAACCGCCCTGCGCCTGGGCCTCCTCCAGCGTGGACAGCCCGAGCACCCGCTTGAAGGCGCCGAGCGTGGTCTCGACCGGGAGCAGCGAGTTCGGGTGCCCGGCGAGCTGGGTGTTGTCGGACAGCGCCGTACGCAGCATCCAGTAGAACGGGAAGAGCGTCACCAGCGTCAGCACGATCAGGCAGGCCCAGGCGACCGTGCGGCCGACGTTCAGTTGCTTGGTCATGCCAGGTCACTCTCCTTCGCCCGCAGCAGCCGCAACTGGACCAGCGAGATCACCGCGAGGATGGCGAACAGCACCATCGCCATCGCGGAGGCGTATCCGAAGTCGAACCGGGTGAACGCCCGCTCGTAGATGTAGTAGTAGATGACCCGGGTCGCGTTGATCGGGCCACCGGCCGTCGTCACCGCGACGGTGTCGAAGATCTGGAACGAGCCGATCATGGTGACCACCAGGACCATCACCAGGACCGGCCGCAGCAGCGGCAGCGTGATCCGCCAGAACGTCCGCCACTCGGTCGAGCCGTCCACCTCGGCGGCCTCGTAGACGTACTTCGGGATCATCTGCAGCCCGGCGAACACCAGCAGCGCGGTGTAGCCCATGTGCCGCCAGATGTTGATCCCGGCGATGGTCGGGATCGCCCACTGGGACTCGCCGAAGAAGGCGACCGGGTCGACGCCGATCCAGGTCAGGCCGCGGTTCACGATGCCGACCTGGAAGTCGAGCATCCAGTACCAGGCCAGCGCGACGACGACGTTCGCGACCAGGTACGGCAGCAGCACCACCGCCCGGACCGTGATCGACTGGGTCAGCCGGTACATCAGCATCGCGATCCCGACGGCCAGCACGGTCTGGATGCCGATGTTGAGCACGACGTACTCGACCGTGACCACCAGCGCGTTCCAGAACAGGCTGTCCTGCACCATCCGCTCGTAGTTGGCCAGGCCGTTGAAGTCCGGCGCGGACAGCAGGCTGTACTCGGTGAAGCTCAGGTACGCGCCGCGCAGCGTCGGCCAGATGTAGAAGACGACGAAGCCGAGCGATGCCGGGGCCAGGAAGATCATCGCGACCTTCAGGTCCCCCAGGCTGCGCCGTCTGGGCGGCGCAGCCTGCTCCCCGTGACTTCGTCTGCTGGTTCTCGGTGGTGCGTTGGTGGTCGCGGTCACGGGGATCTCCTTCTCGATCGGCGATCGCCTAGGCCCTGGACGGCTAGTCGATCGCAGTCACATCCAGCAACATCGCGTTCTCGGGCCACTGCGCCGGGATCTGCACCCCGACCGCGGCCAGTGCTGCACCGGTCAGCTCCACCGGTCCACCGTCGGTCCACCACGAGACCTGGCGCGACTCCGGTCCGGGTATCGCCGGCTTGCTCACGCGGTACGTCCGGTTCGGGTCGAGCCCGGGCAGCCGGACCCGTCCGACGGCCGAGGTGACCGACTGGGTCAGCTGTACGGCGGCGTAGACGGCCCGCGAGCCGTCCTGCGCCACCACCCCGTGCAGCAGAAAGTCGTCGGGACCGCGGTCGGCGCGGACCACGCGTCCGGTGTGCAGCAGCGGCCGCAGCTCCTTGTGGAGGGCGACCCAGCCGGCCAACTCCTTGCGCTCGTCGGCACTCGCGGAGGCGATGTCCCACTCGATGCCGAAGTGGCCGAACAGCGCGGTGATCGCGCGGAACGACAGCACCTGGGTGCGGCCGGTGGTGTGCGCCCGCGGCGGGCCGACGTGGCAGCCGATCAGCTCCGGCGGCAGCAGCAGCTGCGTGTAGCGCTGGATCTTCTGCCGCTCCAGTGCGTCGTTGCTGTCACTGCCCCAGACCCGGTCGGTGCGCTCGAGGATGCCGAGGTCGACGCGGGCGCCGCCGGACGAGCACGACTCGATCTCCAGGCCCGGGTGCCGCCGCTTCAGCTCGTCGATCAGCCGGTACACCGCGAGCGTCTGCGCGTGGATGCCGGCGGTGCCGGTCAGCTGGTTGCCGCCGTCGACGAAGTCCCGGTTGTGGTCCCACTTCAGGTAGGCGATGTCGTACTCGGTCAGCAGCGCGTCGAGCCGCTCGAGGATATAGTCGTAGGCCGCCGGGACACCGAGGTTCAGGCCCTGCTGGTGCCGCGCGGTCGGCGGCATCCGGTTGCCGGTGGCAAGGATCCAGTCCGGGTGCTCGCGGGCCAGGTCGGAGTCCGGGTTCACCATCTCCGGCTCGACCCAGAGCCCGAACTGCAGCCCGAGCCCCCGCACGTGGTCGACCAGCGGGTGCAGGCCCTTCGGCCAGATCCCCTCGTCGACGTACCAGTCGCCGAGCCCGGCGTGGTCGTCGCGCCGGCCGCGGAACCAGCCGTCGTCCAGCACGAACCGCTCGGCGCCGACCTCGGCGGCCGCGTCCGCGAGGGCCTTCAGCTTGTCCAGGTCGAGGTCGAAGTAGACCGCTTCCCAGGTGTTCAGTACGACGGGACGCTCGGTCTTCGGGTGGTTGTCCCGGGCCCGGAGGAACTCGTGGAAGCGCGCCGACAGCCGGTCGAGGCCGATGCCGTACGAGCCGTAGATCCACGGCGAGCTGTAGGTGCCCTCGGATTCCAGACGGCCCTCGCCGGGCAGCAGGAGCTCGCCGCCGCCGATGACGCCGTACCCACTCATTCCACGCTCGGCGTAGGACCGGTGGTTGCCGCTCCACGCGGTGTGGACGGACCAGATCTCGCCGGTGCCGAAGTCGAAGCCGGGGGTGCCGGCGATCAGCAGCAGGGTGGCGTCGGCGCCGGTGCGGCCGCGGCGGTTGTCGCGGATGTGCGCGCCCTGGGTGAACGCGTGCCGCTGCGGGTGCCGCTCGCCGATGTGCCGGCCGGTCATGTCGAGCAGCTCGGTCGCCTCGGTCGGGACCGGCAGCGCGAGCACCAGCCCGTCCACCGTGTACGGCGTCGCACCGGTGTTGGTGAGATCCGCCTTCGCCCGGACCAGGCCGGAGTCGGTCAGCTCGATGGTCAGACGGATCGCCAGGCCGGCCTCGTCGTCCACGGCGTCGGCCTGCACGGTGTTGCCGGTCTGGGCGACGCTGGTCAGGCGGAAGGCTGCGGAGAAGTTCCGGCCGTCCCGGTGGCCGCTCAGGCCCGGCAGGCCGAACCAGCCGGTGGCGTACTCGGGCACGATCGCGACGGGCTGGTTGTCGTCCAGGCCGTTGCCGTCCTGGGCCGCGCCGGCCCCACGCCGCAGATCCAGCAGAGCCTGCCCGGTCAGCTCACCCAGGTCCGCGCCCCAGTGCAGGACGGACGGAAGGGCGGGACCAGAGCAGTCCAGCACCAGACTGACCCCGGCAGCCCGGAGCTGCAGTACCTCGATGTTCGACACTGTTGATTCACTCTGCTTTCTGATTGATTTCAGGACGGAACTATTTACCCCGCCAGCCCGGATGTCAATGCTTCACGAAGTTAAGTAAATAGCTTAGATGTGTCAGCGTTGTCAGCCCAGTGGCTGAGCAACCGCTATCCGGCCGGGAGTCAGGCTTCGGTCGCGCCCGACGCTCAGGCGGACAGGCGTACGCGCACCAGGAAGTCGTGTAGCGCGGGCTCGGCCGACGGGCGGTCCGGCAGTTGGCCGGCGGCCTCGGCCTCGTCGAGGGCCGCGTGCAGCCGGCTGACATCCTCGGCCAACCGCTCCCCCGGGATCCCTTCCAGCGATCCGTGCTCGGCCTCGGCCTTGGCGGCCATCAACTCCGGCAGGTACGCCGGAGCCTCGCTCAGCTCGGCCAGTTCGCGCAGATCCGCCTGGACGACTCCGGTCCGCATCAGATTGATGCCGGTGAGCAGCACCCGAAAGGTGTAGAGCAGCGGCTTGAGCTCACCCTTCTTCTCGAAGAAGTCCCACTGCGTGTTCGCGAACCCGCGGTAGTGGTGAGCGTGCCACTTCGTCACGCAGTCGGCAGCGAGCGCCTTGAGCTCGTCGTACTCGGGTGTGTTCACGACGACGAGTGGGGAGAGCACCTGCTCGAGCACGTAACCGGTGCGGCGCAGCATCAGCCGGGCGAACTTCGCCAGGTCGTGGGTGACGAGATCGACCTCGGCCTCGTTCTCGAACCAGGTCCGGTCGAGGGTCTCCGGGCCGGTCCGCAGCCCGACCACCTCCGCGGCCGGGAGGACGTGGACGCCGCGCAGGTCGACGTCGGAGTCGCGCGACGGGAAGCCGTACAGGTGTGCGCCGGAGACCGTTGCGAACAGCAAGCGGTACGGCTGCTCGCCCATGATGGTCCGCAGCTCGGCGTAGTCGAGCTGCCGCATGTCACGCGTCACCGAGACTCCTCTTCCGGACCGACCGCAGCCAGGCGTCCACTCGTACGACATCGGGTGTCGCCGGCAGAACTGTTCGCTGCAAGGCGTTGTCGAGCTCCTCGTGCAGCCCGAGCCGCCAGCGCTCGACCTCGTCCCAGGACAGTTCACCACGCTTGACCGCGAGCAGTCGCTCCCGGTCCGGGCCGACGTCCACGACCAGCTTTGCCTCCAGCAACAGAGCGCGGGCCGCGAGCAACAACCGGAGGAGGTGCATCACGTGCTTCCACTTCGGCGCACCGTCGCGGCGGAAGTCCGCCTCCAGCTTCTTGAACTGGCTGAGCACGTAGCCGGAGTACGTCTGGTAGGCCAGCTGCGAGAGGAAGGCCTCGCGCAGCTCGATCAGCTCTGCGCCGAGTGGCGTCTGCCGGACCACGAGCGGCGAGTGCAGCACCTCGAGCAGGTTCGGGTTGGCCTTCAGCGCGAGCTCACAGAACCGCTCGACCTCCCACGAGAACCACTCCGGCTCCGGGCCGTCGACATGGGTCAGCGGCTTGGCGAGCGACCAGAAGGACTCGGTTGGGGCGACATACACGCCGCGGGTGTCCGTGTCCGACGCGTCGGTGTCCAGACCGAACGCCCGGGACCCGACGACCGCCGCGTAGATGGTGTGGTCGAGCACCAACCGGTCGCCGTCGGGCTGGTCCAACTCGATCGCTTCGGCCTGGTACGCCGTACGCAGGCTGAGCTGGTCGCGACGGGCAACGGTCTCCCGGCCGTCGGCGAGCCGCACGGTGTAGCGGCCGTCGGGGGTGACTCCGGCGACCCGCCCGGTCGCTCCGCGTTGCGCCGTTCCGCCGTGGTAGTCGGGTGCGGCGACCCGGATCACCACCTGAGTCCCCACCGGCAACTGCGGTCCCACCAACGCCATGCCCGCATGCTGTCACGCCGGACGTCCAGGCCATCACAATCGCACCGCCCGGTTCGCGCTGAGCGTGCCCGCGCCGGCGAGCCGCCATTGTGATGGGCTGGCGGTCCGTCCATTGACAAATTTTCCTGTCAAGTGGAATCTGGAGGCGTGCTGGGATATGTGGAGGAGCCGGAGAAGGTCCGGTTGGCGTTGTCGCCGATCCGGCGGCAGCTGCTCGACCTGCTCCGCGAGCCGTCGTCGGCGACCCAGCTCGCGGCCGCGCTCGACCTGCCCCGGCAGCGGGTCAACTACCACCTGCGGGAGCTGGAGAAGGCCGGCCTGGTCGAGCTCGTCGAGGAGCGCCGGCGGCGCGGGTTCACGGAGCGGATCCTGCGGGCGTCCGCGACCCTGGTCGTCGACCCGGGGGTGATGGGCCGCGCGTTCAGCACCATCCAGGACCAGTACGCCGCCGAGCACCTGGTGGAAGTCGCCGCCGGCGCCGTGCGGGACGTGGCCCGGATGCAGAGCGCGGCCGATGCCGAGGGCAAGCGACTGCTGACGTTCACGCTCGAGACCGAGGTGCGGTTCGCGGCGCCCGGCGACGTGCACCGTTTCACCGACGCGCTGACCGAGGCGATCCGGCGGACGGTCGAGGAGTTCGACAGCGAGGGCGGTCGCCCGTACCGGCTGATCGCGGGCGGCCATCCGGCGTCCCGTCGTACCGAAGGAGAGAAGGCATGAGTGAGGAACGACCCCGGATCGTCGTGACCGTGGCCGCGCCGGTCGAGGCGGTGTGGGACGCGCTGCGGGACAAGGAGAAGATCCGGCACTGGCACGGCTGGGAGTACGAGGGGCCCCAGGGCGGGCTCGAGGAGGAGATCGACCTGATCTACTTCACCCAGGAAACGGCCGACCCGGCGAATGCGGTCCTGACGCTCGGCAGCGGCGACGAGTTCGTGGTCGAGCCGGTGGAGGGCGGGTCGCGGATCACCCTGACCAGGGCGGCGCACGGCGACAACCCCGAGTGGGAGGCGTACTACGACGACGTCACCGAGGGCTGGATCACCTTCCTGAACCAGCTGCGGTTCGCGGTCGAGAGCCACCCGGGCGAGCCGCGGCGGACGCTGTTCTACTCCGGCGCCGGCGCTCGGTCGCCGATCGCTGAGCTGGGGATCGACGTGCAGCCGGGCGGCACGCCGTACGAGCTGGACCTGGTCGGCGAGCAGGCCAAGGGGCAGGTGTGGTTCACCTCCGAGCACCAGGTCGGCCTGACCGTCGACGGTTGGGGCAACGGGTTGCTGGTCCTCAGCCACATCCCGCCCGGCTCGGCGAAGCCGGACGGCGCATCGATGGCGGTCCTCAGCTTGTACGGCGACGTGGACCGCGACGCGCTCGACGCCCGCTGGAAGGCGTGGTGGGAGGAGCGCTACCCGGTGCCGCTCGACCTGGGTGGGTGACGATCGCGCGAGAGTGCTGACACCGCCGTGACAGTGCGCAAAGGTGCCAGCACTCTCGGTCTTCTTTTCGGGGTTACCCGGGAGTACATTCTCGCCACGGTGGCCGGCACGGGGGTCCGGGCGGTCACCGACCTCCGGCGAGAGAGGCCCTCCGGTGAAGATTCCGCCCCGCTCTTTTTCGGTGCCCGCAGTTCTCGTGCTCTCCATGGCCGGCCTTGGCCTGGTCGCAACCCCCGCGCAGGCCGACGGCCCCGGGTCCGGCACGCCGTACGTCGTGACCGTCGGCGACTCGTACATCTCGGGTGAGGCCGGCCGCTGGGCCGGCAGCTCGAACAACTCCGAAGCACCCGCGGATGCCCTCGGCACGCACGCGTACCACGACAACGCGAGCGGCACCGCCGAGGTGATCCCCCGCTGCCACCGCAGCCGGTCGGCCGAGGCGTACATCGGCGGCGGGGTCGGCGGGCTGAACCTCGCGTGCTCCGGCGCCCGCACGACCACCAGCACCGGCGACTACTTCAAACCAGGGCTCGACTTCTACGACAACGGTGCCGGGCGCCTCGGCCAGGCGAAAATGCTCCAGCAGTTCGCCGCGACCCACAACGTGAAGCAGGTGGTCGTGTCGATCGGCGGCAACGACTTCAACTTCGCGTCGATCGTGACCCAGTGCGTGACGGACTTCCTGCTGTCGCCGTCCTGGAACCCGGACTACTGCAAGGACGACTCCTCGGTGGTCGCGAACTTCACGTCTGCCAACGTGACCGCCGTACGCGGTCGGATCGCCGGCGCGTTCCAGAACGTCCGGACCGCGATGCGGAATGCCGGGTACGCCGACAACGGGTGGACGTTGCTCGTGCAGACGTACCCGTCGCCGATTCCGGCCGGGAGCGGGTTCCGGTACGTGCAGAGCGGCTACACGCGGCAGAGCGTGGGCGGCTGCGGCTTCTGGAACGCGGACGCGGACTGGGCGAACAGCACCGCCCTCGTCACCATCAACGGCACGGTCCGTGCGGCGATCAGCCAGTCGGGGTTGAGCAACACCCGACTGCTCGAACTGCAGTCGGCGTTCAACGGGCGGCGGCTGTGCGAGAAGACGGTCGGACTGTACGAGGAGGTCGGCCTGAACTCGTGGACCCAGGCGACCGCCGTCGACAAGACCGAGTGGATCAACCAGATCCGCACCGTCACGACGGTCGGCTCCAACTACTACCTCCAGGAATCCCTCCACCCCAACTACTGGGCCCAACTGGCGACCCGCTCCTGCGTCCGCCAGGCCTACAACCAGAACCGCGGCGGCACCTGCACGATCTCCGGCACCGGGCTGGTCAACGGCGAGCCGCGGATGGTGCTCAACTGACAGACGCTTCGGTACGGCGGCCTCGCGGGGCCGCCGTACCGGCGTGACCTGCGCGTGACCTTTGCCGTGAGTTCGGCGTGAGTTCAGCGTGAGTTCGGGCTGATCCAGGTGTGACGAGACTCATGCGGGCGGGGCGGTCTGGACCTGGTGCGGGTCGGGCAGGCACAATCGCGCAGACGGGTTGGCTGCCGGGTGGGGTGTTAGTGGAAACCGAATTCGCGCTGTCGCTCGGTTCGCAGCGGTGGACGCTGCCGGCCGATGGCGACACGATCACCATCGGCCGCGGTTCGAATGCCGATATCCGGCTGCCGTCGGACGACCAGATCTCCCGCATCCACGCGCGCCTGGACCGCTCCGGCACCACGTGGACGCTGGTCGACGAGTCCCGCAACGGCACCGCTCTCAACGGCCGCCGCCTGGGCGCCCCCACCGCACTCACCAACAACGACCGAATCCACATCGGCCGCTCGGTCCTGACCTTCCACGAACCCGCCCCCCGCCCCGCCGCCACCCCGCCCCCGTCACCGACCTCCACACCGACTCCGGCACCGGCATCCGCACCGACTCCGGCACCGGCAGTGCCACCAACCGCGGGCGTGTCGCCGGTGCCGCCCATCGCGGTCGCACCAAGTGCGCCACCGGCAGCTCCCCCAGCTCAAACCGCGCCGGCCGCGGACGGCAGCTCGCCAGCTCCGACCACCACGCCCCGGCCGGACGCCACCACCCCCGCGCCCGCCGGTGGCCTGGCTGCGGGCGACGCCCCGGCGTCCTCGCCCCAGGCTCCTCCCGCCCAGACCGGGCAGGGCGGCGCCAACCCGAGCACCCCGCCGCAGGGCGGGGTGGTGGACCCGTCGGCGCGGTCGGCTGGTGCTGTTGGCAACAGCCCGTCGTACGACGGCTCGGGCGGTGCGGGGCCGGCGTTTTGGGATGACTTGGCCGGGGAGGCCGGCCCGCGGGACGAGTGGGTGGATGAGGCCCCGGTGGGTTGGGTGGATGTTGAGGCGAGCGGGCCGGGTGGTGATGCGGCCTGGGCGGCTTATCCTTCGGCGGACAACCCGGAGCCGGCGCGGTCGCCTTGGTCGGAGGGGAAGCGGCCGGCGTTGGTGCGGCCTGAGGGTGGGCCGGACAACTGGTCCGAGTCGTCCGGATGGCCGGATTCGGCTTTCGACCAGCAGCAGCCGGCACCGACCCCCACACCCCGCCAGCCGGAGCAGCCGGTACGGCGTGGCCCGGCAGCAGCGACTGAGGATTCGGCAGTCGGCCGCGTGCGGCTCGGCCGGACGCTCCTGGTCGCGGCCGCCGTGCTCGGGCTCGGTCTGATCATCAACGTGGTCGCGACGTTCTTCGCCGACGGCGCCGGCGGCAGCCTGCGCTGGCTGGTCCCACCCACGATCGCACTGGTTGCGGCCATGGTCGTCGCCTTGCTCGACGCGATCGCCTCCGAGGACCGCCCGCGCTCCGGCCGGCTCGACGTACCCGTGCTGGTCGCGATCGGCGCCGTACTGGTTGCCGTCGGCATCGGCGGGTTCGCGCTGACCGCAGGGGTCGAGTACGCCGCCGCGTACGTGACCGGCAAGGAGTCGGGCGAGGACCGCTTGATCAAACCGGTCGCCCGGACCGGCGCCGGCGTCACCGTCACGGTCGAGAACGTCACGTACACAAGCCACTTCACCCGGGTCAAGGTTTCCGTCAGCAACGGGAGCGATCAGCCGCTGAGGCTCCCGCTCGACGGACAGGCCGCCTTCACCGGCGCGGACGGGAACTCCTTGAAGGCCGACGGCTCCCGCAGCCAGTGGACGGACTCGGTCGCCCCCGGCGCCGTCGAGCGCGGCACGATCACCTTCACGGGCCACCTCCCTGAAGGCGAGACCGTTGCCACACTGACCCTCCGCTCCGGCAACCCCGCCATCGCCGTCCCCGGCCTCGCCCTCAGCAACTGAGCCGGCAACCCACCCACTGCCCTACCCCCAGCTCTCAGATTGCATCGAAAATTGATATACACGCTGGCGAGGAGCGGGCCGCTGCGGCTGACGGATCTTCTGAAGACCGAGCAGCTCAAGCAGCCCGCGCTGACCAGCCTGGTCGGGAAGCTCGAGCAGGACGGGCTGTGCTCGCGGGCTCGATGCAGGTCCTGACCCGCTTGACCGAGATCGCCAATCAGGATGCCTGAGGCAACCATGAAGAACCTGGAACAGACCCCGATCCACGTGCCCGACGAGGTGCTCGACGACCTGCGCGGCCGGCTGCGCGCGACCAAGTGGCCGCTCGACGTGGGCAACGAGGACGGCTTCTACGGCGTACGTCGTACCGACCTGCAAGCGCTCGTGGAGCACTGGGCCGACGGGTACGACTGGCGCGCGGCGGAGCGGGCGATGAACGCGTACGAGCAGTACCGCGTCGACGTCTCCGGCGTCCCGGTGCACTTCATGCGCAAGGCCGGTGTCGGCCCGGATCCGACTCCGCTGATCCTGAGTCACGGCTGGCCGTGGACGTTCTGGCACTGGTCTAAGGTGATCGATCCGCTCGCCGACCCCGCGTCGTACGGCGGCGATCCGGCCGACGCGTTCGACGTGATCGTGCCGTCGCTGCCGGGGTTCGGGTTCTCCACCCCGCTCACCGGGCAGCCGGACATGAACTTCTGGAAGATCGCCGACGTCTGGCACGAACTGATGACCGAAGTCCTCGGCTACGACCGGTACGCCGCCGGCGGCTGTGACGTCGGCGCCCTCGTCACCGGACAGCTCGGGCACAAGTACGCCGACGAGCTCCACGGGATCCACATCGGTTCGGGCCTGAAACTGGAGTTCTTCAACGGCGACCGGGCCTGGGACTTCAGCGGCGGGCACCCGATCCCGCCGAACCTGCCGCCCGAGGTCCACGCGCGCATCGTCGAGCTGGACCGGAAGTTCGCCTCCCACCTGGCGACGCACGTTCTCGACCCGAGCACGCTCGGCTTCGGCCTGGCCGACTCACCGGCCGGCATGCTCGCCTGGCTGCTCGAGCGCTGGTCGAAGTGGTCGGAGGGCGAGCCGTTCAGCAAGGACGACCTGCTCACCCACGCCACGATCTACTGGGCCGGCAACGCGATCGACACCTCGATCCGCACCTACGCCAACAACAACCGCTACCCGTGGACCCCGTCCCACGACCGTACGCCGATCGTCGAGGCCCCGACCGGTATCACCTTCGTCGGCTACGAGGACCCGCCCGGAGTCACCACCCCCGAGGAACGCGTCCAGCATTTCCTCGCGAGCGACCGGGCTCCTTGGTACAACCACATCAATCTCACCGCCCATCCGAACGGCGGCCACTTCATCCCGTGGGAGGTCCCCACCGAGTGGGTCGACGACCTCCGTCGTACCTTCCGCTCAGCCAAGTCCTGACGGCAGGTCCCGGCCTGCGCGAGCCGTGGTCTCGGCCAGCGCCTTGGCCAGCGACTCGATCCGGTCGGCCGGGAACCGGACCGTCGGCGCGCTGATCGTGATCGCCGCGATCGCCACGCCGTCCGCGTCCCGGACCACCCGGCCGATCGCGCAGATCCCGGCCTCCGTGACCTCGAGGTTGAGCGCATACCCGGTCCGTCGGGTCTGCGCGACGTCACGCGTCAGGCGGCCGAAGTCCTCCTCGGACAGCACCGGCTCGGGCCCGTACAGGTACAGCTCGGCAAGGTAGTCGTCGGGCAACTCCGCGAGCAGCGCCTTCCCGCCGGACGACTCGTGCGCCGGCAGCACCGTCCCCTGCCGATCGCCGACACGCAGCATCTGGCCTGTCTCCACGGTCGCCAGGAAGCGCGTGTGGGTCCCGACTCGCACCATCAGGTTCACCGACTCGTCGACCTGATGACAGAGCCGCTCCAGGTGTGGCATCAGCAGTCGCCGCAGCTCCTGGTTCCGCGTCTGCCCGTTGAGCGGCCCGGCCGACAGCGCCGCCCCGGGCAGGTAGGTCCGGTTCACTTCGTCCTGTACGGCGAAGTCGCGGTAGACGAGCATCGACAGCAGGCGGTGCGCCGTGGACCGGCCGACCCCGAGCTCGTCGGCGGCATCGCTCAGGCGCAGCTCACCCTCGTCGCGGAGCATGTGGATCAGCCGCAGCGCGTTGTCGACGGAGGCAAGTGGATACGGCGGCTTGTTCTTCATAGCAGAAAACGATACCGCTCTGCAGAACAGGCTCCTACATTCGTGTCACCCGAACCAGGGAGGCAACGAGATGGACAACCAGTCCGAAGTAGTGGTCGTCGGTGGTGGTATCGGCGGCCTGGCCGTCGCGAACGGCCTGGCCCGCAACGGTTTCGGCGTCCGGCTGCTCGAGCGCGCCGACCATTTCGGCGAGGTCGGGGCCGGGCTCCAGCTGGCGCCCAACGCGACCCGCCTGCTGCAGGACTGGGGCCTGCTCGACGACATCGTCGACCGCGGCGTCCTGCCGGACCGGTTGGTCCTGCGGGACGCCGTGGACGGCCGGGAGCTGACCAGTCTGGACCTCGGCGACGAGTTCCGTCGCCGGTACCAGGCGCCGTACGTCGTCGTACATCGCAGCGACCTGCACGACGTCCTGCTGACCGCGTGCAAGGAGTCGGGCGTCGAGCTCCACACCGCGCACGAGGTGGCCGACGTACGACTGGACGCCGATCGCGCGGAGACCGTGTGTACCGACGGCAGCACGTTCGGCAGCGACGTCGTCCTGGGGCTCGACGGCGTGGACTCCGCGCTGCGGAAGGCGATCGTCGGTGACGAGAAGATCGGCTCCGGATTCGTCGCGTACCGGGGCACGATGCCGGCCGACGAGGCCCCAAAGTCCGTCGATCAGCACAGCGTGGTCGCTTGGCTGGGCCCCGACTGCCATCTGGTGCAGTACCCGCTGCGCCGCGGCGAGCTGATCAACCAGGTCGCCGTCTTCAAGACACCTGCTTCGCTGGACGAAGCGTTCGCGGGCTGCTGCGACGCGGTCCGCGCGGGCCTCGCGTCGCTGTGGCGGGACCGCTTTTGGCCGATGACCGATCGGTTGCCGACGGCAACCTGGTCGCGCGGCCGGCTCGGGCTGTTCGGCGACGCCGCGCACCCGATGCTGCAGTACCTGGCACAAGGCGCCTGCCAGGCGCTGGAGGACGCGCGAGTCCTCACCGACCAGGCCATGAAGTACGACGACTGGCCCGCCGTACTCGAGGCAACTCAGAAGATCCGCGCGCCCCGCACCGCGCGGATCCAGCGCACGGCCCGGACCTGGGGCGAGATCTGGCATGTCGACGGCACCGCCCGGCTGCTGCGCAACGAACTGCTGCGCACCCGCGATCGCTCCGACCACTCCCACACCGACTGGCTGTACGGCGTCTGACCGGAGGCATCCCATGAAAACATCGAGCCGCAAACCTCTTGTCGGCGCCCAAGTCGGCCTGTACGTCGACATGTTCGACGTCTACCTGCCGATCGTCGCGCTCGCCCCGGCCGCGGCCTACTTCGCGCCCGACGACATCTCCACCAGCGCCCAGCGGATCCTCACCGCGGTCGTGTTCGCGGCCACGCTGCTCGGCCGCCCGCTCGGCGCACTCGTCTTCGGCCGGCTCAGCGACAAGTCCGGCCGCAAGCGCACCACGCTCACGTCGTTGATCGGGTTCGGTCTGACCACCCTCGCGATCGCCGCGCTGCCGGGCTACCAGCAGGCCGGGCTGTTCGCGATCATCGCGCTGATTCTGCTGCGCTTCACCGACGGCATCTTCCTCGGCGGCCAGTACACCGCGGCCGCGCCGCTGGCGCTCGAGCATGCGCCCGCCCGCAAACGCGGCCTGTACGGCGCCATCATCATGACCGGTTTCCCGGCCGCGTACTGCTCGATCGCACTGATCACCGTCGTCCTGCTCAAACTGATCCCGGCCGGTGGACTCGGTACGCCGTACGTGACGTGGGGCTGGCGGATCCCGTTCGTGATCGGTGGGCTGCTGGCGCTCGCGTGGGCGCTCTGGTACCACCGGAACGTGGAGGAGTCGCCGGTGTGGAAGAACCGGAAGAACGAGGGGCACCACCCGCTCCGGGACCTGTTCCAGGGGCCGAACCTACGCGGGTTCCTGCAGGTCTTCACGCTGATGTCCGGGGTCTGGCTGGCGTTCAACATGGTCGGCGCGGTGCTTCCCGGCGTACTGCGAACGCGGCTGCCGGTCGGCACGGTGACGCTGATCCTGGTCGTCGCGTACGCCGTACTGATCGTCACGTACCTGCTTTCCGGATCGCTGGCGCAGCGGATCGGGCGCCGGCCGTTCTTCCTGCTGCAGGGTGCCACCACGACGGTGATCGCTCCGGTGCTGTTCTGGTCGATTGCCCGGGGCAAGGTTTCCGGCGCCGTCGCGATCGGCCTGGTGACCGTCGCGCTGGTGGTCGTGGTGGTGTCGACGTTCGCGGTCGTGACGACGTACATCATCGAGCGGTTCCACACCGGGATCCGGTCCAGCGGCTACGGCCTCGGGTACACCACGGCCGTGATCGTGCCGGCGTTCTACGCCTTCTACCAGGAGGGCCTGGCGACCGTGATGCCCTATGAACTGACGCCACTGGTCTTCCTCGCGGCCGGCGGTCTGCTGATCGGACTCGGCGCGTACGTCGGGCCGGAGACCCGGGACGTCGACCTCGGCGCACCGGCGGCGAAGGCGGACGCCGACCTGCTGTCCGGTTCCATGGTGGGCCTGCCGTTGTCCGGCCGCCCGCTCTCACTCGAAGGAGAAGCACGTGCCCGTGATCACTGACGACATGCGGATGATCGTCGAGCAGGCGATGCTCAGCTTCGTGGCGACGGTCTGCCCGGACGGCTCGCCGAACCTGTCGCCGAAGGGGTCGGTGCGGGTGTACGACGACGAGCACCTGATCTTCATGGACATCGCCTCACCGAACACGATGCGCAACCTGGCCGCCGATCCGCGGGTCGAGGTGAACACGATCGACGTGTTCCGCCGCCGCGGTTACCGGTTCAAGGGCACCGCGACGATCGTGCCGCCGGGCGAGCCGTCGTACGAGGAGCTGAACGCCTGGCTGCTGTCGGTGAACGGGCCTGGGTACCCGGCGAACCAGGCGGTGCTGATCCGGGTCGAGCGGGCGTTGCCGATCCTGTCGCCCGCGTACACCTTCGGCGGCGCCGACGAGGCCGAGCTCACGAAGGCCTGGATCGCCCGGTACGACGCCGTGCGGCAGGCGTCGTCGTGACGGAGACCATGCGCGCCGCGTTCATCACGTCGTACGGCTCGCCGGACGTCATCCAGTACGGCGAACTGCCGGTGCCGGCGCCGGGTCCGACCGACGTGCTCGTCCGGGTCGACGTCGTGGCCGTCAACCATGTCGACACGTTCGTCCGGGCAGGTGCCTATGCGACGAGTACGCCGTTCCCGTTCGTGATCGGGCGGGATCTGGTCGGGACGGTGGTCCGGTCGTCGGTGGCGGAGTTCGCGCCTGGGGATCGGGTGTGGTGCAACAGCCTCGGTCATGACGGGCGACAGGGGTCGTTTGCGGAGTTTGCCGTCGTACCGCGGGATCGGTTGTATCTGTTGCCGGAGGGGGTGGAGCCCGCCGAGGCGGTGGCGGTGCTGCATACGGCGGCCACGGCGTACCTGGCGCTGTTCCGGACTGGAGGGCTGGCGCCCGGCGAGACGGTGCTCGTGCTGGGGGCCGGAGGTGGTGTCGGGAGTGCGTTGGTGCAGTTGGCGTCTGCCGCGGGCGCTCGGGTCGTTGCGTCGTGTTCTCCGGATGACTTCGACTGGGTCCAGAGTTGCGGGGCCGAGCAGGTCTTCGACCACCACTCCGAGGTGCCCGCGTCCGCGGTTGATGTTTGGATCGACAACTCGGGCCGGCATGATCTTGAGGCCGCCGTACCCCTGCTGGCTCAGGGCGGACGCATCATCGCGCTGGCCGGGATGGCGGCCCGGCCTGTGCTGCCGATCGGTGCGCTGTACACGCGAGACGCGAGTATCCGCGGCTTCGTGATCAGCAATGCGTCGGCGGGTGACCTCGCGGACGCGGCGAAGCTGATCAACGGTCAGCTGGCGGCGAAGCGCCTGCGGGCCCGGACGCGCCCTGCGTTGCCGTTGTCAGCGGCGGCCGATGCTCACCGTCAAATGGAGTCCGGAGTGCGGGGGCGGATCCTGCTCAACGTGTCGGGGACGTAAAGCTGCCTGTCGTGGACGTGAGGCAGCGGTCCTGGACGTGAAGCCGCTCAAGCGCCGAGGGCTTCCTGCCAGTTGTCGGCCCAGCTTTGGAGGGGGCCGAGTGCCTTGATCAGGTCGCGGCCGAGGGGGGTCAGGTAGTAGCCGTCGTCGTCGAGGGTGACGAGCTCGGCTTCCGTCAGGGTGGCGAGGCGGGTGGTCAGGACACTCGACGACATCTGTCCACAGCGACGCTGGAGCTCGCGGAACCCGAGCGCGTCCTCCCGCAACTCCCAGATCACCCGCAACGTCCACCGCTGCCCGAGCAGGTCGAGCGCCGCCATGATCGGCCGCCCGGTCGTCGATCCCCGGACCGGCCGGCCGGGGCGTGGGGTCTCAGCCATCGCCGCCTCCCTTGTGCTTCTGTTTTCGAAGCATCATAGTGGTTCGAAAACAGAAGCACTCCCTGAGGTGACCATGCCACGCATCGAACCGCTGACCCCGCCGTACGCCCCGGACGTCGAACAGGCCCTCCGCAAGTGGATGCCACCCGGCGTCGCCCACGAGCCGCTGGCCCTGTTCCGCCTCCTCCAGCACCACCCCGACCTCGCGTCCCGAATGCGCGTCCTGGGCGCCGGTCTCCTGGCCCACGGCGAGCTTCCGGCTCTCGACCGCGAGCTCATCATCGCCCGCGTCTGCGCCCTGAACGACTGCCAGTACGAGTGGACCGTCCACGCCACAGTGTTCGCCGACCAGGTCGGCCTGACCCCATCGATGCTCCAGGCAACCATCAACGGCAGCGCGGACTGGCCGCCACACCACCGCGCCCTGCTCGACGCGATCGACGAGCTCCACACCACCGCCCACCTGACGGACGCAGCCTGGAACGCCCTCGCCGACCACTACACCACGCCCCAACTGCTCGAGATCGTCGTACTGGCCGGCTGGTACCGCACAATCAGCTACATCGCCAACGCCGTACACCTAGCCCCCGAGCCCTGGACAGCCCCGTACCCCACCACTTAGGTCCAAACCACAGGGTTCCCGGTCTCCACCGAGCCCCGAAAAACGCTAACCAGCACCGCAACGCTCCCCTCGAACTCGCTCGAGTCATAACCGCCCACCCGAACCAGCAGCGAGCTCGCTCCCTCGGCGATGCTGGTGGTCACCCAGGTCTCGCCACGCTCCGGGTGATCGAGGTCGGTCAGCCAGGCGCCGCCCTCGCCGGCTCGCTGCCCCACGCGGTGCGCCCGGAAGACCAGCTGCTTGGCCCCGTCCAGCACGAACAACCCGTCCGCTGTGTATCCGATCACCCCTGAGAACGTAGGCGATCCGGCACTCAGAGTGCTCACGCGCCGGTGTCGTGACTCCGTTTCGATGGACTGTTGCATGTACGTGCAGAAGTCACCAAAAGGCCCCTTGGCCGGGCTACAGTGACCTGCTGCCTCGGGTAGCCCGAGGCAGCTTTCTCTTGTCCTGGAGGGGGACTCCTTGATGAAACTGCAGCGCCTTGCGCTCGCCATGGCGGGCGTGGGCATGCTCGCCGCGACCGCCGCATCCGGTCCGGCCATCGCCGGCACGCAGGCAGACCCGAAGCCGTCCTGGACGGTGAAGTCCGCCGAGTCCAAGCAGCGCCTGTCGGTGCAGGCCGCGGCCGCCGCCTGCATCAGCTGGGTCGGCTGGCCGACCGGCGCCAACACCGTGGAGTCGGTCGACGTCACCGCCGCCAAGCCGCCGCGTGCGGCGGCGTACGAGCCGTTCAACTTCACCAGCACCCGCGCCAACGCGACCTGGTACCTGGCGCAGAACGCCACCGGCACCCAGGTCTACTTCTACGGCCTGTTCCTGCAGGGCGACGCCCTGTACCGGCACACGACCTACCTGTACGAGACGGGTCTGCCGCGGCCGACGTACAAGCGGATCGGCGGCGGCTGGACCAGCTTCAAGTCCATCGCCACGTCCAACTACAGCGTCGCGCAGCCCCGGCACGCGTACCTGTACGGCCTCAACACCAACGGCAACCTGTACCGCTACGCGCAGGTCAACGGCGGCTTCAAGTCACTCGGCTCGTTCGCCGGCTTCCGCGGCTTCAAGACGATGACCGTGATCAGCGAGACCGCGACGTACGACACCCTGCTGATGACCACGACCGCCGGCGCCCTCTACACGATCCGCATCCCGGTCACCGGGACCGCGAAGCCGGTCGTCAAGCTGATCCGCAGCGCCGGCTGGTCGTCCTTCGAGTCCCTGGTCACCCACAGCTGCGGCACCCGCGGCGGCACCCTGGTCGTCGGCGTCGACCACAACACCGATTCCGGCTACCAGTACGCCTTCAGCCACGCCACCGGCTCGACAACCGCCATCACCTCCTACGGCAAGATCCCCGCCGTCTTCAACGGCATCAACCACGTAGCCTTCACCACCCACTACGACCAACTATTCGGCGAGTAACCCACCCGCCAACTGACACAAACCCAACCATCCGGGGACGCCGCCATCGCGACGTCCCCGGATGTCATTGAGCGCAGCCCTGGGGGTCCCTGGGGTTCGGCTGGGCGCGCAGGCTTCCGTACCGCTCCATCCGCTCTCAACGCAAGCGCGAGCCGAGGGCGCTGTAAGGACGGATTGCTCTAGAACTTCCGAGGAGTAACCAATTCCCGAGCAGCTTACGAGTTGTCGGGACGAGTTAAGATTCCTCGCACTGCCGGGCCGGCGTATTGAAGAACGGTTTCGTACCAGGTCGGATCGAAGAGATACTCGATGACTCTTATAATCACAGCGTCGTGAATCACTGTGTCACCTTCATCGAGGAGGTGCTCCGTCAGCCGCAGACACCGCTCAATCATCTCTAGGTCCCGCAGGCGAAGCGCTGGCTCAAAGATACCCCACCAAAAACACTCCGAGACAATTCCGAAGGCCAGGACCGCGCCTTCATCTGCGCGCTCACGAATCACCTCGTCGAGCGCCGCCTTTGAGGATGGGAACCATCCCATCAGAATCGAGGGTAGTTCGTCATACGTCATCACAGCATCACCCACCGGACTATGAGACCGAGACTCTACAGCGACTCGGGCTAGATCTCCTCGGCTGGCCACGTCCAGAGGGTGCCACGCCTAGCCGGAATCGACGCCCTTGCAACCAGTCGCACCCGCTCCTCTTCCGTCCACCAGACCCCAGCCAGCTCCCTGCTCGCACGCGAAAGCGATGCGTCCGACGCGTCCTTCAAAAGCTCATTGACATCACGCGCCACGACAGCAACCTGCCGCTCGTCGGCACGACCTAGTTTCGCGTAAACGATGTTCTTTGACCGGGTTTGCAGTGGTCGAGTAGGTCGTCGGCGGTTTTGGTCCAGATGAAGGGTTGGCAGCGGTCG
>NZ_JBITHV010000020.1:87434-100860 GCF_044458365.1 Kribbella sp. NPDC050470 | reverse complement strand
CGGGTCCAGCGGCCCTGGTCATAGGCGGCCTGGTCGCGGACCAGGGCGAACGCGATCCGGTTCGCGCGGTGCGCCAGCGCGCAGGCAATGACCCCACCACGTTTCCCGCGTGCCTTGAGCCCGGCGGCGTAGGCCTTGGCGGCCGGGTCGCACTGCCACAGCCCGACACCGAGATCGATCAACGCGCGGCGGAGTTCGACGCTGCCCTCGCGGCTGATCGAGCCGTCGCGGCGGTGGCCGGCCGACTCGTACTGCATCGGCGACAGCCCGGCTGCCCGGTAGATCTGGCGGGCACCGGGCCAGCGGGCCGGATCCCCGACGCCGGCGCCATACCCGCTGGCTCTGACCACTCCCCAGCCCGGCACCGTGATGAGCGGCTGGAACGGGCTGACCGGCAGCAGCCGGGCCAGCTCGGTCTCCGCTGCGCCGATCTGCTGGTCGAGATCGGCCAGCAGGGCCAGGTCCGCGGCCAGCACCTGCCGGGCCACCGCGGCATCGACGGTCGCCAACGCATCCCGAGCAGCCGCCACCAGCCGCTCGGCCAGTGGCCGACGGACCTGCAGGCCGCGACCGGCGGCGAACCGTATGAACCGGGTCACGCCCAACGACGCGAGCCTGGCCGGGTCGGTGAACTCAGCGGCGATCAAGCGCCCAACCTTCGTGCCCAGCACGTCGGGCAGCACCAAGGTGAGCCCTGGGAACGACCGGTCCAGCTGGCCGAGCAGCTGGTTCTTGGTCGCGGTCCGGGTCTGAACCCGCCGGGTCCGGTGCGCGACCCAGGCCACCAACTCACCGATCACCACGTCCCGGCCCGCCACCGGCAGACCCCGACCGGCCAGGAGCAACTCGGTGATCGCCTCCAGGTCGACCGCATCGGTCTTCACCCGACGACGGCCCTGCACCCGGCGCTGCTCGGTCACATGCGCCGGGTTCAACTCCAGCAACTCCCACCCAGCCGGCCACGTCGACGTCTCGATCAGCGGCAGGTGGTAATGCCCGGCAGCCTCCACTCCCACCCTCACCGACTCCCCGGCCCCGGGCAGCACACCCCGCACCCGGTCCACCACCTGCGACAGGCTCGACCGAGTCATCGTGAACTCGACCGGACCCAACAACCGATGCCGAGCGGCATCAGTCACCGACAACACCGCCGAGGACTTGCCCACATCCACCGCCACCACCACCGTGGACGATGTAACCGCAGCAGCATGCACAGACACCGAACTCACCTCCGGAGCGAACGTCAGAAGGACCACGGCGCGCCAAACGCCGGACCCACGAAGGAACCTGATGGGTCCCTTCTGACACCTCCGGAGGTGTTCGTGAAGGGGCTACGCCCGACCTATATCAGCTGTACCGGTCGGCCAGCTCACGCCCGAGCCGGGCCAGCTCTGCCTGCACCGACGGCGGATCGACGACCTCGATCGAGCCACCCCAGCCGGCCAGGTGCTGCGCGATCATCAACGGTGTCGGCGCGGTCACCTTGATCCGCACGCGGTCGCCGTCCATCCCGTCGACCTCGCAGTGCCGCCCGAGCCGGTCCTGCATCACCCACAGGTGCCGCTCCTCCATCAGCACGGTCGCGGTCAGCCCGGAGCGCCGTTCCTCCATCTGCTCGACGACCTCGTTCCACGCCGCGGACAGGTCGAAGTCCGCCGGCCGTTCGAACGGCTCATCGGTCACCTCGGCCGACACCACCCGCTCGACCCGGAAGGTCCGCTGTCCCTTCGGCGTCCACGCGATCAGGTACCAGATGTCGTCCTTGTCCACGAGACCGAGCGGATCGACCATGCGCTCCGACGGCTCCCGGCCGCGTCCTGTGTAGACCAGTCGGACCTTCTTCCGTCGTACGACGGCGTCCTGCAACTGCTGCACCAGTTCCGGGCGTTCCTTCACGTTCTCGCCCCAGCGCGCCGGATCGATCACGACCGCCTCGGCCGCTGCCTCGGCGTGCTCGCGGAACGTCTGGGGGAGCGCCCGCACGAGCTTGCGCAGCGCGGCCTTCGCATCCGGTGCGATCGACGCCGCCGGCCCGACCAGCAGGAACAGCGCCTGCGCCTCCGGAGCGGTCAGCCCACTGAGGTCCGTCCGCGCGCCGCCGATCAACTGCCAACCACCGTTGCGCCCCGGCTGTGGATAGACCGGGATCCCGGCCGTCGACAGCGCCTCCAGGTCACGCCGCGCGGTGGCAACCGAGATCTCCAACTCGTCCGCCACCTCGGCCGCGGTCACCCGCCCGCGCGCCTGCATCAGCAACAGCACCGCCACCAGTCGATCCGCCCGCACCCGACCATGCTCGCAGACAAACCGCTCAGCTGCTGAGCACTTATCCCAGCCACTGTCAGTGGCTGCAGAAGCACGGAAAATCAGGTCGATCCGGAAGCGAGCTCCGCTGCGACAGTAAGGACATGAGCACCCTGTCCGACACCGAGCTGCTGCGGAACATCTCCGCGGGCGACGAGTCGGCGCTGCGGATGCTCTACGAACGGCACGCCGGCTGGCTGCTGCTCCGGCTGAACCGCCGCTGCGGCAGCCAGGACGTCGTGGCCGGTGCCCTGCAGGACACCTTCGTCGCGGTCTGGCAGTCGGCCGGGCGGTTCCGCGGCGAAGGTGACGTCGCGGCCTGGCTCTGGGGGATCTCGATCCGGCGACTCGTCTCCGCGCTCCGCGGGCACCCGGCCGCCGACCCGCTCGGCGACGACGTCGTTGGGTCCGCCGTACCGGCCGTCAACAGTGCCGAGGACGAGTTGCTGCGCGGAGTCGAGTACGGCGACGTCGGACGCGCACTGCGGACGCTGCCACCGGAGCTCCGCGCGACGCTGCAAGCGACCGTGATCGACGGACTCACCACGAAGGAGGCGGCCGTGCTGCTCGGCATACCGCAAGGCACCGTGAAGAGCCGTCTTCGAGTGGCCAAGAGCCGCCTGCGCGACCAACTGATGCCGACGCGGGACGGGAGGATCTGATGACCTGGCACCTCGGTCCCGAACTGCTGGACCGCTACGCCGACGGTGACCTGGACCTCGCCCGCCAGTCCGCCGTCGAAACGCACCTGGTCGCTTGCGCCGACTGCCGGCGGCTGACCTCGGCCAAGGCGCCGCAGGACCTGCTCGCCGACATCTGGCAAGGCGTCGAGATCGCCACCGCCCGGCCGCGGCTGCCCTGGCCGCTCCGGCTGGCACAGAAGCTCGGCCTCGCCGAGACCGACGCCATCGTCCTGCGTGCATCGAGCTCCCTCTACCGACCCTGGCTCCTCTCGGTCGTCGGCGCGTTCATGATCGGTGTCGGCGGGTCGATGCTGCCGGCCGCGCAGCAGCGTGCGTTCTACCTGCTATTCGCCCCGTTGCTCCCGGCAATCACGGTCGCAGCGGCGTACGACACCACCGACCCGATCCGCGAGCTGGCCGCGGCCACGCCGTTCAGCAAGGTCCGCATCGCCTTGTTGCGGACGGCATCCGCGGTGGCCGTCGCGCTGCCCGTCGTACTGCTCGCTGGGCTCGTCCTGCCGTTCGTCGGTGCGGATGCGTTCGCCTGGCTGCTGCCGGCACTGACTCTCACCTTGCTCGCGCTCACGCTGCTGACCTGGTGGACCGCAGCGGTCACCGCCTGGGTCGTCGCCGTTCTCTGGCTCTCAGTGGTCGGAGTGCTCCGGTCGGCCGATCAGCTCAGCGCAGTCGACACCCCGTTCGCCCAACTGGCCTTCGCTGTCGCAGCCCTCCTGGCGCTGGCCGCTCTCGCCATCCGGCTTAGCTCGCACCATGCACCAGGAGGCTACGCATGACACCCCAGATCGCCGTCCTCGACGGCGTCACCAAGTCGTACAGTGGTACCGAGGTGCTGCACCGCACCGACATCGGATTCGACCGCGGTGTGATCGGCCTGCTCGGCCCGAACGGCGCCGGCAAGTCGACCATGCTCCGGCTGCTCGCCACCGCCATGCCGCCGACGACCGGCCGGATCGTGGTCAGCGGCCACGTCGTCACCGGCGGGATCGCGGACCGAACCGAGGCCCGTCGCCGGCTCAGCTACCTGCCACAAGAGGTCGGCATCCCGCGCCGGATGACCAGCTTCGGCTTCCTCGACTACATCGCCGTGCTGAAGGAGTGGAAGGACACCGACGCGCGGCACCGCGAGGTCATCCGCGTCCTCGGCCTGGTCGGACTGGCAGACCGGCGGACGAAGCGCGTGGCGGCGCTGTCCGGCGGGCAACGCCGGCGCCTAGCGCTCGCGCAGGCGCTGATGGGCGAGCCCGACCTGGTCGTGCTCGACGAACCGACGACCGGGCTCGACCCGGAGCAGCGGGCGTCGCTGCGCGGCATCCTCTCGTCGTACGCCGATCGTGGCGCCGTGCTGATCGCGACCCACCAGACCGAGGACGTGTCCGCGCTTTGCGACCGGGTGATCATCCTCGACGACGGCCGGATCCGGTTCGACGGCTCGGTCGCGTCGCTGATCGCGATGGCCCACGGACAGGTGTGGATCGGCGCCGAGGTGAACTCCGGAGCATTGTCCTCCTGGCGCACCGGGACCGGTGAAGTGCGATCGCTCGGTGGGGTTCCGGCCGTGGGCAGCCGTCCGGCCGAGCCTGCGGTCGAGGACGCGTACCTGCTCGTCCGGAGCGAGACGATGATCGGAGAACCGCGATGACTACCGCCGTGGTCGCCGCCCGGCCGGCGTCGATGCTCGGCCAACTGGCGCGCAAGGAGATCGGCCGCTACGCGTCCCACCCGCTGTTCCTCGTCGGCACCGCGCTCGTCGCGTTGAGCTCGATCGGCAAGCCCGACGGGAACATGTCGTCACTCGGCAACGTGATCGCGCCGGCGACGGGGTTCGGCGTGATTGGCCTGCTGGTGATGGCGTCGCTCACCCGGACCTCCGACCAGATCGCGTCGGCCGCCGGCGCGGTCGCGGTGACCGAACGGACTCGGACGCTCGCGCTGGTCTGTGCATTGATCGTGCCGTTCGCGGCTGCCGTCTGCTGGCTGGGCTGGGCGCTCTGGGCCTACCGGCACTGGCCGCCGCCTCCCTACGGTGCGCCGTTCGGCGGCATCGGTGACGGCTGGGTCCTCGCGAACTTCGTCGCGCTCGGCCTGCTCCCGGCCGTTGGTGGTCCGGTCCTGGGGCTGCTGGTCGGGCGCTGGGTGCCGCGACGCGGTGCGGCACCGCTGTTCGCCGTACTGCTGGTGGCCGAGACGATCCTGATGCAGGGGCTGTTCGAGTCACTCCGCTACGTTCGGCTGGTCGCGCCGTGGACCTACTTCGCCGGTCCGTACGGCATCGAGGGTGACGCCGACCGGATGATGGTCCTGACCGGGTCGCCGTACTGGTACTGCGTCTACCTGGTGGTGCTGTGTGCGCTGGGCGTCGTCCTCGCGCTGCTGCACGACCGTGAGCGTCCACGCCGTCCGATGCTGATCCTGCTGGGTGTCATCGCGATCCTCGCGGTAATCACAGCGACGCTGGCGATCACCACCGGAGTGCAGGACGTGATGATCAACCCGCTGCGGTCGCGGCCATGATCCGGTACGCCGCCCGCGCCGTTCCCTGGGGTCTCCTGGGGATCGGTGCAGCGCTTGTTGTCGGACTGCTCCTGTTGGTGGAGCGCTGGCCGTACGAGCTATGGCCGTTGCAGGGCACCGCTGTCGGGTTGCTCGCGGCAACAGTTGTCTGGTGCTACCCGGAGCCGGCCGCCGCGGTCGTCGACACGCTGCCGCGGGGTCTCGGGTGGCGTACGGCGACCCGCTCGGCCGGTGCGGTCGCAGTCGTGCTGGTGTGGCTGGTCGCCGTCCGGGAGACGCGGGCAGGGTACTTCGGTCACGCGCTGGACGTCGCGTGGCAGGGGATCGCCCTAGCGGTCGCAGCCGCCGGCCTCCTCACCTGGCAGCGGTCCCGCGGATCCGACGGCCTGGCGCGAGCCGTCTCGGCCGGAATCGTCGGAGTCGCGTTGTTCGTTGCCCTGGCCCGCCCGTTCGCGGACGCCGTCCCCGTGTTCCCCTACATGGCGGACGACGACTGGGCCAGGAGCCGCTGGCTCTGGGCGACGCTGCCGGTGGCCGTGGTGCTGCTCAGCTTGGGGCGCCCTCGCCGACCAGGCCGTCGATGGACTCGCGGATGAGGTCGGCGTGGCCGGTGTGGCGGGCGTACTCCTCGATCATGTCGACCAGGATGTAGCGCAGGCTCGCCGACCGGCCGTTGCGGGACCGCTTCGCGAGCTGGTCGATGCCGCCGGTCGTCAGCGCCTCCTCGACGGCCTTGCGGGAGCGCTCGACCGCGTCCTTCCAGAGCGTCATCAGCTGCTCGGGGGAGTCGTCGGCGGCGCTCTGCCACTCCCAGTCCGGGTTGGCGTCCCAGTCCACCGAGTCCCACGGCGCCGGCAGCTCCCGGTCATGCAGCCGGCCGGTGAAGTACTCGTCCTCGACCAGCGCGAGGTGCTTGAGCAGGCCGCCCAGCGTCAGCGTCGACGGCGGGTGCTTGGCCGCGAGCCCGTCCGCCTCGAGACCGCCGCACTTCCAGGCGAAGGTCCGGCGGTTCCGCTCCAGCGCGCCGACCAGGGTGTCGATCTCGCTGCCGGCGATCGGGGGCTCCTGCAGAATCTCGTTCTCCATGGCTGCAGACTACAAACTGTTCCGGACGGTTCTCTTCCGGAATAGTGGGCCTCATGGCGTACGACGAGAGTCCGACGGCCCGGACGTTGATGGTGCTGGAGCTGATCCAGAACAGTCCCGGCATCACCGCCGAGCAACTCGGGGACAAGCTCGGCGTCTCCGAGCGAGCCGCCCGGCGGTACGTGGCGATCCTGCGCGAGGCCGACGTACCGATCGAGTCCGTCCGCGGCCCGTACGGTGGATACCGGGTCGGGCGCGGACTGCGGCTGCCACCACTGATGTTCAGCACCACCGAGGCGCTCGGCCTGGTGATGGCCGTGCTCGAGGGGCCGCGTGGCGCGGACGACCCGGTCGAGATCGCGCTCGGCAAGATCGTCCGGGTGCTGCCTGAGCCGATCGCCCGCGCGACGGACGCCGTACGGCGGGTGAGTGCGCGCGGGCCTGATCCCGGGGCGCGGACGCCGGACCCGGAGATCACCGCGCAGCTCGTGACGCACAGCACCGCCCAGCGGCGGGTCGAGCTGTACTACGAGCGCCGCCCGGGGGAGGGCTGGACGATGGACGTCGACCCGTGGGCGGTCGTCGTACGGCGTGGTCGCTGGTACCTGCTGTGCTGGTCGCACACGAAGTCGGCCAAGCGCGTGCTGCGGATCGACAAGATCAAGCGGGTCGATCCGCAGGACACGATGTTCACCCCACCCGAGGACCTCGATCCGCTGGCGTCGGTGGAGGAGCATCTCGCGCTGGGCTGGAAGTACAAGATCGAGGTCGTCATCGACGCGCCGATCGCGGACGCGGCCTGGTGGATCCCGCGGAGCATGGGCCGCATGGAGGAGATCGACGCGGACCACACCCGCCTGCTCGCCAGCACCAGCGAGCCGGACTGGTACGCCGCACAGCTGACCGCGATCAAGGCGCCGTACCGTATCCTCGGCTCGCCCGAGGTGCAGGAGGCCGGCCGGGCGCTCGGCCGACGTTTGCTGGAGGCAAGCAGCTGTGACTGAGATCGAGTTCGCCGGCGAGATCTGGTACTGGCGCGGGCCGGCGCCGTTCTTCTTCATCACGGTGCCGGAGGAGGAGAGCGCCTACTTCGAGGCCGAGTCGAACTTCGTCACCTACGGCTGGGGGATGATCCCGGTCCAGGCCGAGATCGGCGAGACCGTCTGGGACACCTCGATGTTCCCCAAGGACGGCCGGTACGTCCTGCCGGTCAAGACCGCGGTCCGGCGGGCCGAGGACCTCGACGACGGCGACGTCCCAACCGTGCGGCTCCGGCTGCGCAGCTGGACTGTCGGTCGGGACCGCTAGCGTTTCGTCCTGCACCCAGCACAGGGAGAGAACTCAGATGTCCACGCTGCCAGAACGCCCCAACACCGCACTGCTCGTCATCGACGTCCAGACCGGCGTCGTGTCGGGAGGGCACGAGCGCGACCAGGTGGTCGCGAACATCAGCACACTGGTCGGCAAGGCCCGCGCCGGCAGCGTGCCCGTGGTCTGGGTTCAGCACAACAGCGAGAACCTCGTGAAGGACAGCGAGGACTGGCAGCTCGTCCCGGAGCTGAAACGGTCCGAGTCGGAGCCGCTCGTCCACAAGACCTTCGCCGACTCCTTCGAGGACACCGACCTCGAGGACGTGCTCGCCGGGGCCGGGATCGGCCGGCTGTTCGTCAGCGGCGCGCAGACCGACGAGTGCATCCGCTCGACCATCCACGGCGCCTTCGTCCGCGGGTACGACGTGACGCTGGTCGGCGACGCGCACACCACCGAGGACCTGTCCGAGTACGGCGCCCCGACGCCGGACAAGGTGATCGCCCACACCAACCTGTACTGGCAGTACCACAAGGCCCCCGGCCGGACCGCTGCGGTCGAGAACACCGCAGACGTGACCTTCACGGAGGCCTAGCGGTTGTCCCCGCCTAGCCGTTGACCCAGGCGGGGAAGCCGTCGCGCCAGCTCGGGTACTTCGGCGTCCAGTCGAGCTCCTTGCGCGCCTTCTCGTTCGACGCTCCACGGACCGTGGTCATCTGGGCCAGGACGAACTCACCGGCGATCAGCCGGCCGAGCCATCCTGGCAGGTGCATCGGCGGCTTGGCGCCGGCCACCTCGGCCAGGTACGGCAACCACTCGGCGACCGGCGCCGGGTCGTCGTCCACGATGTTGTAGACGCCGGGCTCACCCCGTTCGATCGCGGCGAGCGTGGCGGCCGCGGCGTCGCGGGTCTCGATGAACGACCAGATTCCGCCGCCGCCGGCGACGATCGGCATCTGCCGTTTGCGCACCATCTCGACCATCGCGTCCGACGCGCCGGGTCCGTAGAAGGTCCCGTAGCGCAGGACGATGCCCTCCGGGGCCTTCTCCTGCACGGTCGCGTCGACGTACTTGATCGCGGCGAGCGTCCTGGCCGCGGACGGGACCGGCTTGCTGATGACGGGATCGGTCTCGGTCTTCACCGGCCCGCCGGACTGGTCGTAGATGAAGTTGTGGCCTTGGGCGACGATCCGGCGGGTGCCGGCTCGCTCGGCGGCCGCCAGGAGGTTGTCGGTGCCGCGGGTCCGTAGCTCGTTGGTGGCCGCGAACACCTGGTCGACCTTGCGGAGGCTGCGCATCTCGGTCAGCGCGGTCATCTGGTGCACGATCACGTCGGGCTCGGCGGCGTCGACCGCGGCGATCACGCCCTCGCGATCCAGCCCGTCCACGACGACCGGCTCGGCGCCCGCCGTACGCAGCTGCGCGACCTTGCCGGGGGACCTCGTGGTGGCGGTGACCTGGTGGCCGGCCGCGACCAGACCAGGGACCAGGTGTCGGCCGAGTGCGCCGGTCGCTCCGGTGACGAAGACACGCATTGTCGTTTCCTTCCCATCGTGTTGTCGCCCTGAGGACACCGCCCGCTGCAGCCCTGTGACATCCACTGGCCGCTTCGGATCCGCGCGGACATAGGATCGGCCGCATGGCGACACGGCTTGTGCAGGTGACGATGAAGGCCCGGGACGACGACGCGGTCGGCCGGTTCTGGGCGGACTCGCTCGGCTGGGGGGTGTCCAGTGAGGGGCCCAGCGTGACCAACGTCGAGCCGAAGGGCTTCAGCTACCCCGATCCCACCGCCGTGTGCGTCGACGTCCTCGCCGTCCCGGAGCCCAAGACGGTGAAGAACCGCGTGCACCTCGACCTCGCCACCACCTCGGCGGCCCACCAGGCGGAGCTGGTCGCGCGGCTGCAGGCTCTCGGCGCGACGCCGGCCGATGTCGGCCAGGGCGACGTACCGTGGACGGTTCTCGCCGACCCGGAAGGCAACGAGTTCTGCGTGCTCGAGCCTCGGGAGATCTACCGGGACACCGGGCCGATCGCGGCCGTGGTGGTCGACTGCCTGGATCCGCGGGCCATGGCCCGGTTCTGGGGCGAGGCGATGGACTGGACCGTGCACGAGGTGACCGACGGCCACGCGAGTCTGCGCTCGGCCAAGGGCGTCGGGCCTTATCTGGAGTTCGTCCGGACACCCGATCCGAAGACCGGGTTGAACCGCGTCCATCTCGACGTCCGGCCGTACCCCGGTGACGACCACTCGGCGGAGGTGGCGCGACTGAAAGCTCTCGGCGCCACCGACGCCGACGTCGGCCAGGGCGACGTACATTGGGCCGTCCTCGCCGACCCGGAGGGCAACGAGTTCTGCGTCCTCACCCCACTCTGACGCGCCTCGCCGGTAGGCTGGCTGGACACGACTGGCGCGGGTGGGTGTGACCACCGGGGAGTGACCGCAGGGCATCGACCGCCTGGGTGCCCGAGGCAACGATGCTGAGGAGCCTAGTCGTGACCCGTGTACTGCACCTGTCGGACACTCATGTCAGCAGGACCGGACCGGACGAGGACGGAGTCGACGGCGTCGCCGCGCTGCGGCAACTGCTGTACGACGTACGCCACATCCCAGCGCTGGACCTGGTGGTGGTCAGTGGCGACGTCGCCGACGACGGTTCCCGCGAGGGGTGTGACGTGGTCCGGTCGCTGGTCGGCGCCTTCGCGGCCGAGCGCGGCATCCCGCACATCTACAGCACCGGGAACCACGATCGCCGGGAGGGATTCGCGGCGGCTCTTGGTTTCGGCCACCTCGGGCCGGACGGCGCACCGATCGGACGCCGCACCGACCTCGACGGCCTGCTCGCGGGCGTGAGCGAGGTGAACGGGTTGCGCGTGATCACCCTCGACAGCCTGGTCCCCGGCGAGACGCACGGCGTGCTGGGACGCGACCAGCTCGACTGGCTCGCTGCCGAGTTGGCGACTCCGGCACCGGCCGGCTCGATCGTCGTACTGCATCATCCGCCGATCTTCGTGGACGCCATCCCGTACCTGGAGTCCGTCGTGCTGCAGGAGCCTTGGGCGCTGGGCGATGTACTCGCGGGGACGGATGTGCGGGCTGTGCTGTGCGGACATCTGCATCACCAGCTGTCCGGCTCGGTGGGCGAGAAGCCGGTGTGGGTGACACCTGGGGTCGTCACCCGGATCGACCTGACTGCTCCCAGTGCGCATGCCCGCGGCGTCCTCGGCGCCGGCGCGACCGTCGTGGACCTGAGCGGATCACCGACGTTCTACACCCTGCACGCGCGGGACCCGCGGGCCAACACCGAGGTCTACGTCTACGACCCGCTCACCGGCGCGCTCTCATGAGACCTCCGTCGGCGTCCAGCGGGCGTTGGGTGCCGATCGCGGGCAGGTACTCGTCGAAGAAGACCAGTGCGCGGAGTTCACGGCGGCTGTGGGTGCCGGTCTTCTCGAAGATCGACTTGAAGTGGTCCTGGACCGTCCACGGCGACAGGGACAACCGCTCGGCGAGGACTTCGGTGGTCAGGCCGCGGACGGCGAGACCGGCGACCTCGCGTTCGCGTTCGGTGAGGCCGTAGGACTCGAGCTCGAGGGCGATGGCGGTTTCGGGGCCGGCGCGCTGGATCACGATGGCGACGAGGTCGGATCCGGCGCCTTCGGGGACGGAGGCGTGCAAGGAGAGCCAGCCGGCCGCGCTGGGGACCTGCAGGGAGGGTGCCTCGCCACGCGCGTGCCGGCGCGCCACCGCGGCAAGTGCGAGGACCGACAGCGGTAGGTCGCGTGGAGCGGCCGGATCCGCCCGCGTCAGGTCGTCAAGGAGGACTCGGGCCGGGGGCGTGATCAGCTGGATCTCGTCGCGGCGGCCCAGCAGGATCAACCCAGGTGCCGCTGCGTGGTCCTGGCGGCGCGCGGCATCCAGGCGAACCGAGGCGCGCAGTCCTTCGGCGATCGGGCGGGACAGCCGCGCGATCAGCCGCGCCTCAGCCGCCGTGAAGTCGCCCGATCGCTCCGTGCGATGCAGTACGACGCAACCCCACGGGCGCCCCTTGGAGACGAACGCCGTACGCAGCTCGAAGGGCGTGCCGTAGGGAGCGAGGAACTCGCGGTAGCGGGCGCTCCGCGCCGGCCGCCCGCGAGTCGACTCGCCGAGGATCCCCACCGGGTGCCGGCGCCTCGCGATCGTGGCGAAGCTGTTGTAGTCGTCCCGCCGGTACTCGCTCGACAGCACGGCGTCGATCGCCACCGGCTCACTGTCCGAGGTCAGGAAGCCACCGGCCTTCAGCTCGACCGGGTCCGCGGTGGTCATCATCAGGGTGCGCGGGTCCAGGCCGTGCCAGCAGGTCGCGTCGATCGGGACCACACGCCGGATCCGCGCCGCGAGCTCGCGATGGAACTCGTCGCGCGGCAACCCCCGGACGGCCAGGCGCTGAACGTCGGCCACGAGGCGATCTGCTTCCCAGGCCGCCATGACCGCATTATCGGTCCGGCGCACGCGGCGGGGGCAAGCCGCGTGCGGGAAACATCCCAGATTTCCGGGCTTCTGGCCGGTCGGCGGAATCCGGAGCCTGAGAGCAGATCGCCGTACCAGTCGAGGAGGATGTGCGATGAACACGCAGACCGTGGCTTTCACTGTTCCGTTGCTACCGGGGATGACCGAGGTCGACCGCAAGGTGATGACGTCGTGCTGGCACGGCGAGCGCCGATCCGAGTACGAGGCGTCGCGCAGACGGCTCGGGATCGTCCGCGAGCAGGTGTGGATCCAGCCCACACCCGACGGCGACGTCGCGGTCGCCGTACTCGAGGCGGTCGACATCGCGGCTGCGCTGGCCGGGGTCTCGACCTCGACCGAGGCGTTCGACAGTTGGTTCCGCGACCACTGCCGGAGCGTCCACGGCATCGACCTCGAAGCCGGCTTCCCGCCGCCTGAGATGGTCCTGGACTACCGCGTCTGACCTGCCGACGCGCCGGCAGCCACTCCGCCAGGGCCGGGAGTACGGCGCGAAGGTTTCGTCCGGTGATCTCGACATCGGCCAGGGCGTGCAAAAGGTCACCGCCTGAGGCGGCGGCTGTTGTTGGCGCCTTCGGCGCGGCGCACACCGCGAAACGCGTGAAGGTTTTCGGCGGAGGGGACGCGCAATGGTCACCGCCTGAGGCGGCGGCTGTTCTTGTGGCGCCTTCGGCGCGCCGCAGGCCGCGAAACGCGTGAAGGTTTTCGGCGGAGGGGACGCGCAATGGTCACCGCCTGAGGCGGCGGCTGTTTGTTGGCGCCTTCGGCGCGGCGGGGATCGGTGGGCGGTTTGGGGCGGTTGGCGGACTGGTGGCGTGGGGGCGCGGCTCCGGGCTGCTTGATGGTGCTAGTCGTGGGGGGGGGGGGGGGGGGGGGGGGGGGGGGGGGGGGGGGGGGGGGGGGGGGGGGGGGGGGGGGGGGGGGGGGGGGGGGGGGGCGCGGGGGGGGGGGGGGGGGGGGGGGGGGGGGGGGGGACTCGGCGGAGGTGAGTTCGGACTGGAGG
>NZ_JBITHV010000020.1:0-87424 GCF_044458365.1 Kribbella sp. NPDC050470 | reverse complement strand
GGTGTGGGGGGTGTGGTGGGTGGGGGGGGGGTTCCCGCCCCCCCCCCCGCGGCCGCCCCCCCCCCCCCCCCCCCCCCCCCCCCCCCCCCCCCCCCACGACCAGGGAAGGACGCAGCTGTTCCGGAGCAGCTCACCGGAGTGGTCGCGTGCCGGGGGTGGATTCGGTGTGCCGGGGTGGATCCGGGGGATGTGGATCATGAGGTTGGGTTCGGGTGGGCCGGGGTTGTGTCGGTGGCGCGTCCGGAGATTGGGGTCGGATCGGACGGTGTTTGCCGGCGGTGCATCCGGAGGTTGGGGTTCGGGTGAACCGAACCGAGGCGGAGGTCGTCAACACATCGTCGGGCTGATCACGGCCGCGGGCCTGGAGCGTGTCGGCGGCGCGCGAACTCCGTGGGCTTCAGGTCCTCGAGGAGATGGTTCGGTGGGTGGTCGGATTGGTCCGCATGCTGGTCAGGTTCGGCTGAGAGCCGCGGGCTTGAACACCCTCCGGGGACCTCGGACATCACACAGCCTGTCCTAGGTCCCCAGTTCCTGTGCAAGCCCCCAGGTGATTCCACCGGGGTCCCGGGATGCGGACGAAACTGGCCATATGCCGGGCAAACCAGGCAAACCGGGGGAGCTGGGCAAACCGGCCGAGCTGGGTCAGCCGGGGGAGACTGCGCAAACCGGCCGAGCTGGGTCAGCCGGGGGAGTCGGGCAAGCCCGGCGAGACCGGCCGCATGCCCTGACCATCTCGGTGCCTCACGGGATCGTGCTCGAGCCCGGTCCGTTTGCGTTGAAGGCGATGGCGATGCCTGTGTAGACACCGTTGCGGACTTCCAGCGCGGGTTCGCACGCTCGACGAAGCCGAAGGTGTCGCAGAGGTAGACGCCGACGGGGTGCCAGGCGAGGGTCGCAGCGCGGGCACCACGTCGTGCTCGACGCACCACTCCACGACCTCGGCGATGCCGTCGACCAACGGGAGTTCGCCGAGTCACTCGCGGACTTGCGTCTCGCTGGTCCTGGCCCAGCCACGGGCGTCGAGCTCCTCGACGTACCGTGCCTCGACCAGCCCTGCGTCCCAGGCCGCCTCGGCTTCGAACACAGCAGCCGCATGGCCGAGGTAGCCGGCTAGGTGGACCGCCGACGAGATGCCGGGGACGAGTGTTCCGTCGACGTCGAAGGAGGCAACAGATCTCACGCGTGAGCCGCTTCGGTGAGGGCGGCGAGGAGGGCTGCGGTGGCGGGTGGGTCGGGGGGTTCGCCGTACGTCGCGGCGTACACGTGCCGTCGTGAACCCGGGAGCTCGGTCGCGAAGATCCCGTCGGTCCGATGGGCACGCAGGGCCAGCCCGGGCATCGTGGTCACGCCGAGACCGGCGGCGACCAGGGTCTGCATGACGACCATGTCGTCGGAGGTGTAGCCGATCTTCGGCTCGTAGCCTTCCTCGGCGCACACCGACAGCAGATGGCTGCGACACCGGGCACAGCCCGCGATCCAGGTGGCGTCGTGAAGGTCGGCAAGTCGTTGCTCTCGGCCCGGTGACAGCAAGTACACCGGGTCGTCGAGCAGGTGGTGCAGTCGTACGCCGCTCGGTTCGGGTTCGGTCTCGTCGTACCGGAAGATCACCGCGACGTCGACCTTGCCGGTGCGTAGCAGGTCGAGCGCCTCGGGCGGATGCATGTCGGTCAGGCCGATCTGCAGGCCGGGATGCGTCCCGGCCAGCGTGCTCACAGCACGCGGGATCAGCGACCCGATCGCAGACGAGAACCCGGCGAGCCGGACCCGGCCGGCGGTCAGCCCGACGTGCGCGGCCAGCTCCGCGTCGACCGCATCGATCCGCCCGAGGATCTCGGCCGCCCGGTCGGCCAGCAGCTGACCGGCCGCCGTCAACCGGATGCCGCGACCGACCCGTTGCAGCAGTTGCGCACCGGTCTCGGCCTCGAGCCGAGCGAGGTGATGCGTCACCGACGGCTGCGAGTAGTGCAACTCCCGCGCCGCCGCCGTGACGGAACCGTGCCGCGCGACCGCCTCGATCACGCGCAAGCGAGTGACGTCCAGCATGCATCAACTCTATCTATCGATGAGCATGAAGATTGGCATTGGACGTTATGGGTCGGCCGCGCGCACGCTCGATACATGACAACCACACTGATTCACCCCCTGACAGCGTTGATCGAAGGCGTACGCACTGCCGTCACCAAGCACGCGAACTGGTCGGACACCGCCGACCTCGTGTCCGACCAGCTCCGCCTGCACTTGCCTCGCCCAGAGGACATCCTGACCGCCGAGCAGCGCGACGGCTCACCCGAGAGCTACCGCAGCCACACCCTGCACGTCGAACCCGACGGCTCGTTCTCGATCATCGGACTGGTCTGGCGACCGGGCCAGATCACCCGCATCCACGACCACGTGACGTGGTGCGTGTTCGGCGTACTCCAAGGAGTCGAGCACGAGGAGCTGTTCGACGCCGACCTCCAGCTGCTGGGGGAGAGCGACAACAAGGTCGGCGACGTCAGCGGCTTCGCCCCACCCGGCGACATCCACCGCGTCCACAACACCACCGACACCACCGCGATCTCCCTCCACATCTACGGCACCGATGTGACCCGCATCGGCTCCAGCGTCCGCCGCTACTACGACTGATCCGTGAGCGCGTCCAGTACGGCGACCTGCTCGGGGGAGAGGTTGATGTCGCCGGCAGCCACGTTCTCGGCCAGGTGATCGCGGTTGCCGGTACCCGGGATCGCGAGCACGTGGTCGCCCCGGGACAACGTCCAGGCGATCCGGATCTGAGCAGGTGTCGCGTCGTGGTCACGAGCGATGGCGAGCACGGTGTCGTCCGCGGAGACACCGCCCGCCTCGCGACCGGCCGCCGTCACCGCGAAGAACGGGACGAACGCCATCCCCTCCTTCCCGCAGAAGTCGAGCACCTCGTCGTTCACCCGGCCGAAGCCCACGCCGTACCTGTTCTGCACCGCGACGACCGGTGCGATCGCCCGCGCTTCCTCGATGTGCTGCATCCGGACGTTCGACACCGCCAGGTGCCGGATCAGGCCCTTCTCCCGCAACTCGGCCAGGACCCCGAAGTGCTCGGCGATGGAGTCGAGGCCTTGCTGGCGCAGGTAGACGATGTCCAGCGCTTCCCGCCCGAGCGAACGCAGGTCACGCTCGACCAGCTCCGGCAACTGATCCGGCCGCGCCATCCCCGCCTTGGTCGGCCCCACCTTGGTGGCGACGACGATCTCATCCGAGTACGGCGCCAGCGCGCGGCGGACAACGTCGTTCGCCCAGCCGAGGCTGACGAAGTCGTTGTGCGGGCCCGAACCGCCTGTCGACGGGTCGTGCTGCCGGGTCACGCCGTACGACGGGTAAAAGTCGGCGGTGTCGATGTGGTCGACGCCGAGCTCGACGGCGTACCGCAGCAGGGCGATCGCCTGCTCCTGCGCATTCGGCCCGTTGCTCCCGGCCAGCCGCTTCGTCCCGAACCCGACCCGGCCGACAGCCTGGCCCCCGATCATCGACTTGCGCTGCGCATTTTCTGGTGATAAGTTAATTGATGAGAGCGTATTCTTCTGCGCTTTCTGCATTTCGCCAGGATAAGCCCAGCTGTGAATTCCGTCCAGCTTTTGCGGCAACTTTTTCGCACCGGTGACCAGGTGAATGGCGGGCCTTGGGGGAGGCGGCGTGGAGTTCGGGGTGCATCTGCCGTTGATGGAGTTCGGCGGCGAGGCAGTGTCGCTCGCCGGCCTGCAGGCGACCGTCGACGCGGCGCGCGACGGCGGCTTCACGACCGTCTCGGCCAACGACCACTTCCTGTTCTCGACCCCGTGGCTCGACGGGCCGACCGCGCTCGCAGCCGTACTGGATCGCTCCGGAGACCTGACGCTGGCGACGACGATCTCGCTGCTTTCCCTCCGCGGACCTGTGCCGCTGGCAAAGACCTTGGTTGCGCTGGACGTGCTGTCGGGCGGGCGGATCATTGCCGGCGTTGGGCCGGGATCCTCGCGGCGGGATTATGACGCTGTCGGAATATCTTTCGAGGACCGATGGAGCCGGTTCGAGGAGGCGGTGACGATTCTCCGGGCCCTTCTCGGGCGCGGGCCGATGCCGGAGAAGACTCGCTATTACGCAGTGCCGGACGGTGAATTGCAGCCGCTGCCAGTCAAAGACGGTGGAATCCCGGTGTGGATCGGAAGTTGGGGTTCACCGGCCGGGCTGCGCCGGGTTGGCCGGCTCGCGGATGGCTGGCTCGCGTCGGCGTACAACACCAGCCCGGAGCAGTTCGCGACGGCACAGCAGCAGCTGGCTGCCTTTCCGAACGCCCTCGTGACGATGTGGACCTGGATCACCGAGGACCGGTCCGAGCGCGAACGCGTCGTCCACGACGTCCTCGCGCCGTTGCTCAAGCGCGACCCCGAGGACCTCCGCGACCGCGTCTGCGTCGGCCCGGCCGGTCACTGCGCCGACCTCCTCTCCCGCTACGCCCAGGCCAACTGCCACCGAGCCCACCTCTGGCCCCTAGGCGACCCACTGAGGCAACTTGACCTGTTCGCCAACCAAGTCGCACCACGCATTTGACACCAAGAGGCTGTGAAATCCACTTGGCAGGGGAGTGTTCAAGCAGCAGCATTCGGGGCATGAGTGAGCAACCCGAGCGGTGGACCCAGGCGACCGTTTACCCCGATATGTGGGCCGACCCGGACCAGGATCCGCGCAACAACGACTCCAGCCCGGACGGCGAGCTGGCGACGTTGCTGGACTTTCTCGACGGGTACCGCCTGACGCTGCTGATGAAGTGCGAGGGCCTGGACCCGGAACAGCTCGCTCGTCGCTCCGTTCCGCCGTCCACGATGTCGCTCCTCGGCCTGCTGCGCCACCTCGCCGAGGTCGAGCGCGACTGGCGGACCTGGATGAACCCCAGCGAGCCGCTGCCGAAGCTGTACGGCAAGCGTGACGCCGACTTCGACGAGGCAGTCGCCGAGCAGGCGATGGTCGACGCCGCCTACGCAGACCTCGCCCGCGAACAGGCCGCCACCGACGCGGCGCTTGCCGAACACCCGGACCTCAGTGAACGCCTGCCCAAGGACGACACCGCGGTCCGGGAGCTCATGGTTCACCGCATCGAGGAGTACGCCCGGCACTGCGGTCACGCCGACCTGCTTCGAGAGTGCGTCGACGGCCGCGTCGGCCAGTAGCGCTACCTGATCGGCGGTACGTCGTACACGAGGTGGGTCACGCGCTCGCCCTGCGCGACGAGCGACGGGTCGGCGAGCGTGACCTCGCCGTCGGCCCCGCCGAAGAACGGCCGGCCCGTGCCGAACACCACGGGTACGACGTTCATCACCACCTGGTCGATCAGGCCGAGACGTAACGCCTGCCCGCCGACGTTCCCGGCCGCGACATCGACGATCCGGTCGCCGGCGACCTCGCGGGCCTGGGCGATGGCCGACTCGACCCCGTCGGTGACGAACGTGAACGGCGCGGTGTCGATGAACTCCCAGCTCTTCGGCTCCTCGTGGGTGACCACGAAGACGCGGTCACCGGCCACCGCCTGACCGTCCCAGCCGTTGGTCTGGTCGAACACGAACCGGCCGACCACCATCGCGCCGATGTCGCCGGGGTAGACCGCCTGGATGAAGTCCTTGGTGGCCTTGTTGGTGCGCATCTCGGTCCCGTTCCACTCCCAGACCACGTCGCCGTGCTGGAACCAGTCGAACAGCGGCCCGATCCCGCCGTCGGGCGTCGCGACGTAGCCGTCGGCGGACACGGCGGCGTACATGATCGTCTTGGCCATCTCAGGCTCCCGCCGGCCGGTAGCGCAGCCAGACGACACCGGACCGGTACGGCGTGAGCGACACCAACTGGAGGCGGATCGGGCCGACCCCGTCGAGGATCCGCGGTCCGGACGGCCACAGGTGCGGGTTCATCCAGAACCAGAACTCGTCGACCAGCCCCTCCTGGGCCAGCGTGTGCGCGAACTCGCCGCAGCCGGAGACGATCAGGTTGCCCTGGTGCTTCTCCTTGAGGGCCGGGATCGCCTGGACCACGTCGCCTTCGATGAGCGTGGAGTTCCAGTCCAGCGATCCGGTGAGGGTCCGCGAGGCGACGTACTTGGGCATGCCGTTGACCCGCTCGGCGTAGTACCCCATCGACGGGTCCTCACCGAGGTGCGGCCAGACGGCGGCCAGCCCTTCGTACGTCTTGCGGCCGAGGAGGAGCGCGTCGGCCAGGATCAGTTGCTCCAGGCCCGCGTCGCCGCTGTCGGCGTCGAGCTCGAGCCACTCCTCGGGCGAGGGCGCCTCGAAGGCGCCGTTGACAGTGATCTGGTTGTGAACGATGACCTTTCCCATGCCTTCGAGGCTAGGAATCCGGCCGGCCCGTTCGCATCTGTCGAACGACTGGCGCCGAGCCGCCGGTCGCCGGTCATCCGGGGGCCGTCATAGGTCGAGGTGCCCGAGCTCGGCCCGTCGTTTGACCCCGAGTTTCGGGTACGCCTTGTAAAGGTGGTGGCCGACCGTGCGCGGGCTGAGGAACAGCTCGGCGGCAATCTCGCGGTTGCTCATCCCCAGGGCGGCGCGACGAACCACCTGCAGTTCCTGCGGGGTCAGTCCGCCGGAGCTCTCTGCTTCCCCGGGAGCGGTCTCGCCGAGCGCGGTCAGCTCTGAACGCACGCGCGGTAGCCAGCCGTGAGCACCGATCCGGTCGAAGGTCTCGTACGCTTCGACCAGTTGTTCCTTGGCTGCGTTGGGGCGCCGGTGCCTGCGCAACCATTCGCCGTACACGAGCCGAGTCCGTGCCTGGTCGTAGGGACCGGTCGCCAGGGACTCTTCGAACAGTCGGTCCGCCGTCGCGCCATAGTCAAGCAGCGCCTGACAACGCAGCAGGAGGGCCGAGGCGACCGGGCTCTTGGTGTACGACGCCCAGTCGGTGAGCCAGCCTAGGTACCGCCGGGCCCGGTCGGTGTCGCCGATTCGCACGGCGGCCTCGACCTGATCCGGGATCGCGCGCACTGTCACGTCGCGACCGGGCGGACCTTCGCAGGCCACTTCGAGCCGGCTGAGTGCGCGGTGCGGGTCGCCGTTCATGAGGTGGAGCAGACCGAGCGTCCACGTGGCCTGCGCTGCCGCCATGCCGTGCTGCCGCGAGTCGTTCATGACGCGTACTGCGAGTCGCTCGGCGTCGACGCTGTCGCCGCGGGCTGCGGCGAGCCAGGCCGCCATGGCGGACAGGACGATGACCTCCAGGTGCTGACCCAGCTCCTCGGCGAGCGCCATCGCCTCCGCGACGTTGCTGTCGGCGTCGCGGATCCGGCCAGTCACGAGTTGGGCGAGCACCAGGGGCTCTTGGGCGTAGGGCAGCCAGCCCAGCTCGCCGCGGCTGCGCAGCTGGGCGACAACTGTGTCCAGCACCCCGACTGCTGCTTCGTCCTCGCCGATCAGCAGTCCCAGGAACGCTGCGCTCAGTCGCTCCAGGGTGTCGCCGTCGACGCTGTCGCGGACAGCAAGAGCTGCGGTGCGCATCGGTTCGACCGCCGCGGCGACGTCACCACACAGGAGGTCAGCGAAGCCCACCAGTCCGTCGATCACCGGTGTCGGACCTTCCGGGACCGAGCGGAGCCGCTCCGCGCAGCGACGCAGCAGTGCGGGGTCCGCCGCGTCGCGTGCGCACCAGGTGGCCTCGGTCAGGATCGAGACAGCGAGGTCTGGCTCGGTGGCCAGCACCGGGGCGACGGCCTCCAGCGCGATCCGGGTCGCTTCGGCCGGCGACGTACGCTCATAGGCCACCTGTGCGCGGATCCAGCCGGCCTCCGCCACCTCACTGGGTGCGTTGCTCAGCTCGGCGCCGGCGGCTGCCAGCTCGACGGCTCGGTCCAGCTGGCCTGCGTCGTACGCCGCCCGCGCGGCAGCTACCAGCCGCTTCCCGCGAAGGGCCGGTGCGCTGCTTAGTTGGGCCGCGCGGTCGAGGGCCCGCGCAGCGGCCGCGGCCGCGCCACGTCCCGTCGCTCGCCGGGCGACCTGCTCCAGGCCGTCTGCCGCTGCGTCGTCCGGTCCACCGGCGGCGGCTGCGACGTGCCAAGCGCGCCGGTCAGCGTCGCGCGGGTCAGTCAGCACCTCAGCGAGTGCCCGGTGCGCCGCGACCCGGCGGGCGAAGGGCGCCTCCTGATAGGCCGCCGACCTGATCAGTGGATGGCGGAACACCACGCCGTCGGCACCTACTTGGATCAGTCGGATGCGCTCGGCCGGCTCGAAGTCGCCCGTGTTGCACCCGAGCTCAGCTGCGGCTGCAATGAGTGTTGGCAGCGCGGAGCCATGATCGGCGGCGGCCAGCAGCAGGACCGTGCGGGTTGGCTCTTCGAGGGCGCCGATCTGCCGTCGGAAGTGCTCCTCGAGTCGGCCTGCGGCAGGCAACGGCGCGACGGGCGCCGGGACCGCCGACGTCTCGGTCGCATGGGCTGCCAGCTCGACGATGGCCAGCGGATTGCCCGCGGACTCCGCGAGGACGCGCTCGGCGACGTCGCTCGGGAGTGTCGCTGCGGCCGCGGCGAGTCGAGCGGCGTCGGCGGCGCCGAGGCGGGGGAGTGAGACGCTCTCCAGTCCGGGGGCAGGGAACGGTCGTTCCCCGTCTCGGGCGGCGAAGATCGTCGCGACCGGGTCGGCGTGTAAGCGTCGTACCGCGAACAGCAGAGCGTCGATCGACGACTGATCGAACCATTGCGCGTCGTCGAGCAGGCACAACAGCGGCCGGTCGCCGGCGATCTCGGACAGCAACGACAGCGTCGCCGCGCCCGGGAGCATCCGGTCGACCGGGACGCTGCTCGCGCCGAACGCAGCCCGGAGAGCCTCCGCCTGCGCGCCGGGGAGCGCTTCCAGGCGGTCGAGATCGCGGACGAACATCAACTGGAGGGCGGCGTACGCCACCTCGGCCTCGGACTCGATCCCCACCACGCGCAGCACCCGCATGCCGCCGGCGACACTCTCCGCGTAGTCGAGCAGCGCGGTCTTGCCGATCCCGGCCTCGCCGCGCAGCACCAGCGACCGGCTCCGGCCGTCCTTCGCATCGGCCACGAGGCGATTGATCCGCGACTGCTCGCCGTACCGTCCGACTATCACAGCGGCACGCTAGACGCTGCCGCCGCGCATCAACAGCCCTTCAACCTAGGCCAACTGGTCGCGGCGGCGGGTCAGGTGGGCGACCTCGGCGGTGTTGCCCGCCAACTCGATCGCCTTGTCGTAGGCGACCCGCGCCTCCGGACCGCGACGCATCCGCCGCAACAACTCGGCCCGCGTCGCGTGAAAGGCGTGATAACCGGTCAACTGGTCCTCGAGACGCTCGATCGTCGCCAGCGCCACCTCCGGACCGTCGAGCTCCGCGACCGCAATGGCCCGGTTCAGCGCAACGATCGGAGACGGGTCGACCCGAACCAACTGGTCGTACAAGGCAACGATCTGCGACCAGTCCGTGTCGCGCACGTCCGGAGCGTCGGTGTGTACGGCGTTGATCGCCGCGAGGATCTGGTAGCGACCCGGACGCACACCGGCCGCCAGACGCTCGCGCACCAGCCGATGCCCCTCGGCGATCAGCTCGGCGTCCCAGGATCCACGGTCCTGCTGATCGAGGGGGACCAACTCGCCGCTCGCCGAGATCCGGGCGGTACGGCGGGCCTCGGTGAGGAGCATGAGTGCCAGCAGGCCGGCGACCTCACCGTCGGCCGGCAACAGAGCCCGGATCAGGCGCGTGAGCCGGATCGCTTCGGCGGTCAGCTCGTGGCGCACCGGGTCGGTGTCGGAGCCGGTCGCGAGGTAGCCCTCGTTGAAGACCAGGAAGAGGACGGCGAGCACACCGGAGACGCGGGCCGGGAGATCTTCGGCGGACGGGACCCGGTAGGGGATTCGAGCGGCCTTGATCTTGGCCTTGGCCCGGGTGATCCGTTGCCCCATCGCGGTTTCCTGCACCAGGAAGGCACGGGCGATCTCGGGCACGGTCAGACCGCCGACCATGCGCAGCGTCAGCGCCACGCGGGTCTCCATCGCGAGCGCCGGGTGGCAGCAGGTGAAGATCAGCCGGAGCCGCTCGTCGTCGATGATCCCGAGAGGCTCGGGCGGGTCGTCGTACACCATCTGAGCCTCCTTGTGCTTGTCGTCGCGCTTGCTCTCGCGACGGATCCGGTCGATGGCCTTGCGATTCGCGGTCGTGGTCAGCCAGGCGCCGGGATTCGGCGGTACGCCGTCGGCCGGCCAGCGCTCGACGGCGGTCGCGAACGCCTCGGCGGCCGCCTCCTCGGCGATGTCGAGGTCGCCGAAACGCTTGGTGAGGGAGGCAACCACCCGCGCCCACTCCGCGTGGTGCACCCGGGTGATCGTCTCCTCGACATCGCTCACTGGAATGGCCGCACCTCGATCTTGCGGTCGCAGACCTTCGACGCCTCGGCGGCGAGCTTGAGCGCCACATCCAGGTCGGGGGCCTCCCACACCCAGACGCCGGCCAGGTACTCCTTCGACTCCACGAACGGCCCGTCGGTGACCACCGGCTGCTCACCGCGGTTGTCGATGACCGTGGCCGCGGTGGTGTCGGCGAGTCCGCCCGCGAAAACCCAGAAGCCCTCGGCGATCAGCCGTTCGTTGAACTTGCTGATGGCAGGCTGCCGGTCCGTGCTGCCGGGATTGCTCTTGTCGTCGATCACGGAAACCAGATACTGCATCTCGGTCAACTCCTGTGTGCTCCGGGCGTCCTGTCGGCCGCCATTCACTCCTGCAACGAACACCTCAGTCCTGATCCGACACAGCCTTCCAGATTTCATTCGAAGAAGCAGGGGAGTGGTTCGAGTGCGGCGACACCGGCCGGTGGAAAGTGCAGTGGGGGAGCCACAGATCCCTTCTCGGTGGCCCGCAGATGCCGGTCCACGAACCGCTGCGTCCTGCTGAGCACGGTGGCGCATTCCGCAGCCGTGATGTGCCCAGCACTGAGCGCATCCGCAAGCTCATCCAGATCCAGCACGTGATAGCGGTCAGCGCCGGGCGGGACCAAGAAGTCCACGTAGCGATCGTGTACGGCATATCCGCCGTCGACCAGTTCCACCTCGACGAGATCGACGTACCACCAGCCTTCGACCGGACCTTCGAACACCGCGGGCTTGGTCAACTGGATGCCTTCGTCGAGCAGCAGGTAGCTGCGATCGATCGTGGGTCGTCCGCGAACCTGGTATTGGGGGAGGATTCGTGCGTCGTACGCGACAACGTCGCCGACGCGCCGCCCGGGACACCACTGGCCCGTCCGGTGGAGGACTTGAACGGTCTCCATGTTCTTCTGATCTGCCACGAAGGGCAGAGTAATTCCGGTGCGTCGATGAAGTGCGAGGCCCTAGATTGCGGGGGATGAATCTCTCGCATCTCGGCGTACCGGTCGGGCCGATGGTCCGCGTGCATGGCGGGTTCGCCAACCGGATGTACCGGCTCGACACCGACCAGGGGTCGTTCGCGGTGAAGGAGTTGAACCTCGCCGACCGCCGGTTCGCCTACCACCTCGAGGACGTGTTCAGGTTCGAGCGGGCGGCGTTTGCGGCCGGTATCCCGATGCCAGAGCCGATCTCGGCCGGCCCCGACACGCTCGTCCACCGGTGGGTCGAGGGGGAGAAGGTGCCCGAAGCACCGGTGCCGGCGGCGTACGCGTTCGAGATCGGTGAGATCCTCGCGCGCCTCCACGCGCTCGACGTCGAGTGGACCGACAGGACGGTCGAAGAACTGACGTCACGGGACTGGCCAGAGCTCGCCGAGCGGGCGGTGGCGACCGGACAGCCGTGGGCCGAGGAACTCGCCTCCCAGGTCGAGACGTTCCTCGCGATTGCCCACTTCGTCGACACCTGCGAACGGCCGGGCCCCGTCGTACTGACCCACAAGGACGTCCAACCGTGGAACCTGCTCACTCGAGACGGCCGGCCGGTGGTGCTCGACTGGGAGCTCTCGGGGATGCTCGACCTGTCCAGTGAGCTCGGCTCGACCGCGCTGAGCATCTCGAAGGGACCTGGCTTCGACGACATCCAGCCAGCCATCTTCCGCGCGGTCCTGGACGGCTACGTCGCAGGAGGCGGAGCACTGCCGCCGCCGGGTCCAAGCTGGTTCGTGTTCATGATCGGCGGCTGGCTGGGCCACACGAGGTGGAACATCCTCCGCTGCCTGGCCGGCGTCGAGGCGACCACCGGCCCAGACCTCGCCCTGTCACACGAGTCCGCACGCAACGGCATCCGCGGCCTACCGGATCTGTTCCGCAGACTCCCAGACCTCGAAACGCTCCTCCGCTAGCGGTTGAGGTCGATACGTTGAGACCTTGTCAGCCGTTCTGAGGAGCACCGCGATCACCCGATCAACACCGTTCGTCGACGAGCCGGCTAGCGATCCGGCGCTGCTGAGGACGCTGGCGGCCGCTGGTCTGCCGGCAACCGGGCGTTTTCGTCCAAAGGCCGGCTGGGTCAGCCGCGTGTGGGTCGGCGACGAACACGTCGTACGACTGAGCAACGGACAGTACCGCGACTCGTTTCGCCACGAGGCTGCAGTCGCCAACCTGCTCGCCGGCAGCGAGGTCCCACACGCCCGGCACCTCGCCCACGGCGACGGTCCGGACGGGCCGTGGTGTGTCACCGAACGCGTGCCCGGCCGGACCCTGTACGAGGCGTGGCCGGCGGCGGACTCGCACACGCGCCAAGCAATGATCGAAAGCCTCGGCATTGCGTTGCGGGCACTTCACCGCGTTCCTGTCACGGCCGACCTGCTGCCGCCCTGGCTGGCCGACGCGCTGGCCGACGCGCTCGCCGGCAAGCCGTGGCCTGCGTTCCACCCACCCGTAGTGAGTGCGGCGCTCCAGCAGGTCGAGGCTGCCCGGCGACTGCCCGGTCATGACTCGCGCCTGCTCGCGGACGTCGCCGATTGGATCCAGGAGCGGCTGGCGTTGTTCGCCACCGACGAACCCGTCCTCGTCCATGGTGACTTACACGGTTCCAACGTGATGGTCGACCAAGGACGCGTCACCAGTCTGATCGACTTCGCGGAGGCGTTGGCTCAGCCGGCGGATGTCGAGCTCGACACCATCCTGCGCTGGTGCGCGAGGGCGCGAGAGTACCCACCCACACCCGACAAAGAAGGGCTCGACGAGACCACACTCACAGAGGTCCCCGGATGGCTGCACGGCGCGTATCCGGAGCTGTTCGAGCGCGAGCATCTGCGCGAGCGCCTGAACTTCTATGACATGTACGTGGAGCTCGCGCTCTACGCACACCACCCGCAGCCTGACATCCGCGAAGCGGCGCAGCACCGCATCGCTCGCCTCCTTTCCGGCCATAACCATCTAGACCGACTCGCCTGGTAGGTCGTCCGACCGGGCTCTGATATATCGGGCCGGGCTCACCGACTCAAGGCTGCGATAGCGCGCACCGCCAGTCGTTCGGCGTACTCGGTGCTTCCTGGCTGTACCCAACCCTCGTTGATGGTCGGCGTGTCGCCGTTGCTCACGGCCATCTGGAAATCGAGGCAGGCCAACCAGAGTGCTCGCATGTTCAGGATGCGGGGGAGCCTTTGGACCTCATCGTCGCTGAGCTGGACATACTGACGGTAGCCGCGCAGGACGGCGTCGATGTTGTCCGGGTTGCCTTCGGCTGTAGTCCTCAGGAGCCAGGCGAGTGCGGGTAGCCGCGGCCCGCGCCCGGAGCCGGCCCAGCCTACGATCGTGAGCGTGCCGGGGACGCCGACGGCGGCCCAGAGGTGGTAGTTGCTGTGGGTGAGCGCTTCGGGCAGCCCTTCAGCGTCGTCAGCGTTCTCGACCTGATCGCGCAGCCATTCGAACTTCTCCCGACCGTCGAGGGTCACTTTGTCCTCGACACTGGCCAGGAAGCTCATCGCCGCGGCCAGATCCTGTTTCGGCCGGCCCACGTAGAAGCCGCCGTCGGCTTCCTCCGCACCGCCGTCCCTGGCGACCGCGCCGGCTGCTGCGGGGAGCGTGTGTAATCGCCCCAACAGGCTGCCCAGTTCATGCGCGACCTCGGCGGATTCGCTGCGGCCGTGCTCGTCGGCCGGGCGTCCGCCGTCGACGAACTGCGTCACGATCACGCCGCTGTCGTCGAACCTCGACACCGGATCATCGTGCGCGATCCGTTCAGCGGGAAAGTCGTGCGCAGCCAGGAACCGCAGGATCTCCGCGTCGCCCTCGACACGAGCGAGCTGGTCAGCCCGCGACGAGAACACCCGGGCGATCCACGGCGGACCGTCCTCCCGCCGGACGAGCAACGTCGATGGGTAGTGGCCCGGCCACGAGCCACGTGGCCGGGTGGCCGGATCGTCGTCGATCGGTGCCAGCGAGCTGATCTGAATCCCGTACCGCGTCTCGAGGTGGGTCCTGAGGTCGAACTTCTCGAACGGGCGGGTCCGCGCGAACGGCGATCTGTTGATCTGCTCCAGATCGGCGAGTGCCTGGGTGTACCGCTGCCCGGTCTCGCGTGCCCGTTCGCGGACGGCGCGCTTGAAACTGCCCTGTTTGGTCATGACAAGCCTCCTCGAGCTGTCCTCGCCCCCCAGCGACGCGACACTCGATACAGGCCTGGACACGAACAGTTGGCCTTGAGGGCGGATTCCCCTTCGCCATCTCAAAGACCCCGCTGGGGCAGGTCCTCAGAAGCTGGGCATCGGCCGATGCCAGACCACATCCTGCTAACGGTCGCAAAGCAATGTCAACAACGGCCTCTGCCGCTGCCCGCTGAAGGGACCGATTCCCATCCACCGGAGCGCAACCGCACGAGTCGTCAGCTACCTGCAGACGCTGTGACAGGCTAGTAGTTGACATAATGTCGCTTATCGGCGCTTATATAACGGGAGTTGAAAGCTGCCCAAGTCTGGACAGGACGTGGTCGTCGAGCGCGTTGTGCACAGCGACGAGCTCAGCGCGCGCGACCGGGCTGCCGCCATCTTGGTCATCATCTTCGGCCAGCACATCGAAGACGTCGCCCAGCTGACTTGGGACGACGTCACCGTCACCGACGACGTCGTCACCGTCAGGCTCGGCAAAACCGAGTTCGCACTCCCCTCCCCCTTGGACGAGCCCATGCGCCAACCCGCAGCCGCACCCGGCAACGACCTCACTGCGTCCCATCCCCACAGCAACTGGGTCTTCCGCGGCTACTCGCCCGGCCAGCACATTCACGGCTCGAGTTTGCGACAGAGGCTGAAGGTTGTATTCAGCACCCGAGCTGCCCGGCTCGGGACGTTGCACGAACTCACCAAGCTCGGCCCGGTACCGATCATCGCCGACGCGCTCGGCTACCACCCGGCCACGATCGAACGCCACGCGCTCGGCTCGGCAACGACGTATGCCGAGTACATCGCCGCCGCACGTGAGCAGAGGCGTATCTCGTGACAGTGCGAATGGCTTCGGTTGAGGGAATGGCCGGGGACGTGCGCCAATGCGGCGGAACCCGACGCCTATCGGGCCGCGCTGAAGTCCTCGCGGGGGCGTGCTCGTCCGGCGCCGTGCAGTGACTGCTGTACGCCGCCGACCCCTTGGGCCGTGGCGCCGAGGCCTCACCATTGGCGGGCTGAACTGACCCTCAAATGATCATTCGCTCGTGGCTTCGTAGGTGAGCAAGAGCGATCCGCTGGGTGTCGATTGGCTCTCCATGAGACTCCACTGTGAGTCTGATGCGCCATCGCCGGCGAAGAGCCGGTGAGTCCGTGCGCTGGCTGCCCAGTTGACGAGCTCGCGGCAAGGTCCGCGTCATCGGCGCACCCGTCATGGGGAAGGGATCGCAGGCTTGCAGATCGCGTTCGCGCCAACACGCGGCGAGACTCCGGAACTCAGGAGTCGCCGCTCACCGACCGATGCTGACGTGGCCGATGGGCCTGCGTTCCGAAGCGACCCACGGTCGCCACCTGATCAGTCGACGGGTTACTGGTTGAAGAACGTCTTCAGTACACGGGCCATGAGTTCGGGGGCGACGACGTGTCCCTGCCCGTCGAGCGTGTGTCGTTCGGTCTGGGGGATGGCAGCGGTTATCGCTTTCGCGGCGCGGTCGAAGAAGTCGGTCGGGAGGCCTGCGAACTGGGGCTCGGTGGTCGGACCCTCGGTGGTCACCAGGACCGACTGAGTGATGCGGGCAAGTCGGTTCGTGGGGATCTTGTAGTCATTGAGGATCACGGCGTCTTTGACGAGCGTGTGGGCGAGCGCGACGGACGAGGCCCAGAGCGGGTGCTGTTTGCCAGCCGCGATGTCCGCGTCGGGTCCGCCGGTAAGCCTCATGAACAGTTCCAGGAGCTCCTCGTCCCGGCCGGCTTTGTATGCCTCGTGGGTGTCCGCGAGGTACTGGTTGAACCTCGGCCACAGGTCGTCCCCGATCACGTACGGCACATCCCACACCGCGATCTTGTCGATCGCCGAACCTGCCGCTGCTGCCTCCAGCACGAGGGCGCCGCCAGATGAGGCGCCGTACACGTGAGCTGAGCCGCCGGCTGTCGCAATCAGCGCGTCGAGGTCTTCCACCTCCCGCGCCAAGGCGTACGGCGGTGTATTGCCGCTGGCGCCCCGGCCGCGTCGTGCGTAATTGTAGACCGTGAAATGGTCGGCAAGGAGCCGGGCCAGCGGCGCGTTCTCAGCGCCGTCGTCTAGGGTGCCGCCGACGAGGATCACCGCCGGGCCAGTGCCTTTCCGGTCGTAGGCGATCCTCGTACCGTCGTCGGACGTCACACGAAGTGTCATCTCGTTCACTGCTTCTCTCCATTTCTCGATGCGTGGTCGTCACCGTCGGAGAATGTCGACCAGGATTGAGTTACTGGATCTGCGAGCCCAGGCGATCACCGCAGCCACTACCAGGAGGGCCAGGGGCAGCCACGGGCTCTCCTCCAGACACAGTGTCCTGCCCCAGCCGGTCTCCAGCATCCACCGTCGCCCCGGCGAGCCTGAAGGACCCCGCGCCGCGGGGGCACCGGGTGACCTACAGCCTCACCGAGGTCGGGATTCAAACTGTCCCCGTCTTGATCGCTCTGGGCGAATGGGGCCGCTACCGCTTCGGCCGCCCAGAGGATGCTCCGCCCGAGTGGGACCGATTCGACGCACTGGTCGAAGGAGGACCACAGGCTTGCGTTGCGCTCATGGACAGCTTGCGTAGCGAACATCTGAGCCAGTCCTGAAATGCACCGTTCGAATCCTTAGACCCCAACTCCCGGCTCATCAACTCCCGTCCCTGCCAGTTAACCCACGGGTTTTTTGCGCAGGTCAAACCCGGTTTTCGCGGCAGAGGAGGGAATCGCTCAACTGGTGCACAGACGCACGGACATAGCCGATGACCGTGCGGCGGGTCCTCAGGTGAGGCAGAACTCGTTGCCCTCTATGTCCTGCATGACCATGCACGCGTCGGTGCCGTCGTACAGCAGTCGCTCGCGTCTCGCGCCGAGCGGGACGAGCCGAGCGCACTCGGCCTCGAGGGCGGCCAGCCGCTCTTCGCCCTCAAGGTCATAGGCGACCCGCACGTCGAGGTGGACGCGGTTCTTGGCCACCTTGCCTTCGGGCACGCGCTGGAAGTACAGGCGCGGGCCCACCCCCGAGGGATCGACGCAGGCGAACCACGAGCCCTGCTCCTCGGGCGGCATCGAGTGTTGGAAGTCGTCCCACGTTCCGAAGCCCTCCAGAGGCGGCACGACGTACCCCAGCACCTCGCACCAGAACCGACCGACGCGCTCGGGTTCGATGCAGTCGAAGGTGACCTGGACCTGCTTGACCGATGGCATGGACCGACAACCTACTACCGCCTGCTACCACCAGCTCGGGGTGGGTATGCACTCCCTGGCGCTGGCTGGCGTTGGGAGATTCAAGTGCACACTTTCTGGCGCTCTGCGCGCGCTCGGAGGCACGCTACTGCGCGATCCGGGCGTCCGCTCCCCACTACTCCCGCCTCATCAACTCCCGTCCCTGCCAGTTGAACATGGGGAGTCGGAACGACTGAATCGCGCCATTGGCGGCGATCTTCGCGCACTACCCGAAGAAGCGCTTGAGGTCGTAGTTCGCGACGGTGTCAGCGATCCCCCGAGGCGTCCTTCCATGGTTGTTCTCGGCGTCCGGGTCGGCCCCGGCGGCCAGCAAGACGGACACAATCTCGCCCTCTTGGTCACGGACGTTCATCAGGGCAACCCACAGAGGTGTGTTGCCGAACCGGTTGCGGGCATCGATCGAAGCCCCGGCCCCAATGAGTGCCTCCGCCACGGCGGCGTGACCTTCCTGCGCCGCAAAGTCCAGCGGAGTGAAGCCTGCGCCGTCAGCCAGATCAACGTCTCCACCGCTGGCAATCAGCGCCACGACCTGATCAGTGTCACCGTCCAGAGCAGCGTAGTGCAGCGCTGATCGTCCGCCCCGGTCCAGGGTTTGGTCCATGCAGAGATGGTCGCAGACCATCGCGCAAGCGCACCGACAAGCCGCGATCTGGGCGATTCCGGCTGCCCTACTCCCAGCTCATCAACAGACGTCGCAATCTGCGGACAGCCGACCACGGCGGTTCAGTTCCGATCGAGGTGTCGACGTTCCAAAGGCGGGGTTGTCGGATTCTGGGTGGCGGGTTCGTGGAGAGGGCAACCGGACAAGGTTCCAGACTCGAGGAGAACCACGATGAACGACAAGGCCAAGCCAGTGACCAGACCATACCGATTCGGGGTCGTTGCGCCGATCGGTTCTGACCTGCCGGCGTGGCGAGACCGCGTGCGCCGCATCGCCGACAGCGGTTACTCAACGTTGCTGATGCCCGACGTTCCTACGTGGCAACCAGCACTTGGCCCCACGCTGGCGACCGCGGCCACGCTCGCTGACCTGCGGATCGGCTCGTGGGTCTATGCCGCCGCGCTGCGCGAACCATGGAGTACAGCATGGGAGGCTCACTCACTCTCAGTACTCACCGAAGGCCGCTTCGAAATGGGCATCGGCGCCGGCCGACCCGGGATCGAAGTCGAGCTGGGGCTGCCTGCAGTCTCCCCAGCTGAGCGTCGTGCCAGGATGCGCGAGACCGTGGCCGCCCTGCGGACGTTCGATGGCCCCGATCTGCACACGCCGGTGGTCATGGCGGTGAGCGGACCGAAGTCGCAGGCGCTGGCGCTCGAAGTTGCTGACGCAGTCACGTTCGTACTCGCACCGGACGATGATCGGGTCGAAACCACGCACCGGGTACGCGACCTTGCCGGCCGCCGGGACATCGAACTCGCCCAGCACGTCGCCGCCGTCGGTGACCGTGTCGCTCCGTTCATGGCGCCGCCCAACCTCGACACCGCAGCGCTCCGCGCGGCCGACTCGCTCGTCATACTTCCGAGTGACCCCGCGGCAGCCGCCGAAGAAATCCAACGCCGACGCGAGGAGATCGGCTTCTCCTATTTCGTCATCGGCGCCGACTTCGCCGACACACTCGCGCCGGTCGTGGCCAAGCTGGCCGGACAATAGGCGGCGCACGCCTCGGGGCTCAACTAAGCGACAGCGATCGCATCGCCGCTCCCGGACCGATCCTCGTCCGCCTCAGCTGAGCCGGTGCCGACATCCGTTGGCTCTGCTACCCCTGCTGTCCGTCCTACTCCCGGCTCTTCAACTCCCGTTCCTGCCAGTTGAACAGCGGGAGCAGAAGTAGATGGTTTCCTGCGTTAGATGCAGGTTTCCAGGGGCGGTGTTACGCGGGGGCGCCGAGTGGCGGGTGGTCGAGGACGCGGGGCTTGTACTCGACCAGTTGGATGCGGCCGTCGAAGGTGCGGTGCTCGATCATCTCGAGGGCGACGTCCGGATAGCCGTCGTAGATGCGTTCTTCGCCCGTGGCCCCGGTGATCACCGGGAACATCCCGACCCGGAAGCGGTCGACGAGTCCGGCTCGTAGCAGGGACCGGCACAGGCTGATGCTGCCGATCGTGCTGAGGATCCCCGTCCCACTGGACTTCATGGCGCGGACCGCCTCGACGGCGTCGTCGCGGACGAGCGTGGAGTTGGCCCACGTCAGCGGCTCCTCGAGTGAGGACGAGAACACCACCTTGGTCGCTTGCGTGAGCTCGTCGACGGACGCCTCTTCGTCGGGACTGAACTCGTCTTGGCCACTCGGGACCTCGCCGGCGGCGAAGCCCGACATCAGGCGGTAGGTGTTCGCTCCCATCAGGTAGGTGACCTCGGGCTGCTCACCGAGCCATGCGAGGTACTCCGGTCCCTCGAGGCCCCAGAACCCGGGCCATCCCTGTCCCGATGCGTAGCCGTCGAGGGAGGTGATGAAATCGACGAGAAGCTCCGACATGACGGTGTCCTTCCTAGGCTGTCACGAGCTTGGACTGGCCGGGCCTGCTCCACTTCGACTTTATCGAGGGGGTGTCAGTCCAGGCAGAATTCGTTGCCTTCGGGGTCTTGCATGGTGATGAAGCCGGCTTCCATCGGGGGCGCCGGATCGACGCGGTATCCCCGGGTTGCGCCTAGGGCTTCGAGGCGGGTGCACTCGGCTTCCAGAGCGGCCATTCGTTCGTCGCCTTCGAGGCCCGGGGCTGCACGGACGTCCAGATGAACGCGGTTCTTGACGGTCTTGCCTTCCGGGACTTGCTGGAAGAAGACGCGTGGGTGGTTGCCGTCCGGGTCCTCGATGGCCGACCTGGTGTTGCGCTGGTCTTCCGGTACGCCGATGCGCTCCAGGAACTCGTCCCACGCAGCCAGCGGATCAGCGCCCTCCGGAAGCTCGACCCCGGGCGGCCCAGGATGCACGTAGCCCAGGACGTCGCGCCAGAAGGTCGACAGCGCCCGCGGGTCGTGGGCGTCGAAGGTGATTTGGACCTCGCGGCTCATCAGGTCGCTCCGTTCTTCCGGCTCAGGTGAGAGTCACCCTGCCATCCGCGACCGACAAGTTCGTGGGTTCGCGGAAGTTATTCCTTGACACGAATATTCGTCCGTGTGAATAATCGGAGTCATGGACGCAGTGATCAGTGCCTTGGCGGACCCGGCGCGGTGGCGCCTGGTGACGCTGTTGGCCGAACGCCCGAGGTCGGTCGGCGTACTCGCGGAGCTTGCGCAGGCGCGGCAGCCGCAGACGACGAAGCACCTGCAGACGCTCGAGCGGGCCGGCATCGTGATCTCGCAGCGGACAGGGCAGCGGCGCATCTACGCGTTGCAGGCCACTCCCCTGCGGGATCTCGCGACCGCGCTCAGCCGGCTCGCCGACGCCGTGGATCAGCCTGGTGGGGCACGTACGGCGTTCGACCGTCACGGGCTCAGCCTCGAAGCGGAGCGGCTCGCTGCCGAGGCGCCGGGATGGGCGGACGGTCGGACGTTCGGGTTCCACCGTTCGCTGGCCGGCGATCCCGAGCTGGTCTGGCGGCATCTGACCGAGACGGATCTGCTGACCCTCTGGTGGACGCCGGACGACCTGCGTGTCTCTGAGCTGATCTTCGAGCCGCGCCCAGGCGGCCGGATCGTCCTGGAGTACCGCGACCTCGAGGACACCGGCGGCACCGAGCAGGTTGCCGGACGGGGCGAGGGAACCGTCGACGAAGCGCGCCCAGGGGAGGGCCTCTCCTACCGCCTCTCCCCCACGCTGCCCGACGGCAGCATCGCCTTCACGGCGCAGGTCGACTTCGACCTCCGCAGTACTGACGCCGGCACCGAGCTGGACGTCCTCTACCGCATCACCGACAGCACCGTCGACTCCGCGGACTTCATCGCCGGGATCGAACTGGGCTTCGGCCAGAGCCTCGACAAGCTCGTGGCGACCCTGCAGAACACCGACTTGAGGAGCAAGAAATGACCGAGCAGACCAGCGGCCGCCGGGTCGTGACCAACATGAGCCTGTCCATCGACGGCCGGTACGCCAAGACCGATCCGCTCGACATGGGCTGGGTGCTGCCGTACGCCATCACCGATGTCGCACGCAACCACATGACGAGCCTCTTCGAGCCGGCCACGACGGCGCTGCTCGGCCGGGTCAACGCCGAAGGTTTCCTGGGGTTCTGGCCCACGGTCATCGGCATGGAGGGCGCCGACCCGCGCGACGAGGCGTTCGCGAAGTGGCTCGTCGACACCGACAAGGTGGTGCTGTCGTCCACCCTCACCGAGGCGCCCTGGGACCGTACGACGATTGTCGACAATCCTACTGTCGACGTGGTGAACGAGCTCAAGGCGACCGAGGGCGGCGACATCGTCGTGTTCTCCAGCGCCAGCGTCATCAAGGCACTGCTGGCAGCCGACCAGGTCGACCGCCTGGCACTGATGATCTTCCCGATCTTCCTCGGCAACGGCCCCCAACTGTTCGACGGCGCTCTCCCGGAGAACCAGTGGACCCTGACCAGCCAGACCGCCGGCCCGGACGGCGAAATCGCCCTGATCTACGACCGCACCCGCTGACCTGGAGCTCGAGTGGACGTGGGCTCGGGTAGGGCCGGCCAGTAGTGCTCGGTGAAGAGGCGCGCTACGAGCTCGCCTCGGGTGGAGACGTGCGCCTTGCTGAAGACCATTTTGAGGTGGTCGCGGACTGTGTGCGGGGAGATGAACAGTGTCGAGGCGATCTCGGCCGTGGTCATTCCGCGCGCGACCAGCTGGGTGATCTGAAGCTCGCGTGACGTCAGGCCGTAGGCGTCGGCGATCAGGACGGCCAGATCGGCAGTCGTTGCAGGCTCGAGGACGAGAGCCACCGGGCCCGGCCGGCCACCAGGACCGTTGAGACAAGAGGCATGACAAACCAGCCAGCGGCCGTCGGCCGTTCGCAGACGTATCCGGGCGTTGCCATGGTCGCGTCCGTCTGCGATCGCTCGCGCCTGGAGCGCCGTACCGATCACCCAGATGGGGAGCTTCAGCCCGAGTGGCGAGGGGAAGCTGGGTCCCGTCGGCAGCGTAGAGAGGTGATGGCGGGCCTCGTCGTTGATGGACGTGGCCGCGCCGGTCTCGTCGAAGAGGATCAGGCCGGGCGCCGGCGAGTCCGTGCGGGGCGCGGTCTCGCTGGGCCGGGCGAACTCGCGCAGCCGTTCGGCCAGCGGGCGGGACAGGTCCGCGAGCAGCGCGATGTCGTCCGGGCTGAAGGCGTCGGTGGTGCGGAACAGGCTCACCAGCCCCCACGGCCGGTCGCCGATCCGCAGTACGACGCGGAGTTCGTCGTACACACCTTGACCGGCCAGCAACCGCCGGAAGCGGGCGCTGCGGGCGGGCAGACCGCCGGTCGCGGCGCGCAAGCCCGCAGCCGGGACAGTCGCGCGGGCGAGGTCGCGGAACGGTACGACGTTCTCCTCGAGCAGCTCGCTCTCCCAGTAGGTGGCGCAGCCGTCTCCGGAGCCGAGGTTCTCGACCAGCATCGGCGCCGTGATCAGACCGGTCTCCGGGTCGGACGCCGTCCACACGGCCGAGTGGAACGGCACCCGCCGCCGCAACCCCGCTGAGACGCGACTGAACAGGTCAACCCCGTTAACGGCCCGCTCGGCAGCCGACAGCACCGCCCGGCGGTGATCAGTCATCCACATCCCTCCGCCGACCAGTGTGCCCGGTCCCCCACAACGCACCATCCCTCGTTTGAGGGGGTCAGCGCGCTGTCGATCGCCTGTTCGCGGGGGATGGGGATCGCGGGTGCGGGCGGCGAGGGTCGAGGTGGACGTCAACGAGAGGGAGATCATGGAGATTGCGATCGTCGGAGGGGGCGCGGCGGCTGTCGGGCTGCTCGATGCGCTGGCTGCCAGGCCGGGCGACCAAGGACGCGGCCGATCAGGTGCGGGCACGGTGAGCGTTTTCGAGCCGTCGCCGCAGTTGTGGCGTGGTCGGCCGTACGGCCCGGACCTGGAGTCGGTGCTGGTGAACGCGCCGCCGGCCATCATGTCGATCAGGAGCGGCGACTTCGGGCACTACGCCGCCTGGCTGGGAAATCGCGGCGCGGAGCACCTCGACCAACTGCTGGGCCAGCCGCTGGTGCCACGCGCGGTGTACGGCGAGTATCTGGCGGACACGGCCGAGAAGGCGATAGCCGCGTTAGGCGAGCAGGGGTGGCTGGTCCGCGTCGTACCGGCTCGAGTGACGGAAGTGCGACGTACCGAAGCACGTCTCGTGGTGCGCACGCAGGACGGCCACGAGCACCCGGCAACACAGGTGGCGCTGTGCGTGGGTGGCGGGACTCCCCCGGACCTGTACGGCCTCGCGGGCACCGAAGGCTTCATCGCGGACCCGTATCCGCTGGCGCAGACGCTCGATGGCGTACCTGCTGAGAGCGATGTGGCGGTCATCGGCAGCGGGCTGACCGCAGTGGACGTCGTCGTCTCGCTGGCTGCGCGCGGGCACACGGGACGGATCACGCTGCTCTCACGCAGTGGCGTTCTGCCGCACGTCTGGCAGCGGCCGAACGAGCGGCGCCCGCAGCACCTGACCACCGAACGGGTTGCCGGGTTGGGGATGGTCACTCTCGATCAGCTCGTCGAGCTGTTCCGCGCGGAGCTGGCGGATGAGAACTTGAACGAGTTCTTGGCTGAGCTGCTGGGCACGGAGACCGATGATCCGGTCGAGCGGCTCCGGCGGCAGATCGCGGCGATCGACGATCCCAGTATCGGCCGCCGGGTACTGCAGGAGGCCGCGCACACGGTCGGACCGTTCGTGTGGCGGTTGTTGCCGGAGGCCGATCGGGCGCTCGTACGACGTCATCTCCGTACGGCGGCCAGCGTGGCGTCGCCGATGGTCCCAGTGAACGCCGCCACCTTGATGCGGCTCCTGGACGCCGGCCAGCTCACCCTCGTCCCCGGGCTTCAGGCGATCGAGGAGGACAACGGCCGGTTCCGGGCCCACGGCAACGAACTGACCACCGCCCAGTTCGTTGTCAACGCCGTGAACCCGCCACCGCAAGCGGTCCCGGCCATGAGCCGGGACCTCGTCCGCTCGCTGACGCAGACCGGTCTCGCCACCCTGCACCCGTCCGGCGGGCTGATTCCCGCCGATCCAAGGGTGCACGTCGTCGGAGACCTCGGCGGCGGCTCCTTCATCACCTCGAGCATCCCCGGCGTCGCCGCCCAGGCGGCCCGAGCCGCCCGGTCCCTCCGCAGCCCGTGACACCCGCAGGCGGACGGCGTCAGGCGACGTAGGCGGCCAGGTGTTCGCCGGTGAGGGTGGACTTCTTGGCGATCAGGTCGGACGGGGTGCCTTCGAAGACGACCTTGCCGCCGTCGTGGCCGGCGCCGGGGCCCAGGTCGATGATCCAGTCGGCGTGGGCCATCACGGCTTGGTGGTGCTCGATGACGATCACCGACTTGCCGGAGTCGACGAGGCGGTCCAGCAGGCCGAGGAGTTGTTCGACGTCGGCCAGGTGCAGGCCGGTGGTCGGCTCGTCGAGGATGTAGACGTCGCCCTTCTCGCCCATCTGCGTGGCCAGCTTGAGCCGCTGGCGCTCGCCGCCGGACAGCGTGGTCAGCGGCTGGCCGAGCGTCAGGTAGCCGAGGCCGACGTCGGCCATCCGGTCCAGGATCTTCTCGGCGGCCGGCGTCCGGGCCTCGCCGTCGGCGAAGAACTCCAGCGCCTCGGAGACGGGCGTCGCGAGCACCTCCGCGATGTTCCGTCCGCCGAGCGTGTACTCCAGCACCGACGCCTGGAATCGGCGGCCTTCGCACTCCTCGCAGGTCGACTCGACGGTCGCCATGACGCCCAGCTCGGTGTAGATGATGCCGGCGCCGTTGCAGGTCGGGCAGGCGCCTTCGGAGTTCGAGCTGAACAGCGCGGGCTTCACGCCGTTGGCCTTGGCGAACGCCTTGCGGATCGGGTCCAGCAGACCGGTGTACGTCGCCGGGTTGGACCGCCGGGATCCCCGGATCGCGCCCTGGTCGATCACGACGACGCCTTCGCGGCCGGCCACCGAGCCGTGGATCAGCGAGCTCTTGCCGGAGCCGGCCACGCCGGTCACGACGCAGAGCATGCCGAGCGGGATGTCGACATTGACGTTGCGCAGGTTGTTGGTCGACGCGCGCCGTACCTCGAGCTTGCCGTTGGAGTCGCGGACCGTCTCCTTCAGCTTCGCGCGGTCGTCGAGGTGGCGGCCGGTGGTGGTGTCGCTCTTGCGCAGGCCCTCGACGGTGCCCTCGTAGCAGACCGTGCCGCCGGCCGAGCCGGCGCCCGGGCCGAGGTCGACGACGTGGTCGCCGATCGCGATCGTCTCGGGCTTGTGCTCGACGACGAGGACGGTGTTGCCCTTGTCGCGAAGCTGCAGCAGCAGGTTGTTCATCCGCTCGATGTCGTGCGGGTGCAGGCCGATCGTCGGCTCGTCGAACACGTACGTCACGTCGGTGAGCGAGGAACCGAGGTGGCGGATCATCTTGGTCCGCTGCGCCTCTCCCCCGGACAGCGTGCCCGCGGGGCGGTCCAGCGACAGGTAGCCGAGGCCGATCTCGTCGAACGAGTCGAGCAGGTGCTGCAGGCCGGCCAGCAGCGGCCCGACCGACGGCTCGTCGAGGCCGCGGATCCAGTCGGCCAGGTCGCTGATCTGCATCGTGCACAGGTCGGCGATGTTCTTGCCCTTGATCTTCGACGACAGCGCTTCCTTGCTGAGCCGGGTGCCGTTGCAGTCCGGGCAGGTCGTGAACGTCACCGCGCGCTCGACGAAGGCGCGGATGTGCGGCTGCATCGCGTCGACGTCCTTGGACAGGAACGACTTCTGGATCTGCGGGATCAGGCCGGTGTAGGTCAGGTTGATGCCCTCGACCTTGACCTTGGTCGGCTCCCGGTAGAGCAGGTCGTGCAGTTCCTTCTTGGTGTACTTCTTGATCGGCTTGTCCGGGTTGAAGTAGCCGCAGCCGCGGTAGATCCGGCCGTACCAGCCCTCCATGCTGTAGCCCGGGATGGTCAGCGCGCCCTCGTTGAGCGACTTGTTCTCGTCGTACAGCGCGGTCAGGTCGAAGTCGTTGACCGACCCCATGCCCTCGCACTTGGGGCACATGCCGCCGTGGTAGACGGCGTTGCGTACGACGGTCTTCTCGCCGGCGCCCTTGTCCGCGACCATCGAGCCGGTCGCGGTCCGCTTCGGGACGTTGAAGGAGTACGCCGTCGGCGGGCCGACATGGGGTTTGCCGAGCCGGCTGTACAGGATCCGCAGCATCGCGTTGGCGTCGGTGGCGGTGCCGACCGTGGAGCGGGGGTTGGCGCCCATCCGCTCCTGGTCCACGATGATCGCCGTGGTCAGGCCGTCCAGCATGTCGACCTCGGGACGCGACAGGTTCGGCATGAAGCCCTGCAGGAACGCGCTGTAGGTCTCGTTGATCATCCGCTGCGACTCCGCGGCGATCGTCTCGAACACCAGTGAGCTCTTGCCCGAGCCGGACACCCCGGTGAACACCGTCAGCCGGCGCTTCGGGAGCTCGACGCTGATGTCCTTCAGGTTGTTCTCGCGGGCGCCCTGGACCCGGATCAGGTCGTGGCTGTCCGCGGCGTGCTGCTCAGGCTTGGTGCCGGCCTTGGGCATCGTGGTCTCCATCCGTCGGGCGGGGGCATGCGTGCGCTGCCCCCGTCGCGTCCCCTGGGTCGATTTAATCAGGTCGGTCGGTCAGGACTGGGCGATCCGGACCATGTTGCCGGCCGGGTCGCGGAAGGCGCAGTCGCGGACGCCGTACGGCTGGTCGGTCGGCTCCTGGACGACCTCGGCGTCGGCGGCCTCGATCTTGGCGAAGGTGGCGGCCAGGTCCGGGGTGCCGAGGTTGATGCTGGCGTAAGTGCCCTTGGCCATCATCTCGGTGACGGTACGGCGCTCGTCGTCGGTGAGACCGGGGGTGGCCTCCGGCGGGTAGAGCACGATCGACACCGGCTGGCCGACCGGGCCGACGGTGATCCAGCGCAGGCCCTGGTAGCCGACGTCGTTGCGGACCTCGAAGCCGAGTACGTCGCGGTAGAAGGCGATCGCGGCGTCCGGGTCGTTGTGCGGGAGGTAGGTCTGGTTGATCGTGATGTCCATGACCGTCACGCTAGTTGGCGGTCACCGGCCGGCGCTTCTCGATTCCTGATCGGTCTGGTCACCTGCTTGGCCATGCACGCCGGGATCCCCTTGGTCGCCTCCGCCTCCTGCTCGCGGTAGACGCTCGGCGGCACGCCGACGAGCTCGGTGAAGCGGGTGCTGAAGGTCCCGAGCGACGAGCAGCCGACCGCGAAGCAGATCTCGGTCACGCTCAGCTCACCCATCCGCAACAGCGCCATCGCACGCTCGATCCGCCGCGTCATCAGGTAGCTGTACGGCGCCTCGCCGTACGCCTGCTTGAACTGCCGGCTGAGATGTCCCGCCGACATGTTCACCCCACGCGCCAGCGCCTCGACGTCCAGCGGCTGCGCGAACTCCCGGTCGATCCGGTCCTTCACCCGCCGCAGCAACGCCAGGTCACGCACATCCTTCGCCCCAGCCACCCCACGATCATGCCACGGCGGCCGCCGACCACGCCGTGTAGTCAGCTGACGTACTTCGCGCCCCAGTTGAGGTAGGCGACGTTGGCCAGCAGCCAGCCGAACCCGATCGCTTGCTGGCCGTCGCGTTCGGGAGTTGGTTGGTAGCGGTTGTAGAGGGCCAGGCAGTGGGCGTGGACGGCCGGGTCCCAAGGCGTCGCTTGCATCCAGCGGGGTGCTTGGTGGGCTACGGAGGCGGCACCGAGGGTGGTGCCGGCGACCGTGGTGTGGATGGCCGGCAGGCCGTCGGGGTCGGTGGTGGCGACGTTCTGGGTGTAGGTGCGGGCGAGCCGGTCCATATCGGCGCCGGTGAAGCCGAGGCGGGCGCGGAAGGCGCGGACGGCGAACTCGACGTCGATCGCGCCGTGACTGATGTCCTCGAACTGCCGGGCCGGGCCGCCGGAAGGCGTGAAGATCGAGACGTCCGTGTCCGGAGAGCCCGTCTTCACGAAGCCGTCGTACACCTTGCCGCCCATCGGCCAGTACCGCCACTGGTAGGCGTCGCCGGCGTCCACCGCGAGCTGTCCGGCGAACATCTTCGCCAGCGCCGCCACCTTCCGCCGGTACCCGCGATCGCCGGTCGCCAGCGCGAGCTCGACCAGCGTCTGCCCGAGTCCGAGTGACTGGTTGATCGGCTGCTCGCACCCGTCGTACGCGAGCGGCTGCTCCTTCGGCCAGATCAGGTACCCGCCGCCCGCCGCGGTCTCGCGGTATTCCCAGTCATGTACGGCGACCGCCTCGCGGCACGCGGTCAGATACTCGGCCGCCTTCGCCCAGTACCGTTGCCGCAGCACCGGTGAGCCGCACACCAGTCGCACGAAACTCGCGATCGGGTACGTGATCATCCCGGTGTGTACGGCGAAGATCACCGGCTTGGTCAGCATCGGGAACTCCCCCAGGACCGGCACGCCTTGGGACACGGCGCGTGCAGTCAACTGCAACGGCCCCGGCGCGGCCGCGTAGATCCGGCTCACCGCAAAGTCCGGGCTGGCCGGGTCCATCGACAGCTCGGTGTGCGTGACCGTGCGGTTGACCTGGGTGTTGACCAGCCTGACCGTGAAGGTGTCCGGCCGGGATCCCGCTGTCACGGTCACCTTGGTGTCCTCGGCGTACGGGAGCGCCTGCCGAAGCTCCAGCACCGGCTGTCCGTTGCTGTCGGCAAGTGTCGTGTAGCCGGTGGTGTACGGGTGGTCCGCCCGCCACGCAGGCAGCGACAGACCGCGGTAGTCGGTCACGCCGCGCTCGCTGTCGCGGACCGCGAGGACCTGGTCGACGTTGTCGATCAACCGGTCCAGGTAGTAGGTGTCGCGGTACGTCTCGTACATCCGGACCAGCCCGAGGAGCACGTACGACTGGCTCCACGCGAGCATGCCGGACCGGCCGTCGGCGTTGGTGTTGTCGTTCGGCTGGTCCGGCTGGCCGGGACCGCCCTGCTGGAACAGCCGGTCCCAGTCGTCGAACGTCGTACGGGCGGTGTAGTCGATGGTTGCGGCGAACGCCGGGGCGGCGGGGAGGGCGGCTGCGGCGACCACACCGCCGCCCACCTTGAGAAAGTCGCGACGAGTGAACTGCATGGGGCGGCCTCCAGCTGGACGTGGGCGGTACGTGCTGCAGGGAGGCTCACATCTTCTCGCAGCCTGGGGGCTACGGCAGCTCGACCTCGATGTACGGCGTCAGCGCCCGGAGGAAATCAGCAGCGTCGAACATTGCCCCGGCCGAGGCCACGCCGGTCGTCCGGGTCTGCCCCTTCAGCAGCCGCTGCACCGCCTCCACCGCCAGCGGCGCGGTCACCGCGTAGATGTCCCGGCCGCGAGCGACGGCCCGCCGCTCGACTCCGTCAGCCCGCACCACGACGTCGACGACGAAGCTCTGGTCGGGGTCAGCCTCGTCCCGCGTCGGCGTGCCCGGAGCCGAGAGATCGGTCGCGGCCTCGACGGCCATGTAGGTGCGCACGTCGCGGACGGCGAGGTGGCTGGGCACCGTGACGATGTCGGCCATGCTGAACTCGGCGATCACCTCACGGCTCCCGAGCGGCGCTGGGAAGTCCCAGTCCTGCCGCACCAACTCGTCCTCGTGGTACTCCAGCGCGGAGTTCCGGAAGCGGACCCGGCGACCGCCGCGACGGTCGTGCGACACCTGCCCGGCGATCCGCGTGCCTTCCGTGGGACGCCAGCTCGACAGGCCGTAGGCGACCTGGATCTCGTCGGCCGCGGTCCGCTCCCCCATCGCCGCGGTGACCAGCAGGTCGCCGAGGCCGCCGAAGAAGGCCATCGCCGGCACGATCGGGGTCTCGGCCTTGGCGTGGTCGGCGAAGGTCGACACGTTCGCCTCGATCTCGGCGGCGACGTCGACGTACGGGATCCCGGCCCGCTGTGCCGCCGCGACCAGCGGACCGGCCGTGGTGGCGAACGGTCCGGCGGCGTTGATGACCGCCTCGGCGCCGTCGAGCGCGCGGTCGAGCGCGTCCGGGTCGTCCACGCTCGCCTGGCGGCCGGCCTCGGCCCGGCGGCCGGATCCGATCGGCGTGTAGCCGCGGGCGGCGAGCTCGGCGACGACGAACCGGCCGGTGTGGCCGGTGGCTCCGTAGACGGCGACTGCAGTCATGTTCTCGTTCCTCCGGTGGTGGGTTCGACCGAAAGTCTGGCGGTTCGGCGGCCTCCGGTGTGAGAGTCCGGAACGACACCATGCGTACACTTTCGGACATGCACACCGTCGCACTGGCGACCGCCGGCCACCTCCTGCACTTCGAGCTCGGCGTCGCGTACGAGATCTTCGGCAACCCGCCGCTTGAGGCTGCCGAGAGCTGGTACGACGTCCAGCTTTGCGGACCGGGGCCGGTCAAGGTCGGGCCGTTCTCGGTCGAGCCCGATGCCGGCCTGGGGCGTCTCGTCAGGGCCGACACTGTGATCGTGCCGGCCTGTGCCGATGTGGACGAACCGCCTCCGGTCGAGCTGATCGACGCCGTACGCGCGGCCCATGAGGCAGGAGCACGGGTCGCGTCGCTGTGCACGGGCGCGTTCGTACTCGGAGCGGCGGGGCTGCTGGACGGTCGGCGGGCTACGACGCACTGGGCGCACACTGACGTGCTCAGCGAGCGCTATCCGCTGGCCGAGGTCGACCCGGATGTGCTCTACACAGACAACGGCAGTGTGCTCACGTCGGCCGGCAAGGCGGCGGCGGTGGATCTCAGTCTGCATCTGATCCACCTCGACCACGGCGCGAGTGTGGCCAACAGCGTTGCTCGGCGGCTCGTCGTACCGCCGCACCGGTCTGGTGGTCAGGCGCAGTTCGTGGCGACGCCGTTTGAGGTGAGTGGGGACAACAGGCTCGCGCAGCTGCAGTCGTGGGTACTCGAGCGGCTGGATCAGCCGTTGACGGTGACGGACATGGCTCGGCGGGTGAACACGAGCCCACGCCATCTCGGCCGGCAGTTCCGGGCGGTGACCGGGCAGACGCCGCTGCAGTGGTTGCTGACGCAGCGGGTGCGGCGTGCGCAGGAGCTGCTGGAGAAGACGGATCAGAGCGTGGAGTCGATCGCGGTCGCCACCGGCATGGGTACGGCGACGACGTTGCGGCGGCAGTTCAAGCGGGTCGTGGCTGTGCCGCCGGACGCCTATCGCCGGGCGTTCCGCAGCTAGGTGATCAGTGCCCGGCGGGCGGTGGCGTCGGTCAGCACGGCGACGTTGTCCGAGCGTTGTTCGACGCTGCCCCGGCCCGGCGGCAGGTCGGGTATGCCGGCCAGGAGCGCGGTCGCGATGGCGCCGTTCGGGTGCAGGTAGGGGCGATCCCAGAAGTCGACAGTCGCCGGCGCCGGGGCGGGCAGCCCGGCCGCGCGCTGGCGGTTGAGCAGATGCTCCAGCGCCCGAGCGAGCTGCTGCTGCCGGTAACGCCAGTGGTCGGCCTTCACCGTCTTCCGCAGCGCGTCACCGACCTCGCGCGCACACGCCAGCCGGGCGAACATCGTCCCGCGCCACTTCGGGTACGGCGGCCAGCGGCGCTCGATCATGAACGCGAGATGTACTGCGATGTCGACCAACCTGGCCGCGATCACCCGCGATCCAAGGTCGTCACCGAGCTCGCCGGCCCGGCTCATCAACGGCATCTCCTCGGACAACCGCATCCAATCGCAGGCGACGACGTACCGCCAGACGTCGTCCGGGTACCACTGCAGGCGGTGGCGAACTGCGGTGAGGTCGCCGGCCTGGTCGACGAAGACCGGCCCGCCGACCACCTCCAGCACGGCCTGTCCGGTCATTGTCAACCAGTCGATTGTCGACAATCCACGGCGGGGATCCGCGCCGAGCCGGCTGATGACGAAGCCCTCGACCGAGGAGACCTCGACGTGGTGGATGTTCTCGGTCTGCCCGGTGAACGGGAAGCGCGTCGGCAGCCCGGCGTACGTGTCCGGCAACTTCGCGGCCAGGAACGCGTCCACCTCGTCCCGGCGGTCCTCGTCAACCAGGAGCGTCAGCCGCAGGCCCCAGTCGTGATCGCGGGAGGTGGCGTCGTCGAGCCCGAGCACGTCGGACCCGCTCCCCAACCGCCCGGCCGCGTGCGGCAGCCCCTGTACTGCGAGCAACGGACCGACCACGTCGTCGTAGTACGCGCGAGCCAGCCCCCGACCATCCACACCCCGATCCTGCCTGAGGTACCCGCGGCAGCACGAGCGGATTTCGGCCGCTGCTACGGTGTCGCGCGTGTCGAGCGAGCGCGGTTGGACGGGCGGTGACGGCCTGGCTGTCGTCGCGATTGTGCTCGCGTTGGGGGCGCCGGCCCTGCTGGGCTTCTCCCGCACGGTGCAGACACCACTCCTGGAGGCCACGCCAGCGGCCGTCGCGGCAGCGCTCGCGATGGGTGTTTCGGTCGCGATCTTCCGGTCGATCGGGGGTGACCTCCGGCTTGTCCGGGAGGGCCCTCTCGGGCGGCGGCTCTACGTCTTCGTCGCCTGCCTGTGGATCCTCTGTCCGGTCCTCACGATCGTCCGGCTGGCCGACGACTGGTCGGCCCTCGGGACGGCCGCCATCGTGGTCCAGGTCGCCGCCATCGGCGGCATGGTCCAACTCGCGCGCTCGAAGATTGCCGATCGTGTCAAGGAGTAGTCGAATCGGTGCGTGACTGACTATCCGAGGATGATGCATACCGCGCTGGACACGACTGATGTCCGTGGGCTGGCGGAGTTCTACCGCGAGTTGCTCGGCCTGCAGTACCGTCCGGGCGACGAGCCGCCGGCCGACGGTGTCGTGGACGACGCCGACTGGCTGGTGCTGGTCGACGACGACGGCCACCGCCAGCTCGCCTTCCAGCAGGTCGACACCCTGCCCCGCTCCAGCTGGCCGTCCCACGACGTACCGATGCAACTCCACATCGACTACGCCGTACCGACCCTCGACGACCTGAACCACCACCGCCAGCGCGCCGAATCCCTAGGCGCCGAACTCCTCCTCGACCGCACCACAGAAGCCGGCGAACCCCTCTACGTCCTCTGCGACCCCGCCGGCCACCCCTTCTGCCTCCTCGTCGGCTCACCGTAAAGCGCCGACCACCTCCAGGAACCGGCCGACGAGCGCCCTGGCCACCTCGTGCCCTTCGACCCGTGAGAGTACGGCGGACAGGCCCGCGACGTCCGGCGTCGTACTGAGCATGGTCGCCATCGCCGTCGCTTTCTCCACCTCCCCGCGGGCAACGAACTTCGCCCCGATGTAGTTGCCATCGACCGGGCCGTTCTCCGGCATCTCGATCGTCAGCACGGCGTCGTCGAGCGGACAGTCGCCGTCGACCACGAGCAGGTCGAGATCACTCCATCGGTCGCCGCCGCCCTGGCCGAGCGAACCGATCAGCCACACGGCTTTCGCACTCAGGGCAGGCACCTTGTCAGCCAGCCAGCTGTCGCGTACGGCGGTCAGCGCGGACAGCCGGCGCTCTGCCTCGTCCCGAGTCATCCCGCGAGGCTAACCCTCACGCAGTCTTAGGCTCTGTGATTCCGGTCTCTCGCTTCCGGGAACCCTGAGGTCCGGCGTCACAGGGTGGCGGGTGTCGGCGTCTTGTGGCTGTTCGAGCGGCTACTAGATGGGGACGAGGCATGAAGGTTGCGTTGGTTACCGGGGCTAACAAGGGGATCGGGCGCGGGGCGGCTGAGCAGTTGGCTCGGTTGGGGATGGCGGTGGTGATCGGGGCGCGGGATCCGCAGCGGGGTGAGGAGGCCGCGACGGCGTTGCGGTCGGCGGGTGGTGATGTGCATGCGGTGACGCTGGATGTGACCGACGCCGAGACGATCCAGGCGGCGGCGCAGTGGATCGACGAGCGGTTCGGGCAGCTCGACGTACTGATCAACAATGCGGGGATCACCGGCTCCGGGCAGGTCTCGCCGCAGGATGCGTACGACCAGGTGCCGAGCACGGTGGACCTGGACATGGTCCGGGAAGTGTTCGAGACCAACGTGTTCGGGGTGATCGCGGTGACGAACGCGATGCTCCCGTTGCTCCGGCGGTCATCGGCGCCGCGCATCGTCAACGTCAGCAGCCACGGTGCGTCGCTGGCCCTCACCAGCGATCCGGACGGGCCGTTCTCGGCACTCCTGCCGTCGGCCGCCTACATGCCGTCCAAGACTGCGCTGTCTGCGCTGACCGTGCAGTACGCCAACGAGCTCCGCAAGGACGGCATCCTGGTCAACGCCGCCGCCCCCGGCTACGTCGACACCGACAGCAACAACCACACCGGCTTCAGCACCATCGCCGAAGGCGCCACTGCCCTCGTCCACCTGGCCACCCTCAGCCCCGACGGCCCAACAGCCACCTTCCACGCCGAAGAAGGCCCCGTCCCCTGGTGACACCAGTAGGCTCCTGCCCATGTTCCGCGAGGCCGGTGTCGACGACTTCGAAATGTCATGCGGCTCTACCGCCTGCTGCATCCCGGCGATCCGGTACTGCGCGACGGCCGCGACGCCGACGTGTTCGCCGAAATCCTGAAATCGCCGGGACTACGGTTGTACGTCCTCGAGGTCGACGGGCGCGTCGCGGCCACGACGTACCTCAACCTGATCCCGAACCTCACCCGCGCGGCAGCGCCGTACGCGGTGATCGAGAACGTGGTCGTCGACGCCGACCTCCGCGGCACCGGTCTCGGCAAGCAGATCATGGCCGCCACCCTGCAGGCCGCCTGGGACGCGGGCTGCTACAAGGTCATGCTGATGACCGGATCGCGCCGCGAATCCACCCATGCCTTCTACAGGGCATGCGGATTCGACGGCGACGAGAAGACCGCCTACGTCGCTCACCCGAGCCTGTCGAGCTGACGTAGGGCGGTCTGCAGGTCTAGGTGGCGGCCTGCGGCGAGCATGCGTTGGTACGTCGGGTCGCCGGTGGACGCGGCGTGGTGCATCGCGTCGAGTTGCAGGGTGAGGCGTTGGGCGATCAGGCCGAGGATGTCCTCAGTGGTGCCTTGCCAGTCGTACTCGCTGAGGAAGAGCTCCAGGCGGGGCAGGCGGGTATCGAGGGCGGTGAAGCCCTCGGCGGCGACGACGTGGGGCGCGTGGAGCGGGGTCCAGGAGAAGGCGACCCAGGCGACGTCCAGTTCGACGTCGACGGGCCCCGACATGTCCCAGTCGACAAACCCGACCAGCCCGTCGTCGTTCCAGACGGCGTTGTACGGCGCTGCGTCGTTGTGCGCGATGATCTGGTCCGGCCGCCACACCCCGCCCTCACGCCAGACCGCATCCGCCGGCGGCTCGAAGTCCGCCACGGCAGCGTGGTAACGCCGCAGCCACCGGGCAACGTCGAGCAGCGCCGACTCGCTGTGCGTCCACGCCGGCCACGGGCGCGCGCTACCGACCGTCCGCCCGGGCAGGAAGCCGACCATCTCCCGCCCGTCGCCATCCACCCCGAGCCCACGCGGAGCACCCTGGAACCCCGCCGCCGACAGGTGCGCGAGCAGGGCATGCACGGATGACGTCCACGCCCCCGCAGTACGACGTACGACGCCGTCCACCAACGACGCGCCGCCGTCGAACCCGCCTTCCAGCCGCTCGGTCACGCCCACATGCTGCCAGCCGTGCGGTCAGATCGAGACGGCCCCCGGCACGCCGAGCTCGAGCCACTCTGCCTGCAGGCCGGCGCGGGCAAACGCCTCTGTGGCACCTGATCGTCCTTGCGAGAAGTGACTCCACCCCTCGTAGTGCACCGGAATCACCGTCCGCGCCCGCAGCAGCGAGCACAGCTCGACCCCCTCCCGCCCAGTCATCGTGTAGCGCAACGGTCCGGTCACGCCGAACCGCACTGCGCCCAAGTGCAGCAGCACCGTCCCGATACTCAACCGGCTGACCTGTCGCAGGCCGCCGTACAGGACGCTGTCCCCCGATATCCACAATGCCCCGTGCTCTTGTCCCGGCCACTCCACCGCGAACCCGATCACGTCGCCCGTGATCCCGCGGCTCAACGGCGGCCCGTGCCGGCAGGGCGTCGCCGTGATTGTCAGCGGCGGCCGGCCCGGCCGGCTCAACGTGTGCACGGCCCAAGGCGCCAGGCCGACAGTCTCACCACCCAGTCGTGCCGCGCCGGCCACGGTCGTCACGACGGTGCCGACCCGGGACAGCAGCGCCCGTCCCGCGTCGTCGAGGTTGTCGGCGTGCTGGTCGTGCGTCAGCAGTACGGCGTCGATCACCGGCAACTCGTCGACGCCGATCGCCGGGCCGGCCAGTTTGACCGACGACGACCCCCAGCCGAAGCCGTAGCGACGGCCGGGCGGGTCGAAGGTCGGATCGGTGAGCAGGCGCCAGCCGTCGACCTCGATCAGCGTCGTCGGGCCGCCGACATGGGTGATGCGGGCCAGGCTCACGCGTGTTCGAGGGCCCAGTCGAGCACCTCGTCGGCGATCCGTTCCCAGCCCTGCTGAGCGGGCGCGAGGTGGGCGAACCCGTCGTACTCGCGAGTCTCGGTCAGCGACTTGGACTTGTAGTGCTTGGCGTTCGAGCGCTGGACCTCGGGCGGCATGATGTGGTCCTCGGACGCGGACACGAACAGCAGCGGCGCGCGGGAGTCGTTGTGGTAGTCGACCCAGGTGTCCTGGTGACCGGGCTGGAAGTTCGCCAGCACGCTGCCCCACAGGATCCCGCCGTTCGCCGGGATCGCGTACCGCTCGTAGGCACGGCGCGCCTCGTCCTCGGGGAAGGTGTTGGTGAAGGCGTAGTTCCACTGCTCGAAGGTCAGTGGGATCGCCTTGTGCCGGTTGGCCGGCGACTTCAGCACCGGGAACGTCGACTTGACCTGCGAGATCGGCACGACCCGCACGCCCTCGGTCGGCGCCGAGCACATCGCCACCCCGGCCGCGCCGAAGCCGTGGTCGAGCAGGATCTGGGTGAACGCGCCGCCGGCCGAGTGCCCGATGATGATCGGCGGCTGGTCGAGCTCGCGGATGACCGACTCCAGGTGCTCGATGATGGCCGGCACGGTCAGCTTCAGGATCGGCGTCGGGTCGGCGTTCAGCGACTCCACCTCGACCTCGAAACCGGGGTACCCGGGGGCCAGGACCTTGAAGCCGCGCGCCTCGTAGTGCTTGATGTAGTTCTCCCAGCTTCGCGGTGTCACCCAGAAGCCGTGTACCAGCACGATGGTGTCTGCAGGCATGGTCGTGCGTCCTTCCGTCCGGGAGGTTTGCCGGAAACGTAGCTGCCGGTACGGCGTCCTTCGTAGGATGTGCGTGCACGGATCTGGGCTGTGTGTGCACAGTTCGCCCCCCAGATTCCAGCGGTGGAGGGGGTTGTGGATGGCCGTGCTGCTCGATACTGCCGTGCTGCCGCGGCAGGACCGGCTCGAGGCGTTCTACGCGGCGATGATGTCGGCGAGCGTCCCGTCGCGGGTGGAGCATGAGGACCCGGGCGGCGAGGTGCACGCGCGGATGGACTTCTGGCGGCTCGGGACGCCCGACCTGTTCCGCAACGAGGGGTCCGGGATCCGCCTGGTTCGAACTTCGAAGCACGTGCGGATCGGCGGTCCGGAGCGGCTCGCGCTCGCGGTGCAGGTGGTCGGGTCCGGGGTGTTCAGCCAGGGCGACGCGGACCAGCGGGTGCGGACCGGCGAGTTGATGCTGGTCGACCTGACCGCGCCGTACGACTACGCCTGGAGCGGTCACGGCGCGTCACAGGCGTTCCAGATCGACTGCGCCGACCTCGGGCTGAGTGTCGAAACGGTCCGCGCGGCCGCGCAACGGCTGCCGAGCAGTCCGCTGTACGAGCTGATGCTGCACCACCTGACGTTGCTGCCCGGGATCATCGACTCGCTCCAAGGGACGGAATCGGCCGAGATGGTCGGTACTGCGACCACGCAGCTCGTCCGCGCATTGCTGACGTCCGCGGCGGACGACGTACAGCAGCCGCCCGCGATGGCCGACGTACTGTTCACCCGCATCACCTGGTACGCGCGGCAGCACCTGGCGGATCCCGATCTCACGCCGGCCCGGATCGCGGCGGAGCACAACATCTCGGTCCGCTACCTCTACAAGCTGTTCGCCGAGCAGCACCTCAGCCTCGAGCAGTGGTTGATCGCCGAGCGGCTCAAGGGGGCCGCCCGCCGGCTCGCGGATCCGGCGTACCGGCATCGCTCGATCGCGGCGATCGCGGCCGACTGGGGCTTCCTCGACCCCGGTCACTTCACACGGCGGTTCCGCAAGGCGCACGGGATGACGCCGCAGGAGTGGCGTCGTACGAGCCGCGCCTGAAGGCTAGGCGACCCTGAAGACAGGCCAGCCGATCTCGGTCCGGCAGCTGGCCGGATCCGGGTTGTCTCGCGGACCGACAACGTACGTCTCGTGCACCGGACCGGCGACGGCGAGCGCATGCTCGACCACCCACGCGCCGAGCCGTCCGTACGTCACGTCGATGTCGTCATGCGCGCCGTGGTGGACGGTCGCAGCGAGCTCCACCGCGGGCAGCTTGATCGGCCGGACCCGCCCGTATGTCGGTGGGTCGGCGATCACGCGGTACACCAGGACCCGTCCGTGGCCGGCCGCGAACAGCTCGTTGTCGTAGTGCCCACCCGGCGGCGCCAACCCCGCGCCGCCGACGGAGTCGAGCTCGTCCATCGCGTCGTCGTACCACTCCAGCACGTTGCCGAGCTCGACCACATCGGTGATCGCGGCAACGAGCCGCGCGGGTTCGGAGCGGACGGCGACCGGGAGCTCGCCGGGCTCGGGGCGCAGCAGCCGCTGCAGCGAGTTGACCGCCGCGCGGGTCCGGTCCAGGGACGTCTGCAGCCGGTCCAGGTGGCCGGCGATCAGCTCAGCGCGGACACCGGGATCGTCGGTCGCGAGGATCTTGCCGACCTCGGCCAGCGGTACGTCGAGCTCGCGCAGTCGGTGGATCACCTGGGCCGACGGGATCTGGCCGGTGCTGTAGTACCGGTACCCGGTCGACGGATCGACCGTTGCCGGCTCGAGCAGCCCGCTCTCGTGGTAGCGGCGAAGGGTCCGCACGCTCAGATGGGTGAGCTGCGCGAACTCGCCGATCGTCAGCCCGCCCCGCACCCAGCCACTGTGCACCATCTCCCGGGGCGAGAGTCAACCTCCTTGACCCTCTCCCGGCGGGAGACCGCAGAGTCGGACCCATGTTGCCTTCGACGATCACCAGTTACCTCGCCCAGCCCACCCTGTCCCTGTACGCCGACGACGCGGTCGTCACCGACGACGGCAAGACCTACCGCGGCCGGGCCGAGCTCGCGGTCTGGCTGGTGACGGCGGCGAGTGAGTACACCTACACCACAGAGCTCGTCGCAACCCGGCAGGTCGACGCGAACACCTGGGTCGCGGTCAACCACCTCGAGGGGAACTTCCCCGGCGGCTCCGTCGACCTCCAGTACACCTTCACCCTCGACGACGACCTCATCACGGGACTCGTGATCGCACCCTGAGGTCTAGGGTTGAGAGGATCGTGCAAGCCGCCGCCAGCTTTGGTCTACGAGAACCCCAGGCCGGCGGCGTGTACTGGTCGTGTACCCATTCACGACTCAGTAGGAGATTGCACGATCATGCAGGTAGCTGTGGTCACCGGCGGAAGCTCCGGTATCGGACAGAGCGCGGCCTTCGAGCTGGCGAAACGCGGTACCGGGGTCATCCTCACCTACAACGGCAACCCGGCCGGCGGCCTGGAGACGGCCGACCGGATCGAGAAGGACGGCGGTACGGCGGTCGCGCTGCCGCTGGACGTGGGTCGCAGCGACACGTTCGCGGACTTCCGGGCCAAGGTCGAGCAGGCCCTGGCCGAGCGGTGGGACCGGACGTCGTTCGACTTCCTCGTCAACAACGCCGGAGTCGGGCAGCACCCGGTCCCGTTCGAGGAGACCACCGAGGAGCTCTTCGACCGGATGCTGCGGATCCACCTCAAGGGCCCGTACTTCCTCACCCAGACGCTGCTGCCGCTGCTCGCGGACGGCGGGGCGATCGTCAACACCAGCAGCAGTTCGGCGCTGGACAACACCAAGCCCGAACCCGGCTACTCGGTCTACGCCAGCATGAAGGGTGCGCAGCTGGTGCTGACCAGGTACCTCGCGAAGGAGTTCAGCGCCCGTGGCATCCGGGTGAACGCGGTCGCGCCGGGCGTCACCCGGACCCGCCTCGGCGACGACGCGTTCGCGAAGTACCCCGAGCTGATCCCACCGCTGGCCGCGCGTACCGCCCTCGGCCGGATCGGCGAGCCCGACGACGTCGGCAAGGTGATCGCCTTCCTCCTCTCCCCCGACGCCGCCTGGCTCACCGCCCAAACCGTCGAAGCCAGCGGCGGCTACGACCTCTGAGCCCGGGACAAACGGACAGGAGGTCCCGGCCTCAGGCGCAAACCCTCCGGCGTGACCAGGCGTCCCCGGGGTACTCGCCGCCCACTACCTCCTGTCCGTCTGCACCTCGTCCCCCAGCGGGCCGCCGAGGTCGAGGTGGGTGGCGAACGCGCCGACGTGGACGTCGGCCGCGAGCAGCGCGGAGCGGATCGCGGCGTAGGTGGCCGGCATCCGGAAGACGGCGTACGCGAGACAGTCGAGGTGATCAGCCATCCCGACCGTCGTGTCATCCACCTCCTCGGCGCGATATCGAGCCGACAGAGCGGCCACGCGAGCACGCAAGTCGTCGTACTTCACGCCCTTGAGGGCAGCTTGCAGTTGTGTGTCCAGAGCGGACATGCGAAGAACTCCGGTTCGGTGGGTACGGGCGCACGCAACAGGGCATGCAGGACCCGCGGCCTACGCCGCGACGCGCCAACCGGTCCGGAGCTTCAGATGTTCAGGCAGCGCACACGGAGGGGTTGGCACGGAACCGGATTGCCATGCAGGTCATGACCCACCTCCTCGAGAGACGCCTCACCCTAGCCAACTTCCACGTCCGAGTGCTCCTGGTTTTCAGCGGTCGAGGCAGGTGCAGATGCAGGCGTGGTTGCCTTCCGGGTCAGCCAAGACGGTGAAGGCTGGGGCCTCATCGTCGTACACGATGCGGCCGCCGGCGGCGAGGCCAGCTGCGATGCGTTGCTCGGCCACATCGTGCGGCACCCACAGGTCGACGTGGAAGCGTTGCCGCGGGGTCTCGTGCGCGTCCGTGCCCTGGAACCACATGTTCGGCACCCGACCTGTCGGATCAACGACATCGGTCCCCAGTGACTCCGTGCTCCCCGTGAGCACTGCGGCCCAGAACGGCCCGATCGCCGCGACATCGGCCGTGTCCAGCGCAAGCTCGAACTGCGTCACCGCCGCCGGATCAGCCCCAAGCCCCATCGACCGAGCGACCGAGCTGATCCGCCGGGCCAGCTCCACCTCCCGCTCAGTCACCCCGACCTGCTCAGCACTCACCAGCTGCAAATCAACGAACCCGTCCCCGATCCTGACCTCCGCACAGCACTCGCCGACGGCCTCCACGAAGCGAAGGCCGTCGGCGAAGGAATCGATCAGAAACCGTGCGTGCAGGGCCTGCGCAAGCTTCCGCCAGTCGTCCAGCCCGGCGTCGAGGATCGCCTGCGTCGTCAGCGTTTCCATACCGCCCGACGCTAGGACACCCCACCGACAAACCTCAGATCAGGACTTCCTTCCCGTCCTCGACCACGATGTCGCCGGTCCCGATCGCGCCGAAGCCGTCTTGCCGCAGCGTCAGCGACACCGCGCCCGAGCCGCCCTCCCGTACCTCGGCCGCGCTGATCTTGTACGTCGACGGTACGGCGCCGTCCTCGAACAACCGCTTCCCCTTGCCGACCACCACCGGGAACTGGATCAGCCGGTAGGTGTCGACCAGACCGGCGTCGTGCAGGGTCCGGGCGAGCTGCCAGCTCCCGTGGACCTGCAACTCACGCCCCGGCTGGGCCTTCAGTCGCCGTACCTGCTCGACGATGTCGTCGCCGCGCAGCACGGTCGTGTCGCCCCAGGCTGCGTCCTCGTCGGAGAGGGTGTTGCTGACGACGTACTTCTTCCAGGTGTTCAGCGCGGTGGCGACGATGTTGTCCTCGACGTCGACCTGCGACCAGAACGTGCGCATCATCTCGAACGTCGACCGGCCCAGCAGGATCGCGTCCGCCTCGCCGAACCATCCGTCGACCGGGTCGAGCTGCCCGTCGCCGGCGTGCGGCACAAGCCAGCCGCCGTGCTCGAACCCGTTGCTGCGGTCCTCGTCCGGGCCGCCCGGTCCCTGCATGACGCCGTCCAGGCTGATGAAGGTGTTGACGCTGAGTTCCATGACTTTCTCCCAAGCTCGTAGGTGCGTTCTCACCTACGCGTCGAGCCGCTTGGGCCGGACTCGACATTTCAGTTCAGAGTTTTCTCCAGTACGGCGAGATCGCGCTCGGCGTACATCCGGTGCTCCCACTCCTCGCCCAGGATGCACTCCAGGCATTCGGCGACCTGGTAGCTCTCCGAAGCCGGGTATCCGGGCTCGGTGACGGGCTCGGTCATCCTCGTGAGTTGGTCGTCGGTGAGCTCCGCGATGACCGTCCGGACCGTTGCCATCCGGTCCGCCCGGAGTACGAGGACCTCGTCGAGTGACGGCCGTACGGCGCGGTCCCGCGGGATCGGCGGCGTGTCACGCATCTCGTCGTGCGGCAGGTCCAGCGGGTCCCACGGAGCCGGGTCGCCGAGGAGGGTACGCCGTACCCAGGCATCCGTCGCGAACACCAGGTGCCGCAAGGTCTCGATGAACGACCACTCCCCATTCACCGACTCGTGCAGCTTCCCCGGCGGCAACCGGCGCGCCCGCTCGACCGTCCCTTCCCACAGCTCCTCGAGCAGCGCCCACGCCTCGCGATACCCGTCCGCGTCGGCCGGGCGCATCTTCTCCCGCCCCGGATACCGCCGATTCAGCTCCGCGTCGACCAACGGCATCACGTCGACACCCCACACCTTGAGGTTGCGCACGTCCCCGTCGATCGTCACGTCACAGAACAACGCCCGAATCGTCGCCCCGTTCAGATTCACGTTGTCGAACCGCGCCCCCGCCAGATCCACATCCCGAAAAACCGCCCCCCGCAACGAAACCTCCTCAAACCGAGCCCCACCCAAATCCTCCCGCCTGAACTCACCCATACCGCCACCCTGCCCCGCATCCACATCCCGCGCAATCGGACGACAATGCAGTCTGATGATCACCACGGCGCTTAGGAGCTCGATGTACCGCAGACTCGTCCTCAAGCTCTCCGGCCAGGCCATCGCCGGCCCCAACGACTTCGGCTTCGACAGCGATCGCCTCACCCATCTCGCCAACGAGGTCATCGCGCTCCGGGCAACCGGCGTCCAGGTGGCGGTTGTCGTCGGGGGCGGCAACGTCTTTCGCGGGAACCGCGCCGGCGACTGGGGAATCGACCGCGTTGAGGCGGACAACATCGGGATGCTCGGCACCGTGATCAACGCGGTGCTGCTCCGCGGCCGCCTCACCGCGCTGGGAGCGGACGACGTGCGCCTGATGACGGCGATCCCGATCAACAATCTCGCCGAGCCCTACATCCGGCTGCGCGCCCTTCGGCACCTGGAGAAGGGCTCGGTCGTTCTGCTTGCCTGCGGCAACGGGCAGCCGTTCACCACCACGGACTACCCGGCCGTCCAGCGCGCGATCGAACTGGGAGCCGACGCGCTCCTGGTCGCCAAGAACGGCACCGACGGCGTGTACGACGCCGACCCGAACACCTCACCAACCGCTACCAAGTTCGACCGGCTGACCTATCAGGAGGTGATCGACCGCGGCCTCGGCGTCATGGACCAGTCAGCGTTCATCCTCGCCCGCGACCACCACCTCCCACTCCACGTCTTCGACATCGACCGCCCATCAGCCGCCAGCACCATCGCCACTGGCGACCACGTCGGCACCGTGATCAGCTGAGGTTGTAGGCGTGGGCTTGGAGGTTGTAGAGGGTGGCGTAGTGGGTGGGGGTGGCTATTAGTTGGTCGTGAGTGCCGTGCTCGATTACTTGGCCGGCTTGGAGGACGACTATGAGGTCGGCTACGCGGACTGTGGAGAAGCGGTGGCTGACCAGGAGGGTTACGGCGCCGGAGGTGCGGGCTTGGTGGGCGGCTTCGGTGTAGCGCTGGAAGAGTTGGTGTTCGGTGGTGGGGTCCAGGGCGGAGGTTGGTTCGTCCAGGACCAGTAGCAGTGGGTGGCGGCGCATCAGGCCGCGGGCGATGGCTAGGCGTTGCCGTTGGCCTCCGGAGAGGTCGACGCCGCCGTCCCAAGTAGTGCCGAGCTGGGTCGACAACCCGTCCGGGAGCGCGCGCAGGACGTCCTCCGCGGCGCCGTCGTGCAACGCCTGGTGGACGCGCCGTTCGTCGTCGATCGCGGTCAGGTCGCCGAGGCCGACGGCTTCCCGGGCGATCAGCTCGAAGTCGGCGAAGTCCTGGAACGCCCCGGACAACCGCGCCCGCCACGCCGCCGGATTCAGCTCCGCGAGATCGATGCCGTCGACAAGGATCCGGCCCGCGGTCGGGCGATACAGGCCGGTCAGCAACTTCACCAGTGTCGACTTCCCTGCGCCGTTCTCACCGACCAGGGCAACCACGGCACCGGCCGGCAACTCGAGATCCACCGACGCAACCGCGTCCGTCTCCGCCCCGGCATGCCGGAAGCGCACTCCCTCGAACCGGATCCCGGATGTCAGCTCGGCAGGCGGCTCCGCCGTACCACTCCCAGCCGCTTGTACGGCGTAGTCCTGCAACCACACGAATCGCGAGACGTTCCGCAGCAGTCGAGCCGTGTCTTGTACGGCGTTTGTCAGGATGTTGCTCACGTTCTCCAGCCCACGCACCGCGGTCACCGCCACCACAAGTGCCGACACCGAGACGAGACCGTGCACGGCGTCGTACGTCATCCAGCCGAGCACGCCGATCGCGGCGCCGAAGAACACCACCGCGATGCCTGCCGACAGCAGCGCGTTCTTGAAAGCGCTTCGCACCGCAGGCTCTCGCCAGGCAGTCGCGCTGTCACCAACTCGCCGGCGCATCTGCACCCGTTGCCCGAAGACCCGCGCTTCCGCACCGCCGTACGGCGAAGTGACCAGGTCGACCAGGTGCCGCGTCAGCCGAGCCGGCGCAGCGCTGTCCTCCTCCGCCGCCCGGCCCCAGCGGGTGGTCCAGCGACCGGTCAGCAGCCGCGGGAACCCGAGCGCGGCGAGGATGAGCAACCGCCAGTCCGCAGTCGCCGCGACGACCAGGATGCCGCCCGCGAACGCCAGGTTGTTCACGATGTTCAGCAGCATGTTGAGCGCGCCGCCGAGTGTCCCCTGGCCGTCGCGCAGACTCTGCGTCTGATCCAGGTACTCCGGCGACTCCAGGTGCTCCAGCGTCGGCACCCGCCCGATCAGCTCGGCGACCTTGGCGTCGAACTCGAACCCGATCCGCTCCATCAGCCCGATCCGCGCATTCGAGCCGACCATGATCAGCAGGCTCTGCAACCCGGCCACGGCCACGAGGGCAGCCGCCGCGATCAGCATCTGCCCGCGATCGGCCGCCATCGCCCCGGCCACGAGCACCCCCAGGAACCACGGCACCGCCGAGCGCACCAACCGGCCGACGGTCTCGGCGAAGCATGCAAACACCAGGCCAGGGCTCGTCCGAAAAGCCGCCGTCAGCACCATCCACAGCCCGCGCCTCACTGGAACCGCCCTGCCTGCAACCGGAACAGCCCCGCGAACACCCCGTCGGCCGCCATCAGCTCGTCGTAGCTCCCGTCCTCCACGATCCCCCGCTCCGGATCCAGTACGACGATCCGCTCAGCGTGCCGCACACTCGACAACCGATGCGTCACCAGGATCGTCGTCACGCCGGCCGTCATGTCCAGGAACCGGTCGAACAGCGCAGCCTCGGTCCGTACGTCGAGCTCCGCAGTCGGCTCGTCCAGGATCAGTACGCCGGCACCACCCGAGACGGCCGCCAGAGCGCGAGCCAGCGCGACTCGTTGCCACTGGCCACCTGACAGGTCGGTCCCACCGTCGTACTCGGCCGACAGGACCGTGTCCCACCCGACCCGCTTGAGCAGCACACCGCCCGCCGCATCGGCCAGCGCCTGGTCGAGCCGATCCTGGGGAACCGATCCGAAGCCGACGTTGTCGCGCAGCGGCAGGTGGTAGCGAACGAAGTCCTGAAAGATCGCCGCCACCCGCGGCCCGCCAGTGATCTCCAGAGCCGGATCGGCGCCGCCGACCGTGAGCGTTCCGCTGTCCGGCCGGTAGAGGCCGCAGAGCAGCTTGATCAGTGTCGACTTCCCGGCGCCGTTCGCGCCGACGACCGCGACCGACTGCCCGGCCGGGATCTCCAGGCTCAGACCGGACAACGTCGGCGACGAGCGGGTCGGATAGGTGAAGGTGATGTCCTTCAACCTGATCGGCAGGGCACCGTCGGCCTTCCGCGCAGCCGGCGAAGCAGGTACTGCGAGGTCGATGTCCGGCAGACCGGCCTCGCGCCGCAGTCCGACCAGCGCTGCGACAGTCGCGACGTACTGTCCAAGGGCCCGCTGCGAATCCCCCAGGACCCCGAACGCATCCATCGCCAGCAGCGCCTGAACCAACGTCACCACCGCAGCCACACCGACCTGCCGATCGGTCACGTCGTCGATCAGCAGGACCAGAACGCCGGCGATGACCACCGCGGTCACCAGGCAACTGGCGTACACCGGCCGCAGACCGCGTCGACGCGCCGGCCAGAGCTCAGCCATCGCCGACAACCACGTGAACCGGTACCGCTCGAGCAACCAGTCCGCGACCCCGAACAGCCGCACCTCCTTCGCCGCCGGTGCCTGAGTCAGCAGACGGTGCAGGTACGACGCTCGCCGCCGCGGACCCGCCGACGACTCCAGGACCTTGTCGAACGACGCGTCCACCCACTGCCGGAAAGCCCGCGCGATCAGCATGAACGAGCCTGCCACGACGAACGGCACCCACCAACGCCAAGTCAGCAGTACGGCGAACGCGCCAAGCCCGGTCAGTCGAGTGCCGAGCACCTGCCACGCATTGCCCAATCCGAACAGGAAGGTCCAGTCGCGCGTCGCATCGACGACAGCCTGCAGGCGACCCGAGAACCCCGGCGAGTCGAGCAGTTCCAGCCCTCGCGGCTGCAGACCGGTCTCGGCAAGCATCTCCAACACGTACGCCGCCGTAGCCGCCGTCGTCTTCGCAGTCAGCCAGCCCTGCAGCGACGCCAGCAACGGACCACTGATCATCAGCCCGGCCGTCACTCCGAACCACAACCAGACTGGACCGTTGCCGGACAACGCTGCGATGAACTGACCAATGGCAACCATCAGACCGGTCCCGACGGCAGCCCCGAGAACCACGACAACGAGAGTTGCCAACACCCACCCTGGGCACGCCCGCCACATCACGCGGGCCTGCAGCCAGTAGCGAGTCACGCGGCTAGCTCCCGCGTGATTCTCTGGACGTGCGCGGCGAACCAGTCGCCGCCTGCCTCGTGCTCCGCGTGCAACGCCATCAGCGACCAGACCACTCGGTAGGACGACAGCGTCCGGTCGAGGTCCGGGGTACGACGTAGGTCGTAGCCAGCCAGGAACGCCTCGGTCGCGGCCTCGCCTGACATCGTGAAGCGGGCCACGTCGAACAGGGGGTCGCCGTACATGGCGTCGCCCCAGTCGATGACGCCGGTGAGTTCGTTGCCGACGGCATACAGATGGCGCGGGTGAAGATCGGCGTGCAGCAACACGGGCTCGACCTCGGCCACGGTGTCGATGAACGGCGGGACGACCTCGCGGACGCGTCGTGCCAGGTCATCGGGCACGACGTCGGCGAGCACGTCGAGACGCTCGATCGTCTGCTGGAGCTGAGCGACCCAATTGCCTTCACCACGAAGACTGTGCAGTCGGCGGAACCCGCGGCCGGCCGCCTCGAAGACCGCAGACGCCTCGGAGGGGCCACCAGGAACCTCGGCACAGATGAGGTACGACGGCTCCACGACGAGGACCTCCGGCGCAGGCACACCGACGGACCGGGCCAACGCGCAAGCCCGCGCCTCGGCCTCGACCGTCGTACCCGACTTGAGGTAGTAGACGCCTCTCGAGGTGTGCAGCCGAAAGGTCTGGTTGCCGGCGAATCCCTGGACCGGTTCGACCATCGCGACCGGGCCGAGAACGGCGTCAGCGAGCGCACGGGCGTCGAGTGGGGGCGGCGGCACCACGTCAGCGTAGCCGTGAACGGTGAAGCCCACAGCTAAATTGTTTGCCGGTCGAAAACCGACGCTGCTGTACTCGTGCCGGTAAGCACAGGTGCCGAGTCAAGGAGAGCAGCGATGCGACCTCGCTTCATGTCAATCGCGGACCGTACTCACACCTGTGCAAGGGACATGAAGCGTTGTGAAAGTACTGAACCTTGGGATCCTGGCGCATGTCGACGCCGGTAAGACCAGCCTGACCGAGCGGCTGCTGTACGCCGCCGGGGTCATCGACGAGGTCGGCAGCGTCGACGCCGGCAGCACCCAGACCGACTCGCTCGCGCTGGAGCGCCAGCGCGGGATCACCATCAAGTCCGCGGTCGTGTCGTTCACGATCGCCGACGTGGCGGTCAACCTGATCGACACCCCCGGACACCCGGACTTCATCGCCGAGGTGGAACGCGCGCTCAGCGTGCTCGACGGCGCCGTACTCGTCATCTCGGCCGTCGAGGGCGTGCAGGCGCAGACTCGCGTGCTGATGCGGACGCTGCAACGGCTCCGGATCCCGACGCTGATCTTCGTCAACAAGGCCGACCGGGCGGGCGCGCAGTACGACGGTGTGCTGAAGAGCATCGCGGACAAGCTGTCCCCCGCGATCGTGCCGATGGGCTCGGCCGACGGTCTCGGCAGCCGGTCGGCGACGTTCACGCCGTACGGGCCGGACCATCATCCGGGGATGCTCGAGGTGCTCGCCGAGCACGACGACGAGCTGCTGGCGACCTTCGTGGAGAACGAGAAGGCCATCTCGTACGACGATCTGTGGTGCAAGCTCGCCGCACAGACACGGCAGGCCATCGTGCACCCGGTGTACTTCGGCTCCGCGATCACCGGCGCCGGGACGGACGCGCTCACCGACGGCATCCGGGAGCTTCTCCCGCTCGCCGCCCAGGACCTCGACGTGCCTGTTGACGGGTCGGTCTTCAAGGTCGAGCGCGGTCCGGCCGGCGAGAAGGTCGCCTACGCCCGGATGTTCGCCGGTACGGCGCGCGTCCGCGACCGACTGCGCTTCGGCCACAACAGCGAGGCGAAGCTGACCTCGTTGGAGGTCTTCGGCGAACCGGCAGCCACCGAGGTGCGAGCCGGCCAGATCGGCAAGCTGTGGGGCCTGGCGGACATCCAGATCGGCGACCGGATCGGCTCCAGCCGGCATGAGGGCGGTGGGTTCTTCGCGCCGCCGACGCTGGAAACGGTCATCTCGCCGGCCCGGCGCTCCGACAAGGGCAACCTGCAGGTCGCTCTCACCCAGCTGGCCGAGCAGGATCCGTTGATCAACCTGCGTCAGGACGACGTGCGGCAGGAGACGTACGTGTCGCTGTACGGCGAGGTGCAGAAGGAGGTCATCCAGACGACGCTGGCCACCGAGTTCGGGATCGACGTCGAGTTCCGGGAGACCACCACGATCTGCATCGAGCGGATCGACGGTGTCGGGCAGGCGGTCGAGTTCAACAAGAAGGACGAGAACCCGTTCCTGGCCACGGTCGGCCTGCGGGTCGAGCCCGCGCCGGTCGGCGCGGGGGTCGGCTTCGAGCTGGAGGTCGAGCTCGGGTCGATGCCGTACGCGTTCATCAAGGCGGTCGAGGAGACCGTCCGCGAGACCCTCGGGCAGGGCATCCACGGCTGGGCGATCCCGGACGCGCGGGTGGTGATGACGCACTCGGGCTACTCGGCGCGGCAGAGTCACGCCCATGCCGTCTTCGACAAGAGCATGTCGAGCACGGCCGGCGACTTCCGGTTCCTCACGCCGCTGGTCCTGATGACCGCGCTGCAGCAGGCCGGTACGACGGTCCACGAGCCGATGCACCGCTTCCAGCTCGAGATCCCGACCGACACGACTCGCCCCGTACTGGCCGCCCTGGCACGGCTGCGCGCGATCCCGCAGGTGCCGGCGCTGGCGGCCGAAACGTCAACCCTGGAAGGAGAAATCCCGGCAGCCGCGGTCTATGGTCTCGAACAGCAACTCCCCGCCCTCACCCGCGGCGAGGGCGTCCTGGAGTCGGCCTTCGAGCGCTACCACCCCGTGGCCGGCCCCATCCCGAACCGGCCACGAACCGACCACGACCCCCTCAACCGCCGCGACTACCTCCTCCACGTCCAACGCCGAGTGTGAACGGCCCTCGGTGCCTACGCGACCGCTTGAGTGCCTGCGACAACGTTTGCGCCGCGGTCTTCGTCGGTGGTGATGTGGGCGGTGAGGCCGTGCTCCTGAAGGATGGCTCTCGCCAGTGGGGCCTGGTGTTCGCTCATCTCGACGAAGAGGTGGCCGCCGGCGGCGAGCCACTCGGGAGCCGCGGCGGCGACTCGGCGCAGGGTGGCCAGTCCGTCGGGGCCGCCGTCCAAGGTGACGTGCGGTTCGTAGAGCCGGGCCTCCGGTGGAAGCAGCCGGATCTCGTTCGTCGGGACGTACGGGACGTTGGCGAGCAGTACGTCGACCCGGCCCTTCAGCTCCCCGGGAAGCGCGGCGAAGAGGTCGCCCTGGTACACCGCCCCGCCCCACGGCACCAGGTTGCGCCGGGCACACGCGACCGCGGCCAGCTCGATGTCGGCGGCGTACAACTCGACCTTTCGCTCGGCCGCCACCGCCGCGCCGAGCGCACCCGAACCACACCCCAGGTCGACGACGACAGCGCCCGGCGTCGTCACCCGCAACGCCTCCTCGACCAGGAACTCGGTACGGCGACGCGGAATGAACACCCCCGGATCGACAACGATCCGAATCCCGCGGAACGACGCCCAGCCGAGCACGTACTCCAGCGGAAGACCGGCGACCCGGCGCTCGACCATCACCGCCGCCTCCGTCTGGTCTCGGGCGGTCGACGCGATCAGCGCGGCCTCGTCCTCGGCGAACACGCAGCCGGACGCGCGCAGCCGCACGACGGCGTCGGAGATCTCAAAAGCAGAAGAAACAGACACGGAAACCCTTCGACTACGAGGCTCCCGCAGTCAGCGCACGACGCCGACCGCTCGAGGCGGGAGCAACCAACCTGCCTTACCGGTAATCGGTCCCACCCCCTCAGTCCGTAGTTGCGACAACCTTACCCCGAAGCTCAGCCGTCCAGGTGCGGGATGTCTCGCAGGGAGTCGGTGAGGCGTTGGAGGGCTGGGTTGGGGCTGTCGGGGTTCCAGCAGGCGTGCAGGGTGACGGAGTGGGCGTCGGCGGCGTCGAGCTCGCGGTAGCGGACGCCTTCGACCTGCATGGCCATGATCGAGCGCGGGATGAGGGCGCATCCCAGCCCGGCCCGGACCAGGGCCAGCATCGTGGGGACCTGGGACGCGAGCTGGCTGACGGCGTAGCGGTCCATGCCGATCATCGCCGCGCAGATGTCGTGCAGGTACTGCGATCCTTCCGGGCTGTAGCCGATGTAGTCGTCGGTCACGTCGACGAGCGCCACCGGCGACTCCCCCACCGCCAGCGGATGATCAGCCGCTACGGCGAGCACCAGGTCCTCCGAGTGGATCAGCAGCGACTCGAAGCCCGCCGGAATTGGCGGCCGCACCAGGCCGACGTCGATCTCCATGTTCGCCAGCGCCTCGAACTGCTCCGGGCTCACCAGCTCGGTCAGCTCCGCGGTCACCGCCGGCGTCCGCTTGCCGACCATGGTGAGGAAGTCCGCCAGGACGGCGTACGCCCCGATCGCAGTGAACGCGATCCGCAGCGTCCCGGTCTGCCCCTCAGCCGCGCGCCGCGTCGCATCCGGCGCGACCTCGAGCAACGCGAGCACCCGCCGCGCGTGCTCCAGGAAGACATCCCCGGCCGCGGTCAGCCGCACTCCCCGGCCGGTGCGGTCGAACAGCCGCACCCCGAGCGTCCGCTCCAGGCCCTGGATCTGGCGGGTCAACGGCGGCTGGGTGATGTTCAGCCGCTCCGCGGCCCGGCCGTAGTGCAGCTCCTCGGCGACAGCGACGAAACCCCGGAGCTGCTGCAGGGAGAGATCCATAGCGGGCACCGTACCCATACCCACGCGGTATCGGTCAATACGAAAACGGGCTTGGACCTGCATAACGGAAAGCGCCTACCGTCGAGGGCAACGCCCAACCAGAAGGAGCCTCCACGGTGCCCAAGCTCGCTGCCCTGTTCACCCCCGAACGCGCCGCCGACGTGGTCGACCCGCAGACCCGCCGGCTGCTCGAGGACCGGTTCGAGGTCGTCTGGGCCGGGGCCGAGCACGCCGCCGGACCGGGATCGCCCGGCCGCCCGGCCGCCCTCGACCCGAGCGCCGTGGCCGGCCTCGCCACCGGCGCGGACGTCCTGCTCACCAGCTGGGGTACGCCGCACCTCGACAAGGAACTGTGGACCGACGGCACCGGTCCGAAGGTGGTCGCGCACGCGGCCGGCTCGGTCAAGAACCTGATCGACCCGGTCGTCCTCGACCAGGGCGTCGCCGTCTTCTCCGCCGGACCGCGGATCGCCTGGTCGGTCGGCGAGTACTGCCTGGCCGCGATGCTCACCCTCGCCCGCCGCCTCCCCCGCTTCGACCACGCGGTCCGGCAGGGCGGCTGGAAGCAGACCGAGTTCCGCGGTCATGAGCTGGCCGGCGCGAAGGTCGGCATCATCGGCGCCAGCAGCACCGCGCGGGCACTGATCACCTTGCTGAAGCCGTTCGGCTGCGACCTCGTCGTCTACGACCCGTACCTGACCGCCGAGCGCGCCGACCAACTCGGCGTCCGCACGGCAACGCTCGACGAAGCCGCGCAGAGCCCGTTCCTCACCATCCACGTCCCGAACGTGCCCGAGACCAAGGGCATGATCACGCGCGAACTGATCGAGCGGCTCCCCGACGGCGCGGTCGTGGTCAACTCGTCCCGCGGTCCGGCGATCGATCAGCCCGCTCTGCTCGACCACGTGCTCGACGGACGCCTGTACGCCGCTCTCGACGTCTACGACCCGGAGCCGCCGGCCTTCGACAGCTCGGTTCTCGAAGCACCCAACCTGCTGCTCAGCCCGCACATCGCGGGCAACGCGGAAGAGGGCCACCTCGCCCTCGCCGGCTACGTGCTGACCGACGTGCTCCGCTACCTCGAGGACGGCAGCCGCGGACCGAGCTTCGTCGACCCGGCCGTGTGGTCGATCGCGGCCTGAGAGGACGACGCTCATGTCCCGGATCACTCAGGTCGAGGTCGTCCCGGTCGCGGTCCCGTTCGCGCGCCGGTTCGTCCTCGGCAGCGGAGCGGTCGGTTCACCCGGCGAACGGCCGGACCAGGCCACCGCGGTCGTCTTCGTCAAGCTGACCACCGAGGACGGCGTGGTCGGCTGGGGTGAGCAGCGCGCGTTGCCGAGCTGGAGCTACGAGACCGCCGAGACGATGGCCGTGGTGATCAAGCGGCACCTCGCGCCGATCCTGCTCGAGCTCACGCCGTTCGACGTCGAACTGTTCCACCAACGCGCCGCCAAGCGCCTCAGCCCCTCGGTGTCGAACGGCTTCCCGTTCGCCCGCGCCGCCGTCGACGTCGCGATGCACGACGCGGCCGGCAAGCTGGCCGGCGTCCCCGTGCACGCACTGCTCGGCGGCAAGGTGTACGACGAGATCCCGCTCTGCTCGGCGATAGGCGTCGGCGACTCCGACGCTGTCCGCGAGCACGCCCTCCAGTCGTCGGACTACTCGGCGTACAAGGTGAAGATCGGTGGTGACCTGGACGCGGACACCGCCGCGATCGAGACCGTCGCCGAGGTGGCCGACGGCAAGCCGCTGTGGCTCGACGCGAACCAGTCCTACCGTCCCAGCCTGCTGAAGCAGCTCCGCGACCGTACGGCGGGAATCCGCACGATCCACTGCATCGAGCAGCCGGTGCCGAGCACCGACACGCTCGCGATGCAGCGGCTGCGCGGACTGATCGACCTGCCGATCGCGATCGACGAGGGCAGCTTCTCCGCCCAGGACCTGGCCCGGGCGATCCGGCTGGAGGCCGCCGACCTGGTCGTCGTCAAGGTCTGCAAGTCCGGCGGCCTGCGCAACGCCCTGAAAACCGCCCAGACCGCCCTGGCCGGCGGTCTCGAGATCCTGGCCAGCGGCCTCACCGACTGCGGGGTCGCGTTCGCGGCCGCGCTGCACGTGTTCAGCCAGCTCGACCTCGCCCTGCCTGCCGAGCTGAACGGGCCGGAGTTGCTGTCCGACCTGTACGTCGACGGGCTGACCATCACCAAGGCCGTCGCCACGGTCCCCACCGCCCCCGGGTTGGGCGTCCAGGTCGACGAGGACCGCATCCGCGCCGAGTCGATCGACCTCGAATACAGCTGAGGAGAAGCCATGCAGAAGTGGCTGTCCCGCCGCAGCTTCCTCGAACTCACCGGCCTGGCCGGAGTGGGCGCGGTGGTGGCCGGCTGCTCGTCCGGTCCACCGCCCGGCGCCGCGACGTGGGCGATGTGGTCCAGCAGCGCCGCGGAGAAGAAGGTCTGGGAGGACTTCAGCAAGTACGTCGAGCAAGAGCTGAAGGTGAAGTCCGTCCCGACCCTGACCCCGTCCAACGGATATCCGACCAAACTCGACCTGCAGCTCGTCAGCGGCACGGCGAGCCTGGTGACCGCGATCAACGGCACGCTGATCCCGACGTACGCCGCCCGGGGCGCGCACCGGCCGCTCGACGACCTGATCGAGGCCGATCCGGACTTCGACCCGGACGACTTCTACCAGCCGAGCCGCCGGATCTCGAGCTTCAACAGCAAGACCTACGCGATCGGCTTCGACGTCGCGCCGACGGTCATGTACTACAACAAGACCCTGCTGCAGAAGGCCGGAGTGGACCTGCCGTCCCGCACCGAGCCGATGTCGTGGGCAACGTTCCGCGAGCTCGCGATCGAGCTGACCGAGCCGCCGGACCAGTACGGGTTCACCTGCGCGCCGGCCATCGACGACCTGGTGTCGTGGATCTACTGCGCCGGCGGCAACGTGATGAACGAGCAGGCGACCCGCAGCACGCTCGGCGACCCGGAGGCGATGGAGGCGCTGCAGTTCGTCATCGACCTGTTCGTGAAGGACAAGGTCACGCCGCCGATCAAGAACCTGGTCACCGAGAGCTCACTGTCCAACTTCATGGAGGGCAACGTCGCCTTCATGCAGAACGGGCCGTGGCAGGTGGTCAACGTGCGCAAGGCCAAGTTCGACTGGGACATCATCCCGTTCCCGGCCGGCGCGGTCGGCAGCACGCCGCGGGTGTCCGGGTCCAGCTTCGCGATTCCATCGGGGGTGCGCGAAGGTGCCGACCTGGACCTGGCCTGGAAGTTGCTGAAGACGCTGACCAGCACCGGCGCGCTCGACATCTACGCCAGGGCCGGCCGGAACAACCCGGCCCGGCTCAGCGCCGGCAGCGCGTTCCAGCCGCCGCCGGACAACCTCGGCATCGTCCAGCAGATCCTGGCCGGCAAGGTCGCCGGCGGCCATGCGTTCGACGTCACCACGAACTGGAACCAGGTCAAGCAACTGCTCGGCCAGGACCTGCCCAGGACGTTCCTCGGCCAGGTCACCGTCGCCGACGCGATCAGCGGGTTGACCCCGCGTCTCGACGTACTGATGCGGCAGCACCAGGACAACATCCGCCAAGCCACTGCCAGGAAGGGGTGACCACCCATGGCTGTCGATACTGCGACTGCCCCGGCCGCGACCGCGCCACCACGTCCGGCCTCGAAACCGACACCACGCTGGCGGAACCGCGAATCGCTGACCGCCTGGCTCTTCATCCTGCCCAGCCTGATCGGCTTCCTGACCTTCACCGCCGGACCGGTCGTCGCGGCCGGCGTCATCTCGCTGCTCGACTGGAACCTGTTCAGCGCGCCGACCTGGGCCGGGCTGAGCAACTTCGCCCGCCTCGGCCCCGACCCGACCTTCTGGTCCGCGCTCGGCAACACGGTCTACTTCACCTTCCTGAGCGTGCCCCTGACGATCCTGGTCAGCCTCCTACTGGCGCTACTGCTCAACCAAGGGCTGCGCCGGGTCGCGGTCTTCCGGTCGCTCCTGCTGTTGCCGTACGCAACCATCACGGTCGCGGTCGCGTTCGTCTGGATCTGGCTCTACATCCCGCACGACGGCCTGGTGAACGCCGTGCTCGGGTGGTTCGGGATCAACGGGCCGGCCTGGCTGATCTCGGACACCTGGGCGATGCCGGCGCTGGTCGCGATGAGTGTGTGGAAGAGCTTCGGGTTCGGCATGGTGGTGTTCCTGGCCGGCCTGCAGGCGATCCCGCAGCAGCTGTACGAGGCGGCCCGGGTGGACGGGAGCTCGACCTGGCAGAGCTTCCGCAACGTGACCCTGCCGATGCTGTCACCGGCGCTGTTCTTCGTGATCGTGACCTCGGTCATCGGCTCGTTCCAGGTCTTCGACCAGGCGCTGATCATGACCAACGGTGGTCCGGGCACCCGCACCACGACGCTGGTCATGTACATCTACCGGACCGGCTTCGAGAACTACGACCAGGGGTACGCCGCCGCTCAGTCGCTGGTCCTGTTCGCGTTCATCGTCCTGATCACCGCCACCCAGTTCGTCTTCCAGCGGAGGCTTGTGCACTATGACAACTGATCTCCGCCGCCGGTTGGTGGTGTTCACCTGCTTCCTGGTCACCGCGATCACGCTGATCCCGGTCGTGATGATGGTGCTCGTCGGGTTCCAGTCCGACGGCGAGTCGATGGCCGCGAAACCGTCGTTCTGGCCGAGCACGTGGCACCCCGAGAACCTGACCCGGGCCTTCGACCTGGTGCCGCTCGGCAAGTACCTGCTCAACACCGTCTACTTCGCCGCCGGAACGACTCTGCTCGAGACGATCACCGCAGCGCTGGCGGCGTACGCGTTCGCCCGGCTGAACTTCCCGGGCCGGAGCTGGCTGTTCGGGATCTACCTGGCCACCTTGATGATCCCGTCGCAGGTCACGCTGATCCCGCAGTTCGTACTGGTCGCGAAGCTGCACGGCATCGACACCTGGCCGGGGATGATCCTGCCGCACGCGTTCACCGCGATCGGCGTGTTCCTGCTCCGGCAGTTCTTCCTCGGCATCCCGCGCGACTACGAGGAGGCCGCCCGGCTGGACGGCGCGAACCGCTGGCAGGCGTTCGTCCGGATCATCGTCCCGCTGGCCGTGCCGGCGATCGCGACGTTGGCGGTGTTCAAGTTCATCGGCCAGTGGAACAACCTGCTCTGGCCGCTCATCATCTCCAACAGCGACGCGACCCGTACGGCGTCCGTCGGCCTGCAGGTGTTCCAGGACACCAACGGCACCCAATGGAACCTGTTGCTGATGGCAGCGACCGTCACCACCGTCCCGTTGATCATCATCTTCTTCCTGACCCAACGCTGGTTCGTAAGAGGCATCACCATGAGCGGGCTGGGAGGCCGCTGACACATGACTCACACGTGGTCCGTCTTCACCAAACCGTGGTCGGAGTTGCCCGGTGACGAGCTCGGACGGCTGGTCGCCGGACTCGGCTTCACCGGCGCCGAGATTCCGGTCCGCGACACCGCCTACGTCACCCCGGCCACCGCCGAGGCCGAGCTGCCGAAGTTCTCGGAGCAGTTGCGGGCCGAAGGCATCGAACCGATCAGCGTCGCGAGCGAGCTGACCGAGCGCGTCTTCGCCGCGTGCGCCCAGGCCGGCGTCCCGATGATCCGGATCATGGCCGAGCTGGGTCCCGACGGTTACGCGGCCTCGGTACGACGAACCCGCGAGCTGCTCGAGGAAGCCGCCGTACTGACCGCGCAGTACGACGTCCAGGTCGGCATCCAGCCGCATCACGGGCGGTTCGTGCCGTCGACGCTCGGCGTGCTGCAACTGCTCGACGGACTGCCCGAGCAGTTCAAGCTGGTGTGGGACGCGGCCCACGACGCGCTGGCCGGTGACGACCCGGCCGTCACCCTCGAGCTCGGCGCGGACCGGCTCGGCATCGTGAACCTGAAGAACGCCAAGTACATCCGCACCGACGCCGGGTGGAAGACGTACTTCGTGCAGGCCGACGAAGGGATGTCCGACTGGTCGGTCGTCTTCGCCACGTTGCGGCGACTCGGGTGGACCGGGCCGATCTGCCTGACCGGGCAGTACTCCGATCCCGCCGTACCGGTGGCGGAACGACTCGAGCAAGATCTGCTGGCCGCTCGTGTCACATTGTCCGGCCAGGCTCCGTCAGGAGGGTGAAGACAACAAAACCTCACTGATGGAGACCCTCCCATGACTGCACGGATGACGAACCCCGCGATGCTGCTGCCGGACGCGACCAAGGGCGTCCAGAACATCTTCAAGGCCGTCCACCAGGGCGGTGTCCCGGCCACGACGCTCGAGCTCGTGCACCTGCGGGCCAGCCAGATCAACGGCTGTGGTCCGTGTGTGTTCGGCGGCGTGAAGTCGGCGGTGAAGAACGGCGAGACCGACGAAAGACTGCACCAGGTCGTCGCGTGGCGCGAGTGCGACCTGTTCACCGACGCGGAGCGGGCCGCGCTCGCCCTGGCCGAGGCCGCGACCCGGATCGCCGACCGGCCGGGCTCGGTGACCGACGAGATCTGGGCCGAGGCGGCCAAGCACTTCGACGAGACCCAGCTGGCCGCGATCATCCTGATGATCGCGCTCACCAACATGTTCAACCGGATCAACACCACCACCCGGGAGCCTGCCGGCGCGACCTGGTGACTGAGTAGCGTGGAAGCGCCCGTGTCGAAGTTGGCACGGGCGCTCCGACGTACCCAGGGAACCGGAACCGGAGGTAGTGATGAAGTACATGCTGTTGATCTACGGCAACACCGAGACCTGGGACACCCTGCAGGCGCTCGGCATCGACGGGGTGCTCGACCAGCACCGCAAGCTCACCGAGGAGCTGAAGGCGAACGGCGAGTTCATCGACGGCCTCGGCCTGACCACCGCGAACGCCCGGGTGGTCCGGGTCAGCGACGGAGTGCCGGCCGTCACCGACGGGCCTTTCACCGAGGCGAAGGAGGTGCTGGCCGGCTACTACCTGGTCGACTGCAGCCCGGAGCGGGCGGTGGAGATCGCGGCCCGGCTGCCGGAGGCGCCGTACTCGCCGATCGAGATCCGTTCGTTCACCGACCCGATGCCGGAAGAGAAGTAGGGCTGCTCCAGGGACTTGCCGGCCTCAGCTGGGCGTTGACACCTGAGACCGGCGAGTCACTGACTCAGCCCTTCACGGGGCCCTGGTCTTCAGTGGGGGTCGCCCGACGCGAGGATGACCCCACCTGAGGCGGGCTGATCACCCATGCCCCGGCCACCCCGCACGAACACGGTGGCGCCCTGCTCCGGAGCCGGAGCGCCGTGGCCGAGTCGCAGCGTGGTGGTCATTCCGTTGCTCAACCTCAGCACCGCCACGCGTCGCGGCTGCACCGACGGGATCGACGAGCTCACCTCGTGGATGCCGGTGCACACCGCCGGTTGGATCGAAGCCCGTCCGAGACCTGCGTTGCCGTGACTCCTCACATCACGGCACTGCTCGGCGAGCCTTGTCATCGCTGACACACTTCCCCCTTCTCCTCATCGTTCTCCCCGAGTGACGGTTGGCGCGACTGCCCTCACACCGACGCCTGTACCGGCGCCGAAAACGACGCAGGTACGGCACAGCAGTCGCACACTCCCCCGTCCTTCCCGCACCCGGAAACGACGCGGAAGTGATCAGGGAAGCCTTGCTGAGAGTGACGGCGTTTTCAAGGGATCGTGACAGGAATCCCGCGTACCGGGACCCGTGTCCAGCTTTGATCGTTCACCGAAACTTTCGACACCAAGTGCCCACTGAAAGCAGTGGTCCCATTGAGATATCCGGCGCTGGAAGACGTTGTTCCAGGCAATTGCGGACACGCTGAATGGGTTTTCGCCTGGCTTGTGCGTTTGTTTGATATTCCGAGCCAAGGTATAGACGCTCGGTTAGCGGGTCGTACTGGCGCGCTTGATGATTTGGTGGGGAATGATGACTCTGCGTGGTGCGGCGTCTTTGTCCGCCATTCGCTCGGCGAGCAGGTCGAGGGCGGACCGGACGAACTCGCGTCGGTCGAAGTCGACCGTCGTCAGCGGCGGGATCATGAACTGGCTCTCCAGGATGTTGTCGAACCCGGCGACCAGCGTCTGCTTCGGTACGTCGATCCCGGCGGTCCACAACGCCGACAGCGTGCCGGAGGCGACCGTGTCGGTGAAGCAGAAGAACGCGTCCGGCAACTCGTGCTCGGTCAGGTACTTCCCGACCACCGTCGCCGCACCCTCCGGGCGCCACCGGTCCAGGTTGATCTCGAGCGCCGGATCATTCGGTACGCCGGCCTCCGCGAGCGCCTGGCGGTATCCCGCCGTACGCAACCGGGACGCCGCCGTACCAGGTGCGTCCGCCGTGCCCCCGAGCACGCCCACGCCGCTCGATCCGCGCGGGATCTCCGGCACGCCGACCGCGGCGATCCGGCGGCAGCCCCGCGCCAGCAGGTGATTCGTCATGTCGCGCGCCGCGGTGACGTTATCGATCGCGACCTGGCTGACCACGTCCTGGTCGACGTCGCCGATCAGGACGACGGGCGGTAGCGGACCGGCGGTCATCACCGCGCTGTCGTCGACGTTGACCGGGTTCAGGATCAGGCCGTCGACCAGGTGCGCGCGGCCCTTGGACAGCAGCTCGAACTCACGCTTCGGCTCGGCCGCGGTCTGCTCGATCTGCACACCCCAGCCGCGCTCGTGGGCGAGCTCGACGACCAGGTGCGTGATCTCCGCGGAGTACGGCCGCAGCAGGTCGGGCAGGGCCAGGGCGATCATCCCGGAGCGGCCGTTGCGCAGGCCGCGAGCGCTCATGTTCGGAACGTAGTCCAGCTCGGCCAGGGCCTGCTCGACCCGGGCCCGGGTCTCCGGACGAACGAACACCACGCCGTTGATGACGTTCGACACCGTCTTCGGGGACACCCCAGCCAGCTTGGCAACATCTTTGACGGTGGCACGCATACCGCCATTGTCACACTCAGGCCGTGTCTGGTGATCCCGCGCCTACTGCGCGGCACCACCAGACACGACCCGACCACGTTGTCACGAACTCACCTGGTCGGGCGGGCGCCGCCGTTCACGTGCAGGACCTGGGCGGTCAGGTGGCGAGCGGCGGGCGTGGCGAGGAAGCGGATCGTCTCGGCGATGTCGGCCACCGTTCCCTCCCGCTTCGTCATCGTTGCCTCCAGCAACCGGGTACGGCGCTCGCCGGTCAGCTTCCCCTGGAAGAACTCGGTGTCCGCGGTGAACCCGGGCGCGACGACGTTCGACGTGATGCCGCGCGGGCCGAGCTCGGCGGCGACGTCGAGGCTGTACATCGCCAGCCCGGCCTTGGACGCGCCGTACGACCCGGGCCCGCGGGCGCCGGCGATCGAGCCGACATGCACGACAGCTGTGGTGAGACGCGGCGCGAGCGCCGTGGTGGTGAGCACAGCACTCAGCAGGTTCGCCTCCAGGTTGGCCAGCCAGTTCGCCTTCAGCTGGGCCAGTCCCCCGTCCGGCCGATTGAAGTCCGTGTTCCCGCCTGCATTGTTCACCAGTACGTCGACCCGCTCCGGCAGCTCGCCGAGCAGCCGCTCGACCTGTTCCGGGTCGGTCGCGTCGCACACCACTCCCCTGGCTCCGAGGTCGGCGGCCGTCTTGGCCAGCACGTCCTCCCGCCGGCCCGTGATCACCACGTCGTCGCCGTCACGGCGGAAAAGCTCGGCCGTCGCCCGGCCGATTCCGGTCGCTCCGCCGGTCACCACGATCGTGCGAGTCATCGCACTCCTCACGTTTAGGTCTAAATGTTTAGGTCTAAACGTAGCATGGTGCCCATGACCTCCGAACGCGACGGCTATCCCTTCGACGGGCCCAGCCCCTACCCCGCCGCCGAGATCGCGCAGGCCTGGCAGCGGGAGCGGCCCGGGACGCCGACGGACTCGATCGAGATCGTCACTCCCCTGTGGCGCTTGGCCAAGCTGTTCGCCGACGACCGGCGGCGGGTGCTGTCCGACCTGGGCGTCGATCCGGCCACCCTCGACCTGCTGAGCGTGCTCCGCCGGGCCGGCAAGCCCTACGAGCTCACGACCCGCGAGCTGAGCCGCCGTACGCTCGTCACCGCCGGCGCGATCTCGCAGCGGGTCGCGCGGGCCGAGGAGTCCGGCCTGGTCACCCGCCGTACGGCGTCCGACGGCAGTCGCGCGGTCCTCGTCACCCTCACCGAGGCCGGTCACGACCTGGTCGAGCGGACCGTCGACCAGGTCCTGACCCGCGAGGCCGAACTGGTCGCATCTCTCACTCCGGCGAACCGCTCGGTACTGGCCGGACAACTGCAGGAACTGCTCGGCCAGGTCCAGCGACTGGCCCGCAAACCTTCGTCGGGCGTGTAAGGTTTTCGCATCCGGACAGGCGCGATCTTCAGCCTAAGTTCCTACGACTGCTTCAATGTCACAATTGAAGGATGCCTGCTACCGAATCGACCGGGACCGCCGGTCACACGGCCGCCGACAGTCATGACGCCATCCAGGTGCGCGGAGCCCGCGAGAACAACCTCAGCGGGGTCTCGCTGGACATCCCCAAGCGCCGGCTCACCGTCTTCACCGGAGTCTCCGGCTCCGGCAAGTCGTCCCTCGTCTTCGACACCATCGCCGCCGAGTCCCAGCGGCTGATCAACGAGACCTACACCGCCTTCGTCCAGAACTTCATGCCCAGCCGCAGCCGGCCGGACGTCGACTCGCTGCGCAACCTGTCCGCCGCGATCATCGTCGACCAGGAGCGGATCGGCGCCAACTCCCGCTCCACCGTCGGTACGGCGACCGACGCGCACACGATGCTGCGGATCCTGTTCAGCCGGGCCGGGACGCCGTACGTCGGAGGTCCGTCGGCGTTCAGCTTCAACCTGGCCGACGGGATGTGCCTGGAGTGCGAAGGGCTGGGCCGGACCACCGAGTTCGTGCTGGACGAGCTCGTCGACCGGGACAAGACCCTCAACCAGGGGGCGATCAAGGCCCCCGGGTACGCCGTGGACAGCTGGCACTGGCAGCTGATGGCGACGACCGGCCTGTTCGACCCCGACCTGCCGCTGAAGGACTACCCGTCCGACAGCTGGCAGCAGTTCCTGTACTCCGAGCCCACCAAGGTCAAGGTCGGCAAGAGCAACCTGACCTTCGAGGGCCTGGTGTCGAAGCTGAAGCGCAGCTTCCTCAGCAAGGACCGCGACTCGATGCAGAGCCACCTGCGCGCGTTCGCCGACCGGGCGATCCGTCAGGCGACCTGCCCGGCGTGTGGTGGCGCGCGGCTGAACGAGGCGGCCCGGTCGGTCACGGTCGATGGCCGGACGATCGCCGAGTGCTCGGCGATGCAGATCAGCGACCTCGCGGAGTTCGTTGCCGGCATCAACCACCCGAACGTCGGCCCGATGGTCGAGGGACTCCGGGAGACGCTGGACTCGATGGTCACGATCGGGCTCGGCTACCTCAGCCTGGACCGCGAGTCGTCGACATTGTCCGGTGGCGAGGCGCAGCGGGTGAAGCTGGTCCGGCACCTCGGCTCGAGCCTGGCCGATGTCACCTACGTGTTCGACGAGCCGACCGTCGGGCTGCACCCGCACGACATCCAGCGGATGAACGACCTGCTGCTGCAACTGCGGGACAAGGGCAACACCGTGCTGGTGGTCGAGCACAAGCCGGAGACGATCCGGATCGCCGACCACATCGTCGACCTCGGACCGGGCGCGGGTCTGGCCGGTGGCCGGCTCTGCTACGCCGGCGACCTCGACGGCCTGAAGAAGTCGCGCACCCTGACCGGTCGTTACCTCGACCACCGAGTCAGCGTCCGGGACGACGTACGGCGGCCGACCGGCACACTGTCGATCGAGGACGCGAACCTGCACAACCTGAAGAACGTCAGTGTCGACGTCCCGCTCGGGGTGCTGACCGTCGTCACCGGGGTCGCCGGGTCCGGCAAGAGCTCACTGATCCACGGGTCACTGGCCGGCCGGGACGGCGTGATCGTCGCCGGGCAGGAGCCGATCCGGGGATCGAAGCGCAGCAACCCGGCGACCTACACCGGGCTGCTCGATCCGATCCGGGCCGAGTTCGCCAAGGCGAACAAGGTGAAGCCCGGACTGTTCAGCGCGAACTCGGTGGGCGCCTGCAAGACCTGCAAGGGCATCGGCCTCGTCTACACCGACCTCGCGATGATGGCCGAAGTCGCCTCGGTCTGCGAGGACTGCAACGGCGCGCGATTCACCCCCGAGGTGCTCGCCTATCGGTTGCGGGGCAAGAACATCAGCGAGGTACTGCGGATGACGGTCACCGAAGCCCGTGAGTTCTTCACCCGTGGCCCGGCCCGAAGCATCCTCGACCGGCTGTCGACGGTCGGACTCGGGTACATCGGCCTCGGGCAGCCGCTCACCACCCTGTCCGGCGGTGAACGGCAGCGGCTGAAGCTGGCCATCAACATGGGTAAGACCGGGTCGGTCTACATCCTCGACGAGCCGACGACGGGTCTGCATCTGGCGGACGTCGACAAGCTGCTGGCGATGCTCGACACCCTCGTCGACGAAGGCAACACGGTCATCGTGATCGAGCACCACCAGGCCGTGATGGCACATGCCGACTGGCTGATCGACGTCGGCCCGGGCGCCGGCCACGACGGCGGGCAGGTGATCTTCACCGGTACCCCCGCCGACCTGGTCGAGAGCAGCCCGAGCCTGACGGCCGAGCACCTACGGCTTTACGTCGCGGGTCACTAGCTCGGCGCCCAGAGCCTCGATCAGGTCGCGCCAGGCATCGAGGTAGGCAGCGGCGGGGCCAGTCTGGGTCAGGACCAGGCGGGCTCCGCCGTTGCCGTCCCGAAGCGTCCAGCCGACCTCGCCCTGCGACCAGGTGTAGGTCAACCGCTCCGGCTCGGCCGCCTCGGTGACCGTCCCGGGATCAACGCCCTTGGCAACGAACCCGGCCGGCGGCGTGCTTCCGACAGTCGCGGTGGCGGCACCGGCGAGCAGTTGCCAGACGAGCTCCTTCGGGCGCACGAGCTGCCGCTCGAACCGGATCCCACCATCGTCGTCCACGGCCCCTTGGTCCAGGCCGTACACCTTGACGAAGTGCTCGTGCAGCTCGGCGTAGTCCTTCTCCGGGACCGCCGATCCACCGAGCACGTGGTCCAGCGCGTCGAAGCACAAGGTCCAGCCGCTGGTGTAGCTCGCCGAGCCCGGCCGGTCGTCGTAGGTCGCAGTCAGGTGCAGCGTGCACCCGTCGGCGGACGCGACGAGCTCCCAGCGCAGCACCTCTTCACCCCAGGTGTACTCGATCAGCCTTGGTGGTTCGTACGCGCGGATCACCCCGGAACCATGCTGCTCCACCGGGGCGTCCGGGTCGTCCTGGAAGGTGAAGGTGACCGCTCCGTCCAGCCGCAGATCCAGCTCGACCGCGGCCGGGAACCACCCGGACAGCTGCCCCGGCTCGGTGATCGCCCGCCAGACCTTCTCCACCGGATGCCGTAGCTCGCGCTGCATCCGCAGGACCGTCCGGCCGTTCTCCGTGCTCAAGGTCTCGGTCATGACCCCATATATACCCGATCAGGCATATACGATCAACCGGCGAACCGGGCCAGGTCCTCGAGCTCTCCTGCCATGGCCGCGGCTGAGCCCTCGAACAGCTCGTAGGACAGATCCGCGTGCTTCCAGGACCCGATCACCCGGCCGGCCTCGACGATCGCCGGACGCAACATGCCGCCCCCGGGATGGATGTGCTTGCGGTACTCCTCGGCCAGCGCGTGCCGCCGGTCGGCGTACCCGAGCAGGTAGGGGTCGAACTCCCCCAGCAGCCGCAGGTCCGGAGATCCCGGCAGGTCCTCAACTGCCGACAGTTCGACTCCTTCGACCTCGAACGACTCGGTCGCAACCGCCTGCAACCCCCGCCGCGCGGCAGGCACCGGCAGTCCCGACCAAGTGGCAAAGTCGCGTGCAGTCGCCGGGCCGTACGCCGTCAAGTACAGCCGGGTCAACCCCTCGAGGTCCCCGTCGAGGACAAGTGGCTTCCCCAGCCAGTCACGGACGGCAACCCACGTCTCGCCAGGTCCGTAACACAGCCGGCCGAGCAGCCCGACGTGCCGGATCAGCGCGTACACCTGCTGCCCCTTGGGCGAGGCGATCAGCCCCGCCTTCACCAGTACGTCGGCCAGACCCGAGCGATCCGTGGGACCTTCAGCCAGCAGATGCGCCTCGATCACGTCGACCGCCTCGGCGCGGATCGATGCAGTCAGGCCGAGTTCGCCGTACCGGCGCTCGGTGTCCTTGATGAGCTTCGGGCCGAGCAGCCCGAGCAACGGGCCGGCGTGCTCGGTCGCGACGAGTTGGAGGGTGCCGCGCATGAACCAGCTCCGGACCACCGAGCGGTCAGTCTCCTGGGCGCGGGACACGTCGGCGAGAGTGGTCGCGGTCGAGCGGGCCCGGACGGCGTACGCGGCGCCGCGCCAGGTCTGCGCCTGCAGTCCCCCCGTCCGGCGCACGACGTCGGCCACCCCTCCGGGGCCGGCCTCGTCCACCGGACGCGCGAGGCAGTTGGCCTGGAACCGGGCCGCCAGGAGCCAGTCCACAGACCTTCGCACCACCCCAGCATGACACCACAAACAACTCTTCCGCGCAGCAAGAACTGGTCTGCCGGATTGTCCGGCAGACCGGTTGTCCGACCGAAGGATCGTCAGGTGAGGTGGTCGTCGACCAGGTTGGCGTAGGCGGCCTGGCCGGTGACGTTCGGGTGGTAGGACTCGCTGACCGGGTTGGACAGCCCGTTGATCCACTCCGGGCTGCCGCAGACCGCGTGCCCGATGAACGCGCTGGTCGGGTTGACGAACGCGAACCCGGCCGCGCTCGCCGAGGCCGCGATCTTGGCGTTGAGCAGGTCGGCGGTCTGGTTCAGCCGGGTCATCTCGGTCGGGCTGAAGAACGTGCCGGCGTTGCAGTCGGTGCCGTTGAACAGCCGCGGGTAGCCGACCACCACGACCCGGGCCGAGGCCGCCCGGCTGCGGATCGAGCCGTACAGGCCGTTCAGCCGGCCGGGCAGCGTGTTGGTGATGATCGCCTGCGCGTTGTTGATCGCGCCGGTGCAGTCGCCGAGCCAGGACGGCTTGGCGCACTCGGTGATCACCGACGAGAACCCGGCATCGTTGCCACCCACCTGGACCGACACCAGGTTCGTCGAGCTCACCACCGAGCTCAACTGGTTGGCGGTGACGTCGGCGACGCGCGCGCCGGAGCAGGCGACGAAGGTGAGGCTGGCGCCGATCCGGCCGGCGTCGATGTACGGGTAGGCCTTGGTCGAGCGCTGGCAGGACCCGCTGCTGGTGATGTAGCTGCGGGTCCCGACACCCGAGGCGTAGGAGTCCCCGAGGGCCACGTAGTTGGGTGCGGCCGCGTGGGCGACCCCGGGACTGACGAGGAGCGCGGCGCCGAGGGCCGCGGCCGAGAGCAGGCTGGCGATGGACTTCATGGGCGGACCGCCTTTGTGCGAGGGGTGGCGACAGAAGCACTAAGGGTCACGATGACCCAACCCGTCGGTAACACACAAGGGCCTGGTAAGAAGTTCACCGCCAGTTGCCGGACCTGGTAGCCGGTGTTTCCGGCCTAACCCCAGGACGACAGGCCCGGGCCCTGCGGCAGCGGGTAGCAGCCGTCGACGAGCTTCACCCGGCCGTCGGCCGGCAGCAGTCCGCTCTCCACGTAGATGGTGTTCGGCAGCGCGGCCAGCACGTGGATGTGCGCGCCGCCGCCGTGCGAGGCGTACGGAACACCGAACCCGGCCGCCATCAACCCGATCTCCAGGCAGTCGGTGAGCCCACCGGCCCGCCGCAGATCCGGCTGTATGACGCCCACCCCGCCGCGCGCGATCAGGTCCCGGAAGGCGGCCTGGCCGTAGCGGTTCTCGCCGGTGGCGATCGGGATGTCCAGCTTCTCGGCCAGCCGGACGTGCCCATCGGTGTCCGCGGCCGGCAACGGTTCCTCGAACCACCGGCAGTCGAGGTCCTCGTAGACACGGCCACGACGGAGTGCTTCGTCGTACCCGAAGGCTTGGTTGGCATCGACCATCAGCGGCGCGTCCGGGCCGATCACGGCCCGGACCGCCTTGATCCGCTGGACGTCCTCGCTCAACGGGCCGCCGCCGACCTTCATCTTCACGCCGCGGAAGCCCTGCTCCATCGCCTTGGCCGACACCGCCTCCAGACCGGCGACGTCCAGCTCGAGCCAGCCCACCATCGCGTACGTCGGGATGGTCGTGCGCTGGGCGCCGAGCAGCTTCCACACCGGCACGTCCAGCGACCTGCCGAGCAGGTCCCACAGCGCCAGGTCGATCGCCGAGATTCCGTACGACGACAGTCCGGCCGTGCCCTGGTAGTCGGTCAGCACCTGCAACTTCCGCCGGATCCCCCGGATCAGCGTCGGGTCCTCCCCCATGATCTCGGGGGCCAGCTGCTCGGTGACGATCTGGGCCAGCACTGCCGGCGAGCTGGCGACCCGGCCGAAGTACGTGTCGCTGACGCCGCTGATGCCTTCGTCGGTGTCGATCCGCACCCGGGTCCGGCCGTTGCGATCGAGCAACTGGATCGCGTCGCGGACCGCGTGCGCCTTCGGCTCCGACACGACCTCGATGCTGATCTCGGTGATCTTCATCCTCACCCCTTGCCTGCGAGTACGTTCTCGACCTTCTGCTTCACGCTGCCGAGCGCGTCGGCCGCGGACCGCTTGCCGCTCCAGACATCGTCCAGCACCGGGCGGTAGACGGTCCGGGCGCGTTCGATGTACCGGCTGAAGTTCTCGTTCACGGCGTTGTCCAGGGCCTGGGTGACCAGTGCCAGGTTGGCCGGGCCCTTGTCGTCGGGCACGAACAGCGACGAGGAGCTCTTGCTCACCGGCATGAACCCGCGGGACTGGGCCAGCAGCTTCGACGCGTCCGGGCCGGCGCAGTACTTGAGGAAGTCCCAGGCCGCGTCGGGGTCCTTGGACGCCTTCGGGACCGCCAGCACCGTCATCGTGTTCACGGTCTTGCGGGCCACCTTCATCGGCGGCGGGAAGATGTCCCACTTCACCTTCGCGTTGCTGCGCAGGTACGGGATCGCGCTGGTCAGCGCGAGCAGCATCGCGACCTTGCCGGTGCCCAGCTGGGACAGCGCCCAGTTCGGCGTCTGACGGCCGGCGGTCACGGTGGCGAAGTCCGGGTGCACCTTGTGCACGAGGGCCAGGTCCGCGATCCACTGGACCGCCTCCGCGCCCGGTGCCTCGGCCAGGGTGAAGCGGGTGGCGTCCTTGGAGTAGATGCCGTCACTGCCGTTGTTGACCGGCCACACCGTCTCCAGCGAGGTGTCGGGGAAGATCAGCGCGCCCCAGCGTTCGCCGTCCGGCTTGGTCAGCTTCTTCGCGGCCTCCAGGAAGTCGTCCCAGGTCCAGCCGCTCGCGGCCCAGTCCTTCGGCGGCAGCTCGACCTCGGCCTCCTCGAACGCGTCGACGTTGCAGTAGATGACGCCGGGGTTGGTCATGATCGGCCACGCCGCGTGCGCGCCGTCGGACTGCTTCGGGAAGTTGAACGCGACCGGGAAGTAGTCGTCCGGCTTGATCCCGTCCTTCTCCAGGTACGGACGGAGGTCGAGCAGGGACCCTTCGGCGTAGTACCCCGCCACGTAGTCGTCGTTGATCCGGATCGCCGTTGGCGCCGCGCCGGACGAGAGCACGGTGCGCAGCTTGGTGTCGTAGTCGTCACCCGGGACGGACTGGATGTCGAGCGTCTTGCTCGCGCCCTTGGCCCAGTTCTCGGCGACCGTGTAGAGCGGGCTGCCGCTGGTGGTGTCCCAGGTCAGGAAGGAGGCGTTGCCGCCGCCCCCTCCTCCCCCGCTTCCGTTGCCGCCGCAGGCGGACAGCGGCACGCCGGCCGCGAACGCCCCGCCGGCGAGGCCAACGGCTTTGAGCACCGACCTTCGGGAAAGCTGTGATGCCGTCATGGTTGTTCCTGTTCTGTCAGGGGATCAGTTGGTGCGCAGCTTGGCGACCGCGTCCTCGTCGAGCTCGACGCCGAGCCCGGGCAGGTCCCAGGGCGTGATCTCGCCGTTCACCGGGACGAGCGGGTTCTGCCAGATCGGCACGTCGTCGAGGATCGGGTTGTGCTCGATGTTGTACTCCTGCGGGTACACGCAGGACGGGGTGCTGACCCACAGGTGGGCGTGCGCCGAGGTGCCGATGGTCTGCTGGGTGTTGTGCACCGTGATCGGCTTGGTGAAGGTGTCGGCGAGCACCGCGATCTTCTTGAACTCGGTGATCCCGCCGCACTTGATGACGTCGGGCTGCAGGATGTCGACGCGGCCCTGCAGGATCAGGTCGCGGAACTGCCAGATGCTGTACTCCTGTTCGCCGGCTGCGATCGGGATGTCGACCGCGTCGGCGAGCCGTCCGTAGGCCGCGTAGTCGTGGGCGGCCAGCGGCTCCTCGAAATGCCACACGCCGAGGTCCTCCAGCGCGTGCGCGAGTTTGATGGCGGTGTGCTCGTAGTAGGCGTTGTTGACGTCGACCAGGATCGGGAAGTCGTCGCCGACCAGCGCCCGTACGGCGGTCACCGTCGCGATGGTCTGGTCGAAGCCGTCGTCGTGCATCCACGGCGTCGAGGAGTGGATCTTGTAACCGTGGAAGCCCTTCTCCTGGAAGGACTGGGCGCGCTCGGCCTCCTCCTGCGGCGACATGCTGCGCGACATCGAGCTGGCGTAGACCTTGGCGCTCTGCCGGTACTTGCCGCCGAGCAGCTTGTAGACCGGCAGGCCGGCGGCCTTGCCGAGCAGGTCCCACAGCGCGATGTCGATGCCGGCGATCGCGTTCAGCTGGGCGCCGGCCGGGCCGAGCTTGTACGGCTTGGTGTACAGCCGCCGCCACAGTCGCTCCAGGTCGGTGGCCTCCTCGCCGACCAGCAGTGGGGCGAGCGCCTGCTCGACCACGCTGTGGGTGACATGGGCATTCATCGGGCTGACCTCGCCGACGCCGACCAGGCCCTCGTCGGTGTGCACCTTCAGGATGTGCAGCTTGTCGAGCAGGATGATCGATTCGATCCGGGTGATCCGCATGCTTAACCTTTCAGGCCGGACATGGTGATGCCTTGGACGAAGTACTTCTGCGCGAGCAGGAACAGCAGCAGCGGCGGCAGGATCGTCAGCGTCGCGGCCGCCATCATCAGGTTGGTCTGGGTGAAGTACTCGCCCTTGAACAGCGCGAGCGCGATCGGCATCGTCTGCAACCGCGTCGAGTTCAGGAAGATCAGCGGCCCGAACAGGTCGTTCCACGAGCCCATGAAGGTGAGCGCTCCGACCGCGGCCAGGGCCGGTTTCACCTGCGGCAGCATGATCCGCCAGAAGGTGCCGAAGACGGACGCGCCGTCGAGCTTGGCCGCCTCTTCCAGCTCCACCGGGACCCCGCGGAACGCCTGCCGGAGCAGGAATGTGCCGAACACCGGGGTCAGCACGTTCGGGATCCACAGCGGGTAGTGGGTGTCGATCCAGCCCAGCTCCCGGAACAGCATGTACTGCGGGACCAGGTAGACCATGCTCGGGATCATTGCCGTGGACAACAACAGGGCGAAGGCCAGGTTCTTGAAGACGAAGTTCAGCCGGGCGAAGCCGTAGCCGGCCAGCGAGGCGAACAGCAGCAGGAACCCGACGTTCAGCGCGGCGAGCTTGACGCTGTTCAGGAAGAACGGCAGCAGCCCGTCGCCGGCCTGGGAGTAGTTGGCCCACTGGAACGACGACGGGACGAACGTCGGCGGCGACTGCAGGACCTCGTTCTCCGGCTTGAGCGACGCGCTCACCATCCACAGCAGCGGCATCGCGAACACGACCGCGAAGAACAGCAGGACGGCGAAGACCACGACCCGGCGCGGCAGGTGCCGAGGAGCCTTGTTCGGCTGCAGGACTTCAGTTGTCATAGTGCACCCACCGTTTCTCCAGCTTCCACTGGATCGCGGTGACGAGGCCGACGATGACGAACAGCACCCAGCCCATCGCGGAGGCGTAGCCCAGCCGGCCGTGCCCGAAGGCCGCCTCGTAGATGTGGAAGATGAACACCGAGGTGGCGTTGTTCGGCCCACCGGACGTCATCACGTAGATGATCCCGAACACCTGGAACGAGGTGATGAACTGCGTGATGCTGAGGAAGAACAGGCTCGGCGTCAGCAGCGGGACGACCACCGCCCAGAACCTCCGCCAGGCCGACGCGCCGTCCATCGTGGCCGCCTCGAGCAGCGAGCTGTCGATGCTCTGCAGCCCAGCCAGCAGGATCACCATCGGGTAGCCGACGCCCTGCCAGATCGCGACGATGATCACCGCGATCAGCGCGGTCTTGGTGTCGGACAGCCAGGCCGGCCCGTCGATCCCGATCGTCTTCAGCGTCGCGTTGAACAACCCGTTGTCCGGGTCGTAGAGCCAGAACCAGACGAACCCGATCGCGACCACGTTCGTGACCGCCGGCGAGTAGTACAGCGTCCGGAAGACGCCGATGCCCTTCACCTTCTGGTTGCACAGCACCGCCAGGCCGAGCCCGATCAGGATGGTCAGCACGACCACGACCACGGTGAAGATCACCGTGTTGCGCAAGGACGGGTAGAACGTGTCGTCGGCGGTGAACAACTCGCGGTAGTTGCCCAGACCAAGGAACTCCGGCGTGTTCAGCCCGGACCAGTTGGTCAGCGACACCACCAGGGAGGCCGCGACCGGCGCCAACTGGAAGAACAGCACCCCGACGATCACCGGACCGACGAACAGCCAGCCGGCCAGGTTCTGCCGCTTCGGCTTGACCTTGGCCCGCTTGCGGGCGGGCGGCTCCCCCTCGACGTCCGGCGGTTTCAGGGTCTGGAGTACGGCGTTGGCCATCGCCTCACACCTCGATCCCGACGTACTTCTCCTCGAGGAACTCGAGGATGCCTTCGGAGCTGCCCTCGCGGCCCAGGCCGGACTGTTTCGTGCCCCCGAACGGCGCGGCCGGATCGCTCAGCACGCCCCTGTTGACCGCGACCATGCCGGCGTCGATCCGTTGCGCGACCCCGAGAGCCTGCGCCGGGTCGCCGTACACGTAGGCGATCAAGCCGTAGATGGTGTCGTTGGCCATCGTCACCGCGTCCTCGACGTCGGTGTAACCGACGATCGCCACGACCGGGCCGAAGATCTCCGTCCGGTTGATCTCGCTGCCGTGCCGGACGTCGGTCAGCACCGTCGGCGGGTAGAAGGCGCCGGCCGGCGGTGTCCCGCCGCCCAGCGTCAGGGTCGCGCCGTCGGCGACCGCCCGATCGACGAGACCGGCCACCTTGTCGCGCTCCTCCGGCGACACCAGGGCGCCGAGATCGTTCGACCGGTCGACCCCCGGGCCCATCGTGACGGCCTTCATTGCCGCGGTGATCCGGGTGCTGAACTCGTCGACGAGGGACTCGTGGACGTAAAACCGGTTGGCCGCCGTACAGGCCGACCCGCCGTTGCGCATCTTCGCGACCATCGCGCCCTCGATCGCCGCATCCAGGTCCGCACCGGGCAGGACCACGAACGGCGCGTTCCCGCCGAGCTCCATGGACGAGCTGAGCACCTGGTCGGCGGCCTCCCGCAGCAGCAGTCGACCGACTTCCGTCGACCCGGTGAACGACAACTTCCGTACGGCGGGGTGGTGCAGCATCGCGCTCACCGCCGGTCCGGCGGGCGTCGGGGTCACCAGGTTGACGACCCCGGCCGGGACGCCGGCGCGGTGCAGAACGTCGACGACGTAGGCGGCGGTGAGCGGCGTCTGCGTCGCCGGCTTCAGCACCACCGAGCAGCCCGCCGCCAGCGCCGGCGCAATCTTGCGGGTCGCCATCGCCGCCGGGAAGTTCCACGGCGTGATCAGCACCGCCACCCCGACCGGGTCGCGCCGGACGACGATCGTCTTGTCACCCGACGGCGAGAGCCGGAAGTCGCCGCCGATCCGGACCGCCTCCTCGGCGAACCAGCGGAAGAACTCGGCGGCATAGGCGGCCTCTCCGAGCGCGTCGGCGTACGCCTTGCCGTTCTCGGCGACGATCAGGCCGGCGAGCGTGTCGCGCTCGGCGGTCAGCAGCTCGAAACAGGTCCGGAGGATCTCGGAACGCCGACGCGGTGGCGTCGCCGACCAGCCGGCCAGCGCGTCGGCCGCCGCGTCGACAGCGGCCAGGCAGTCTGCCTCGGTGGCCGCGGCGAACCGGGCCAGCTCGGACCCGTCGGCCGGGTCGTTGACGGCGAACCGCCGGCCGTCGGCGGCCGGCCGCCACTGACCGCCGATGAACAGATCGTGCGGAGTGATCATCTGGTGTGCTCCCAACACCTGGTCAGAACGGGTTGCTTCGGTCGCCGGTGAACGCGGCACGGGTGATCTCGTAGAGCGCGCCGGCGTCCAGCGGACGCGGGTTGTTGGCGACCAGCCGGGCCGACTTCAGGCCCAGCTCCGCGACGTAGGACAGCTGGTCCTCGGCCAGTCCGAGCTCCGCGAGCGTCGGCGGGATGCCGATCCGGTCCAGGAGCCGGTCGACGGCCTCGATGCCGGCGAGCGCCTGGGCTTCGGCGTCCCCCGTGGCCGGTACGCCGAAGATCGTGGCGATCTCGCCGAACTCCTGCACCCGCGCGGGTGCGTTGTAGCGCATCACGTACGGCAGGAGTACGCCGACGCCGAGACCGTGCGCGGTGTGGGTCAGAGCGCCGAGCGGGTACTGCAAGGCGTGCGCGGCGGCGGTCCCGGCCACGCCGAGGGCGTAGCCGCCGGCGTTCGCGGCCAGCATCACGTCGGAACGGGCATGCTCGTCGTCCGGATGCTCGAACGCCTCCGGGAGCGCGCGGGCCAGCAGACCGAGTCCCCAGCGCGCGTACGAGTCGCTGATCACGTTCTTGCCGATGAAGACCCGGCCCTCGCCGACCGCCGCCGGCGGCCGCTGGATCGCGGTGAACGACTCGACCAGGTGAGACAGCGCGTCCGCCCCGGCGCTCGCGGTCAGCCCGGGCGGGCAGCTGTAGGTCAGCTCCGGATCGCAGATCGCCACCGACGGGATCAGGTGCGGCGAGGAGATCCCGGCCTTCAGCTCCCGCCGGCTGTCGCTGAGCACGCACACCGGCGTCACCTCGGACCCGGTTCCGCCGGTCGTCGGTACGGCGATGATCGGCAGCACCGGACCGGGTACGGCGTTCTCCCCGTAGTACCGGTCGATCGGACCGCCGTGGCTGAGCAGCAGCGCGACGGCCTTGGCCAGGTCGAGGCAGCTGCCGCCGCCGATCCCGATCACCACGTCGATCCCGGCGTACTCCATCGCGTCGAAGCAGGCGTCGATGTCGGACATCGGCAGCTCGGGCGCGGTGTCCCGCCAGAGCTTCACGGTGATCCCGTGGTCCTCGAGGTCGGTGACCATCGCGGCGAACACGTTCGATTCGGCGAGCCGGCCGTCGGTGCAGACGAGCGCCGTACTCCCGTACTCCGCGGCGTGCCGGCCGAGGAGCGCGCGCTGCCCGGCGCCGAAGACGACCGTGCGCGGTGCTCGCTGAACGCCGAAGCCGGCGGTGGTGATCGCGGGACTCCCGGATGGGCTTGCGGTTGTCGTCATCTGGTCAGTCCTTGTCCGGTCGAGGGGCGGGTCATTCGGCCAGCGCTGCTTCCCGGCGTACGGCGTCGAGCGCGGTCAGCTCACGCCACAGGTCGTCGGCGATCTCGATGCCGTTGGCAACCGACTCCTGCCGGCGGGCCCGGGCGCCGTCGCCGGGCACCGCGACCGGATGGGCCGGATCGGCCGGCCGGCTACCGCGGACCTGGTCGAGGTAGCCCGAGACGGAGTGCCCGCCGCCGCTGAGCAGGATGAACACGTCGCCCTTGTTGCTCAACCGGTCGTCGTCCAGCGTCCCGCCGACCGCCGTTCCGTAGGCGGCACCGGTCAGGAACGTGACCATCGCGCCCAGCCCGAGCCCCAGGCCGTAGCCCTTCGGGCCGCCGAACGGCGCGATGGACCCGGACTTGGCCGCGACCGGATCAACAGTCGGATGGCCGGCCGCGTCCAGCGCCCAGCCGGCTTCCAGCGGCACACCGCGCAGCGCGTGGTCGTGGACCTTGCCCATCGAGATCTGCGAGGTCGCCATGTCGAGCACCAGCGGGTGCGGCTGGGCCGGGACGCCGAGTGCGAGCGGATTCGTGCCGAGCATGGCCTCGGTGCCGCCCCATGGGTGCACCAGCGCCTCGCTCGTCGTCACGCCGAGGCAGACCAGGCCGCGTTCGGCCATCCGGCCGGCGTAGTAGCCGAGCATGCCGAGGTGGTTGTTGTTCGTGATCGAGCAGACGGCGACGCCGTGCCGCTCGGCAGCCGGGACGATCGCTTCGAGGGCGTGGAGCGCGACCACCGGACCGAGCCCCTGCTCGCCGTCGACGGACAGGTAGCACGGGCTGAGCCAGTCGTGCTTGCCGGTGTTCGTGGGGCTTGCGGTGCCGTTGGCCAGCCGGCGCAGGATCCTCGGCAGCCGGAGCAGGCCGTGCGAGGGCACGCCCTTCGCCTCGGCGACGAGGAGCAGCTCGGCCTGCCGGACGGCCGCCGGGCCGGGCACGCCCGCGGTGATCAGGAGTCGTTCGGCCAGTGACTGTGCGGTTGCGAGGTCAGTGTGCACGTCGGCCATCCCAGGGGTGGAGGCGATGAATTCGTATACATCGGGGCGGTTCCTGGGAGGCTAGATCAGATCGGATACGATTTGCAATGGTTGGTGTATACGAATTCACAGATTCGATCGCGATCCGAGGGAAGCCCATGAGCGAGCGTGCCATCGAGCGTGTGTCCGACCGTCCCGGCCGGGCGCGGATGAGTGACGTCGTCTACGAGCAGTTGCAGACGCTCCTGCTGGACGGCGCGATCCAGCCCGGCGAGCGGATCCGGGTGGACGTCATCAGCCGCCAGCTCGGCGTCTCCCAGACCCCGGTCCGCGAATCGCTGAACCGGCTCGAGGCCGAGGACCTGGTCACCAAGACACATCTGATCGGATATTCCGCCAGCCCCAAGCTGACCCCGGAACGGTTCGAGGATCTGTTCGAGGCCCGGTTCCTGATCGAGCCGTACTGCTCGGGCCTGGCCGCCGGCCGGCACCAGCGGGTCGAGATCGAGCGGATCGCCGGGATCGCCGCCGAGATGCGGGCCCGCTACCAGGCCGGGGCGATGTCGTACGGCGCCTTCGCCCGCAAGGACGCCGAGTTCCACGAGGCCATCATCGGTGCGACCGGGAACAGCTACTTCGCGGAGATCTTCGCCAAGCTGCACTGCCACCTGCAGCTGTTCCGGCTGCTGCGCGACTCCCAGGTGACCGAGAAGGCGCTCGACGAGCACGACCTGCTCGTCACCGCGATCCGGCGCCGTGACACCGAGGCGGCCGACGCCGCCATGCACGCGCACCTGACCGCGTCCCGCGGCCGGTTGCGCTCTGCCTTCGAAGAGGCCTGATCAGCGCTCCGGGCCGGGGACGGACAGCGGGTCGAAGCCGTAGGGAAGCTCCAGGCGGTGCGCTCGCATCAGCTCGGCGTCGCCGAGCAGGTCCCGGGTCTTGCCGTCGGCCACGATCCGGCCGCCGTCCATCAGCAGGCTGCGCTCGCACAGCTGCAGCGCGTACGGCAGGTCGTGCGTGATCATCAGCAGCGTCACGTCGAGCCCGGCCAGGATGTCGGACAGCTCCCGCCGGGCGGCCGGGTCCAGGTTGCTCGACGGCTCGTCGAGCACGAGCACCTCCGGGCGCATCGCGAGTACCGTCGCGACCGCAACCCGGCGACGCTGGCCGAAAGACAGGTGATGCGGCGCCAGGTCCGCGTGGTCCTGCATCCCGACCTGGACCAACGCCTCGTGCACCCGGTCGTCGAGTTCGGACCCGCGCAGGCCGAGGTTCGCCGGCCCGAACGCGACGTCGTCCCGGACGGTCGGCATGAACAACTGGTCGTCGGGATCCTGGAACACCAGCCCGACCTTCCGCCGTACCTCGGGAAGGTGCTCGCGGTGCAGGCCGGTGCCGCCGATCTGGATCCGTCCGCTCCCGGTCCCGCCGGCCACCGAGCCGAGGATGCCGTTGAGATGCAGCACGAGGGTCGTCTTGCCGGCGCCGTTCGGCCCGAGCAGCGCGACCCGCTCCCCCGGCTGCACGGTGAAGTCGACGCCGAACAGCGCCTGCCTCCCGTCGGGGTAGGCGAAGACGAGACGCTCGACCTGTATCGCGGGACCGCTCACAAGCCACTCACCCTAACCGCCACCGCGACGAGTACGGCGGCCAGGGAGATCGTCAGCCCCTCGAGCCACTGCGCCGAGGTGGCACCCTGGTCGCTCAACGTCGGCATCCGCCCGGTGTAGCCGCGCGAGCGCATCGCCAGGTGGACTCGCTCGCCGCGCTCGAAGCTGCGGACGAACAATGCGCCCACTCCCCCGGCGACCGCCTTCAGATGACCGGCCCGGCCGCCGGTGTACCCACGTGACTCCCGGGCTATCCGCATCCGCTGCAGGTCGTCGGACACGACGCTCAGGTAGCGGATCATGAACGACAAGATCGCCACCAGCGTCGACGGCAGCCGCAACCGTTCGAGCCCGGCCAGCAGGTCCCGCGGCGCGGTCGTCGCCGACAACAGGATCGCCGCGACCACCCCGAGCGTGCCCTTCGCCAAGACATTCCAGGCCCCGAGTACGCCGGACTGCGACAACTCCAGCCCGAGTACGTCGATCTGCGGCCCGGTCGCCACGAACGGCAGCACCAGCGCGAACACGATGAACGGCGTCTCCACGGCCAGCCGGCGAGACACCACCAGCCCAGGCAGTCTCGCGACGAACACGGCGGCCACGAGCATCCCGGCGTACAGACCGAAGGCCCAGAAGGCATGCGCCGGCGTGGAGACGACGGCGAGGACGAAGACGAACAGCGCGACGATCTTCACCTGGGCCGGGATGCGATGCACCCGGCTGTCCACCGCTACGAGAAGACCGTCACCGTTCACGAAGCTCTACTCGACCGCAGGGACGCGAGCTTGGCGATCGCCAGGCCGACGACGATGGTGACCAGGACGCCGATGATGCCGGCCAGCGCGCCGGAGACCTCCGCGTTGCCGATCCCGCTGACGCCGTAGTCGGCCAGCGGGCTGCCCGCGACCGCGGAGTCCTTGGCTGCGCTGTCGAAGCCGAGCTTGGCGCCGACGAACTCCAGTCCGTCCGGGTGCGCGCTCGCGAACAGGCTCAGACCACCGGCCACGAGCAGCGTCACCGCGACGCCGACCCCGAGCGTCCGCCCGGCCGGCTTGGCCGCGACCGGCTTGTCCGGCGACACCGTGGACGTGTTGCCGTCGGCGTCGACAAGCACGAGGTCCTTCTGCAGGTGGCGAGCGGCGTACACCAGGTCCGGCCGGGTCGCGACGACTGCACTCAGAACCGCAGCCGTGATGACCGCCTCGCCGATCCCGACCAGAATGTGCCAGCCGACCATCGCGGTCGCGAGCTTCCCGAGCGGAATGTCGACCGCGCCGCCGATCGCGTACAGCCCGGTGAACGCGAGCGCGGCCACCGGGACCGACACGAGCGCGCCGACGGTCGCCGCCGGCACGACGCTGCCGACCTTCCGCGGCAGTACCCGCAGCACCGCGCGGGTCAGGAAGTAGCCGACCAGCACGGTGATGATGCCCATCAGCGTGATGTTGGTGCCGAGCGCGGTCAGGCCGCCGTCGGCGAACAGCAACCCCTGGACCAGCAGCACCGTCGACATCACGAGTACGGCGCTCCACGGCCCGACCAACGCGGCCGCCAGCGCGCCACCCAGCAGGTGCCCGCTGGTCCCGGCGCCGACCGGGAAGTTCACCATCTGCACCGCGAACACGAACGCCGCGGTCAGCCCGGCCAGCGCCGGGCCGGCCTCGCGGATCTCCCGGTTGGCCCGTTGCAGGCTGAAGCCGACGGCGCCGGCGGCGATCAGGCCGGTCGCGATCGAGGTCGGTGCGTCGAAGAAGCCATCAGGAACGTGCACCCCGACATTGTTGATCTATTTGCGACCCGATCGCAACAACGTCTCACAAAGTCTTCAGCGCGTCCCCGATCGCGCGGTGGAATGTCGGGTATGCGTAGATCATCTGTTGCAGAGTGTGAACGGGAACCGCCGCATGGACCGCGACCGCGAGGGCGCCGAGCACCTCGCCGCCGGTCGGTCCGGCGCTGGTCGCACCGACCAGCACCCCGCGCCCGTTGTCGACGACCAGCTTGATGAAGCCGTCGTTGCCCGGCTTGTGGATGAAACCCCGCGACGAGTACGGCAGCTGAGACGACCCGATCTTCACGTCGAGGCCGGCGTCGCGCGCCTGCTTCTCGGTCATCCCGACCGCGCCGATCTCCGGGTCGGTGAAGGTCACCCGCGGCATCGCGTGGTAGCTCGCCACCGGCGCGCCCTTGCTGCCGAGGATGTCGTGCACCGCGATGTTGGCCTGGTACATCGCGTTGTGGGTGAACGCGCCGACGCCGGTCACGTCGCCGACCGCCCAGACGCCGTCGCCGGCCCGGACGTGCTCGTCCACCTCGACCCGCCGGACGCCGGGATCGATGCCGACCTGGTCGAGGCCGAGGCCCTTCACGTCCACCCGGCGGCCCGTTGCCACGAGCAACTTCTCGCCGGTGACCGTGGTGCCGTCGTCCAGGGTGACGGTGAAGCCGTCGCCGTCGTGGGAGATCTGCTTGGCCGGCGTGCCGGTGTGGAAGGTGACGCCGTCGCGCTCGAGCACTTCCCGGGCCAGGTCACTCGACTCGGGCTCCTCCATCGCGAGCACCCGGTCGGCCGCCTCGACGACCTTCACCTCGACGCCGAACCGGGCGAACACCTGGGTGAGCTCGAGCCCGATCGCGCCGCCGCCGAGCACCACGATCGAGGCCGGCAGCGTGTCCGCCTCGATGGCCTCGTGGTTCGTCCAGAACGGGGTGCCGGCCAGGCCGTCGATCGGCGGGACCACCGGGACCGTGCCGGTCGCGATGACGATGCCGCGGGACGCCTCGAACTCCCGGTCGCCCGCCTTCACCGTGCGCGGGCCGGTGATGGTGCCGCGCTCGCGCAGGAACGTGACGCCCTTCTTCACCAGCCGGTCGACCGCGACCTGGTCGTTCCAGGTGTCGGTGGCCTCCTCGCGGATCCGCTTCGCGACCGGAGCCCAGTCGGGCTGCACGGTCGCCGTACCGGCCATGCCGTCGACGCGGCGGGTCTCGGCGAGCAGGTTCGCGGACCGGATCATCATCTTGCTCGGGATGCAGCCCCAGTACGGGCACTCCCCGCCGACCAGCCGTGGGTCGAGACCGACCACGTTCAGCCCTGCTTCCGCCAGCCGGCCGGAGGCCTCCTCGCCGCCGACGCCGAGTCCGATCACGACCACATCCACCTGTTCAGCCATGCCGCCCAATCTCGCAGACAGTCCGGTCCCGGCCAAGGTCAGCCCCGGCGCGTCATCGTGCGGTAAGCATCCGTTCACCGCGGGTGGATAGCGTTTTCGGCGGGAGGGAACGTTGGATTTCTCGGGTCTCGGCGACATCAATCTCGAAACGATCATCGCCGCCATCGCTTTGATCGGTACGGCGGTCGCCTGGCTGGTGGACCGCTACGTCCTGCGGCGCAAACGGCTCGTCTACCGGGTGCAGGTGGACGCCCCGATCGGGGTCTACCCGAGCACCGACAAGGCCCACCGGATGGTCGACGTCGAGGTCCGCCACCAGGGTGCGGTGGTGGAGAACCCGAGCATCGTGCTGCTCCGGCTGGACAACGCCGGCGGGATGGACATCGATCCGCACGACATGCACGAGAAGGTGTCGTTCGCGTTCCCGGACCGCAAGATCGTCGGGCTGAAGGTCACCGAGTCCAAGCCGAAGTCGCTCGGCGAGATGCTGCAGCGCCGGATCGTCCCGGCGAACTACGTCGACACCAGCAAGCTGGTCGTCCCGCGGATCGCGATCAACCGCGGCGACCACTTCAAGTTCCTGCTGGTGCTGTCCGGCACCGGCAAGGGCGTGACGCACTCCGGCTACCTGGCCGGCGGCTCGACCGGTGGCGGCGTCTACCACGAACCCCGGCCGCGCGGGCCGGGTCGCCGTACGTTGCTGTTCGGCGCGATGTCGCTGCTGCTCGTCGGCGCGCTGGTCGCGTTGTTCGTGGTCGACGTCCTGCAGCCGCCGGACAACTGCGCCTCCGGGCAGGTGCGGATCATCGGGTCGACCGCGGTCGAGTCGACCATGCGCGAGGTCCGTACGGCGTACGCGGCCGACTGCACCGACGCCGACATCACGATCGCGGCCAACGGCAGCCGCAGCGGCATCCGCACCCTCGAGGAGACCGGGACGCAGGACGCGGGCGCGGCCGGCAAGCTGATCGCGATGTCCGACGGTACGGCGGAGGACGCGCCGGACCTGTGGGGCGAGCCGGTCGCGGTCGTGGTCTTCGCGGTCGCGGTCAACAGGTCGGCGGACGTGACCGGGCTGACGACCGCGCAGCTTCAAGACGTCTACAGCGGACGGGTGACGAACTGGAAGCAGCTCGGCGGGCGCGACCTGCCGATCCGGATGGTCAGCCGGGTCGGGCCGGACTCCGGTTCGCGGCGGGTGTTCCGGGACAAGGTGCTCGACGGCGACCAGGAGCTCGGGATCTCCTCCGACGACTGCCGCCGCGACGACCCGGCGGCCAAGTTCCACCGTTGCGAGGTCGGCACGACGGAGGAGCTGCTGACCCGGGTGAACGAGATCGACGGCGCGATCGGGTACGCCGAGCTCGGCGGGACCCGGAAGTACCCGGAGATCGCGGTCGCCTCGATCGACGCCGTCGTACCGGATGCGGCGAAGGTGGCGGACGGGACGTACAAGTTCTGGGAAGTCGAGCACGCCTACACCTACAAGACGCCGGCGGCCGACTCGCTCACCGCGGCCTTCCTCGAGTACCTGCGCTCGCCACAGGTGCGGCCGGTGCTGGCGCGGGGTGGGCTCGTCCCGTGCAACGACCTTCCGGGCGGCTTCTGCGGTTAGTGTTTCCGCATGTACGTGATCGCGCACTTGAGTGATCCGCATCTCGACGGCTCCGAGGAGGCGCTGTCCCGGCTGCGCCGGATCACGTCGTACCTGGGCGAGTTCAGCCGGCCGGTGGACGTCGTACTGGTCACCGGGGATCTCGCGGACCACGGGCTGGAGTCCGAGTACGCCGAGCTCGCGGCGGAGCTGCAGTCCGAGATCCCGACGCTGGTGCTGCCCGGCAACCACGACGTGAGTGCACCGCTGCGGACTGGGCTGAAGGCGTACGTCGATATCTCGGGCGACGGGCACCCGGTCCACCAGGTGCGGGAGGTCGGCGCGGCGCGGTTCGTGCTGGTCGACAGCACGGTGCCGGGCGCGGACCACGGCCTGCTGTCGGAGGAGTCGCTGGCTTGGTTGGACGGCGTACTGCGTGAGCCCTTCGACGGACCGGTGTTCGTGGCCTTCCACCATCCGCCGCTGGAGCTGCATCATCCGGTGATGGACCAGTGGATGCTGCAGTCCCGGGAGACGTTCGAGGCGGTGCTGCGAGGCAAGGCCATCACCGCGTTGCTCACCGGCCACGTGCACAACGCGATCGTCACCACCTTCGCCGGTCATCCCGTTCTCGGCGCCCCGGGCATCCGCTCGACGGTGCCACTCCCCTTCGAACCGCCGGCTCCGGACGGCCGCGTCGTCGACACCCGAGCCCATCCCGGCCTGGCCTTGCACGTGCATGTCCCGGGCGAGCCGCTGCAGACCGTGTACAGGTACCCGGCGTGATGTTCGTACTCAAACCAGTTGGTCGAGTCGAGTCGGTGCTCCGGACTCGCGACGAAGCCCCGCGTCAGCCGGACGAAGGCGCGCCCAGCGCGTGGCTGGTGTTCGACGAGTCCGTCCGGGACGCGCTGCGCGACCTGGCCGTCGGCGACGAGATCATCGTCATCACCTGGTTCGACCGGGCCGATCGGGACGTGCTCGCGGTACATCCGCGCAGCGACGACACCCGTCCGCAGACCGGCGTCTTCAGCACCCGCTCCCCCGACCGGCCGAACCCGCTCGGCCTGCACCAGGTCACCATCGTCGCGACCGACGGCCTGCGCCTGCAGGTCGACCGGCTCGAAGCCCTCGACGGCACGCCCGTCGTCGACGTGAAACCGGTGCTGCGCGAGGTCTCCGAACGGTAGTTGACCTCAAGTTTTGTTGAGGTTCGAGACTGTCGGGCGTGACATCAACCAAGGATGAGGTTTGCCGCGCCGGCCGGCGCGAGTGGATGGGGTTGGCGGTGCTTGCACTGCCCGCGCTGCTCGCCTCGCTCGAGCTGACCGTGACCCATTTGGCACTGCCGTCGATCGCAGCCGATCTGCGGCCGAGTGGCTCCGAACTGCTGTGGATCGTGGACATCTACGCGTTCCTGCTGGCCGGCTCGCTGGTCACGATGGGCGCGTGGGGCGACCGCATCGGACGCCGCCGGCTGCTGCTCGGCGGTGCAGCCGTGTACGGCGTCGCGTCGGTGCTGGCGGCGTACTCGGTCAGTCCCGCGATGCTGATCGGCACGCGTGCCTTGATGGGGATCGCGGGGTCGACGCTGATGCCGTCGGTCGTCTCGCTGGTCGCATCGATGTTCAAGGACGCCCGGCAACGCGGGTTCGCGATCGGCATCGTCGTCGCGAGCGTGTCCGGCGGTACGGCGATCGGCCCGCTGGTCGGAGGCTGGTTGCTCGACAACTTCTGGTGGGGCTCGGTGTTCCTGGTCGGCGTACCGGTGATGGCGGCCTTGCTGGTCGTCGGACCGCGGTTGCTGCCCGAATACAAGGCACCGGGTGGCAAGCGGCTCGATCTGTCGAGTGCGGTGCTGTCGATGGCCGCTGTGCTGCCGATGGTCTACGGCCTGAAGCACATCGCGGCGGACGGGTTCGCCTGGCGGTGGGTCGCGGTGATCGCGGCCGGCGTCGTGCTCGGCGGGGTGTTCGTCCGGCGGCAGCGGCGGCTGGACGATCCGATGCTCGACCTCGGCCTGTTCACCAGCCGCGCGTTCAGCGCGTCGGCGATCGCTCTGGCGCTGGCGATCTTCGTGCTCTGGGGCGTCAACTACGCGATCGCCCAGCTCCTCCAGCTCGCCCACGGACTCGACCCGCTCGAGGCGGGCCTGTGGACGGCGCCATCCGCGGCCGGAACCATCGCCGGCTCGCTGCTCGCGCCACGCCTGGCCAACCGCTTCAGCCCCGGCCGGGTGATCGCCACGGGCCTCCTGCTCGCCGTCGCCGGTTTCGTCGTCCTCACCCAGGTCGGCCCGCTCGGCGTCCTCGTCACCGGCTCGATCATCATCTCGGCCGGCCTCGCCCCCACCATGGCGCTGGCCACGAACCTCATGATCGGCGCCTCCCCCGAAGAACGGGCCGGCGGCGCGGCCGCGATCTCATCCACCGCACCCCAGCTCGGCGGCGCCCTCGGCATCGCCCTCCTCGGCAGCCTGATCACCGCCGTCTACCGCAATCAGCTCGGCCACGAAGCCGAGCTGACCCGAGAAGCCCTGACCTCCCCCACCGCCCGCGAAGCCTTCACCACCGGCTTCCACGTGTCGGCGACTGTCAGCGCCGTACTCCTACTCCTCACCGCCGTCGGCGCGGCGAGGTTCCTGCGGCGCTGACAGCCGGCCGCGGATGTACAGGAGTTGGGCGACCTCGCGCCAGATCGGGGTGTCCTGGGGTGGTTCGCGGAGCTGGTCGATGGTGAAGCCGGCTGCGGTGAGCGTGTTGACGTAGGTGCTGAGGGTTCGGTGGTAGGCGCCGACCGGCAGCGCGTTGCGATGGGCGCCGGGGCCGTCCCAGTAGCCCTCGACGTAGTACTTGCCGATCGTTCGGCGGACGCTCTGGTCGACGTGGTCGACGAGCTCGCCGGCGGCCGGGGTCTTGAAGCACGGGTGGGTGATCGACACGACGAACCAACCGCCTGGGCGGAGGACGCGCGCCATGGAGTGCAGCGCGCGGTCCAGGTCCGGGATGTCCATCAGCGCCATGTAGCAGACGACGCCGTCGAAGGAGTCGGTCGCGACGCCGTCCAGGGTGTGCGCGTCGCCCTGCTGGTACGTGATGCCCAGCGGCGCGGTCTCCTCGTGCGTCCGGGCCTTCTCGAGCAGCTTCTCCGACAGGTCTACCGCGGTGACGGCCGCCCCCTGAGCGGCCAGGTAGCGGGCCTCACGTCCTTGGCCGCAGGCGACGACGCACACCGCCTGACCGGTCACGTCGCCGACCAGTTCGGCGAAGGTCGAATCGTCCAGGGCGGCCCCCGCTCCGACCCACTCGTCGTAGTCGGCGGCCACGTCGTCGTACCTGGGTTTCATGCAGGTCCCACGAACGACCACCACCCGGCGGTTCCCGTTCTGCTGCTAGTGTCGCGGTAACGAAATAGCTTTACCTCGTGGGATCATGGGTTATGGCGTTGACTGTGCCCGTGGATGTTCCGGCCGAGGATCGCAGGGTG